>CAWJHT010000090.1:0-33945 GCA_963842685.1 uncultured delta proteobacterium | reverse complement strand
GTCTGCATCCGGGAAAGTTCCGCTTCCCAGTCATTCGAAAGCCGTCGCTCCAGGAAAGACTGGAACAGCAGATCCATCGTCCCTGCCGCCTTTTCGATGAGGTAGATCCGTTCGAGGAGTTGCCCCTCGCGGTCGATCTCGTCCCCGTCGTTTTCCGGGAGGGTCGGCAGCTTCATGGACTGGAAATGGAAACGGTCCGCCTTGAAGGTGAATTCCCATTCGGTTTTGTCGTGGGCGATGCGGAGGCGCGCCGCGGTGATCTTCTTCCCCTGCCGCAGGGCCTCCTTGCCCTCCTTGAGATCGGCGTGCATCCCCTGGCAGACGACCGTTTCGGCGTACTCCCCGTCTCCCGATTCGAGGACCAGCCGCCGGATGAAAGAGACCTCGCTTTCGCCGGCGCCCGGGATCAGGACTCTCCCGTTTCGCTCCTCGCTCTTGAACCAGAGCCAGGTGAGGAATTCCCGGCCGATCGTCAGCGGATCGATGCCCGGTGGAAAAGCGGGTGGGGCAGGGGGCTCCGCCGCTTTCTTGTCATCCGGATCCGGCTGGATCCTGTCGCGCAGACTGTGAATCCCAGGGGACATAGGGGCAAAGAGTGAGCTGAAAAGAGTCCCGGAAGAGCTCCTGGAGCTCTTCGAACACCTTGTCGGACAGGGAACAGAAGATCAGCGTATTCTCCGGCACGGACCAGCAGATTTCGAAAAAGGAGGGAACGGGCAGGGTCTGCCCGAGAAGTTCGAGACGCACCGCCTCCCGGATCGCCTCCCGCTGCTCCCGGTAGAGTTTCTTCTGGCCGGTTTCGCGAGCTGCTTCCGTTCGGCCTCCATGATCCGGAGCCTGAGCAGGGCCGGCGCGACGGACTTCCGGTCGACGCGGAGGGAAAAGAGCAGGTAACGTCCCTGGGCATAGGAGGCGTACGGGAAATCCGTATCCAGGGGATCCTCCAGGCCGGTCCAGCCCGTCGCCTTTTCGTCCGCGGTGCGCCAGACGGTCTGAAAGGCGTTTTGCCGGATCCGTTCGTTGAAGAAATCGGGGAAATGATCGGGCAGCGCACCGATCAGCCGATACCGTGAAAATGTGAGCAGTCCCTTTGCGTAAACCCATATGCCCTCCTTGGGAAGGGGCGACACTAACCCACTTGCCGAGTGCTGTCAAGGCCTATGGCTGCCTGCTTCGTAAGTCCGGACGCCGCGTTACGCTTCATCCTTCGTCATTGCGGCGTACGCAATAGTACGCCTCATTCCTCAGGATTGCGCGCCTTGCCTGCGGCCTTTTTACGAAGCCGTCCCATTTGCACGACTTTTTACGAGTTCGTCATGACGTTCTCTGTTCAGGAACGCTCTTTTTTGAACAAGTTTGCTCCCATGCATCAGGTTACATGATACGCATGGACACCCGGATCATTTTGTGATAGAGAATGTCCGCAAATATTCTGTAAGGTGTTTAGATGCTTATAAAAAAAGTAGGAATCATCGCCAATATCGCCAAGGAAACAATCGCCTGCCTGCACCGCCTCGCTCCGCGACTGGATGGTGGCCCGCGGGCTGGATGTCTATCTGGAAGAGGGGATCGCCGCGAAGATCGGCGCTGCGCTCCGGGCGTGGAGAGAGGGAAGCTGGGATCGCTGGTCGATCTGCTCGTCGTCTTCGGCGGGGACGGGACGATCCTCAGAACGGCCCGTCTGGTCCAGGACCGGGATGTGCCCATCGTGGGGATCAATCTCGGCGTATTCGGCTATCTGACCGAGGTCAACCTGGGCGAGATGTTCAGCGCCCTGGAGGTGATCCTCGCGGGGGATTTCCAGATCGAAAAGAGGATGATGCTCGACGTGGAGATCAACGGGGCAGAGGAAGCCGTACCGGGAGGGACGGTCCTCAACGATGTCGTCATCAACCGGGGCAATCTCTCCCGGATCGTGGAACTCGAGACGACCGTGGACGATCGCTATCTGACGACCTTCAAGGCCGACGGCCTCATCATCGCGACGCCGACCGGCTCGACGGCCTATTCGCTCGCCGCCGGCGGTCCCATCGTCTTTCCCGAGCTCTATTCGATCATCATCAACCCGATCTGTCCCCACACCCTGACGAACCGGCCGATCATCCTGCCGGAAAGCGCGGTGATCAGGTGACGTCTGGACGCTGGAGCAGGGGGCGACCGTGACCCTCGACGGACAGGTTTCCTTTACCGTGAAGTCCGGGAGATACCATCACGATCCGGAAATCGCGGCACTCACCACGCTGGTCTCCTCGCCCCACCGGGGCTATCTGGAGATCTTGAGGACGAAACTGGGATGGGGCGGCTCCCAGACGGGGGCTGCCGGGAAGAGGCAAGATGCTCGCGGAACTCAACATCCGTAATTTTGCCATCATCGATGAATTGAAGGTGGCCTTCGACGGGGGCCTCAACGTCATCTCCGGAGAGACCGGCGCCGGCAAATCGATCATCATCGGCGCCGTGGGTCTTCTTTTGGGCGACCGGGCGAACGCCGACATGATCCGATCCTTCGAGGATGCGGCCGTCGTGGAGGCGCTCTTTGACATCCGCGGACAGGACGGGTTGAGGAAAAAGATCAACGAGACTCGGGATTCGGCGACGGCGAGGAACTCATCGTCCGCCGCGTGGTGTCCCGTTCCGGAAAGAACAGGGTGTACATCAACGGCGCCCTGGCTTCCCTGGCGTCGCTCGCGGCGATCGGCGAGTCGCTGATCAATATCTGCGGGCAGCACGAGCACCAGATGATTTTGAACCCCGAAAATCACACGGACATCCTCGACGAGTTCGGCGGGCTGCTGTCGCTCCGGTCGGACGTACCGGGAATCGTACGACCGGTACCGTTCGCTCACAGAGAAACTTCGGGGCTTCAGGAGCTCCGGAGAAAAAAAGAGGAGCGCGAAGAGCTCCTCCGTTTTCAGATCGGCGAGATCTCGCAGGCGGAGTCCGGGCGGGAGAGGATGCCGCGCTGCTGGAAGAGAAGAAGATCCTCGCCAATGTCCAGAAGCTGATCGATCTCGCCGAGGCGGCATACGAGACCCTCTACGGGAAGGGCGCTTCCGTGCTTGGCGGAATTCCGCAGCGCGGCCTCGGCCGTGAAAGAGATCCGGAAGATCGACCCACGCCTTCAAGCTCTCCGAGGAGGAGATGGAGGAACTCTACTACCGGATCGAGGAGGCCGCCTTTACCCTGCGTGATTACGCGAACCGCCTTTCGTTCGATCCGGCGCCGCATGGAGGCGCTCGAAGAGCGGCTGGAGCTTCTGGGCCGCCTGAAGCGGAAATACGGCGGCACCCTCGATGCGGTCATCGCGAAACAGGCCGAGGCGGAAGAGGAGCTGCGGAACATCGCCTCGGTCGAAGAGGAGATCGAGAACTTGTCGCGGCCATTGCCGATCGAAAAGGCGCGGATGATGCGAGGCGGCAGCAACTCCTTTCCGGAAGGCGGCATGAGGTGGCCGCCGCGCTGCGGGAGACGATCGAAGCGGAGATCCGGACGCTGCGGATGGAGAACGCCCGCTTCGAGGTCGTCTTTCGCGAACCGCCGGAAGGGGATGCGCCTTCACCGAGAAAGGGAATGGACGATCTGGAGTTCTACCTCTCGGCGAACGTCGGGCGAGGAGCTCAAGCCGCTCCGGGGGATCGCCTCCGGCGGGGAGCTCTCCCGGATCATGCTGGCCGCTGAAGAAGGTGCTGGCCCGGACCGGTTCGGTGGGGACGATCGTCTTCGACGAGGTGGACAGCGGCATCGGGGGGGCGACGGCGGAGATCGTGGGCCAGAAGCTCAAGGAGGTCTCCCGGCACCATCAGGTCCTCTGCATCACCCATCTGCCGCAGATCGCCTGCTGCGGCGACCGGCATTACCGGGTGGTGAAGCGGATCGCCGGGGAGAGGACGAACACCTCCGTCGCCGCTCCTTTCCGAGGAGGAGCGTCTGGAGGAGATCGCCCGCATGCTGGGCGGGGTGGAGCTGACGGAAAAGACGCGGGACCATGCGCGGGAGATGCTGCGTGCCGCGCGTGGATGAGGTTCCGCGCAGATCGCGGCGGACTCGGCGGCGGGCTGCTTGCATGAGATTCAGATGAAGTATTCAAGTCGGTGTAGCCAGGAGTGAGAGATGCTGAGAAAAGCCCGTATCGGGGATGTCAAGACGATTCACCGGCTGATCAATCTCTCTTCGGGGAGGGGGGAGATGCTCCCCCGTTCGCTGATGGATATCTACGGCAGTCTGCGGGATTTCTTCATCTATCAGGACGACGGGAAGGATGAAATCCTCGGGATCTGCGCGATGAGCATCATCTGGGAGAACCTGGCGGAGATCCGCTCCCTCTATGTGGATGAGGAACACCGAAAGGAAGGGATCGGACGGAATCTCGTGGAGGCCTGCATCTCCGAGGCGATCACGCTGGAGCTCTTCCGGATCTTCACCCTGACCTACAAACATGAGTTTTTCCGGAAGCTCGGTTTCCGGGATGTCGAGCGTTCCACGCTTCCCGAGAAGATCTGGTCCGATTGCTTCCGCTGTTCCAAATATCCCGATTTCTGCGATGAAGTCGCCATGATCCTGGAGCTGTGAGATGGCCAGACGCGCCCTGATCCTTTTGGCTGGTCCTGCTTGTTCCTGTCCGGATGTGCCGGCCGGGTCAGGAAACCGGCGCCGCGGCCGGTGCCGCCGCCGTCGGCAGTCAAACCGGTTCCTCCGCGGCATCCCGCAACGCCCTTTCCGAAACCGCCCCCCGCTTGTCCGGCTGCCCGCCGATCAGCTTCCCCTTTTTGCGGACGACATGGACCTGGCCTCGCTGGAGAAGGCCATCGAAAAGAGCCTCCAGTATTACAACCGGGCCGCCGGAAACGGACCCCGACCGGATGGACGACACGGTGGTTACCGTCCGGGAACTCAGGGAATCCCTCATCGCCCTCCGGGAGATCCTCCGGCGGGACGAGCCGGACGAGATCAAGCAGGCGCGGATCCGGGAGACCTTCGACGTCTATCAGTCGACCGGCCTGGACGGGAAGAACACCGTCCTGTTCACCGGCTATTTCGAGCCGATCATGAACGGGTCGCTGAAGAAGACCGAGAAATATCGGTATCCGATCTACAGGGCGCCGAATGACGCCATCGTTGTCAATCTCGGCAAATTCGGTGAAAAGTATCAATGCGAACAGCTGGTCGGCCGGGTGAAAAACGGCGAACTGATCCCTTATTACAGCCGGAGCGAGATCGAAGATCTCGGTTCGCTGGCCGGTCGGAATCTCGAGATCGCCTGGGTGGATGACCGGATCGCTCTTTTCTTTCTTCATACCCAGGGATCCGGCAAGATCAGACTGCCGAACGGAAAGCTCCTCCAGATCGGCTATGCGCTGAAAAACGGACGTCCCTTCCAGAGCCTGGGGCGTTTTCTGATGGATACGGGGAAGATCACCCCGCAGGAGATTTCCTATCAGGCGATCAAGCGCTATCTCCGGGAACACCCGGAAGATCTCTCGGAGATCCTCGGCCACAACGAGAGTTTTATTTTTTTCCGCGAAGTCAACGAAGGGCCTGTCGGTTCTCTCGGGGAGATCCTGACGGCGGGCCGCTCCATTGCGACCGATGCCGCCGTCTTTCCGAAGGGGGCGCTGGCCTTCATGCGGGCGAGGAAGCCGATCCTCGACAAGGAGGGGAATGTGGAGTCCTGGATCCCCTTCTCCCGTTTCGTCGTCAGTCAGGATGCGGGCGGAGTGATCAAGGGAGCGGGACGGGTCGATCTCTTCTGCGGAAGCGGTGACGAGGCGGAGATGCTTGCGGGAAGCCTGAAGGAGAGGGGAGAGCTCTATTTCCTTGTGAAGAAAAGAACCAACGGCCGTTAGACGAGCTCGAGTGGCTGGATCAGAGAAATGCCAGTATGACAGGCGACCGTCATCGTCCCTCATCCTTCCAGATTGCCCGCGGTTAAGTAACACAAGACCTCTTGCTTGTCAAACCGCCGTCATTGCTCAATAAAAAATAAAGATTTTTCTTGATTGTTGTTTTTCTTTGTGTTAGGGGTATCTCCAAGTTGAAGCTAATGGCGGGTTGTCTATAAATCTTTAACAATTCTGAATGGATTAAAGCCCGATGTCATATTTCCGGTTTACGTCGATTTTCTTCGCAAGCATAAAGATGATAAGTAATGTTACCGTGATGGCAGTTTCTCCGGCGTTTGTCTTATGTGCCGGGGATAACCGGCTTTGGGTTTAGCCACCGTGTGGTGGTGATGACGTTATGTTCCATTAAAAAAACTATTGATGAAAGGGGGACGTAAAGGAATGACAAAGGCAGAATTGATTGCGGTGATGGCGGAGGGGGCAGCGGTTACGAAGGCAGCCGCAGCGAAGGCGCTGGAGGCCTATACCGCGGCGGTGGCAAAGGAACTCAAGAAAAGCGGCAAGCTCGGGCTGGTTGGGTTCGGAACATTCTCCGTGGTGAAGAGAAAGGCCCGCGAAGGAAGAAACCCGCAGACCGGAAAAACCATCAAGATCGCAGCCAAAAAGGTCGTCAAATTCAAAGCAGGCAAGGCACTGGCAGACAAAGTAAAATAAACGGATTATAAAGAATCGAAACGAAAGGCCTCCATTTTTCTTTGTGGAGGTCTTTTCGTTTGCCCAGTAGGCGGTCTTATTGAGCCCATTTGCCGATTCACAGGGAGGATGATCGCTTGCCCTGATTCCGTTGACACGTCCGGTTCTATCTGTTATAGGACGCACGACATCGGGCCTTATCCAACCCCTTTTATGACCCTGTTTAAGGCGGTTAATCCGCTTGTCCCCTGTCCGGTCACGCGGGAGAAACGCAGGGGGTTGCAGATCGTCCATTGCAGGAGGAAGAATTGACCAGAAAACGGATTTTGAGCGGGATGAGACCCACGGGAAAGCTCCATCTGGGCAATCTGCACGGTGCGCTTTCGAACTGGATCGCCTTGCAGAATCACGGCGATTACGACTGCTACTACTTTGTGGCCGACTGGCATGCGCTCACGAGCGACTACGCGAACACCGACGAGATCCGGGCGAACACGATCGACATGGTGATCGACTGGCTCGCTGCCGGGCTGGATCCGGAGAAGAGCACCCTCTTCATCCAGTCGACCATCAAGGAACATGCCGAACTCTTCCTCCTGCTCTCCATGATCACCCCCCTGGCCTGGCTGGAGAGGAATCCGACCTACAAGGAGATGAAGGAGGAGCTCTCGCAAAAAGACCTCTCGACGTTCGGTTTTCTCGGCTATCCCGTACTGCAGGCGGCGGACATCATCATGTACAAGGCCTACGGCGTGCCGGTCGGCGTCGATCAGCTCCCCCATGTGGAGCTGACCCGCGAGATCGCCCGCCGCTTCAATTTTCTCTATGGCGAGATCTTTCCCATCCCCGAGCCGCTCCTGACGGAAGTTCCGAAGCTTCTGGGCATCGACGGGCGGAAAATGAGCAAGTCCTACGACAATTCGATCTTCATGAGCGACAGGGGCGACGCCCTGAAAAAGAAGGTCGCGGCGATGTTCACCGATCCGCAGCGGCAGCGGAAAAGCGATCCCGGCCGTCCGGAACTCTGCAATGTCTTCACCTTTCACCAGCTCTATTCTCCCTCGGCGGACGTCGCAGAGATTGCGCCCGCCTGCCGGAGTGCGGCCATCGGCTGCACGGAATGCAAGCGACGACTGGCCGTGGCCGTTGCGGAGGGGATGAGGCCGATCCACGAGCGGCGGGACCACTACCTGGCCCATCCCGAAGAGGTCCGGGCGATCATCGAAGACGGCAACCGCCGGGCCGCCAGGATTGCGAAGGCGACGCTTGCAGAGGTGCGGGAAGCCATGAAAATAAGCCATGAGCTATGAGATCAAGCTCGACATCTTTGAGGGTCCTCTGGATCTTCTGCTCTATCTCATCCGGAAAAACGAGATCGACATCTACAATATCCCCATTGCCCTGATCACCGAGCAGTATCTGGACTATCTCGATATCATGCGCTCTCTCAATCTGGACCTTGCCGGGGAGTATCTGGTCCTGGCCGCGACGCTCATCCACATCAAGTCGCGGCTGCTCCTGCCGCCGGTCGAGGGCGAGGAGGAAGGAGAGGAAGGAGAAGACCCCCGCGCGGAACTGGTCCAGCAGCTCCTGGAGTACCAGGCCTTCAAGGAAGCGGCGCTCAGTCTGGAGTCCCGCCCCCTTCTTGATCGGGATGTCTTTACGCGGGGCGCACCTGCGGAAGAGCCTGCCGCCGCGGAGCAAGAGGAAGAGGTGATGATCGAGGTCGGTGTCTTTGAACTCGTTCAAGCCTTTCGTCTGATCATCGCCGGCCTCGATCACACGGAGGACCTGGCGATCGATACGGAGAAGATGTCGCTGACCGACCGGATCAACGAGATCATGGAGAGGTTGTCCGAAGAGAAGGAGTTGACTTTCACTGATCTGCTCGGAGAGAGAACCGACAGAAAGCGGATCGTCTACACGTTTCTTGCGATCCTGGAACTCATGAAACTCCGGATGGTCCGGGCCTACCAGTCGGGACCCTTCGGAGCCATACGGCTGTTTCTGGCGGTGGAGGGATGATGGAAGAAAAAATCGCGATCCTCGAGGCGCTCATCTTCGCCTCCGAAACCCCGCTGACCCTGGAGCGGGCGGCGGAGATCCTGCCTGATACGGAAAAGAAGGAGATTGTGTCCCTCCTCGAGGAACTGGTCCGGGAGTACGACGCGCGGGGGGGCGGGATCTGCCTCGCGGAGGTCGCCGGCGGTTTTCAGTTCCGGACGAGACAGGATCTGGCCCCCTGGATCCGGAAATTGAAGGCCGCACGGCCCGCGATGCTGTCTCCGGCCGCCCTCGAGACCCTGGCCGTGGTCGCCTACCGTCAGCCGCTCGTGAAATCCGAGATCGACCGGATACGCGGCGTCGATGCGAGCGGCGCTCTGAAGGGGCTCCTGGAGAAGAAGCTCGTCCGGATCGTAGGCAGGAAGGATGTTCCCGGTAAACCGATCATCTACGGAACGACCAAGAAATTTCTCGAGGTCTTCAATCTCAAGGATCTGTCCGAATTGCCGACTCTCAGGGAGTTGAAGGATTTGCAGAATAATGGCAGTGAACAGCAGGAGTAGTCGCTATGGAAGAACGTCTACAGAAGATCCTCTCCAGGGCCGGTGTTTCATCCCGTCGCGCGGCGGAAAAGATGATCGCCGAGGGCCGGATCAGCGTCAACAGGACTGTCGTGGTTGAACCGGGAACAAAGGCGGATCCGGGGAAGGATGAAATCCGGGTGGACGGCAGACTCATCTCCCTGGAGACGGAAAGGATCTACCTCCTGCTGCACAAGCCGCAGGGGTATGTGACGACCCTGAGCGATCCGCAGGGGAGGCCCATCGTGACGGATCTCCTCAACGGCGTCGCGGAGCGTGTCTATCCGGTCGGACGCCTGGACTATGACTCGGAGGGACTCCTCATCCTGACCAATGACGGGGAGTTTGCCCAGCGGCTCCAGCATCCCCGCTACGGAATCCCGAAGACCTACCGCGTCAAGGTGGAAGGGCATCTCCTGAAGGGGGAGCTCAAGGCTCTGGAAAACGGGATCGACCTTCCCGACGGAAGATTTGCACCGGCCGACGTTCGGCTCGAAAAGACGAATCCCGGGAGCACCTGGCTTACCCTCACCCTCACCGACGGAAGAAACCGTGTGATCAGGCGGGCTTTTGACTCCCTCGGCCATCCCGTCGCCGCCTGGTCCGCAGTGGCCGTTGCGGATATCACGCTCGGCTCCCTCCGCGAAGGAGCCTGGCGTTTGCTGACCCCTCGGGAAGTGGAGCGGCTTCTGGCGACTGGCGGGAAGCCGAAAGACGGAAAAAAATTGTCTTGACATTCATTTGAAAATAAATAATAGTCGCCGAAAATAAAGACATATTATCACGTTATTTGAACAGGTATGGATTTTACCTGGTTTATAGAAAGTGAGCGTGATGAGCCATTATTAAGGAGGAGGTCATGAACAAATCTGGACTCATTGAGGCGTTAAGTCGAAAGGAAAACCTGACGGAAAAGAAGGCGATTGACCTGGTTAATCTGGTATTCAAAGGATTTACCGATGAACTCAGGAAAAACGGCCGGATCGAAATCAGGGGGTTCGGAAGCTTCGTCGTACGGAAATATGACGCCTATACGGGAAGAAACCCCAAGACCGGAAAGAGCATCAAGGTTTCTCCCAAGAGGCTCCCCTTCTTCAAGGTCGGCAAGGAGCTCAAAGAGCAGGTTGACGGGAAGAAATCGAGTAATCAGGCGAGCTTTCGACTCTTTGGACATTCCGTCAGCCGCTTGATCCGCGTGGCCGTTGCGGATCATCACTCTCGCATCCCTCCGCGAAGGAGCCTGGCGCATGCTGACCCCGCGTGAGGTGGAGCGGCTTCTGGCTACTGGCAGGTAGCCGGAAAACCGGAAAAAAATTGTCTTGACATTCATTTGAAAATAAATAATAGTCGCCGAAAATAAAGATATATTATCATGTTATTTGAACCGGTGCGGATTTTACCTGGTTCATGAAAAGCAGAGCGTGATAAGCCATCATAAGGAGGAGGTCATGAACAAATCTGGACTCATTGAGGAGTTAAGTCGAAAGGAAAACCTGACGGAAAAGAAGGCGATTGACCTGGTTAATCTGGTATTCAAGGGATTTACCGATGAACTCAGGAAAAACGGCCGGATCGAAATCAGGGGATTCGGAAGTTTCGTCGTACGAAAATATGACGCCTATACGGGAAGAAACCCCAAGACCGGAAAGAGCATCAAGGTTTCTCCCAAGAAGCTGCCCTTCTTCAAGGTCGGCAAGGAACTCAAAGAGAGGGTTGACGGGAAGAACGGTAAGCCGTTCCTTTTGCGTGTCCTGCAGCAATCTCCATGATGAAACAATCGTAATCCTGTATCGAGCGAACAAGACGCGGGGGTCATTGCGCTGACGTCCTCCCGTCTTTTCGTGTTCCGTGCCATGCGGCACGACACCGTCCTTTCGAGATCAGGGCATCAGCCCCTCTTCCCGGAAACTGAAAAAGCGGTTTTCGCCGATGATGATGTGATCGTGGACGAGAATGTCCAGCACCTTGGCCGTCTCCTGGATCGTCTTGGTGAGTCGGATATCCGCATCCGAAGGGCGGACATGGCCGGAGGGGTGGTTATGGGCGAGGATGATCGCCGAGGCCTTTTTCTTCAGAGCGCTTTCCAGGACCTGCCGCGGGTAGACCACGGCCTGGTTGACGATCCCCTTCTGGACCGTTTCGAACTCGATGATCTGGTTCTGCGCGTCCAGGTAGATCACGCAGAACTCCTCATCCTTCTTCCCGCCCATTTTTGTCCGGCAGAAATCCAAAAGCTCCGTTGTACAGGAGACCTGTTTCTTCTCCATGGCCTTTTGCTTGAGGTAGAGAGACGGCGATTTCCTTGATGAGCTTGAAGAGGATCGCGGAGTGATTGCCGATGCCGCGGTACCGTCTTCAGATCGTCGATCTCCGCGTCCATAATCCCTTTGACGGAACCGAACTTTTCCAGGAGCGCCTTGGCCTGTGGTTTAACGTCCTGCCGCCGGATCACATAGGTGAGGAGGAGTTCCAGCGCCTCGTACTCATGGAGGGCCTCAATTCCTGCGGTCGTGAATTTCTCCTGCAAGCGCTTTCGGTGGCCCCGGTTGTAATCTCCATGATCTGTCTGCATGATGGATACCCAATCATGTCGAGCCTGTTAACCAAGCCGGTTTCCGGCATGACGATCAAATGCCTCTATCAATCGTCCTTCCGGCAAGTGGAAAATTTGAAGGGGACATAGAGGGGGCAGTGGCCGATGGCCGCGGTGACCAGAAAAACGATGCCGATGACGCCCCACCAGTTCTCATAGTAAAAACCTGCCCAGATGATGGCGAGTCCGATGATGACCCGGATGATGCGATCCGTTTTGCCGACGTTGCATTTCATGAGATTGTCCTCCTTGGCTCTGGGTATTGATCCTCTCTCCCGTCTTTCGGACGGGAAAGAGGATTTGTGGAAAAATGACCTGCCTTGAACCTTATCGCACCATGCCGCATTTTCCGGGGCCGGTCGGTATCCCGGCTCCGAAACGATCAGCCGAGGTTGGCGTTGACGAAATCCCAGTTGATCAGCTTGGCGATCACCGCGGCTCAGATAATCGGGACGGCGGTTCTGGTAGTCGAGGTAGTAGGCATGTTCCCAGACGTCGAGGGTGAGCAGCGGTTTTATGGCCGTGGGCGATGGGCGTGTCGGCGTTGGCGGTCTTCGTGATCTTCAACTGACCGCCGTCGAGGACCAGCCATGCCCAGCCGCTGCCGAACTGGGTCACGCCGGCGTTCTTCAGCTCTTCCGCAAATTTTTCGTAGCTTCCCCAGGCGGCGTTGATCTTCGCGGCGACGGCGCCGGTCGGCGCGCCGCCGCCTCCGGCCTTCAGGCATTTCCAGTAGAAGGAATGGTTCCAGACCTGGGCGGCGTTGTTGAAGATCCCCGACCTTGGCCGGATCGCCGGCGACTTTCTTGATGATGGTCTCCAGGTCCGCATCGGCCAGCTCGGTTCCGGCGATCAGTTTGTCCAGGTTGTCCACATAGGCCCTGTGGTGCTTGCCGTAGTGGAACTCCAGCGTATTGGCGCTGATGACCGGCGCCAGGGCGTCCTTGGCATAGGGCAGTTCGGGTAACGTGATCATCGTCTGCTGTCCTTTCTTTTCGGTAGAGTTGATTGCTAGTCTCATTCTATCATCGCCTCCTCCGTCTTTCCAGTAAATAGATCCGTGAGAGGTGCGTACTCCCTCATTCATCCGGGACCGGATCTTGCCGCTGGCGACCATCTCACGGAGATCCTTTTTGCTGAACTTCCCCACGCTGGTCTTGGGGATCTGGTCCAGGAAGACGAAGTGGTCCGGGATCCACCAGGCGGCCTTGACCTTGTCCTTCAGGAACACCTTGAGCTCCTCCTCCGTGACCGTACAGCCCGGCTTGACGACGACGCAGCCCAGGGGGCGCTCCACCCATTTGCTGTGAGGGATGCCGATCACGGCGGCCTCCGCGATGGCCGGATGGGCCATGATGAGGTTCTCCAGGTCGACGGAGGAGATCCACTCGCCGCCGCTCTTGACGAGGTCCTTCGTCCGGTCCACGAGACGGACGTAGCCCTCCTCGTCGATCGTCCCCACATCGCCCGTGTGAAGCCAGCCCCCCTCGAAGACAGGCTTCGACCGTTCGGGATCCTTGTAATATTCCTTGGCGATCCAGGGTCCCCGGAAGAGGAGCTCGCCCCACTCCTTCCCGTCGGCCTTCACCTCCTGTCCCTTTTCGTTGACGATCTTCATCTCGAGACCGGGCGCCAGAATGCCGGCGCTGGATTTGACGTCGTAGAGCTTATCCTTCGACCAGTCTGCCATGGAGCCTTTCGGGATGGCGGCGAGCGCCAGCGGCGTCGTCTCGGTCATGCCGTAGGCCTGCATGATCGGGAAACCGTACTTTTCGTTCAAGGTCTCCATCAGAAAACGCGGGCAGGCCGAACCGCCGGAGACGATGGTCTTGAGCGATGAGAAATCGTACTTGCCGCCCGCCTCCAGGTAGTTGTAGAGCATCAGCCAGATCGTGGGGACCCCGGCCATGAAGCTGACTTTCTCCTCGGCGATCACCTTGCAGATGGCGGCCATGTTGATCGTCTCTCGCCCAGGCAGGACCTGCTTGCAGCCGGCGCTGATGCTGCCGAAAGGCAGCCCCCATGCGTTTGCGTGAAACATGGGGACGATGTGCAGGGCGCAGTCGCTTTCCGAACCCGAAGCATGAAACCCACCGCATAGCTGTGGAGAATGAGCGCCCGATGGCTGTAGACGACGCCCTTGGGATCGCCCGTCGTGGCGGAGGTATAGCATATGATCGCCGGATCCCATTCGCTCAGGTTGTCGGGGAAGTCGTAGCTCTCGGGAAACCGGGCGATGAGATCGTCATAGAGATAGACCGGAGAGAGCCCCGTCTGGGGCATCTTGCCGGTCTGCGACATGATGACGTAGTGCTTGACGGTCTTCAACTGATCCTTGATTGCGTCGATGATGAAGGCCAGCTCCTCGTCGACGAACATCACCTTGTCCTCGGCGTGGTTGATGATGTAGACGAGATGGTGCAAAGGGAGGCGGAAATTCGTGGTGTGCAGGGCGGCCCCCATGCAGGGGACGCCGAAGTAGAGTTCGAGGTGCCGATGGTGGTTCAGCGCCATGCTGGCCACATGATCGCCGCGCTTTACCCCCAGGAACTCCAAGGCATGGGCGAGCTGGCAGGTCCTCTTGAAATAATCGGCGTAGGTGTAACGGAAGATTTCGTTGTTGGGATAGACGGAAACCACTTCCTTCTTCGGGAAATACTTCGCCGCCCTCAAAAGAAACGTTCTCAGCAACAAAGGATACTCCATCATGGACCTCTTCCCTCCCTTCGCTACATCCTTCTCTTTATTTCAATCCCAGCGTTTCCTGAAATCCAGCCAGATAATGTAACCGATCATGATCATCGTCGACACCGTCGAGGGGATGGCCGCCTCCTGACTGAACAGCGTCAGGGCGAGGCCGCTCGACAGACCCTGGTTTTTGAGGGTTCCCAACAGCACGAGGCTGGTCCGGGTCTCCTTCGGGATGTGAAACAGGCCGCACACCCAGTCGATGAGGAAGCCGAGAAGAAACATGGAGAGGAGGGAGATGAAGGCGACGGGAAGGAGGGACCATGTCTGGCCCAGGAGAACGTCGCGGTTCAGGCCGACCATGGTGTAGAGGACGATAAAGAAACTCCAGTTCGTGACGGTTCCCCGGTATGGTTCGATCCGCTCCTTCCAGCCCTTCCGGATCAGCAGCCGGGAGAAGGCGAGGGGAAGGACGATCAGTTCCAGGGTGATCATGAGGAGCTTGAGCGGATCGAACGCCGCGGAACTGAGGAGCGTAAGGGCGATGAGCGGCATGATCACCAGGGCGCCCAGATAGGCGCCGACCGTGCCGATCAGGGAAAGGGGGCCGTTGCCGCGGAGGAAACCGGAGAAGGGGATCACCGCGACGGCCGGCGGCGCCGCCGCGAGAAGAACAAAACCGGTCCAGAGTCATCTCGTCGCGGATCAGGAGGGCGCTGAGTCCGATGATGATGTTCCCGAGGATGATGTAGCTCATGATGATCCCGAGCAGGGCCGGAAAGAGGAGGGAGCGGGGCCTGCGAAAGACCTCGTTCCCGATCTCCATCGTGGAGAGGGCCATCGCCAAGGCGAGGGCGGGCAGGACCAGATGCCTCGTCACCGGGGCGGCCCGAGGAACGAGAAGGCTCGCGGCCAAGGCGAGGAGAAAGATCCCGTTCCGATTGCGCAGGAAAGTCTTCAGCTTTGACATCCCGGACCATCGCTCCTGTGGGCGCAAGAGATCCCGATGAGGGTTGCGGTGCGCTTCGTTTCGGCAGGTGAAAGAACTGCCGCCATCTCAACAAAAAATACGCTTAAAGTCAAGAATCTTGTCGGGTGGCTCGGAATTCTCTTCTCCTTGATGTCGAGAAGGACCTCCGCGGCGATCCTGGCGGCAATCCCGCAAACTTTAGGGCATCCCGTCCTGCTGTGGCCGCCCGCATCGTGAAAGGCTGTCCTCTCCTCCGGGATGATCAGATGATAGACCTTGCCAAACCATTTCTTATGGATCTCCGCGCAAAGCGTATGGCCGACTTCTTCATCGAACCGGTCATACACCCGACCGGCTTCTTCCATCGCTTTTCCATATTGCTCCCGATCTTCAAGCCTCTCCCGTCCAACGACGGAACAAACCGCCATGATGGCGCCTGTGAGAGCGCCGCATGTTTCGCCTCTTCTTGCCACACCCCCGGCCAGAGCGCTTCCGGCTTTAAAAACCTCCGGGCTGCCCACGTTTAATTTTTCCTGCAAAGCTGCAAGAACGGATTGGGTTCAACCGAAATAGGTCATGTCATTTTGAAGCGCCGTCTCAAAGATTTCATCCAAAAGCATTTCCCGATTTTCCATGATCGTCTCCTCAGTTTAGCGATATAAAACGAATGATTTTCCCAAGAATGGGTCCTGGCCGCGTAACTGCTCATCAGACCTTACTTTGGTGCGAAACGAGGATAAGAGAAGCACCCTGGCATGTCAAGGGGTTTTTAGTGTAACAGCTTGCGTCTGCCCAACATGCATATTTCGCTTCGGGACATTTGTTTTCGCATTGTATCGGTGAATGTGATAGGGTGCCGCAAAATTGCATTTGCATAAGGAACGGTAAAGTCCATTGGCAAAAAAAGTGGGTATTGCGTTGGGCAGCGGGTCTGCCCGGGGATGGTCTCATATCGGTGTGATCCGGAGCCTGCTGGAGGCGGGGATCCCGATCGATTATCACCTGCGGCGCCTCCATCGGCGCGCTCGTCGCGGGTTCCTATGCGGCCGGATTTCTCGATCCGCTGGATCGGTGGGTTCGGAAGCTTTCCTGGTCGCACATCATCGGTTTCATGGATGTGATGATCCCCCGTTCCGGACTGGTCGAAGGCGAGAAGATCAGCGGATATCTGCGGGGAATCCTGTCCGATCCGAGGATCGAGGAGCTGCCGGTGCCTTTCTCCGCCGTCGCGACCGATCTCAAGACGGGCAAAGAGGTCTGGATCCGCGAAGGATCGCTCATCGATGCCATCCGGGCGAGTATCTCGCTTCCGGGCATTTTCACCCCCTACGGACGGAACGGCCAGTGGCTGGTGGACGGGGGGCTGGTGAATCCCGTGCCCGTGTCGCCCTGCCGGGCGATGGGCGCCGACATCGTCATCGCGGTCAATCTGAATTCGGACATCATGGGAAAACCGAAGGTTCGACGGATGGCCGACCCCCCGAACAACAACGGCAGCGAACAAGAACGGGATTTCGTCTTGGGCCCAGGGTCGCTGGGCGGCGTTTCTCAACCAGACGGCCCAGCAGGGGAATCTCACCCTCTTTCGCCAGATCTTCCAGGAACAGCCTGAGCGGGGGCCGTCGCTCTTCGACGTGATGGCCACCTCCGTGAAGATCATGCAGGACGCCATCACCCGCCAGCGGCTCCTCGCCGACCCGCCGGACGTCCTCGTCAAGCCGAAGCTGGCCCATATCGGGCTGATGGAGTTCAACCGGGCCGATGAAGCGATCGAAGAAGGGAAGCGGGCGATGGACCTGCAGCTTCCCATGCTCAGGGACATGCTCGATTAGAGAACGAGTTCGAGACCATCCATCCCGGCAGTCGTCGCAGGGAAGATCCCGGCGGCAACCGCCTCCGATTCCTTCCGTTCGGGAAGGCTCTGATAAACCCCCGCGTCGAAATGGGTGAGGACGAGCCGTTTCGCCCCCGCCTCGCAGGCGATCCGCGCCGCCGTCTCCGGATTGAGATGGGGCCAGACCTCGCAGGACTGGCCCTGTTTGTAGGCGCACTCCGTGATGAGCAGATCGGCCGAACGGCCCAGTGTCACGGCGTTTTCGCAGTAACCCGTGTCCGGGCAATAGGCGACGATACGGCCGTCGATCGTGATCCGGTAGCCCAGGGTGAGCGAGGAGTGGCGGAGCGGCAGGGCCTCCACGGGGAAGGGAAGCGAGGCGGCCTCTTCCGGCATTTCCATGATCCGGGTGGGGTAGGGAAGATCGGCAAGGGGGACCGTAAAGGGTTGGTTGAGGAAGGTCCCCAGGATGTTGCGGCACCCCGTGGGGCCGCAGATGACGAGCCCCTCGGTGAACCGGAACTTCGCCAGGATATGCAGTCCCTCGATATGGTCGATGTGGAAGTGGCTGAGGAAAAGGAAGGTCGGCTTTTCGCCGTCGAGATACCGGTCCGCCCGGTGGAGGCCATTTCCCGCATCGAGAATGATGTCGTACTGCTCCGTCTGGATCAGCGTGCAGATCGTGTTTCCCGTTTCCGTATCGTACCAGCCGTTCGTTCCCAAAAAGATGACCTTCACACCATAACCTCCTCATGCATTGTTCCGGCGGACTCCCCGCCGGAGCACTCCTATACCGTACCGTAAGGGGGATGGACAAGCCTTTTGTCATTTGGTGCATTGCATAAGTGGCAGATACTTGTTGACATAGCAAGCCTCTTTTCTCGCCCTCATGTGGTATAGCGTCAAGTCAGTCGTCGCTGGGAGGAGATCCGGCCGATGAATCCCGGTGTCGTCTATGCGGCCATCTCCGGCTTGGCCACGACAGCCCGAATACGCCGCACGCCTCTCCTCGACATCGTCGCCCGGGCGTACAGCGACCCTGATCGGCGTCGCCGGTCCGGCCCGCAGCCCTCCTGCCGCGTGGGCTCCTCCGTCGGCGACATTATCGCCGGCCAAGCAGGCCGCGATCGGCATCCTCGCCGCGCTGGAGTACAGACAAACGGGACGCGGGCAGATCTACGACGAGTGATGGTCGACGGCCTCTTCGCGGTTCTCGAAGACGCCATCGCCCGCTACACGATCACGGGAACATTCCCGGACCGCTGAGCGGCGCACCCTCGATCACCCCTTTCGAGGCCTTCCGGACGAAGGATTCCTGGATCGTCGTGGGGCGCGGGAAACGACGTTCTCTGGCCAAGCTCTGCCGCGTTATCTCTAACGGGTTCAGATAGAGGGATGAGGAAGGCGTAACGCCGCTGTGTAGCCGAACGGTCGCTTCCTGTAATTGTTCTTTATGAAGCACCCTGGAGATCCATCAACCGTCTCCCAGACGTCTTCCGTTCATTCTGCGGCGCATCCCGCCGCGATGAAATTCCGCTTGACAAAATCGGTTTTGAAAGCATGGTGAACCGCCATTCATAAAATGAACGGCCCTTCTATTATGTGAACCTGGGATCAACGATGGAAAAAGCGAAGCGCAAGGAACGGGAATTCAACCTGAGGCGGGCGGAGATCCTCGAACAGGCGGAGAAGATCTTTGCCGCCAAGGGATTCCACAACACCACCGTGGCGGAGATCGCCGCGCGCCTCGGGATTCGCCGTCGGTACGCTCTACCAGTTCTTCGAGAGCAAGGAGCAGCTCTACACCGCGATGCTCACCGAAAAGCTGAACATGATGTACTCCGGCATCCGGGAGTCGGTGGCCAAAGAGGCGGATATCATCCGGAAGATCGAACTGTCTGGTCGCTTCACAATTCCGGTTCGTCGAAGAACAATGCGGAATTCTGCAGCATCTTCATCCGGGGGGATCATCTTTCGCTCTCCGAGGGAAGCGCCGAGCTCCGGAAGCGGATGATGGCCGATTACGCCGTCCACGTCTCCTTCATCGAAGAGGTGATGCGCGAGGGGATCCGCGCCGGCACTCCTGAAGGAGATGGATCCGCGGATGATGGCCGCCGCGCTGACGGGCATCATCAATTCCTGTGCCTCCAAATGGCTGGCCATGATGGAGGGGGCGTCTCTCATGAGACAACGTCCCGTTTGTGATCGACATTTTTCTGGAGGGGGTCAGGAAAAATGCGCACTAAAGAAATGGTTTCTCTGGGGAGCAGTCATCGTCCTGCTGATTGCGCAGCGGTGACGGCCGCTCCTTGCGGCGGAGACGATCAAGCCCCTGTCGCTTTCCGAGAGCATCGATCTGGCCCTGAAGCAGAGCGTCCTCATCCACGCGGCGCAGGAAGGGGTCCGGGGGGCGGAGGCGCAGCGGAAGGAGGCCTTCACCGGGTTCCTCCCGAAATTCAGCACGTCCTACAGCTACACCCGCTCAACGAGGATCCGTATCTTCGTAATCTTTCCCGGGCTGCCCGTCCGCTGATCCCTGCCGAGCACTTTACCAGGCGGGGACGAAGGACAACTACAACTGGACGGTCGAGGCGCGACAGCCCCTCTTTGCCGGAGGCGGAATCCTGGCGAACTACGAGGCGAGCCGCATCTGGCGGCCGATATCGCCCGCCTCGACGAGACCGCGACGGTCCAGGACCTCGTCCAGGAGGTGAAGATCGCCTATTTCAATATCCTGAAGGCCGAGCCGGATCCTCGCTGTGGCCAAGCAGTCCCTCGAGCGGTTGACGGCCCACCGGGATACGGCCCAGGGGTTTTACGACGTCGGCATCATTCCCCGCAACGACCTCCTCTACGCCGAGGTCGAACTGGCCAACGGCCGGCAGTTTCTGGTCCGGGCGGAAAACGGCGTGGAAATGGCCAAATCGAAATTCAACACGCTCCTCCGGCGGGAGATCAACGCCCCTGTCGAGATCGAGGACATCCTGAACGAACAGACCTTTGAGAAGCCGCTCGACGCCTGTATCGCCGCGGCCCTGGAGAACCGGCCGGAGATCCGGTCTTACGCCCTCCGTCTGGAACAGGCGAAGAGTCTCGTCAAGCTGTCGCAGAGCGAGTATTACCCGAACGTCAGCCTGGTCGGGAACTACGCGAGGTACGGCGACACGCCGGGCGTCGCCGGAAGCCCCTACAAGGACCAGGAGAGCTGGTACGTCATGGCGGTGGCGAACTGGAATTTCTGGGAGTGGGGGAAGACGAAAAACCGTGTGGATGCCGGTCTCAGCCGGGAAAACCAGGCGGCGGACATCCTGACCAACATCCGGGATCAGATCACCCTCGAGGTGAAGAACGCCTTCCTCCTCCTCCATGAGGCGGAAAAACAGGTCCAGGTGGCGAAAAAGGCGATCGAACAGGCCGAGGAGAATTTCCGGATCAACACCGAGCGGTACCGGGAGCAGGTGGGGACCTCGACCGATGTGATCGATGCCCAGACCCTCCTCACGAAGGCCAGATCGGACCACGACAACGCCCTCGGCGACTTCAGCATCAGCCGGGCCAGGCTGGAGCGGGCGATGGGGGTCGCCGTGCCGGACGGGATGGAGTGAATCCATCGGAGCATTTGGAGTATGCACGTGATTTCGCAGTCAGGTTGATCGCAGTTGAATTAAGGAGTGGGAATGAAGAAAATGGTTATCGAATTGCGATGCGCCGGCGTTCTTGCGTTCTTCTTTCTGCTGGCGGCGCCGGCCTCCCTTTTTGCCGAGGAGTATTCCCTGGACGATCTCTGCCGGATCGCCCTGACCCGTTCCGAAAAGCTCAAGGTGGCCGAGGAAAACCTCACGATTGCGGAGATGGGAAAGGATAAGGCCTTCTCCTATCTGCTGCCCCGTCTGACCGCCACGGCGGCTACACCCAGTATTCGGAAAAGAAATTCACCGCGACGGGAGCGTCATCCAGCCGGAGAGCGGCCTCCTCCTGGGGGGTCCGGGTGGACGAGACCGTCTCCCTGAGCGGTCGGGAACTGACGGCGCTCGGGATCTCCAAGCAGAACGTGACGAAGAGCCGGTATGATCTCACGGCCATCCGCGAGGACTATCTCCTCCGGTACGTGGCCGCCGCCTACTACAATGTCCTGATGGCCCGGAAGAACCTGGAGATCGCCGATGCCAACCTGGAGCGTCTTGACGAAATACCGCGAAGCGGCTGAAAAAAGGCTCAGGATCGGCGAGGTGACCAGGACCGTCCTCCTCCGGGCGGAGGGGGAGCTCTCCGGGGCGAAGTCGGACCGCCTTCAGGCCAAGAACGGTCTCGAACTGGCGATGGCCGTCCTGGCGAGCAATGTCGGGATCAAGGATCACTTCTACGCTCCGGGAAGTCCCCGCGGAGGAGGGTGATATTCCCGCCGCTGAACGTCTTCCAGGAACAGGCCTTCGCGGCGCGGGCGGACCTCAAGAGCCTGGAGGTCCAGAAGCAGATCGCCGCGGATCAGATCAAATATGCCGAGGGGGCCTTCTGGCCCACCGTTTCCGTATCCGGCGGTCTATGCCGGGGCCGATCAGTATCCGGCCACCGGCGAGCCTGAACCGGGAGAGCATCTACGGCGGGCGTTGCCCTGAACTTCCCCTTCTTCGAGGGGGGGCTCCGGAAGGCCGAGGTGTCGGAGGCGAAGGCCCGGGAACGTCAGGCCGCGCTCTTATTACGAGGATCTGAAGAAGGGGATCGAGATCGAGGTCCAGACCGCCTACCTGGATCTGGTCACCCAGAAGGGGATCCTCCAGTTCCTCAACGATCAGCTGGTCTTCGCCCGCGACAACTACCGCGCCGTGGCGAGGCAGTTCGAATTCGGTCTGTCGAACAGCCTCGATGTGATGGACGCCAACACCCTCCTGGTGTCGGCGGAGAGGAAGGCGGCGTCGGCGGCTTACAATTACCAGCTACGCCCTCCTCCGGATGAAGAAGGCTACGGGGACGCTGCTTGCAGACAGTGAGCGATGAAGCCGACTGTACGAGATCAGCGAGGATATGATATATGACAGGTGTCATTATTTCAGGAAGGAGTTTTGCATGTTCGGACGAACGTCGTCTTTAACCGGGGAGAGACGGTCGGATCGGCGGAGGATCAGGGCTGGTTCCCTGATCATGGCCATCCTCCTGTGCGTCGCGGTCTTCGCGGATGATCGGATGCAAGAAACAGGAACAGAAGGTGCAGAAGGAGCGGGCCGTCAACGTCCGGGTCTGGACGGCGGAGAATCGCTCGCTCCGGCCTTTTGTGGAGTCGATCGGGACCCTCAATCCGTACGAAATGGTCAATGTCAGTTCCGAACTGGACGGAATCCTCAAGACGATCCACGTCGACGAAGGATCTCCCGTAACCCCCGGTCAGGTCATTGCCGAGATCAAGGAGACCGATTACCAGCTTGCCGTTGAGCAAGCGACGGCCATACTGAAGCAGGCGGAGGCGGCCCTGGCCAACGCGAAACAGGAACATCAGCGCAAGGAGGCCCTCTACCGGGAGGAACTGGTCACGAAGCAGCAGTTTGACGATATCGTCGCGCGTCTTGCCGTTGCCCAGGGGGATGTGGAACGGGCAGTGGCCGGACTCGATCTGGCGAAGGAGAAATTGACCAAGACGAAGATCCATGCCCCCATGGCCGGCAGCATCAAGGAAAAGAAGGTCACCGCGGGGGACTATATCCGCAACGGCACGTTTCTCGTCTCGATCATCCGCACCGATCTTCTCAAACTTTCCTTCAGCGTTTCCGAGAAGGATGTGGGAAGCCTCCGGGCGGGTCAGGATGTCGCCTTTGTGGTGGATGCCTTTCCCGGGCGCGAATTTCGCGGCCAGGTGAAGACGATCTATCCCAGCCTCGAGGAGAAGACCCGTTCCCTCCAGGTCGAGGCCGTCGTGGCGAATGCGGATCGGAGCCTCAAGCCGGGGCTTTTCGCCCGCGTGACGCTCTACACCGGGCCGGCCCGGGACACGGTCGTCGTCCCGATCACCGCGCTTCTCTACGACAACTCCACGACCAAGCTCTTTGTCGTCGAGGGGGATCGGGCAAAGGAGACGGAAGGTCCGGATCGGCCGGAAATACGGAGAATTCATGGAGATCGTCGAAGGGCCTCAAGGAGAAG
This sequence comes from uncultured delta proteobacterium, assembly GCA_963842685.1. Lineage (GTDB taxonomy): Bacteria > Desulfobacterota > Syntrophia > Syntrophales > UBA5619 > JAKAFS01. The sequence continues at coordinate 10,610 of CAWJHT010000090.1, read as the reverse complement.
GAGATCGTCGTGACCGTGGGACAGAACAATCTGATGGAAGGGGTGCTGGTCAATGTGGCTCGCTGATACCTCGGTCAAAAGGCCGGTTTTCGCCACCATGGTCATCATGGCCCTGGTGGTCCTCGGTGCGGTCAGTTATCCGGAGATCGGCGTGGATCTCTTCCCCAAGGTCGATTTTCCCATCGTCACGATCTCCACGCACCTGAACGGGGCGAGCCCCGAGGTGATCGACGTCGACATCACCGACAAGATCGAAGGGGCGGTCAACACGATCAACGGCGTAAAGTCGATCACCTCGAGCAGCACCGAGGGGGATTCCCGGGTCACGGTCGAGTTCGTCCTCGAGCGGGACATCGATCTTGCCGTCCAGGACGTCCGGGAAAAGGTCGCCCTGATCCGGAACAAGCTTCCCGAGGACATCGACGAACCCCGGATCGCCAAGGTCGATCCCGATGCGACGGCGGTCATGTGGCTGAATCTGTCGGGGCAGAAATCGATCCGGGAGCTTTCCACCTACGTCGACGAGGTCCTCAAGGAGCAGCTCCAGCGGATCAACGGCGTCGGCGACATCCAACTGGGCGGCCTCCAGCTGACGGCAGGTCCGCGTCTGGCTCGACTCCGGCAAGCTCCAGGCCTACGGGCTTTCCGCGAGCGACGTCATGGGCGCCCTCCAGCGGCAGAACGTCGAGCTGCCCGGCGGCCGGATCGAGAGCCTCTCCAAGGAGTACACGATCAAGGTCAAGGGGGAGTTCCTCAATGTCCCCGATTTCAACGACCTGGTCATCGCCTACGACAAGGGCGCCCCGGTCCGCCTCCGGGACGTCGGGAAGGCGGAGGACGGGATGCAGGAGCGGCGCGACATCGCCCGCTTCAACGGCATCCCGGCCGTGGGGATGGGGGTTCAGAAGCAGTCCGGGACGAACACCGTGGAGGTCGTCAACGCGGTCAAGGCGGAGATCGACAAGATCAACAAGACCCTCCCGCCGGGGATGACCCTGAACATCGCCATCGACCAGTCCACCTTCATCCGGCGCTCCATCGACGAGGTGCAGAAGCACCTGATCCTCGGGGGCTTCTTCGCGATCCTCGCCGTCTTCATCTTCCTCGGGAACGTCCGGACGACGCTGATCAGCGCGGTGGCCCTGCCGATCTCGATCATCGCCACCTTCGCCCTGATCCGGGCCTTCGGGTTCACCTTCAACAACATGACGATGCTGGCGCTGACCCTCTCCGTCGGGCTCCTGATCGACGACGCGATCATCGTCATCGAGAACATCTACCGCCATGTCGAGGAGGGGATGGCGCCGCGCGAGGCGGCGACCTTCGCCACCTCCGAGATCGGCCTGGCGGTCATGGCGACGACCTTCGCCATCGTGGCGATCTTCCTCCCCGTCGCCTTCATGAAGGGGATGATCGGCCGCTTCTTTCTCCAGTTCGCCCTGACGGTCGTCTTTTCGATCCTCGTCTCCCTGCTGGTCTCCTTCACCCTGACGCCGATGCTGGCCTCGATCTTCCTGAAGCCTGTCGTGGTCAAGCGGGAAGGCTCGGCCGGTGCCTCGGCCGCCATAAAGCCGCATCGCCGCCTGGCGGACTGGTTTGACGGGGCTACAAGAAGCTGGAGGGGGGCTACCGCCATGTCCTGGCCTTTTCCCTGAACCACCGGGTGATCATGCTCATCGGCGCCCTGCTCCTGTTTGCCGGCAGCCTCTATATGACGAAGTATCTGGGGAAGGAGTTCACCCCGCCGGAGGACCAGGGGCAGTTCATCGTCCGTCTGGAGGCGCCCATCGACTATTCGGTGGACAAGGCCGATGAGCTCTTCCGGCCGGCGGAGGAGATCCTGAGGGAGATGCCGGAGGTCCGGGCGGTCTTTTACCGACTGGGAATCGGCGGCTCGGTCAACCGGGCGATCATGATGACCAGCCTCATCCCGAAGAGCGAACGGAAGAAGACCCAGATGGATCTGAAGAAAGAGATCCGCCAGAAGCTGAGACAGTTTCCCGGTCTCAAGGTATCGGCGGAGGACTTCTCCATGATCGGCGGCGGCCAGCGGCAGGTGCCGATCCAGTACAGCGTCCGGGGGCCGGATCTTGCGGCGATACAGGCCTATACGAAGCAGATCGCCGGCGAATTCTCCAAAATACCGGGGATCGTGGATGTCGACACCTCCCTCGAGATGGGCAAGCCCGAACTCAAGGTCTTCATCGACCGGGACAAGGCGGCCGATCTCGGGGTGGACGTGTCGACCATCGCCGAGGCGATCAACCTCCTGATCAGCGGCGAGACCGAGGTGACCAAATACAAGGACGAGACCCGGGGAAAGCGCTACGACCTGCGGATCCGCCTCAATCCGGAAGAACGGCGGGATCCGGATGACCTGAGCAAGCTCTATGTCCGGTCGCGCGACGGGCGACTGGTCGAGCTCCGCAATCTCGTCCGGATCCAGGAGGGGGGCGGGCCGAGCGTCATCAACCGCGTCGACCGCCAGCGGGCGATCACCCTTTTCGCGAGCCTCGAGGGGATACCCCTGGGGGAGGCGATGGAGGACCTCAACGGCATCGCGGCCAAGATCCTGCCTTCCGACTATCTCCCGAAATACCGGGGTCAGGCCGATACGATGAAGGAATCCTTCGGGTACCTGCTGTTCGCCATCATCCTCGGGGTGATCATGGCCTACATGGTCCTCGCCGCCCAGTTCGAGAGCTTCGTCCATCCCTTCACGGTGCTTCTGGCGATGCCGCTCTCGTTCATCGGGGCCTTCGGTGCGCTGCTCCTGACGGGAAACACGATCAGCATCTTCAGTTTCATCGGCCTCATCCTCCTGATGGGGCTCGTCAAGAAAAACGCGATCCTGCTCGTCGATTACACGAACGTCCTGCGGGAACGGGGCCTGTCCCGCAGGGAGGCGATCCTCCAGGCCGGACCGGTCCGGCTGCGGCCGATCCTGATGACGACCTTCGCGATGGTCTTCGGGATGCTGCCGGTCGCCTTCGGCATGGGAGAGGGGGCGGAAACCCGCGCGCCCATGGGGATCGCCGTCATCGGCGGACTCCTGACCTCGCTCTTTCTGACGCTGGTCGTCGTGCCGGCCGCCTATGACCTCTTCGACGACTGGCAGGGGTTCTTCAAGAAGCGCCGCGCAAGAGGAAGGCATGTCGGAACGGAGGGACCGCAGGCAGTCCTCCGATGTCGGCTGATAAACGGACAGATCGCAATGATCAACAGGGAGGTGAAAACCATGAAGATGTTTCTGATCATCTACTGCGAGGCGGCGGATGAAGATGTGATCGCCGCCCTGAAGGAGGCCGGGATCCGGGCTACACCAAGATGGTGGAGGCCCGGGGAGAGGGGACGGAAACGGAGCCGAAGCTCGGGACCCACTGCTGGCCCGGGAAGAACAACGTCCTGTTCATGGCCGTGGCCGATGAGGAGATCCCCGGATCAGCGAGCGGATCCGGGAGATCAAGCAGGATCATCCCCGTGCCGGCGTCCGGAGTTTCCTCCTGCCGATGGAGGAGCGTGTATAGAGTCTGAAATAAATCTTGACAAGGCCTCTCATTCGACGCACACTCATATTCAAATCGTCCATGATTCCATGTCCTCTCAACCAAGGGGCTAGATATGAGACACGGTTCTTCACCTTCCAAGCAAACAATCCAGATCATTACCGGGCTGTCCTATGTTTGTTCGACCTCCCGGTTTTTTTGCGGGAAAACAGGGGATGAGGCATCAGATTGACGAAGAACATCTGTAACGTATTGTCCTGAATAAAGGTCTGATAGCAAATAGGGTAAAGGAGGTGGTTACGTCATGTTTTTGAGGTTTCCGGAATAACAGGTAGGAATCTTTGATGAGTAAAGGAGAAGACACATGACCAAAATGTTGATGATTTATCCTGATCGTTGCACCGGCTGCCACAATTGCGCGCTGTCATGCTCCTTCCACCATGACGGCGAGTTTCGACCCCACACCTCCCGGATCAAAGTCTTTTCCTGGGAGATGGAGGGGTTTTCCATGCCGACTGTTTGCCAGCAGTGCGAGGACGCCCCCTGCGTGGCCGTCTGCCCTACCTCCGCCATGCACGATGAGCCTGTCGCCAGCAGGGTCGCCTGGGATGAGGCGAAGTGCATCGGCTGCCGGATGTGCACCCTGGCCTGTCCCTTCGGGGCGGTCGTTTATGAAACGCAGAAGCGCCGTATCATCAAATGCGATCTGTGCGACGGCGAGCCTCAGTGTGTGGCCTTTTGCCCCACCGCCGCCCTCGAATATGTGGATGAAACCGACGCCGCCCGGACGAGAAAAAAGGCAGTCGCCGTTGGTTTCAAGAAAACTTTTGAGGAGGTGAGATGATATGTACGGATGGATAGGCACGATTTTAAGGGTCAATCTGACCACCGGGTCCTTCAAGAAGGAAGCGCTGGATCCCGAGCTGGCCAGAAAGTACATCGGCGCCCGTGGCCTGGGAAGCCGTATCCTATGCGACGAGATCGATCCAAAGATCGATCCTCTGAGCCCGGACAATAAACTCATCTTTGCCTCCGGACCCCTCTCGGGGACGAACGCCCCTTCGGCCGGCCATTTTAATGTGGTGACCAAGGGGCCACAGGGAGGAACAATTGCCGCCTCGAGCTCAGGCGGTGTCTTCGGCCCGATGATGAAGTACGCAGGCTATGACATGATCATCGTCGAGGGTAAAGCGAAAAAGCCTGTCTATCTCTGGATCAACGATGCCTCGGTGGAGATCCGCGACGCAAGCGCCGTCTGGGGAAAGGCGGTGCCGGAGACGACCGAAGCCATCCGGGCAGCGACGGATGAAGAAGCGTCGGTGGCCTGTATCGGTCCGGCGGGGGAGAGGATGGTCTTGTTCGCCAATGTCATGAATGAATGCAATCGCGCCGCCGGCCGGACCGGTGTTGGCGCCGTAATGGGTTCGAAAAACCTCAAAGCGGTGGCGATCCGGGGGACGGGGGCGGTCCGCGTCGCCGATGCGAAAGCCTTCAGCGCGGCGATGGTCAAGGCCAGGGACATGATCAAAAACCATCCGGTCGGCGGTGGGACTGGAGCGAATACGGAACCGATGTCCTCATCAATATTATGAATGAAAGCGGTGGTCTCCCGACGCGTAACTTCCGCGAAGGGGTCTTTGCCACGGCGGACAAGGTCGGCGGCGAATCACTGACGAAAAAGATCCTCACCCGGCCGCGGGGCTGTTTCTCCTGCATCATCAGCTGCGGACGCGCCTCAAGGATCACCAATCCGAAGTACGCCGGTATCGGTGAAGGTCCGGAATATGAAACCGCCTGGTCGTTAGGTCCGGACTGCGGCATCGACGATCTGGATGCCGTGACGAAGGCACACTACCTCTGCAACGAGTACGGTATGGACGCGATCGCCATGGGGGCGGCGATCGCCTGTGCGATGGACCTGTTCGAAGACGGGATCATCACGACGAAGGATACCGACGGGGTGGCGCTGAATTTCGGAAACGCCGAGGCGATGGTCGAGATGACCCATAAGACCGGCGTCGGGGCGGCTTGGAAAGAAGCTGGCCCTGGGAAGCTACCGGCTCGCGGAAGAGCTACGGCCATCCGGAGTATTCCATGTCGGTAAAAAAACAGGACATGCCCGCCTACGATCCCCGCGTTGTTCAGGGAATGGGACTGAACTACGCAACGAGCAACCGGGGGGGCTGCCATGTCCGCGGGTATATGACGGCGGTGGAGATCCTCGGTAATCCCGTGAAGATCGACAACCTGACCACCGAAGGAAAGGCCGCAGTGGACGATCACCTTCCAGACCCTGACGGCGGCGCTGGATTCATCAGGCGCCTGCCTTTTCTCGACCTTCGGGATCGGCGCCGACGAATGGCCGCGCTCCTCAGCACGGCGACCGGTGTTCCTTACAGTATCGAGGAGTTCATGAAGGCGGGTGACCGGATCTGGAACATGGAGCGACTTTTCAATATGAAGTCGGGACTCACGGCGAAGGACGACACCCTGCCGCCGCGCATGTTGAAGGATCCCATGCCGGCGGGACCCTGCAAGGGGGAGGTGAACAAGCTCGACAAGATGCTCCCCGAGTACTATGCCCTTCGCGGGTGGGGCAAGGATGGCGTTCCCACGAAAGAAAAAAAAGGCTGAACTGGGGCTTTAGAGGCAGGGATATCCCGTCAGGTTTTTTGGAACACAGAAGAGGCGCGGAGCGGCGTTGGCCAAGTCGGCAGGGCCGCTCCGCTTTTGGTATAGGGCACTGCGACGATGACCGCAAGGGGATCTGAAGAGACTCTCGGGAATCGGTCCGATGCTGGTAAGGAGAGAATTCCATGAATTACTTGATGATTGGGGCGGCCGGCGGCGCTGGCCGCGGCGGGGACGTTGCGGCAGGCGGATCGGTCGGGCCGCGTGACGATTCTGTCCCGGGAGGAGGTTCCGCCCTACTCCAGGATGGCGTTGCCCTACGTGCTTGCGGCAAGGATTGAAGCGGAGGGGGCCTACAGCGCACTGCCGGAGGGGGTGGAGCTCCTCATGGGTGAAAAGGCGGCTCGGATCGATGCCGAAAGGCGCGAGGTCGAGACGGCTTCGGGGAAGGTCTTTCCTTATGACCGACTTCTCGTCGCAAGCGGCGAAATCCTGAAAAGCCGATGCTCAATGGAGGAAACCTCCCCTTCGTCTTCTACGATCCGGGATCTTCCCGATATGACGGGGATCCGGGAACGGTTTGAAGGGAAAACGGGGCGTGTCGTCATCGCTGGGGCCGGGCCGGTCGGAATGGAGACGGGCGACGCCCTCCACAAGCTTGGCTGGTCGGTCACCTTTGTCGTGACGTCCAATCGCGTCTTCTCCATGATGCTCGACTTTCCCGCGGCCGAGCTGGTCGTCCGTAAACTTCGGGAACAGGGGATCGAAATCCTGACCGGTGAAGACATCGTGCATATCGGCCGCAACGGTGAAGTCCATATGAAATCCGGTAAGAAAATGACCTGTGATCTGGTGATCTTTGGGAAAGGCGTTCATCCCAGCCTGGATTTTATAGAGGGAAGCGGGATTGCCGTCGGGCGGGGGATCGTTGTCGACGAACGCCAGGAGACGAGCGTCCCCGGGGTTTATGCAGCCGGAGACGTAGCGGAGACTATGGACATCATCGATGGGGATCGGAGCGTCAACGCCCTCTGGCCGCTGGCGGTGGAACAGGGGAGGGTGGCCGCACTGAATATGGCCGGGATCCCCGCTACCTATCCCGGGAGTCTTGCCCGTAACATCCTCCGCGTCTTTGGCGTCTCCCTCCTCGCAGCGGGCGCCGGACGGAAGGAGCAGGGATATGACATCATGACGGAGCAGGGACCGGACTTCTATCACAAGATCGTCCTGGACAAAGGCATTCTGAAGGGATTCATCTTTGTCGGCGAGGTCCGGAACGAGGGCTTATATACCAACCTCATTAAAACGAAGACCGATGTCTTGGCCTATGCCGGGTCGCTGCTCCGGGGGAGTTACGGCTACGGCCGCCATCTCGCCCGGTCGATGAAAACCGTGTGAGGAGCCGATGGCGAAAGAGCAGGGTCAAGACGGCAGAAGGATATCGCCCGCGTGTTCGGGACAGGAAGCGCTTCCGCCGTCCGAAAAGATCCGAAAAGGGAAGAAGGAGAGAAAGAAATGACGGGGAACACGGCCGGGGGCGTGTGGTCCGCAGAGGACCGGAAACGGATCGCCGCGCAGGGGCTGACCGTCGAGGAGGTGGAGAGACAGCTCGCGATCTTCCGGCGTGGCGTCCCGCCGGTCCGTCTGAACCGGCCTTGCCGGGCGGGGGACGGGATCGTCGTAATTTCTGAGACGGAGCAGCAGAACCTCCTGGCGGCCTATGAAGAGGCCCGCCGGACGCGCCGGCTCATGAAATTCGTCCCCGCGTCCGGGGCGGCGAGCCGGATGTTCCGGGAGTGGTACCGCGGCCTCGATGCGGGCGGTTTCGCTGACGAGGTCGAAAGGGAGGCCTTTTTGCGGCGGATTTGAAGAGATATGCCTTTCTTCCCCGATCTGCGGGCGGTTATCGCCGCAAAGGGGCGGGATATCGACGACCTGATCCGAAAGAGGCGGAGGCGGCCATCCTGCGTTTCATCCTGACGGAGGAGGGTCTGAATTACGGACTCCTTCCCAAGGCGCTTTTGAAATTCCACGCCTATCCGGAAGGGAGCCGGACCGCCCTCGAGGAGCACCTTGTCGAGGCGGCCCTCTACGCCCGGGATGCGCGGAAACGTCTCCCGCCTCCATTTTACCGTCTCCCGCGAACACGAAACCGCCGTCCGGAGCGCTTCTGTCGCGGGTGATCCGTGATTACGAATCCCGTCTGGATACGGTCTTCGAGGTCGGCATCTCCACCCAGGATCCGGCGAACGGACACCATCGCCGTCGATCCGGAAAACCGCCCCTTTCGAGACGAGGGAGGGGGAACTGATCTTCCGCCCGGGGGGCCACGGCTCGCTCCTCCGGAACCTGAATCTCCTCGATGAGGATGTTATCTTTCTGAAGAACATCGACAATACCGTTCCCGATCGCCTCAAGACGGAGACGGTCCTCTGGAAGAAGCTCCTGGCCGGCTATCTGATCCGGCTTCAAGAGGAGATCTTCCGTCGGCTTCGACTTCTTGCGGAGGGGAACGGCAGGGAAGGAGACTTGAGGAGATGCGCGATTTCGGCAGGAAGAAGGTGCAATCGGTGATGCCGCCCGGTTTCCGAGCGATCTTTCCCTACCGAGCGGCGGTCGTTCCTTTTCGGGAGACTGAACCGGCCGCTCAGGGTCTGCGGGATGGTGAAAAACGAGGGGGAACCGGGTGGCGGTCCTTTCTGGGTCGATGATCCGGACGGAGAGCGGGGCCTCCCTCCAGATCATCGAGGAGTCGCAGATCGATCGGAACGATCCCAGGCAGAGCGCCGTCTGGTCATCCTCCACGCACTTCAACCCCGTCGATCTCGTCTGCGGTGTCCGGGACTTCCGCGGGGAGAAATTCGATCTCACGGCGTTCGTCGATCCGGCGACGGCGACGATCACCCGGAAGTCGGAGAAGGGGAAGGGAGCTTCTGGCGCTGGAGCGGCCCGGCCTCTGGAACGGGTCGATGGCCTTCTGGAACACCGTCTTCGTCGAGGTGCCGCTCGCGACCTTCAATCCGGTGAAGACCGTCGCGGATCTCCTCCGGCCGCAGCACCTTTCCGTACTGAAAGATTCAGATGAGCAGGCGTGCCGCCTCTTCCGGTGTTAACGCCAGGACCGAAAGAGGCGTGCTGATCCCGTCCCGGAGACAATGGGCGGCCGACCTCCCGGTCCCGGGGGGCGTCGCTGTAACGGGCGCAGAGCCCGGCCGCCAGACGCCGTGTCTCTTCATCGCCGCCGCCGGGAACCAGGACGGTCGGTCCGGGAACCTGATCGATCCGGATGAGCGCGTCGCCGGCCTCGGCCAGCCTCTCGATTGTTTCGTTGTCGTTGGCGTTTCGGCCGACGACGGCCTTCGTCGTGTCGGCGAGTCGGAAATGTCTTCCCACCTTCAGGAGTTCGATGTCCCGGATCCGGTGGTCGGGATGCCGGTCGAAGAGGTCGCGGAGACGCCGGGTGAAAATCAGGATCGGTCAGGAGGCAGCCGCCGGCCGGCGGCGGGATAGGAGGTGATGCCGTAATGCACGGCCATCTCCATCTGCCGTTTCCTGCCTCGTCCCCTGAATATCGCAAGAGTCGGGCTGCGATCCACCTTGCCCTCGCGTTCCGGTTCCGTCTCCGGGAGAAGCTGCGCGCTCAGGCGGACGGAGGATGCGGTCCGGATAACCCGCATTCTTGGCCACGACATAGAGGGATTGTTTTCCCTGGGACATGGGGCGCTGACCCAGGACCTCCCCGGTGAAGACGAAATCGGCGCCCTCCTCCTCCATCCTCCGTCCGGCCACTTTGAGCATCAGCGTGTGGCAGTCGATGCAGGGGTTCATGTTCTTTCCGTATCCGTAACGGGGCGCGTGGAGCATGCTGCAGGTGTTCTTTCGTGATGTCGAGAACGATCAGGGGAAGACCGATCCTCCTGGCGGTCGACCCTTGCCTTCGCGGCGCTGAAAAAAGGGGTTTCAAAGGTGATGCCCAGAACTTCGATCCCCTGTTCCGCGATAACCTTGAAGGCCAGAGAGCTGTCCAGACCTCCCGAAAAAAGCGCAATACCTTTCACTTTCACTATATAAAAATCCCCATTCCCTTTTTCCTTCAGCGGCCGCTCTGAAAATTGTCCCGGAGGAGTTCCCTGGTGATGATCATCCGACGGACTTCGGCGGTGCCGGCGCCGATATCCCAAAGTTTCTGGTCGAGGTAATGCCGGGAAACCGCATATTCCTGGCAGTAGCCGTAACCGCCGTGGATTTGGATGGCATCAGCGGCGATCTTTGTCTCCATCTCGCCGCAGAAAAGAGGGCATCCGCCGCCTTGCGGTCGAGGTCCGTCCCTTTCCCGCCGACCTTGATTGCAAGCGAGTCACAGTAGGCGGCGGCGCTGTAGGCCATCCATTTGAGCCTGTACCCCGTATACATATCGGCCAGTTTCCCCTGGATGAACTGGAAGGAAGAGATCGGTTTTCCAAACTGCACCCT
>CAWJHT010000089.1:0-46522 GCA_963842685.1 uncultured delta proteobacterium | reverse complement strand
CCCCTCCTTTTTCGCCCTTTTCTCGTTGAGGCCGATGCTGGCTACCTCCGGGTCCGTATAGGTGCACCAGCCGATCTTGCCGTAGTCCGCTTTCCTCGGAAGATGGAGGATGGCATTGGTCAGGGCGATCCCGGCCTCGTACCCCACCACATGGGTGAAGGGAAACTGGCCGTTCACGTCGCCGCAGGACAGGGGGAGCAACGGGACTTGATCCCGTAGCAATGATCCCAGTTCTTGGCGGCAATCCGCTTACCGTCGACAATAACCACGTGCTCGTCGGCAAAGATCGGCTCGCCGAAGCGGACCTCCGCACCGAGCGCACAGAACCGCTCCACAGAATCGTGCATCTGAATCCTGTCGATGACCGAGTGGACACGGTCCATCACATCACCCAGATCGACCGGAGGAAGGATGAGTCCGGGCAAACCAAACGCCCGCGATCTTTTGGCAACCGCCCAGACGGACGCCGTTCGGATGAGGGTCTTGGACGGGACGCAACCGAAATGCAGGCAATCACCACCGAGCCTCGGGGACTTCTCGATGAGAATCGTTTTCGCTCCGAACTGCGCGCCCCCTGCCGCCGCAGTGAGACCGGCGGCGCCGCCGCCGATGATTCCCAGGTCGTAATCAAATGGCGCCATGATTTCTCCTTTTTCTCCTTTTCTGATAAATCACATTGACAGTTCAGGATTACCCGGCTTTCGGGATTGCGTCCGCCGAATGTGCACCGGAATGTTAACGGGATGCTATAAGGAAATGCGTGCGGACAGGGTCTTTCCTTGCCAGACGAGTGACGAAAACCGTCACAACGAGTGTGGCCAGCAGGCCGATCCCGTAAAGAACCCACTCTCCCGTCGTGCGCGCGCGTCCGGCGCCTCCCAGACCGGCCAGATCACCCGCCAGAGAACCGATGTATACATACATGACCGTTCCCGGGAATCATGCCCAGCCAGGACGCAAAGAAGTAGTGCTTGAGGCTGACTTTTGTCAAACCAAACGCGTAATTGAGCAGGTTGAAGGGAAAAACGGGCGACAGGCGGGTCAGCAAGACGATCTTCCAGCCCTCTCTGCCGACCGCTTCGTCGACCGCCTTGAACTTCTCGTTGCCCGCAATCCGGCCGGCCACCAGGTCACGGGCCAGATAACGCCCGATCAGAAAGGCGCAGGTAGCGCCCAGAGTAGACCCGATCGACACCGCGATGAAACCCGTGATCACACCGAAGACGGCGCCGGCTCCCAGCGTCAGGATGGACCCGGGAAGTGACAGAACGCACGCCAGGATGTAGAGTCCGGCGAAGATGATCGGACCAAGTACGCCGAGACCGGAGATCCAGGTCAGGGCATCATGTAATACCTGCTGAAGATCGAAAAGCCCCGCCGCCGCGACCAGAACAACGATCATGACGGCGGCCACAATGACCTTGAAGAGGTTACCGGAACTTTTCTCCATGACACGGCCTATCTCCCTTCTTTATGAGCAAGTTATTTCTTGAACAGCTTCAGGTACTGGCCGTAGCCCTCCTTTTCCAGATCCTCTTTGGGAATGAACCGCATCGACGCGGAGTTCATGCAGTACCGGAGACCGGTCGGCGCCGGTCCGTCGGGAAAGACATGGCCGAGATGCGAATCGCCGTAGCGGCTCCGGACCTCGGTGCGGCTCATGAACAGGCTGCGGTCCTCCTTCTCCACGATGTTTCCCGGTTCGAGCGGCCGGGTGAAGCTGGGCCATCCCGTGCCGGAATCGTATTTGTCGAGCGAACTGAAGAGGGGCTCGCCCGAAACGACGTCCACGTAGATCCCCTCTTTTTTGTTGTTCCAGTATTCGTTCTGGAAGGCCGGCTCGGTGCCTTCCTTCTGCGTGACCTCGTACTGGAGAGGCGTCAGTTTCTTCCGCAGGGTCTGTTCATCGGGCTTCCCGGACGACCTTCCCGGCAGGGCGGCAGCGGACGCCGGACTCCGGTTTCCAGACCTTCTCCAGGAACTGGTCGCGCCCGGATCCTTGACGGTAATAGTTGTACACGAGCGGATTCTTCTTGTAGTAATCCTGATGGTACTCCTCCGCATCGTAGAATTTCGTGAATTTCAGGATCTCCGTGACGATCGGCTTGTCGAAACGTCCCGATTTTCCGAGTTCTTCCCGCGATTTCTCCGCGATCCGCTTCTGTTCTTCATCGTGATAGAAGATCACGCTCCGGTAATAGGGACCCCGGTCCCCGAACTGTCCTCCCGCATCCGTCGGATCGATGTGTCTCCAGAAGGCGTCGAGAATCTTTTCGTATGTGATTTTCGCGGGATCGTAGAAGACCTGAACGGCCTCGACGTGCCCCTTCTTGCCGTAGGTTTCATAGGTCGGGTTCGCTCCGGTTCCGCCCGTATAGCCGGAAACGACCTTCAGCACCCCCGGCAATTTTTCCAGGTCCGATTCCACGCACCAGAAACAGCCTCCGGCCAAGGTGGCCGTTGCATTGTTGCATTTGTTTCTTCCATGTTCTTTTTCACCTCCTTCTGACGGCTGTTGCCCGTATTACACCCCAGAACAAATAGCAGTATCATGGTCAAAATCATCTTTTTTTCATCATCGCTTCCTCCTTACTTTTTCCACTGAAAGTAAACTAACTACGATCCCCGGCTTTGTCAAAAAAGAGTCATGAAAAGCGAACATTCCCGGGACCAAACAAGAAGTCGACCGAGGAGCTATCGGTCGTGATTTGAGCCGGTCATGGCAATCCATAATCAACTCAAAACAATGCTTGCTTCTGTCGAAAAATTCTGTAAAGGAGCACTCCCTTTTTACTGGAAGTGCTATTTATTATGATAAAGATACTGAAATTCAGGTTGAATCTTTATCAAAAAGACGACCATCGACCCGGTAGAAATTTCTGATTGACGAATCGTATATATTGTGGTTATACTTAAAATCACTACAACATATTGTGCATTGTTTCACTACGACTACTTATTGAACGCTTCACATGACCAACAGGCAAGGAGACAGTATTGTGGACATTCATCAACCCATCGTTCCCCAGTTATCGAAAAACGCCATAACGGTTTTAGAGAAGAGGTATTTACGTAAAGACCAGAATGGTCGTGTGATTGAATCGGCTGCAGATATGTTCCGGCGCGTTGCCGAAGCGATAGCCCATGCCGATAAAAAATTCAACAATGACGCCGACACAGCAACACTGTCCCGATCAGTTTTATACGACTCATGGCGGGGCTTGAATTCCTGCCGAATTCCCCAACACTGATGAATGCCGGCCGCGAATTGGGCCAATTGTCCGCCTGTTTTGTTTTACCCGTGGGAGACTCCATGGATGAGATATTCGATGCGGTCAAAAACACGGCCCTCATCCATAAATCCGGCGGCGGCACAGGCTTCTCCTTTTCCAATCTCCGTCCCCACAATGATGTGGTCCAATCCACGGCGGGGATTTCCAGCGGCCCCATCTCCTTCATGAGGGTCTTCGATATCGCGACAGAAACGGTCAAGCAGGGCGGTACGACGACGAGGCGCCAACATGGGTCTCCTGCGGGTGGATCATCCCGATATTCTGGAATTCATCCGCTGTAAATCCGACCAGAAGCAACTGAACAATTTCAACATCTCGGTGGGTCTGACCGAGGCCTTCATGGAGGCATTGGAACAGGATGAATCCTATCCGTTGATCAATCCCCGAGATAAGGCAACTGCCGGAACATTGAGGGCCGGGGAGGTCTTTGACCTGATCGTCAGGCATGCCTGGGAAAACGGGGAGCCGGGCATCATTTTTCTCGATCGATTGAACCGGGATAATCCCACACCGCAAATCGGCGCGATTGAATCGACAAACCCCTGCGGCGAGCAGCCTTTGCTCCCTTATGAGTCGTGCAACCTGGGATCCATCAACCTGGGATTGATGGTGCGGGATGGGCATATCGACTGGCAGAGGCTCAAAGAGGTCGTCCACCTGGCCGTCCATTTTCTGGACAATGTGATTGAACTCAATCGGTATCCCCTGCCTCAGATTGCCCAGATGACGTATGCCAACCGAAAGATCGGCCTGGGTGTCATGGGATGGGCCGATATGCTCATTGCCCTGAAGATTCCCTATAACTCCGAACAGGCCATCGAGTTGGGAGAAAAGGTGATGGCGTTTATCAACGATGAAGGGCATGAGGCCTCGATGGGTTTGGCAAAGCCAGGGGCGCATTTCCGAATTTCGAAGGCTCTCTTTTTGCCCAGCGGGAAATGCCGGCGATCAGAAATGCGACCGTGACCACCATTGCCCCGACGGGAACGATCTCCATCATTGCGAATACCTCATCGGGGATCGAACCTATTTTTGCCGTTTCCTATGTCCGGAAGGTCCTCGACAACAATATCCTGGTCGAAGTCCATCCCCTGTTTGAGAAAATGGCCAAGGAAATGGGCTTCTATTCCGCCGACCTGATGGAAAGGATTGCGGAACACGGCACGATTCGGGACATCGACGAGATCCCCGCCGATATTCGCAATGTCTTTGTTACGGCCCATGACATCACACCGGAAGATCATATCCGGATGCAGGCGGCATTCCAGAAGAACACGGACAATGCCGTCAGCAAGACGGTGAATTTTTCCAACAAGGCGACGATCGAGGATGTCAGGAATGTCTACGAACTCGCCTACAAACTGGGATGCAAGGGCGTGACGATCTACCGGGACGGATCGAGGGATCGTCAGGTCCTTTCTACTGCCAAAACAGTGCAAGAATCGGAGAGAGACGGTAAAAAAACCGTTCGTGAACGTCCTACGTCCCTCAAAGGCTGGACATATCGAATGCAGACCGGTTGCGGACCTCTGTATGTCACCATCAACGAGGATGAGGAGGGGTTGTTCGAGCTGTTCACCACCATGGGGAAAGCGGGCGGCTGTGCCGCATCTCAGAGCGAGGCCATCGGGCGGATGGTTTCCCTTGCCTGGCGGAGCGGGGTTCAGCCGATCCAGGTCATCAAGCAGCTCCTGGATATTTCCTGCCATTCCCATTCGGGCTTCGGCGAAAACAAGATTCTTTCCTGCGCCGATGCAGTCGCCAAGGCCATACGAAATCATCTCTCTTCCACCGGTCATGCGGAGAAAATGGAAAAACGGGCGCTGTTTAAAGGAGCCTGCCCCGAATGCGGCGGCAAGATCGAGCATGAAGGGGGTTGCGCCGTTTGCCATTCATGCGGATTCAGCGAATGCGCCTGATTCGTATTTTGTTTGCGACTCCTTTCTTGACAGTCTTGTAACGGAGTAGTCCGTATAGATAAGAATCATTTCTTTATTTTTCCGACGGGTGCAAGGTAAATAGTGAATTCCTCTACGCCGTCGATCCTCAGTAACCGGTCCATGGCCTCCTGATCATAAGCGGCGATGGCACAGGTCCCGGCGCCGATCGCCTCGCAGGCCAGGTAAAGATTCTGACACACATGCCCGGCGTCGATGGCGATCACCTTGTGCGCCGCAAGGTCATATCGCCACTCCATTCTGTAAGGTATGGCCGTCCATATGAACGTCACAGCAGCCTTTCCTGGATAGCTTTGACCGAAAACGGCTTCCACAATCTTTTCTTTAAGATGATCTTCCGTAAATTCAAAAAGCAGTTTGTGCTCCAAGGGCAGATAGCGATACACACCCGGTTCCAGTCCCTCGCAATTCAGAATATAGAGATAGGTCTCCAGGGCGTGGCGACAGCCGGCAGAGGGGACGGTTCTATAGGCATGTCCGCGGTCGATTTGATGGCGAATGCCCTGAGTCGCCCAAAGGAGGAAAGAGAGCTCCTCCAACGTCATGGAACGGTTCAGGAAGGTTCTATGACTTTTGCGGTGTTTTATCGCCTCCGAGAGGCTCACGTCGGGAATGCCCTTCCATGAGTCGTCTCTTGAAAGGTCAATGAGGACGGCATCCACAGGAAAAGGTTTTTCAATCGGCGGTGGGTGGATACCCCGGCTTTGATCGGTCTGCGAAAAGTCGATACGCTTCCGGATCGTATCCTTAAGGAAGGATCTGTATTGCTCCAGGAGTGGGTTTTTCATATCAAACCGTCCTCACATCCGGATTCACCGTCAAGAAGGAAAGCCTCCAGGAAGTGCAATGGAGATTTCCCGACAATCACTTATCCAATTTTTCACCCATGGCCTTGCCATAGGCTTGACAGGCGCGCATCCCCTCCGTGGTGTCCACCAGGCGTTCACGAAGATTAAATGATCCCAGATTGACCATCTCCATCTTGAATACGTTCTCCATCGTATCGAAAATCAGCTGGGGAGCATCACCGCTATGGGTATAGGAACCAAAAGCCCCGCCCACCTTGCCCTCCAGATTGGCTTTCTGAACCAGAAACAGGAACGTCTTCATGGTCCCGATCATATCCCTGTGGTAAGTAGGAGAACCAAAAACATAACCGTCATACCCTTGAAGGTCCTTTTCGTTCTTGATTGCGGTAATCCTCTTCAATTCCGCCTGGTTTCCTGAAATCCTAATCCCTTCAGCGACATACTCCGCCATCGTCTCTGTTTTTCCGGTTCTGCTGTCATAGGCAACAAGTATTTTCTTCATCCCTTCACCTCTCAGTCGTATTTCCTTTCCAATGATGATCCTTCAACTCCACAATATCTCTACCCTTGCACCCCGGCAGCTTTGCGCAAGAGCCTCACCAATTCCGGCAGGTCCTCCCCGGCAATAGAATAATCATAACGGTCACTGGTTCTTAATATACACCGTTTCCAGGCGTTAATCATTAATAATCCGCATTCGTTTTCGGGAGAGAGTCATCCCTGGGGGGGTGGCGAAACTCCAGGATTTGCGGCGGGGTAAGTGGGTGAAGACACGTCAGGATCGAAGCCGATTCCGACAGCTTCCGGCGAGTGCATCCGGAATGATCGATTTCAGTCTTTGGGACTGCCGGGAGGGATTATTCCACCCGCCCGGGAGGTTCCCTTCCCCGGTTTTTTCAGGGTGAGGATCAGAAAGGTCACGATCACCAGGACTGCGAGATTCAAGAGCCAGGCGTTGGCGTAGGAGCCGGTCAGATCGTAGATATACCCGGTGATCATGGGTCCGGAGGTGCCGCCGATCGCCATGACGAAAAAAACCTGCATGCCGTAGGAGGCCCCCAGGATGTGGCGTCCGAAACGGTCGGCCAGGAGGAAGGGCATCAGCGCGGTCATCGAACCGTAGCCAAAACCGAACAGGAGGGCATAAACGAACAGCATCGTGACGGTGGTCGTTCTCAGAAGGAGAAACATGCCGACGGCCATTAATAAAAAACCTAGCGCCGATGCATACTTGGCATCGCTGATGCGGTCGCACAACCACCCGAAGAAAAACCGTCCGAAGATGCTGGCCATGCCGATCATCCCCAGGGAAGACGCCGCGGCCACCTTGTCGATCTGCCGATCCAGGGCATAGGCGACCTGATGGACCATGGCCGACATCTCCGCCATCACGGCAAGGCTGTAACAGACCACCATGATCCAGAACTGGGAGTCCCTGAGAACCGGCCGGAGTGAGGGAGGGGCTGATGGAACAGCGAAAGATTCGGAATCGGACGAAGGACCGTTCTTCCCCGCGCTTCCCCCGTCCGGCTGGAGGCCGTAATCTTCCGGTTTCGTCCTCCCCATGAGCCACTGCGAAAGACCCACTCCGATGATCAGGACGAACACCCCAATGCAGGCGAAGCCCATCTGCCAGCCGTAGACCTTGACGACATAGCCGGCCAGGGGCACCGTCGCCATCGTTCCGGCGCCCACGCCGATGGAGGCGATGCCGATGGCGAGACCTCGCTTCCGGACAAACCACTTTCCCACGGAGGAGTTGCAGACCACAACGCCCAGACAGGCGGCGCCGAACCCGCCGAAAACACCGTACGTCACGTAAAACTGCCAGGGTTCACGGATCAGTGCCGTCAGAAAAAGGCCGGTTGCCATCAGGATCGCCCCGGCGGTGATGATCCAGCGGGGGGCGATCCGATCGGCAAGCCTGCCGGCGAATATCCCGCCGATTCCGTAGGCCAGGACCATGATCGACATCCCTGCGGAGATCGCCGACCGCGACCAGTTGTATTGTGCGGCCATCGGTTTGACGAAGACGCCGAAGCTGTACCGCGCCCCGTAATTGATCGCCAGGATGAGAAACGCGCCCATCACCACATACCAGCCCCAGAAGAGCCCCGTCCTGATTCCCTCTCACATCCATTGCATCGTCCATCGTATAACCATATACCCCTCGTTTCCTTTATTTCCGGGGAGAGTCTATTAAAAGTAAAAGAAATGCAATCCCAAATTACCGTTGACGGATTGGAAAGACGTTCAGGTGCTTGGCATAATACGTCTTCGATTCCATAGTCCTGGGGCATCGTCAACGATTGGCATAATGGTTCAGAATACTTCTGATCAGATCCGTCGGGCTTTTTTGCAGGGGGAATTGGCTTTCAGGGGAACAGTTTCCCGTCTAGCGCAGCCACGATCTTCCTGCCCTGTAGAGGGAGCCGGCGCTTTTCTAGACACGCCGGAGAGCAACGCCATGCTCTGCCGCATGCCCGACATGATCCTCATCTACTGATCGATCGTGAGACGGTCGATATGCAATGATGGCTGCCATATTGGTTCAAATCACATCAAGCATCATCATGCCTATAAGGGCGTTCGTCTTAATGGAAATTGATCTTGCTTTAATCTCTATTTTCTCCTATAAGGCAAAATGGAATCTGAATCCGAGGGTTAAAGCCTGCCAGAGTGAAAAGTCTTGATTTCCGGGAAGACTTGTTATAGAAGGCAAAATCATTTTACGATGGACTCCTTGCCCGGACCTTGTGTCCGGGCTATAGAGCCGAAAGGAGGTAGTTGCATTGAGAAGGTACGAAACCATACTGATTGCCCATGTCGATCTTTCCGAGGATGAACTGAGCGCTCTCATCACCCGTTATGGAGGTATCGTAACGGGTCAGAAGGGCATCCTGGTCAAGGTCGAACGGTGGGGGAAGAGAAGGCTCGCCTACATGATCGGGAAACAGGCGAGGGGATTCTACATCCTGATCGATTATGCGGGCGCCAGCGCCGTGGTCAATGAACTGGAGAGGAACCTCAAGATCGACGACAAGATCCTGAAGTTCATGACCGTTCTGAAGGCCGAACGGGTCGATCGCGAGGCCCTGGAAAAAGAGATCGCGGACGCCGCTGCAGAAGGACGAAAAGAAGGAGGCGCCGGTTCCTGCTGCCCCCGAAGCGAACCCCGCCACTGCCGCAGCAGAAACGGACGCAGCAGGTGCGGCAAAGGACGAGCCGTCAGCGCCGGAAGAAACCGATGCGAAGGGGGGGAAAGAATCATGATCACGACACCTGCACCCAGGGGTCCGAGCAAAGGGCCAAGACCACAGAAAAAGTTCTTTCATCGAAGGAAATTCTGCCGGTTCTGCACGGATTCGAATCTGAAGATCGAATACAAAGATCCGCAGACGCTCCGGGATTTCACAACGGAGAGAGGCAAGATCATGCCGCGGCGCATCACGGGAAACTGCGCAAAACATCAGCGGGAATTGACCGTGGCCATCAAGAGGGCGCGGACGATCGCCCTGCTGCCCTTTGTCGTATCCGAAGGATAAACGGATTCAGACAGCCGCGGCCGCTGTCGATCGGTGCCGCGGCTGTCCCGTTTTCTCCGGAAGAGGAAGCGGTTGCGGCCTTTTCTCCTTTTCTGTTTCTCATCCCCGATCCAAGCCCTGTCATTCCGGAGCAGATCTTCTCGATATGGTGTCGCGGTTCATCAGAATAAGGAGAATGGCTGGACAGGATCTTACGGGACTGCTTCTTTTCAGGGAAATTGGACAAGACGGGTTTGAAACTTGGAAAGAGAAAAGGGCTTTTTTATCAATAGCGACATGATCCGGGGTGTTGCGATTCTTACCCTGACCTTGCTGGTTGTGGTGCTGATCCCCTTTATCGGACCGGTCGCGATCATCATGACCCCCCTGCCGATCCTCTATTTCTGTTTCCGTCTTGGCAGGATTCGAGGGCTGGCGGCCCTGACCATCGCTTTTCTGGTCGTTTCAGGCATCCTCGGTCTCTTGGGGCGGCCTGCAAACCTCTCCGTCCTGATCATGATCGGCCTTACCGGCGTCATGCTCGCGGAGGTTCTGCAAAGACGTTATTCCATCGAAAAGACGTTTGTGCTGGCCTCGCTGGCGCTTGTTTTTTTCCGGAGCCGGCTTCGTCCTCTACCATGCCTTGCAGACCGGCGCTGCACCGTGGCGGATGGTGGAAATGTACATAGCAGGGATCATCAAGGAAAATCTTAAGTTATACGCGCAGATGAATATTTCCGAGGATCAGATCCAGCTGATCCGGGAGAATACCCCGGAGATCACCCAGTTTTTCACCGGGATCTTTCCCGCCCTGGCCCTGTCAGGCGCGATACTTACGGTCTGGCTGAACGTGCTTGCGGGACGCTCGCTCCTCCGGAGACATGCCGTCGGATTTCCCGATTTTGGCGATCTGGCCGTGTGGAAGGCCCCGGAAAAGCTCGTCTGGCTGCTGATCGCCTCGGGGGGGATGATGCTTGCGCCTGTGGAAATTCTGGAGACTGTCGGGATGAACCTCCTGATCGTCTGCTGTCTGATCTATCTCTTCCAGGGGCTGGCCATCGCCGGCTTTCTTCTTCAGACAGAAGCAGGTCCCCGTGATTTTCCGATGGCTTTTTTATATGCTCATCGTCGTTCAGCAATATATGGTCATTCTTGTGATCGCCTTCGGTCTTTTCGATATCTGGATCGATTTCCGAAAACGGATCGCGGGAATAAGAGATGTACACGCATAATCATCCAGATGAGGCGTCGTTGCCGTCATCCCTCAAGGAGGAATGACATGAAGGTCATTTTAAAACAGAATGTGGAATCTCTCGGCAAGGCGGGAGATACGGTCAAGGTTGCGGACGGTTATGCGCGGAATTTTCTGATTCCCAAAGGACTGGCCGCGGAAGCGAACACCAGGAATCTCAAGACCTTTGAGCACGAGAAGCAGCGAATCCTGCAGCAGGCGGAGAAGATTCAGAAACAGGCCGAAGAAACGGCGGCGAAACTGGGCGGTGTGACCTGCACGATCGCCCGGCGTGTCGGCGAGCAGGAGAAACTCTTCGGATCCGTGGGTGTGAAGGACATCGAAGAGGCGCTCGTCGCCCAGGGATTCGAGATCGACAAGAGGAACATCCTCCTGGATGAACCGATCAAGGCGCTCGGCGAATTTCCCGTCCGGATCAAACTCAGCGCCGGTGTGACCGCCGAGATCAAGGTCGTCCGTCGTGGCCGAATCCTGAAAAATCGTTGCATAGGGACCGCATGACTGCCTTTTTACGAGAGCATCTACCATGAAGGATATCGATGCCTCCCTGCATAAGGTGCCTCCCCAGAACCTCGAAGCGGAGCAGTCCGTTCTGGGCGGCATCCTGCTGGACAATCTGGCCCTGAACACGGTTCTGGAGCTGCTGGAGACGGCCGACTTCTACAGCGAGGCCCACCGGAAGATCTTTTCCGCCATCGTCGAGCTTTCCAACCGGAACGAGCCGTGCGACCTGATCACCCTGAGCAACATCCTCAAGGATCAGAAACGGATGGAACAGGTCGGGGGAACGGCCTATCTCGCCTCGCTGGTGGACAATGTCCCCTCGGCGGTCAACATCGCCTATTACGCCAAGATCATCAAGGAAAAGAGCATCCTGCGCCGTCTCATCGGCACGGCCACCGAGATCCTCAACAAGAGCTACGATGCCGGCATGGACATCGACAGCGTCCTGGACGAGGCGGAACATGCCATCTTCGAGATCTCCGAAAACAAGATCCGTCCCTCTTTCTACCCGATCCGGGACATCATCAAGGACAGCTTCAAAACGATCGAGCGGCTCTATGCCAAAAAGGAACTGGTCACAGGGGTGGCGACCGGTTTCGACAAGATCGACGACATCACCTCGGGGCTCCAGAACTCCGATCTGATCATCATCGCCGGCCGGCCGAGCATGGGCAAGACCGCCTTTGCCCTGAACATCGCCCAGTATGCCGCCCTGGAGATGGGCGTTCCCGTCGCGATTTTCTCTCTGGAAATGGCCAAGGAACAGCTGGCGACGCGCATGCTGGCCTCGGAGGCCCGCGTGGACTCGCAGCGTCTCCGCAAGGGATTCCTCGGGGAAACGGACTGGCCGAAACTGACCACCGCCGCGGGACGCCTCTCGGAAGCGCCGATCTATATCGACGACACGCCGGCGATCACCGTCATCGAGATGAAGGCCAAATCCCGCCGCCTCAAGGCCGAGGCCGGTCTCGGGCTCGATCATTCTCGATTACCTCCAGCTGATGCGGGGGAGCGCCTACAAGGATTCGCGGGAGCAGGAGATTTCGGAAATCAGCCGCTCCCTCAAGGCCCTGGCAAAGGAACTCTCCGTCCCGGTGATCGCCCTGTCGCAGTTGAACCGGAAAGTGGAGGACCGGACCAACCGCCGTCCGCAGATGGCGGATCTCCGGGAATCCGGGGCCATCGAACAGGATGCGGACCTGATCGCCTTCATCTACCGGGACGAGGTCTACAACCGGTCGGACGACAACCCGGAAAAAGGGATCGCCGAAATCATCATCGGCAAGCAGAGAAACGGACCGACGGGCATCGTCAAGCTGGCCTTCCAGGAAAAATACACCCGCTTCGAGAACCTTGCCCGCGCCGACGATGGGATTTAGGTGAAACGACGCCGTCAGGCCTCGATCAGTTTGGTCTCCCTGCCCAGATAGGGGATGGCGAGGGCCAGTTTCCGGAGGGCCTGTTTTTCGATCTGCCTGGCCCGCTCCCGGGTGATGTGATAGCGGTCGCCGATCGCCTGGAGGGTCAGAGGGTTATCCGCCATCACGCGGTTCCGGATGATGAAGCTCTCCTTCTCATTGAGTTTGGCGAGCGCCCCGGCGATGTTGTGCTGGACAAGCGCCATCTCCTCCTTCCGGATCAGCGCCGTTTCCTGATCCTCCCCGTCATACATCAGATAATCCATGTGCGTCGACTCCCCGTCCTCGCTCACGCTGGGCATCGAGCGAGAGATCGCGGCCGCTCATCCGGATGTCCATCTCCGCGATCTCCTCCGGACGGACCCCGAGAGTCTCGGCGATTTCCGCAAATTCCGGCCGCTTCTCGGAGAGGCTCTCCAGTCTTTTCCTGGCCTGGCTGAGCTTGAAGAAGAGCTTGCGCTGGGCCTGGGTCGTACCGATCTTGACCAGGCTCCAGGATTTGATGATGTAATTCTGGATATAGGCCCTGATCCACCAGACGGCATAAGAGATGAGGCGATAGCCCTTGTAGGGATCGAACTTCTTCACGGCATGCATGAGGCCGATGTTGCCCTCCTGGACCAGATCGGCGAGCTTCAGTCCGTAATTCCGGTATTCATGGGCGATCTTGACCACGAAACGCAGATTCGAGACGACCAGCTTCTCCGCGGCCTCCATATCGTTGTACTTGGCCAGTCTGGACGGCAAGACGAAACTCCTCCTCCGCCGTCAGGATGGGAAAGCGGTTGATCTCCGTCATATAGAGATCGAGTGTCCCTGTAACCGCCGGAACTTCCAAAAGTTCATCCTCCCGTATACTTGCGATTAACCTTTTATTTATACAAGGATGTTTCCGAGCAGTCAATCTCCTTTCCGCTCCGATCCGCTTTCCCGGCGCCGCCGACTCGTCTTGACATCCCTTTCTGCGGTGTTTAACTTACGCACCGAAATGATGGCATATGAAGCAAGATGAAGGAGGTCTCGATGAGATTCGATAAATTTACATTGAAGGTTCAGGAAGCGATCCAGGAGGCGCAGGCGTCTGGCCGGTCAGCACGGTCACCAGGCGCTCGACGTGGAGCATCTGTTCGTCTCGCTTCTGAAACAGCCGGAGGGCATCGTCTCCGAAATCATCAAAAAGCTCGGCGCCGATCCCCGCCGCATCGAAGGCAGAGGTCACGAAGGCCCTGGAGAAGACTGCCGAAGATCGAAGGCGCGGCCGGCGGACAGACCTACATGACCCCGAGACTGAACCAGCTCCTCGACGCCGCCATGAGCGAGGCGGCGCGTCTCACGGATGAATATGTCAGCGCGGAACATGTCCTCGTCGCCATGGCCGATGAAAAGGACGGCCGCTGCGGCAAAGATCCTCCGCGCAAACGGCATCACGAAGGATGCGATCTTCAAGGTCCTCGTGGAGATCCGGGGAAATCAGCGGATCACCGATCCCAATCCGGAGGAGAAGTACCAGGCGCTGAAACGGTATGCCCGCGATTTCAACGAACTGGCCCGGAACGGTTCCTTCGATCCCGTGATCGGCCGGGACGAAGAGATCAGGAGGATCATGCAGGTCCTCTCCCGGCGGACGAAGAACAATCCCGATCCTGATCGGGGAACCGGGCGTCGGCAAGACGGCGATCGTCGAGGGGCTGGCCCAGCGGATCGTCAACGGCGATGTACCGGAAAACCTGAAAAACAAGAGGGTCATCGGCCTCGATATCGGCGCCCTCATCGCCGGCGCGAAGTACCGCGGAGAGTTCGAGGAGCGGCTGAAGGCCGTCCTGAAGGAGGTCACCTCCGCCCAAGGGGAGATCATCCTCTTCATCGATGAGATCCACACCGTCGTCGGCGCCGGGGCGGCGGAAGGCTCCATGGATGCCTCCAACATGCTGAAGCCCGCCCTGGCCAGGGGCGAGCTGCGCTGCGTGGGCGCGACGACCCTGAATGAATACCGCAAGCACATCGAAAAAGACCCGGCGCTCGAACGGCGGTTCCAGCCGATCCTGGTCAAGGAGCCGTCCGTGGAGGATACGATCGCGATCCTCCGGGGTCTGAAGGAACGCTACGAGGTCCATCACGGCGTCCGGATCAAGGACGCGGCCATCATCGCCGCCGCGACCCTTTCCGACCGTTACATCAGCGACCGGTTTCTTCCGGACAAGGCGGTCGATCTGGTCGATGAGGCCGCCTCCCGGCTGCGGATCGAGCTGGACAGCATGCCCGCGGAGATCGATGCCCTCGATCGCCGTGTCATCCAGCTCGAGATCGAACGGCAGTCGCTGAAGAACGAAACGGACCGAACCTCCGTGGAGACGGCGGGAGAAGATCGAAAAGGAACTCGCCGAACTCCGGGAGTCGATGGACGAGATGAAGGTCCACTGGACAAACGAGAAAGAGGCCATCAAAAAGATCCAGGCGATCAAAGGCCGGATCGAGGCCTTCAAGATCGAGGAGCAGAACGCCCAGCGCAGCGGCGACCTTGCCCGCGCGGCGGAGATCCGCTACGGAAAGCTCGTCGAACTGAACAAGGAATTGGAACAGGAAAACGACAAACTGGCGGAGGTGCAGAAGAACCGGCAGATGCTCAAGGAAGAGGTCGATGCGGAGGACGTGGCGGAAGTCGTGGCCAACTGGACGGGCATCCCCGTCTCCCGCATGCTGGAGAGCGACGTCCAGAAGCTGATCCATATGGAAGAACGGCTCAGGCAGCGGGTCATCGGTCAGGAAGAAGGAATCGCGCGCCGTCTCCAGCGCCCTGCGGAGGGCCCGTTCCGGCCTGCAGGACCCGAACCGCCCGATCGGTTCCTTCATCTTTCTGGGACCCACCGGCGTCGGAAAGACCGAACTCGCCAAGGCGCTCGCCGAATTCATGTTCGACAGCGAACAGGCCCTGATCCGGATCGACATGTCGGAATTCATGGAAAAGCATTCCGTGGCCCGGCTGATCGGCGCCCCGCCGGGGTATGTGGGCTATGACGAGGGCGGCTATCTGACCGAGGCCGTCCGGCGAAGACCCTATTCGGTCCTCCTGTTCGACGAGATCGAAAAGGCCCATCCGGATGTCTTCAATATCCTGCTGCAGATCCTCGACGACGGCCGTCTGACGGATGGTCACGGTCGGACGGTGGACTTCAAGAACACGATTGCGATCATGACCTCCAACATCGGCAGCCAGTGGCTCCAGGATCCCTCCCTCGGGGATGAGGAGAGGAGGGAACGGACGATGGAGGCCCTCCGGGCGACATTCAAGCCGGAATTCCTCAACCGGATCGACGATATCATCATCTTCCGCTCGCTGGCGATGGAAGACATCGAACGGATCATCGATATCCAGCTCGGGCTCATCCGGAAGCGGCTGCAGGAAAGAAAACTGACCCTGGAATTGACAGAAGGCGCCAAAGCATTATATAGCTCAAGAGGGCTACAGCCCGGTGTACGGCGCCAGACCGCTCAAGCGGGTGCTTCAGAAGCAGATCCTGGATCCGCTGGCCATGAAGATTCTCGAAGGTGCGTTCGCCGAAGGCGATCGGATCGTGATCGACAGCGACGGAGGACGGATCGTTTTCCAGACCCATTGATCTGTGTATAACAATGCAACCACCCCTTGACCGGCTGCGCCTCTGGCAGGTCAGGAACAATGAACCATAGCAGATTTCTATTTAAGGAGGGAAGAGATGAACACAATCAAAACGGACTTCTCCTGGGCGCCCTGACCGGACTGCTCATGCTGATCGGCGGTTTCTTCGGCGGTCAGCAGGGGGTCGTCATCGCTTTCATCTTCGCCATGGTGATGAACTTCGGCAGTTACTGGTTCTCGGACAAACTGGTCCTGAAAATGTATCAGGCCCAGGAGGTATCGGAGAGCGAGGCGCCGGAGCTCTATGCCATGGTGAAAAATCTCGCCATGAAGGCCTCCCTGCCGATGCCGCGGGTCTATATCGTCCCCGGCGACACGCCGAACGCCTTCGCCACGGGACGCGATGAGCACCATGCGGTCGTGGCCGTCACGGAGGGCATCCTCCGGATCCTCAATCGGGATGAACTGGAAGGGGTCATCGCCCATGAACTGACCCACATCAAGCAGAAGGACATCCTCATCGGCTCCATCGCCGCGACACTGGCCGGGGCGATCGTCATGCTGGCCAACATGGCCCAGTGGGCCGCGATGTTCGGCGGGGCAAGCCGCGACGACGACGAAGGAGGCGGCGGCGGCATCGTCGGCCTGATCCTCATGGCCGTTCTCGCCCCGATCGCCGCGACGATCATCCAGATGGCCATCTCCCGCTCCCGGGAATACCTTGCCGATGCGGGCGGTGCGAAGATCTCGGGAAAACCCTACGGTCTGGCGGACGCCCTCGAAAAACTCTCCCGGGCATCCCAGGCGATCCCCATGGAGGCGAATCCCTCGACGGCCCATATGTTCATCGTCAATCCTCTGACGGGACGTTCCCTGATGAACCTCTTCAGCACCCATCCGCCGGTTGAGGAGCGGATCGCCCGTCTGAAAAGCATGCGGCCGATATAACCGCAACCATACTCCGTCGTTTCACCGCCGGTCTCCCTGCTCTCGGCGGGAGACCGGCGGTCAGCCATCATGATGCAAGGAGGTTTCATGGAAGAAGAGAAGAAGGAAAAAGGATTTGTGATCAAGGACCGCCGTCATTTCGACGA
The DNA here is from genome assembly GCA_963842685.1 of uncultured delta proteobacterium. Lineage (GTDB taxonomy): Bacteria > Desulfobacterota > Syntrophia > Syntrophales > UBA5619 > JAKAFS01. The sequence continues at coordinate 29,054 of CAWJHT010000089.1, read as the reverse complement.
ATCCGGTGCCGTGCGCAAGGATGAAGAGGCAAAGGTGGAGGAGAAGAAACCGGAGGCCAAGGCGGAAGAGACCGGCCTCCCGCCGAAAGAGGCCATGGCTCCCGAAACGGAGGAAGCCCCTCTGCCCGAGATCAATTTCGCCAGTTTCATCTTTTCGCTCAGCACGACGGCCATGTATCACTTCGGCGATTTCCCCGATCCGGTCACGAAAGAGAGCCGGCGTAATCTGCCTGCCGCCAAGCAGACCATCGACATCCTGAGCATCCTGAAGACGAAAACGGAGGGCAACCTCGATGAGCGATGAAAAGCAGCTGCTCGACGGGGTCCTCTATGAACTCCGGATGCGGTTTGTCAAGGAAATGACCAACAAATGATCACGAAGGCGTCGCCGGCCAAGGTCAATCTCTACCTGCGCGTTCTGCGGAAAAGGGAGGACGGCTATCACGACATCCTCTCCCTCATGCAGCGGATCAGCCTCTGCGACGAGATGACCTTTGCTCGACCGGGGGCGAATCGGATGGTCATCCGTTGCCCGGACAGCTCGCTGCCGGAGGATGAGAGATAACATCGTTTACCGGGCGGCGGCGGCTTTTTTTTCCCGGATCGCCGCCCCGCCGGACATCGAAATCACCATCCGGAAAAGGATCCCCATTGCCGCCGGGCTGGGAGGCGGCAGTTCCAACGCCGCCACGACCCTGATGACCCTGAACGAGATGTCCGGCATCCCGCTGACCCGGGAGGAACTGCTGGAGATCGGGGCAACATTGGGGGCGGATGTCCCCTTTTTTATTTTCGGAAATACGGCCTGGGCCTCCGGTATCGGCGATCGGCTCATCGAGGCCGCCCCCTTGCCCCCCCTCTGGTTTGTCCTGATCAATCCGGGTTTTGAAGTCTCCACAAAATTGGTTTATCAGGGACTCAATTTAGGATTGACAAACGGGCGAATAAATTATAGCATCCCGCGATTTTATACAGTGGAGGATGTGATCCGGGGCCTCACGAACGATCTGGAGAAAGTGACGCTGAGGCTTCATCCCGTTCTTGAGCAGATCAAGGCCCTGTTGCTCGACGAACGGCGCCGGCGGCGCCCTGATGTCGGGGAGCGGACCGACCGTTTTCGGCATCTTCACCGATGAGGAATCCGCGTTGCGGGCGGAGAAAATCGTCTGCAAGGACAGGACAACCGGTGGTCGGTGTTCGGGGCGCATTCCCTGTGAGGAAATAGGTCATGGATCTTATCTCCGTTGCCCGATCACCTGATCCCCTCTTGCCAGTCCATCGTATTGGGGCGTCGTCAAGCGGTAAGACACAGGAATTTGGATCCTGCATTCGGAGGTTCGAATCCTCCCGCCCCAGCCAATGAATGTTTGGAAGTGAAGGATTTCAGATGCTCGAAAAAATGAGGGTCTTTTCCGGAAATGCGAATGTGGCGCTCGCCCGGAAGATCTGCGAGAATCTGGGGGTTTCCCTCGGAAAAGCCCATGTCACCGCCTTTCAGCGACGGTGAAACCCGGGTGGAAATCAACGAAAATGTCCGCGGCATGGATGTCTTCATCATTCAGCCCACCTGCTCCGCCGGTCAACATCACCCTGATGGAACTTCTCATCATGATCGATGCCGTCACGCCGGGCCTCCGCGGACCGGATCACGGCCGTCATTCCCTATTACGGCTATGCCCGGCAGGACCGGAAGGTGGCGCCCCGCGCACCGATCACCGCCAAACTCGTTGCCGATCTCATCACCCAGGCGGGGGCCAACCGCGTCCTGGCGATGGATCTCCACGCCGGTCAGATCCAGGGATTCTTCAACATCCCCGTGGACAATCTCTTTGCCACCCCGGTGCTTCTGGACTACATCAAGAAGAACTACCAGGCGACAACATCGTGATCGTATCGCCCGATACGGGCGGCGTGGAACGGGCGCGGGCCTTCGGCAAGAGACTGGGAGCCAGTCTGGCCATCATCGACAAGCGCAGAGAAGGACCGAACGAGGCGCAGGTCATGAACATCATCGGCCATGTCAAGGGAAAGAGGGTCATCCTTCTGGATGACATGATCGACACGGCCGGAACGGTTGTCCAGGCGGCCAAGGCGCTCTAGGAGGAAGGGGCCGTCGAGGTTTCCGTCTGCTGCACCCATCCCGTCCTTTCCGGACCGGCCATCGAAAGGATCGAACAATCGGACCTCAAAGAGGTCATCGTGACGGACACCATTCCCCTGCATGAGAAGGCCAACGCCTGCAGCCGCATCAAGGTTCTCTCCGTCTCGGGACTCCTCAGCGAGGCTGTCCGAAGAATCTATTACAACGACTCAGTCAGTTCATTATTCATTTAGGAGGAATTTCATGGAGGCGATTGAATTAAAGGCCTGTATCCGCAAAGAAACCGGCAAAGGACCGGCCAGACGTTTCAGGAAAGAAGGATTGATCCCCGCCGTGTTTTACGGCCGCGGTGAGGAGGCCATTCACCTGTCGGTCAATGCGGCCGATCTTCTGAAGATCATCAAGACGAAGAAGGAAAATATCTTCATCAAACTGCTCATCGAAGGAGAGAAGCATCTGGAAAAGCTCTCCCTGATCAAGGAGCTGCAGATCGAACCGGTCAGCAGACGGTTCTATCATGCCGATTTTTATGAAATCCGCATGGACCACAAACTGACGGTCGATGTTCCTCTCCGTTTCGCCGGCATCCCTGTCGGCGTCCAGAACGGCGGGGAGCTCCAGCATCTGAAACGGGATCTGAAGATCTCCTGTCTGCCTTCGGTCCTGCCCGATTTCATCGAGATCGATGTCAGCGGACTGGATATCGGCGAATTCGATCAAGGTTCAGGATATCCAGGTTCCGGAAGGCATTGCGGTCCTCGATCCGGGTGATGTCGGCGTGGCGATGGTCGCCGTCGTGAAGGTTTCCGTACCGCAGGCGGAAGCGGCTGAGGGTGAAGCCGCTGCCCCGGCCGAAGGGTGACAGAGGCCGCGAAGGAGGAACGCCAAAGGACGGATGACCAAAGGTCTGACGACATGACGCTTTCGATCGCTCGTGCAAGAGTCATTCGAAACGTCTGCACGCGACGGCCTCGGGGGAGGGTTTTGAGTGAAATTGGTCGTAGGACTGGGAAATCCGGGGATGCGGTATCGGTTGAACCGGCATAACGCGGGTTTCCTGGTCCTGGATCAACTGGCGCTGCAACATCACATATCGATCAGTCAAACCATCTTTGATGCCCATATCGGAAAGGGAAAAATCGCCGGCAGCGCCGTTTTACTTGCCAAACCTCAGACATTCATGAATCTGAGCGGCAGTCGCGATCAGAAAGCTGACCGACTATTTCCGGATAGAACTTGAAGATGTCATCGTCGTGCATGATGACCTGGACCTGCCTTTCCAGACGATCCGTTTGAAGGCGGGAGGAGGTCATGGCGGGCATAAAGGGCTGATTTCCATAATCGATCATCTCGGCGGAGCGGACTTCATCAGAGTCAGACTCGGCATCGGAAGACCGGACCGCAAGTCGATGGTCGAAGGGTATGTCCTGTCACCTTTTTCTGAAGAAGAGATGAATTGTCTGCCCCGCTTGCTTCAGAGCGCGGGCGAGGCGGTGACCGACATCATTTCCTCCGGTATTCAGGCGGCTATGGAAAAGCATCATGGGAAGGAGTATTCCAACTAATCAAGGAGGATTGAATCATGTGCACCGGAAAACGCGGTCTCTGGTCTCTGTTGTGTTCTCTCGTCATCTCCCTGTTTCTGATGACCCCTCATGGCTTTTGCAGGTGAAGCGGACATCAAGATCCCCGATCTGACCCAGATCAGCTTCATGGGCGGTTCGCTCGGCGGGTTGACCATCCTGAACGTCGGTCTCGTCATCTGTGCAATCGGCATGATTTTCGGCTGGCTGCAGTACAACCAGACGAAGAATCTGCCCGCCCATCAGGCCATGCTGGATGTCTCCAACACGATCTGGGAAACCTGCAAGACCTATCTGTTCCAGCAGGGAAAATTCCTCGCCGGCCTCTGGATCCTGATCGCCATCTGTATCGTCTACTATTTTGTCGGCCTGCAGGGGAACACGATCGGCGCGGTCGCGATGATCCTTTTCTGCTCCATCATGGGGATCCTGGGCTCCTACGGCGTGGCCTGGTTCGGCATCCGGATCAATACGGTGGCCAACTCCCGGGCGGCCTTCGCCTCCCTGAGCGGCAATCCCCTGAGCATGGTGAACATCTGTCTCCGCTCCGGGATGAGCGTCGGCCTTCTGCTGGTCAGCATCGAGCTCTTCTTCATGATCCTGATTCTGGCCTACATCCCCAAGGACCTGGCCGGTCCCTGCTTCATCGGTTTTGCCATCGGCGAGTCCCTCGGCGCCAGCGCCCTGCGTATCTGCGGCGGTATCTTCACCAAGATCGCCGATATCGGCTCCGACCTCATGAAGATCATCTTCCATCTCCCGGAAGACGATCCGAAAAACCCGGGCGTCATCGCCGACTGCACGGGCGACAACGCGGGCGACAGCGTCGGTCCCACGGCGGACGGCTTCGAGACCTACGGCGTCACCGGCGTGGCCCTGATCGCCTTTCTGGCCCTGGCGCTGGCCACGAATCCCAGCGATGGGCGGCAAGCTGATCGTCTGGATCTTCGCCATGCGCATCCTGATGATCATCACCTCGCTCATCTCCTACTTCGTCAACGACGCCGTAAGCAAGTCCCTCTTTACCGGCAAGAAGGAGTTCGACTTTGAACATCCCCTGACCAACCTGGTCTGGATCACCTCCTGCGTCTCCATCATCGTCACCTTCGTCGCAAGCTATCTGCTGCTGGGCGATCTGCCCGACCGTCGGCGGTTCCATCTCCGTCTGGCTGGCGCTTTCCATCATCATCAGCTGCGGGACCATCGCCGGCGCGCTGATCCCTGAATTCACCAAGATCTTCACGAGCACCAAGTCCCGCCACTGCGAAGAGGTCGTCAACGCCTCCCGTCAGGGCGGCGCGTCCCTGAACATCCTCTCCGGTCTGGTCGCCGGAAACTTCTCCGCCTTCTGGGAAGGCCTGATCATCCTGGTCCTGATGCTCATCGCCTATCTCGTTTCCCAGAGCGGCTCGGTCATGGGCCTGATGCCGAAGGAGTTCCTGTTTGCCGCCCCGGTCTTCGCCTTCGGTCTCGTCGCCTTCGGTTTCCTCGGCATGGGTCCGGTCACGATCGCCGTGGACAGCTTCGGTCCGGTCTCGGACAACGCCCAGTCCATCTATGAACTCTCCATGATCGAAAGCCGCAAGGACGCCAAGGAGGTGGTCAAGAAGCACTTCGGCGTCGAAACGGACTTCGAAAAGGCGAAGCACTATCCTCGAATCGGCCGACGGCGCGGGCAACACCTTCAAGGCCACGGCCAAGCCGGTCCTCATCGGCACCGCCGTCGTCGGCGCCACCACCATGGTCTTCGGGATCATCATCCTGCTGGAGCGCCTCTTCGGAAACGTCATCGCCAAGCTCAGCCTGGTCCAGCCGGAGATCATCCTGGGTCTCCTCATGGGCGGCTGCGTCATCTACTGGTTCACCGGCGCCTCCATACAGGCCGTCGTGACGGGCTCCTACCAGGCCGTCGTCTACATCAAGGATCATATCAAGCTGGACAAGAAGGAGGCCTCGATCGCCGACAGCAAGGAGGTCGTCAAGATCTGCACGATCTACGCCCAGAAGGGGATGATCAACATCTTCGTCGTCATCTTCTTCATGGCCCTGGGTCTTGCCTTCTTCAACCCCTACTTCTTCATCGGCTACCTGGTCGGCATCGCCTTCTTCGGTCTCTTCCAGGCGATCTTCATGGCCAATGCCGGCGGCTGCTGGGACAACGCCAAGAAGATCGTCGAGGTGGACCTGAAGCAGAAGAACACCCCGCTGCATGAGGCCACCGTCGTCGGCGACACCGTCGGCGATCCGTTCAAGGACACCTCGTCGGTCTCCCTGAATCCCGTGATCAAGTTCACGACGCTCTTCGGTCTGCTGGCCGTGGAAATCGCCGTGACGATGCAGAACGTCGGGTTGAAGCTCGGCCTGGCGTCGCTTTTCTTCCTCATCGCGCTCGTCTTCGTCTACCGTTCCTTCTACGGGATGAGGATTACCGGTGAAAAGCTCTAAGACGCTTTTCACTGATCTCCTGAAAAGAAAGGGCGCCCCGGTTCCGGGCGCCCTTTTCTTTTGATAAAAAAATGGTGGATGGAAAAGGAGGGAACCTAAAAACCATCCACCATTATAAAACTGAAAGGATTTCGTTTACCACTTCACCTTTCAGATTATCTTATGACCTATCAAACGCTGCCTTTAAGCATCGCGGCATCAATCCGAGAGAAAAAAGGATGTGCTCTTGTTTCGGCCGCCCTTCTTTTTCACCTTGACCGACTGATCCGCAGGAGCGGTTTCCTCTGTGTCGCCTCCGTCCCGGGTGACGAAAAAATCATACTCCTGAATCGGTACGGAATTGACGATTTCCTTTTTTCCCTTGCTGCCGGCTAAGCCAGCCCTCTTCTTTTCTCCTTCCATAGGATGGTCTGTTCCCAATTTCAACGGCCAGCGTCTCTATGAAATCCGTTTGGATACTCCCGACCTGGAAGAGCGCCTCCAGATGTCCAGCGCTTTTCTCTTGATTAAAGTAGATTTGCAATAGCAATGCCAATGTCAGCGCTCCTTGCTCTCCTGAATGATCTCTCCTGGAATGTGTTCAGTAATAATATAATAATATCAGATATATGCACCACATCATCGGTGATCAGGCCGACAGGGGTATCCGGAAGGAACGACAGTGAAAAGAAATTCAGGAAAGAGAAACAGAACGAGGCGTGCCCATACCGCACGAAAGTTCCATGATGATCCGCTAAAATGCAACAACCAGATGGGGCGGGAAGGAATGTGCGTCTATTGCACAGGGCGTGCTGAATAGGCACAGACAATAGAGATATAATTATTTGATATAGTTGTTAATTTTCTTTTGTTCCCGGATCAGCTTGTAGCGGGAAATCCCGAGACGCCTTGCCGCCTCGGTCTTGTTTCCCCGGCTCATCTCCAGGGTATTTTCGATAATCTTCCTCTTGATGTCATTGGTGATTCTCTCCGTGACCTGGGTAAAATCAATTCCCTCCGAGGAGAGTTGCGGCAGGACGTTGTCGATCTGAATCCTGAGTTTCTCCTGATTGGTGGTCGCCCTCATCTCCGCCGGCAGGTTTTCCGGAGGTGATCATGGACCCGTCGTTGTGAAGGATCATGATCCGCTCGATGATGTTTTTCAGTTCCCGGACATTGCCCGGCCAGTGGTAGGCGGTGAGAATGTGCTCCGCATCCTCCGTAAATCCCTTCACCTTCTTCTTGAATTTCCGGTTGAACTCTTCCACGTAGTAACGGGCGAGAAGCAGGAGATCGTCGATCCGCTCCCGCAGCGGCGGGATCACGATCGGAACGACGCTGATCCGGTAGTAGAGATCCTCGCGAAAAGTTCCCTCCGCAACCATCCGGTTGAGATCCCTGTTGGTCGAAAAGATGAACCGGACATCGATGGGGATATTATCATTGCCTCCCAGGCGGCGGATATGACCGTCCTCCAGCATACGGAGAAATTTTGCCTGGATATGGATGTTCATGTCGCCGATCTCGTCCAGGAGCATCGTACCGCCGCTGGCATGTTCGAGAAGGCCGATCTTTCTCTTTCTCGCATCGGTGAAGGCGCCCGCCTCGTAACCGAACAGTTCGCTCTCCAGAAGAGTCCCGGGAATGGCCGCGCAGTTGACATCGACAAAAGGCTTTGTTGTTCCGGTTGCTCTGCCGGTGGATCGCCCGGGCGATCAACTCCTTCCCCGTACCGCTTTCCCCCTGAATCAGGATGTTGGTGTTGTGTCCGCGCCACCTCCTCGATCACATGAAACAGACTGAGCATCTTCTTCGATTTTCCGAGAATGTTGTGAAATCCTAAGAGAATATCCTCCCGCTCCTTGAGCTTCTCCACCTCCGTCTTGAGGGATTTCGCCTCCAGGGAGAGCAGGGAGTGCATGATGGCATTGTCATAGGAAGTAGAGGTGTTCTTGACCAGAATATCGAGGACATGGATCTGATCCTGGGAATAGCTTCCCGCCTTCTTGGCCAGATAGAGGGCGCCCTTGAACTTGTCCTTGACCGTCAGGGGAAGGGCGATTTCCGACGGATAACCGGGAAAACGGGCTGGGTCGATGGACTTCCGGTGCCGAAGCCTGGCGGGTGACGATGGTATTGGTGTCGATGGCCTCCCGAATAATGGTCGGCCCGATTCTCTCCTCGCAGACCCGCCGGTCGTCGATGGAAACCTTCTCCCCGTCGTTCACAAGGCAGCGGTTCTTCTCGATATCCAGGAAATAGACCAGGACCTTCTCCGAGCCGGTCGATTCTCAGGGCGCTCTTGACGAGGATCTCCAGGATATGGTTGTCCAGGACATAACTGGCATTCATTTCGGAGACGGCCTCCTGGAGGATCATGAGCTGCCGGATTTTCTCGGCATTGGCCTCGAAGAGTCGCAAATTGTAGATGATGATGCTCAGGGTATTGGCATAGGTCACGAAGAGGCTGATCTCCTCCGGGAAAGAACTTGGTCTCCTCCTTGAACCAGGCGGCGATGATCCCGATCACCTCTTCCCCGATCTTCAGCGGGGCGCAGAAATAGGAGCCGCGGTCATAGATCTTCGTCAGCATTCGGTCGGTTTCGGTGATCCGGGGATCGGTGGCCGTCACCTCCACGGCGATCGGCTGGCCGGATTTGGCCACCTTGGTGACGATGCAGTCGTGTTCATGGATGTTGAGGGCCACGGAGAAGACCTTCTGCGCCTCCTCGGGACTGTAGTTCTTGACGACCTTGGCTTCGAGATTCTGGCGGGAGTCATCGAACAGGCGGATGATCCCCTTGTCAAAACCGATACTGTCGACCACCTCATCGAGGATCTTGACCAGGATTTCGTTCACATTGGAGGGGGCGGTCAGAAAAGAGCTCAGACGGAAGATGCTTTGCAGCAGTTTATCCTTGTCCAGCAGAAGAACGGAAGAAATCCTCGCTGGGTCAGCCATGACTGTTGATGCTTGGGACATTGAACTTATCCTTTCTTGTTGTCTTTATCACCGCTGACGGATCAGGATTCGCGAAGGAGGGTGCAGAGGGGTATGGTCAGCTTGATCGTAGTGGAAAGAGTCCATCCGTGATCGTCAGGTTTTATCATAGGCAAAAAACTGCATCGTAAAAACGGCCCTTCCCTGCGTGGCCGAACGGAGATCCGTCGAATAGCCGAACATCGCCTTCAGAGGAACCCTGGCCTTGATTTCACTGACCAATCCCTTGGGTGCGATGGCCTGGATCTCCCCCCGCCGGGCATTGATGTCGCCGATCACCTCCCCCATAAATTCGGTGGGGGTGATCACATCCACCAGCATGATCGGATCCAGGAGGACGGGATCGGCCTTCAGACAGCCCTCCCGGAAGGCCGTGGAGGCCGCGATCTTGCAGCCGAGCGGCGTCGACTCTCCCTCCTTCAGCATCCCGCCGAGGATGACGATCCGGATGTCGATCACCGGATAGCCCGCCAGAACGCCGCTCAGCAGCGCCTCGCGGATGCCCGTCTTCCATCGCGGCCAGAACTCCTCGGGAATGACGGCCCCTCTTCCAGCTCGGCGGACGATCTCGACCCCGCCTCCCCGTGCCTTCGGTTCCAGGAGGAGCTTCACATGACCGAAATGCTTCTTTTCCCCCAGTTCCCTTTCGAAGAGCCCCTCGCATTCGACGCGTTTCTGAATCGTCTCCCGATGGACAACCCGCGGCTTGCCCACGTTCACCCGGGCATTGAACTCCCGCAGCAGGCGGTCGGTGATGATCTCGAGGTGAAGCTCCCCCATGCCGGAGATGACCGTCTGGGCCGTCTCGTCATCGTACTTGACCCGGAGCGTCGGGATCCTCCTCCATCAGTTTGCTCAGGGCGACGGTGAGCTTCTCCTGATCGGCCGGCGTCTTGGCCTCGATCGCCAGGCTGATGACCGGTTCATAAAATTCGATCGATTCGAGGAGGATGGGATGGGCCTCATCGCAGATCGTATCGCCCGTCGTGATCTCCTTGAGTCCCATGACGGCGATGATGTCGCCGGCGCCCGCCTGTTCCACCCGCTCCCGTTTGTTTGCATGCATCTTCAGGAGCCGGGCGATCTTCTCCTTCTTCCCGCGGCTCGCATTGTAGAGCTCGTCCCCCGCATGGAGGCGTCCCGAATAGATCCGGAGATAGGTCAGCTTCCTCCCCTCATCCTGCATGATCTTGAAGGCCAGGGCCGCCAGCGGCTCCTGGTCGCTGCTCGCCCGGATCTCCTCCTGCTTCGTCAGCGGATTGATGCCCTTGACGGGGGGGATGTCTTCCGGAGAGGGGAGAAAGTCGACGACCGCGTCGAGAACCGGCTGCACGCCTTTGTTCCGGAGGGCCGAACCGCACATGACGGGGACGACCTTAAGAGAGATCGTCGCCTTCCGGATCGCCGCGATGATCTCCTCCGCGGAAATCTCCACCCCGTCGAGATACTTCTCCGCGATCGCGTCGTCCAGCATCGGCGAGCAACGGCGATCATCCGGTCCCGATGTTCCATCGCCTGCGGCAGGATCTCGTCCGGAATATCCCCATATCCATAGGAGAGCCCCTTGGTCGCATCATCCCAGGTGATGAGCTGCCGCCGGATCAGGTCCACGACCCCCCGGAAGGCCTCCTCCTCCCCGAAGGGGATCTGGATCGGCAGGGGCAGGGAGTTGAACCGCTCCTTCATCATGCCGGATCGTCCCGGCATAGTTCGCCCCGACCCGGTCCATCTTGTTGATGAAGGCCACCTTGGGAACGCCGTACTTGTCGGCCTGGTGCCAGACGGTCTCCGACTGGGGCTCCACCCCGCCTACGGCGCAGAAGACGACGACCGCCCCGTCGAGGACCCGGAGACTCCGCTCGACCTCGATCGTGAAATCGACATGACCCGGCGTGTCGATGATGTGAATCTCGTGGTTTTCCCAGGTGCAGGTGGTCACCGCCGAGGTGATGGTGATCCCCCGCTCCTGCTCCTGCGGCATCCAGTCCATCACGGCCTCGCCGTCGTGGACCTCGCCCATCTTGTAGGATTTCCCCGTGTAGAAGAGAATCCGCTCCGTCACCGTCGTCTTGCCGGCGTCGATGTGGGCGACGATTCCGATATTCCTCGTGCGTGAGAGTTTGGATTTGGATGCCATAGAGATTCACCGCGGGATAACGCCCGTTATCCCTCCTTCGGCGGCGCCGCCGGCGCGATCAGTTCCCGGTTCATCGTAAAGGGATTGCTTGAGACCGATATGCCCTTTGAGCGATTCCCTTTCCTTGCCGCCGATCAGGATCTTTACCTTTTTGATCGCCGGCAGATTGGCGGTCAGCGTATTGGTCAGGGAATAGACCGTGGCCATTTCCGCGGCGCTTCCCCCGGGATGATTCGCCACCAGAGACTCTCCCGGAAATTGACGAGAGAGCGTATCGCCCCCTTCCATCTTGACGCCCTGGAGTTCCGCCTTCTCCGGGAAAGGTATTGACCAGCCCCGTCTTCGAGCCGGCCAGGAGGGCCTTGACCATCTCCTGCGCCTGTTCCTCCGGTTCCTTTTCCTTGGGGATGAACCGCTTCTCCGGAACGAGAAAGCGTTCATTGGCATCGGAAAAAAAGAGGGTCACTTCCTGCTTATCCCTTTTTTTCGCCGCGGTGTGTTTTCCAGTGGCCGGGGGATAGATATAATCGAACAGGGTGATGAAGAAGATGGCCAGAAAGACCACCGACACCACGACGATCACGGAAAGCAGCAGAAACCTTCGATTCTTCTTCGTTTTTTTGTGTTTGACCTCATCGGTCCGCCTTTGCTTCTTTGTGGCCATGATCTTCATCCTTCCCGCTTCTGGAGCTGCGGCAACTTAGGGTATTTTCGCGGCAGTGTCAAGCACCTGTTACTCTGTTGTCGGTCCGTGATTGCCATTGACCCACCAGTCGCTCTTGTCCTTGAACCACCAGTTGGAGGAATCCGTATCGAGGATGCTCTCGGCCAGTTTGCGGGCGTTTTCCGTGGCGAGACGCAGGACGGCAAAACGGATCCATTCCCGGCTGTATTTGTTTCCCAGATCGCCGCACTCCTTCAACTGGAGGATCAGCGAAAGCTGATCGGCATCGCGGGCCAGCAGGGATTCCCTTGTCTCCTTTCCGTTGAACTCGTCGAGAGCCGCCTCGATCTCCCCGCCGAAGAAAAGCGGCTCGGCAAGCTCCCGGATCGCCTTCTTCTCATCCACCGTCACATACTTCTTGTTCACATAATTCATATCGCCCGTTCGGGCCTCGGGCAGATCATGCACCAGACAGAGCCGCAGGACCTTCAGCTCGTCCGCCGCCGGATCCATCTTGCACAGGACGTAACCGATGTAAAGCGTCTGCAGGACATGTTCGGCCACCGATTCGCACCCGGAACCCAGAAACTGGAAACCGCTCCGGGGGGTCTTTTTCAGCATCCCGACTTCGAAAAGAAAATCCGCTATCTCCCTCATCTTTTTCAATTACCGTATCACGTCATCAATGACCAGTGATCACTCTGCGTCCTCATTGCTCTCTTTTCAGGATCCGGATCCGGTTTGCCATCATCTCGGAAATCTTTCTCACCTGCATCTGGAGAGCGGCGATCCCTTCCGGTTTCATCGCCGCCACCCGGTCCACCTGTTCCTTCCAGTATTCCAGGAGAGCTGATCTCGCTTTCCTTCAGCTTGCGATCGAACCGCGTCTGGATCTCCTTCAGCAGCGCCGCCTGCTGATCCTTTTCCGCCATGACCCCCTCCTTGCCGCATGCACCGTCCTCGCGTTACGCATACGATTGCCGATGATCGTATATATCACTACACGCCCGATCTTGCAACCACGAAAATACACATCCATCTAACACCGCATATCGACGGCATGGAAATTCCGCACGACCGATGACTTTATGATTCGACTATTCACGATGAGCATCCTTCATAACCTGCTGGACATTTACGGCAGTCTGTCATAAAAATATCATACAGACCATGGGAGGAAATGGCTATGTCGCTTGATTTCGAATTCACACCGGAACAGAAAATGATTGAAGAGAGTCGTCTGGCGCTGGGCATCCGGCTGGCTGGAACCGCAGATGGAGGAGCTCTACGAGAAGGATCAGATGCCCCCGGATCTCTTCCGGGAACTGGGCAAAATCGGCGTCAACGGCATTGTCTTCGAGGAAAAATACGGCGGGGCGGGCCTCGGTTATGTGGAGACCCTGCTCGTCTACGAAACCATCGGCCGGGTGAGCAACGCCCTGGCCATGACCGTGGGCGCCAGCCAGACCCTCTGCTTCGACAACTTCCGGCGGAACGCCACGGAAGAGCAGAAGAGGGCAATCCTCCCCAAGGCCTGCAGCGGCGAGTACATCGGCTGCCTGGGGATCACCGAACCCAACGCCGGCTCCGATGCGATGGGGATGACGACCCGGGCCGTGAAGGTCGGAAGACCGCTACGTCATCAACGGGAGCAAGACCTTCATCACCAACGGCAACGTCGCCGATTTCATGCTCTTCTACGCCAAGACCGACCCGGCCCGCGGGGCGCACGGGATCTCCGCCTTCTATTTCCTGACCGACGGGGTAAAGGGACTCCACCGGGAGAAGATCAAAAAATGGGGCATGCGGTGCTCACCGACCGCCCTGATCACCTTCGAGGACATGGAAATTCCCGAAGAAAACCTCATCGGCGGCCTCAACCGCGGCGGGGCGATCCTGACCAACGGCCTCTGCACCGAGCGGATCACCCTGAGCGGCTGCTGCCTCGGTTCGCAGCGGGCCTGTCTCGAACTGAGTCTCCGTTACGCCCGGGAGAGGGTGCAGTTCGGAAAGCCGATCTCTTCCTTCCAGTTCATCCAGGGGAAACTGGCCGACATGTACACGGGCTACATGGCCTCCAAATGGATGGCCTACAGCGCCGCCGCCTACTGCGACTCGCTGGAAAACAAGGTCGGCGGGAAAGGGAACGGACCTCGACCGCAAGGCGGCCGCCGCCCTCCTCTTCTGCGGCGAGATGGGGACGAAGATGGCCGCGGATGCCATCCAGATCCACGGCGGTTACGGCTACTGCCAGGAATACGCGGTCTCCCGGCACTACCTCGACCAGAAGCTCTGGGATATCGGCGCCGGCACCGCGGAGGTCCGCCGGATGATCATCGCCAGGGAGCTCCTCCGGGACAACTTCCAGAGCGGCCGCTGAAGGAAAAAAGGAAATGAGGACTTTTGCATAATGAAAGTGAAGGGTATTGCGCTTTTTTCGGGAGGCCTGGACAGCTCACTGGCCTTCAAGGTCATTGAGGAACAGGGCATCGAAGTTTCGGGGATCACCTTTGAAACCCCTTTTTTCGGCGCCGCCCGGGCAAGGGCCTCCGCCAGGAGGATCGGGCTTCCCCTGACCGTACTCAACATCACGGAAGAACACCTGCACATGCTGCATGCGCCCCGGTACGGTTACGGAAAGAACATGAACCCCTGCATCGACTGCCACACGCTGATGCTCAAGATCGCCGGACGGAGGATGGAGGAGGAGGGGGCGGATTTCGTCTTCACCGGGGAGGTCCTGGGTCAGCGTCCCATGTCCCAGGGAAAACAGTCTCTCTATGTGGTGGCGAAGAACGCGGGGTATCCGGACCGGATCATCCGGCCCTTGAGCGCACGGCTTCTGCCGGAAACGGCGCCGGAGCGGGAGGGCAAGGTCGACCGCGCTCGTCTTTTGGACATTCAGGGGAGAGGCAGGAAACAGCAGATGGAGATGGCTGTGCATTACGGCATCACCTCTTATCCCGCGCCGGCGGGCGGCTGCCTCCTGACCGATCCGATTTTCACCAAGCGTCTCCGCGATCTCTTTGACCGCCATCCCGACCACTCCGTACGGGATATCGAACTTCTGAAGGTCGGACGGCACTTCCGCTTCAACGAAACGACGAAGGCCATCGTCGGCCGAAACGCGATGGACAACGACACCATCGAGCGCCTCGCCGTCCCGGGTGACGCGCTCATCCGCATCGCTCAGGTCCCCGGACCGACCGTTCTGGTTCCCGGCGGCGGCGACGAGGATACACGCCTTCTCGCAGCGCGTCTCTGCGCCCGTTACAGCGACGCACCCAAGGACAGGGAAGTCGCCGCTTACTGCCTCAGAAACGGGATCAGCACCCCTCTTCCGGTCCTGGCGCTGATGCCCGAGGAGGCGGCACGCCTGATCATCTGAGTGTCTTCATGAAGGAAGGTGCTGCGGCCGGAGGAGATCCCGAACGGTCTTCACCGGATTGAAGGCCGCCAGGGGTGTCTCCACGAAGAGGGTGTTCCAGAAGGCCATCGACCCGTTCCACAGACCGGGACGCTCCAGCGCCAGGAGTTCCCTTCCCTGCTCCGATTTACTGGAAATGGTCGACTGCGCCTGATCGACAAACTTCATCAGATCGAATTTTTCCCCGCGGTAATCGCGGATACCGCAGACGAGATCGACGGGATTAAAATGGGTGGACGATTGCCAGATGTTCCTCTGCCCGGGATCGTTCCGGTCGATCTGCGACTCCTCGATGATCTGGAGCGACAAAGTACCCACCCCGCCCGAAGGAGCGACCCAGAAGGGGCCGCCCCCCGGTTCCCCCTCGTTTTTCACCATCCCGCAGACCCTGAGCGGCCGGTTCAGACTCCCGAAGAGGAATGATCGCCGTTCGGCCGGGGGGCGCATAAAAAAACCGGGAGGCATCACCAGATGGAGCTTATCCTGGCAGAAACGGGCGATCTCCGTCAAGTCCCCGTCTCGGGCATCCCTTGCCGAAAGCAGGCGGAGCCGGCGGAATATCCCTTCCTGCAGGGTAATCAGATAGCCGGCCAGGATCTTCTTCCAGCGGACCGTTTCCGGCTTCAGGCGGTCGGGGACGCAATTGTCGATATTCTTCAAAAAGACAATATCCGCATCGAGACTGTTGAGGTTCTTAAGGAGAGAACCATGGCCTCCCGGCCGGAAGACCAGCCCCCCGCCTTCGTCCCGAAACGGCCGGTGCTCCGGATCCGACGGCGATGGTGTTCGTCACCGGTTCCTGCGTGGAGAGGCCGATCTCAAAGACCGTATCCAGACGGGATTCATAATCGCCGATCACCTGCCCCAGGCGCTCACGGACGGCGCTTTCGTGTTCACCGGAGACGGTGAAGTGGATACGGGCGTATTTCCGTGCATCCCTGGCGTAGAGGACCGCCTCGACGAGATGTTCCTCCAGGGCGGTGCGGCTCCCCTCGGGATAGTCGATGAAATTTCAGAAGGGCCTTGGGAAGGCGGCCGTAATTGAGCCCCTCCTCCGTCAGGATAAACCGCAGAAGGTCCCTGTCCGCCTTCTTCCGGATCAGATCCTCGAGATCCCGCCCCTGTGCAGCGACGGCAGCCTTCAGGTCATGGAAAAAGGCATATCTCTTCAGGTCCTGGACGAAGGCCTCCTTCTCAGCCGATGAGGCAACTCCTCCTTCATAAAGACGCTGGTACCATTCCTTGAACATCCGGCTCGCCGCCCCGGAGGCGGGGACGAATTTCATGAATCGCTTGGTCCGGAGGGCCTCTTCGTAAACGGAAAGGAGGTCCTCCTGCTGCGCCTGTGAGAGAAGGACGATCCCGTCTCCCGCACGGCCGGGTCTGTTCAGTCGTACCGGCGAGACACCCTGCCGGAAGAGGGCCAGTTGCCTCTCCACCTCATCGACAGACAGTCCTTCCACGGCGATCCGTTCCAGGTCCTTTGCAGACCATGAGCTTCCGAGTTCACTCACTTCTTCTTTTCCTTCCTCTCTTTTCGGATTTTTTCCGGCGGCGGAATCTGCTTCTTTTCCCGAAGAAGCCGGGAGATATCCTTCTGTCTGCGGGTGACCTGTCCTTTCGCCATCGTCCTTCACCTCACACCCCTGTTTTCATCGACCGGGCCAGGTGACGAGAGTAGCCGTAGCTCCCCCGGAGGAGCGATCCGGCATAGGCCGAGACATCGGTCTTCCTTTTGATGAGCCCGGTGTAGAGCCCCTCGTTCCGGACTTCGCCGACGAAGATGAAGCCCTTCAGAAGGCCCTTGTCCAGGACGATCTTGTGATAGAAGTCCGGCCCTTGCTCGGTCATGATCTCGTACCCCTGCTCCGCCCGTCCGGCGCCGGCCGCGAGGATGGAGACGCCGAAGACACGGAGGATGTTCCGGGCAAGAGCCCCGGGATAGGTCGCCGGGATCCCGGCCATATTCAGAGCGGCCACCCGCCCCTGTTCCACCGCCAGCGGCCAGAGGGCGTTGACGCGCCGATCCCCATGGATGATGTCCATGGTCTCCGCGACGTCTCCGGCCGCATAAACCCCGGGAACGCTTGTCTCCTGGCGCTCGTCGACGACGATCCCCCGCCCGACGGCAATCCCGCTCCCCTCCAAAAAATCCAGGCAGGGATGAACGCCTTTCCCGAAGATCAAAAGATCGCAAGTCCGTGTCTTACCGGATTTCAGATGGACTTCACCGTTCGCGACCGATATTCACGATGTCTTCACCGGTCAGGATCTCGACCCCCTCTTCTCGAAGCTTACGGGCGACCAGCTCGGCCGCGGGAGAGTCGAGCATCGTGGAGAAGACCCGATTGGATGTCACGACAAAGGTGACCGACCAGCCGAGCTTGTGGAGGGCGTCGCCCGTCTCCATTCCGACCGGTCCGGCCCCGGCGATGACGGCATGCCCCGTTTTCCCGTCGAAGCGGTCCAGGATCCCCGTCACATCGGGAAGATCCCGGATCGTAAAGACGAAGGGGAGTTTTCCTCCTTCGAGCTCCGGCCTTTCCGGAGTCCCGCCGCTCGCGATGAGAAGCCGGTCATAAGGAAAGACCTTCCCCGAAGCGGTCTCGACCTCGCGCCTTCCGGCATCGATCCGGACCGCCTCTTCACCCGTGAGAAGCTCCACTCCCTCCGGCAGCGTGCTGATAGGCCCCTTCCGTTTCAATCCTTGCCGCAAGCACGTAGGGTAATGCCATCCTGGAGTAGGGTCTGATTTTCTCCCGGGACAGAATCGTCACGCGGCCCGTCCGATCCGCCAGTCGCAGCGTCCCCGCCGCGGCCAGCGCCGCCGGCCCCGCCCCGATCATCAGATAATTCATGGATTCTCTCCTTGCCGCCGTGAGGCCGATCCCCCGCAGTTTCATTAAATATCCCTGAGGTCCTCACCGTATCGCCCTGTACCAAAAACGGAGCGGCCCTGCCCGACTTGGCCAACGCCGCTCCGCGTCTCTCCTGTGTTCCGGGCCTAAAAATACCTTACGGGATTTTCCCGCCTCTAAAGCCCCAGTTCAGCCTTTTTTTCTTTCGTGGGAACGCCATCCTTGCCCCACCCGCGAAGGGTGTAGTACTCGGGGAGCATCTTGTCGAGCTTGTTCACCTCCCCCTTGCAGGGTCCCGCCGGCATGGGATCCTTCAGCATGCGCGGCGGCAGGGTGTCGTCCTTCGCCGAGAGTCCCGACTTCAGATTGAAGAGCCGCTCCATGTTCCAGATCCGATCACCCGCCTTCATGAACTCCTCGGTGCTGTAAGGAACGCCGGTCGCCGTGCTGAGCAGCGCCGCCAGTTCGTCGGCGCCGATTCCGAAGGTCGTGAAGAGGCAGGCGCCCGATGAATCCAGCGCCGCCGTCAGGTTCTGGAAGGTGATCGTCCACTGCGCCTTTCCTTCGGTGGTCAGGTTGTCGATCTTCACGGGATTGCCGAGGATCTCCACCGCCGTCATATACCCGCGGACATGGCAGCCGCCGCGGTTGCTCGTCGCGTAGTTCAGCCCCATTCCCTGCACGACGCGGGGATCGTAGGCGGGCATGTCCTGCTTCTTCACCGATCATGGAATATTCCGGATGGCCGTAGCTCTCCGCGAGCCGGTAGCTCCCCAGGGCCAGCTTCTTTCCGAACCCCTCCCCGGCGCCGGTCTTGTGGGTCATCTCGACCATCGCCTCGGCGTTTCCGAAATTCAGCGCGCACGCCGTCGGTATCCTTCGTCGTGATGATCCCGTCTTCGAAAAGGTCCATCGCGCAGGCGATCGTCGCCCCCATGGCGATCGCGTCCATGCCGTACTCGTTGCAGAGGTAGTGGGCCTTCGTCACGGCGTCCAGATCGTCGATGCCGCAGTCCGGTCCGAACGACCAGGCGGTTTCATACTCCGGACCTTCGCCGATGCCGGCGTATTTCGGATTGGTGATCCGTGTCGCGCGTCCGCAGCTGATGATGCAGGAGAAGCAGCCCCGGGGCCGGGTGAGGATATTCTTCGTCAGGGATTCGCCGCCGACCTTGTCCGCCGTGGCAAAGACCCCTTCGCGGAAGTTCCGCGTCGGGAGCCCGCCGCTTTCATTCATGATATTGATGAGGACGTCGGTTCCGTACGTCTTCGAGCCCGCCGCCGCCGACCGGATGGTTCTTGATCATGTCCGTGCGCCTTGACCATCGCCGCGCTGAAGGCCTTCGCATCGGCGACGCGGACCGCCCCCGTCCCCCGGATCGCCACCGCCTTGAGGTTCTTCGAACCCATCACGGCGCCGACACCGGTCCGGCCGGCGGCGCGATTGCATTCATTCATGACGTTGGCGAACAGGACCATCCTCTCCCCCGCCGGACCGATGCAGGCCACCGACGCCTCTTCATCCGTCGCGGCCCGGATGGCCTCGGTCGTCTCCGGCACCGCCTTTCCCCAGATGGCGCTCGCGTCGCGGATCTCCACCGACGCATCGTTGATCCAGAGATAGACCGGCTTTTTCGCCTTGCCCTCGACGATGATCATGTCATAGCCCGCGTATTTCATCATCGGGCCGAAGACGCCGCCGGAGCTGGAGGCGGCAATCGTTCCTCCCTGCGGCCCCTTGGTCACCACGTTGAAATGGCCGGCCGAAGGGGCGTTCGTCCCCGAGAGGGGTCCGGAGGCAAAGATGAGTTTGTTGTCCGGGCTCAGGGGATCGATCTTCGGATCGATCTCGTCGGACAGGATACGGCTTCCCAGACCGCGGGCGCCGATGTACTTTCTGGCCAGCTCGGGATCCAGCGCTTCCTTCTTGAAGGACCCGGTGGTCAGATTGACCCTTAAAATCGTGCCTATCCATCCGTACATATCATCTCACCTCCTCAAAAGTTTTCTTGAAGCCGGCGGCGACGGCCTTTTTCCTCGCCCGGGCGGCGTCGGTTTCATCCACATATTCGAGGGCGGCGGTGGGGCAGAAGGCCACGCACTGAGGCTCGCCGTCGCACAGATCGCATTTGATGATGCGGCGCTTCTGCGTTTCGTAAACGACCGCCCCGAAGGGGCAGGCCAGGGTGCACATCCGGCAGCCGATGCACTTCGCCTCGTCCCAGGCGACCCGGCTGGCGACAGGCTCGTCATGCATGGCGGAGGTGGGGCAGACCGCCACGCAGGGGGCGTCCTCGCACTGCTGGCATACGGTCGGCATGGAAAACCCCTCCATCTCCCAGGAAAAGACCTTGATCCGGGAGGTGTGGGGCCGAAACTCGCCGTCATGGTGGAAGGAGCATGACAGCGCGCAATTCTGGCAGCCGGTGCAACGATCAGGATAAATCATCAACATTTTGGTCATGTGTCTTCTCCTTTACTCGTCAAAGATTCATACCCGTTATTTTCGGAAACCCTCAAAAGCGTGACGTAACCACCTCCTTTACCGAATATGCAGTCAGACCTTATTCAGGTAAATACGTTACAGATGATCTCCGTCGATTCGATACCTCATCCCCTGTTTTCCTGTAAAAAATCCGGGAGGTCGAACAAACATAGGACATCCCGGCAATGATCTGGATTGTTTTCGTGGAAGGTGAAGAACCGTGCCTCATATCTCGCCCCTTGGTTGAGAGGACATTGAATCATGGACGATTTGAACGTGAGTTTGCGTCGAACATGAGGCCTTGTCAAGGCTTTTTTCCGAGGAACATGAAACGGCATGGCATGCCGATAACCAAGCGTTTCTATAAAAAAGATATTCTTCAGGTTACCGTTATAAATACAGCCTGCTATCTGCTCAGTTCCTCCCGGATGGCAACGCCGATCTGTTCTGTCATATAGGGCTTCTTGACATAGGCTCCGGCCCCTATCTCCTGGGCCTTCCTTGACCCGTTCCGTCTCCGAAAAACCGCTGACGAGGATCGCCTTCTGCTTCGGGTTGATCTCCAGAACCCTCCGGTAGGTCTCCAGACCGTCGATCCCCGGCGCCATAATCATGTCCAGGACCAGAATGTCCGCCTTATTCCCTTTGAGATATTCCACCGCCTCTTCCCCGCTGAAAACCGAACGAACCTGATAACCCAATCCGCGAAGGATCGTCGCGGCCATTTCTCTCTGCTCGGCAATGTCATCCACCACCAAAACCGATTCTCCCTTGCCCATGTATCGTTCTATCGGCGCCTTTTGCTGCTGTGCAATCAGTTCCTCCCGTGTCACCGGGAAGTAAAGCGTAAAGGTGGTTCCCTCTCCCACTTCCGTCTGCACATCAATATACCCGTTGTGATCCTTCACCGTTCCCCAGACGATCGCCAATCCCAGCCCGGTCCCGCTCCTGCCCATCGTCTTTTTCGTGTAGAACGGTTCGAATATCTTCTCTCTGTTCTCAGCAGGGATGCCCATCCCCGTATCGGATACGGTCAGGACGGCATAATCCCCCTCCTTGACCTCGTCATAACCCCTGATCGGCTTTGTCAAGATAACGGTTCTCCGTCCGTATCGTCACCTCTCCCTTTCCGGAAATCGATTCCGCCGCATTCGACACCAGGTTCATCAATGTCTTTTCCAGATGGACGGGGGAGCCTTTGATGTTCAGGAGATTCTGGTCACACTCGGTCCTGAAGGTCACAGAGGGATGATAGTCCTTCATCTTCTCAAACACCGGGGTTTTTTGAAAACTTGAAACCACGCTGTTGAGATTGATCACCTCCGATACCGTGACCCCCCGTCTGGCCAATGTGAGAAGGTCCTGGATGATGGAGGCCGCCTTCTCGGTGGACGTAAGAATCTTTTCGGCATAGCCTCTCGTCGGATCGCCTTCCGAGATTTTCATGGTCAACAGCTCCGCGTAGCCAATCACCACTCCCAGCACATTGTTCAGATCATGAGCGACTCCGCCCGCCAGTTGCCCCAGCGCCTCCATCTTCTCCGCCCGTTGCAAACGCTCCTCCAGGCTTCGCTTTTCCTCCTCCGCCCGTTTGTGCTCCGTAATATCCTGGACCAGTCCGTCGTAGCTGATCAGTCGGTGTTCCTTATCGCGGTGGTAGACGGGGGTGTTTCTGATCCAGCGTTCAACGCCATCTTTGCGGATAATGCGGTGCTCGATGACCGGCGCTTCGGCTCCCGCTAAAATCCGTTGCGCCTGATCCTGGACCAGGAGTTGATCCTCGGGAACGACCATCCTGATCCACAAATAGGGATCCGCGACGAATTCCTCCGTCGCATATCCCGTAACGGCCAGGCAGCCCGGATTATGCAAGGTCTCCACGGGACGGCCGTCCTCTACGCGCACCGTGTAGATATAGTCCGTGATGGCCTGGGTGATCCGCCGGTAATGCTCGTCGCTCTCCCGCAGCGACTGTTCCACGTTTTTTAGGTCGGAAAAGAGTCGCGCATTGGCGATCGCCCCGGCAATCTGCATCCCGATCCTCTCCGCCAGACGGAGATCCTGCTCGGTGTAAGCCTTCTTCTTTTTAGACCGGAAAACCAGGACGCCGATCACCCTGTCCGCGGAAATCAGAGGAACGGAGATCATCGAGATCAATCCCGCCTGAAACACGTGAACCAGATGCGGGAATTCCTGGAGGATCTCCCCGGCGCTCTCCGGCTGTAAGAGCACCCCCTTCTTCGTATGTATGATCACTTCCGCTACGGACCCTTTCAGGGGAATCAGATCTCCCAGGCGCCTGGCCGTGATGTCCACACCGGAGATATAGGCGATCGTCAGGCCATTCTTCTCCCGCTCGTACAGGTTGACCATCAGGCTGTCGCAGGGGATCAGCTTTCGGACCATAGCGGCAAACGGTTCATAGACCTCATGAATGTCCAACGAGGAACCGATCACCCGCCCGATCTCGGCGAGCACTTCCATTTCCGCGGCGAGCAGATCGGCCCTTTCTTGTGCACGGCGTTTTTTCTCCGCCTCGTTTTTGCGCTCGGTGATATCCACCAAGGCGCCGTACAGAAAGTGGCGCTCCGGCGCTTCTCCTCCCGCGACGCATTCGGCGGACGAAGCGATCCAGCGGATGTCGCCGTTCATATGGCGGATACGGAGTTCACACGAACCAGATGCCCCGGGGGGAAGGTCGGTCACATTTTTCGTAAAAGGGGCAGATCCTCCTCGACCACCAGGAAACCCCAGCATTTTTGCGCCTTGATCTCCGGGATCGAATAGCCGCTGATGCGCTCCGTCGCTCCTGTGATCCAATCGATCACAAAGCGGCCCGTCCTCATTCGTGCTGCATGAATAGGCGATATCCGAGATCGTGGACGAGACCCGACGGAAGCGCTCCTCGCTCTCCCGCAGTGCCTCCTCCGCCCACTTCTTGTCCGTTGTATCGAAGGAGATCTCCAGTTTGACCCGCCGGCCGTCGGGCCAGCGAATCAGGTGGTTGACAGTGAGATAGTGGCGTCCGACGGGTTCGCTGAAAACCTCTCTCTGGATGAATTCGTCATCGCTCTTCCCAAGCAGAAGTTCATTGTTGCAGGAACGGCACGGCGCCTCATAGCCATGGAAAACATCGTAACAGAAACGGCCCAGAATGTCCTGCCCGTAAAGCTCCCGGACGTATCGGTTTACGAACAGGATCTCGTACGTGAGCGGATCAAGGACGCTCACCTCCGCCGACATCTGATCGAAAATCGAGAAGATCTGCGACCGTTCCCGCTCCAGTTCCTTCTCCACCCGCCTGTGCTCTGATTCCGATTGTTCCAGTGCCTTGTTTTTCTGCTTTAAGACCGATATCTCTTCGATCAGTTCTTGTTTTGTCTTGGATTGCTCATTCATCTGGTGCCTTCCCTGTCGTGACACACGGTGCCGGCTGGAACCAAAATGGGCGATGCTACAATCTTTTAGGCTACCGGAAATCTGTCAAATGGATGCGCCGAGTGGTTTCCCGGAAGAGCGGTGTCGCTCAGCGATACGACGGTATGACGGATCTGGAAGAGGCCCGCGTCGGATCCACGTCATTCTCCGTTCAGTTCTTGGAGGGAGAATACGACGACACGCTTCATGACACCGTATGCGCCGCAGGTCCGCGTCCCAGGGACGTTGACAAACAGAACCAGGCGATAGCGGAATCGCATCGCGGGTCGTCCCGGGTGAGAAGCTGAAACACTCTCCTCCATCGGCAGGAGGAAGCTCCGGACGCCGGCGCGGGGATGATCCTGCTTGATCTCCCGGATCCGCTCGCAGATCTTGGGGATCTCCTCATCGGCCACGGCCATGAACAGGACATTGTTCTTCCCGGGCCAGAAGTGGGTCCCCAGCTTCGGTTCGGTTTCCGTCCCCTCTCCCCTGGCCTCCACCATCTTCGTGTACGCCCGGATCCCGGCCTCCTTCAGGGCGGCGATCACATATTCATCCGCCGCCTCGCCGTAAATGATCAGAAACATCTTCATGGCTTTCACCTCCCTGTTGTCATTCCGATCGTCCGTCTTTCAGCCGACATCGGAGGACTGCTGCTGTCTCCTCCGTTGCGACATGCTTCTTCGCGCGCGCTTCTTGAAGAACCCCTGGAAGTCGTCGAAGAGATCATAGGCGGCCGGCACGACCACCAGCGTCAGAAAGAGCGACGTCAGGAGGCCGCCGATGACCGCGATCCCCATGGGGGCGCGGGTTTCCGCCCCCTCTCCCATGCCGAAGGCGACCGGAAGCATCCCGAAGACCATCGCAAAGGTCGTCATCAGGATCGGCCGCAGCCGGACCGGTCCGGCCTCGAGGATCGCCTCCCTGCGGGAAAGTCCCCGTTCCCGCAGAACGTTTGTGTAGTCGACCAGCAGGATCGCGTTTTTCTTGACGAGCCCCATCAGGAGAATGAGGCCGATGAAACTGAAGATGCTGATCGTGTTTCCCGTCAAGAGCAGCGCACCGAAGGCCCCGATGAACGAGAGCGGCATGGCCAGAAGCACGGTGAAGGGATGGACGAAGCTCTCGAACTGGGCGGCGAGGACCATGTAGGCCATGATCACCCCGAGAATGATGGCGAACATCAGATATCCGAATGATTCCGCCATCGTATCGGCCTGCCCCCGGTATTTCGGGAGATAGTCGGGAGGCAGGATCTTGGCCGCGATGCCGTTGAGGCCTTCCATCGCCTCCCCGAGGGGTACCCCCTCGAGGCTCGCGAAAAGGGTGATCGCCCGCTGGCGATCGACGCGGTTGATGACGCTCGGCCCGCCCCCCTCCTGGACCCGGACGAGATTGCGGAGCTCGACCAGTCGCCCGTCGCGCGACCGGACATAGAGTCTGCTCAGGTCATCCGGATCCCGCCGTTCTTCCGGATTGAGGCGGATCCGCAGGTCGTAGCGCTTTCCCCGGGTCTCGTCCTTGTACTTGGTCACCTCGGTCTCCCCGCTGATGAGGAGGTTGATCGCCTCGGCGATGGTCGCCACGTCCACCCCGAGATCGGCCGCCTTGTCCCGGTCGATATAGACCTTGAGTTCCGGTTTGCCCATCTCGAGGGAGGTATCGACGTCCACAATCCCCGGCATCTTTGAGAAGTCAGCGGCGATCTGCTTCGTATAGCCCTGAATCGCCGCGAGATCAGGCCCCCGGATGCTGTACTGGATCGGCACCTGCCGCTGCCCGCCGCCGATCATGGAGAAGTCCTCCGCCGACACCTTGAGCCCGGGAAACTTGTCGCAGCTTCTGGCGGATCTCCTTCTTCAGATCCATCTGGGTCTTCTTCCGCTCGCTCTTCGGGATGAGGCTGGTCATCATGATCGCCCGGTTGACCGAGCCGCCGATTCCCAGTCGGTAAAAAACCGCCTTGACCTCCGGCATCCCCTCAGGATCTCCTCCGCCGGCCTGAAGAGCTCGTCGGCCTTGTCCACCGAATAGTCGATGGGGGCCTCCAGACGGACGATGAACTGCCCCTGATCTTCCGGGGGGGTAAACTCCTTCCCCAGATATTTCGTCATATAGAGGCTGCCGGCAAACAGGAGAAGGGCGGCGACCAGCATGATCACCCGGTGGTTCAGGGAAAAAGCCAGGACATGGCGGTAGCCCGCCTCCAGTTTTTTGTAGCCCCGGTCAAACCATTCCGACAGGCGGCGATGCGGCTTTGATGGCAGCCGGCGCACCGGCCGGGTTTTCCCGCTTGACCACGACGGGCTTCAGGAAGATCGAGGCCAGCATCGGCGTCAGGGTAAAAGATACCAGCAGGGAGACGAGAACCGAAAAGACGACCGTCAGGGCGAACTGGACAAAAAACCGGCCGATCATCCCCTTCATGAAAGCAACGGGGAGAAAGATCGCCACAATGGCAAAGGTGGTCGCCATGACCGCCAGACCGATCTCGGAGGTGGCAAAGGTTGCCGCTTCGCGCGGCGCCATCCCCTCTTCGACATGACGGTAGATGTTCTCGATGACGATGATGGCGTCATCAATCAGCAGCCCCACGGAGAGGGTCAGGGCCAGCATCGTCATGTTGTTGAAGGTGAACTCGAAGACCCGGATCAGGGCGAAGGTGGCGATGATCGAAATCGGCAGGGCCACCGCGCTGATCAGCGTCGTCCGGACGTTGCCGAGAAAGATGAATACGGCGAGGATCGCGAAGAGCGAGCCCAGGATCAGGTGCTTCTGTACCTCATCGATGGAGCGTCTGATAAAGGTGGACTGGTCGATGGCGATATTCAGGTTCATGCCCGGCGGAAGGGTCTTGTTGATCCTCTCAATCTCCTTCTTGACCCGCATTGACGACGGCCACGGTGTTCGTCCCGGACTGCTTCTGAATCCCCAACCCCACGGCCGGGATGCCATTGAAACGGGCGATGTCGCGTCGTTCTTCGCATCCCGTCCTCCACCTTCCCGATGTCCCGGAGGCGGACCGGGGCGCCCTTGTAGTAGGCGATGATCAGGTCGTTGAAATCGGGACGCGTAGGGAACTCCCCCTTGACTTTGACCGTATATTCCTTGGATTGCGCTCTCGATCCGGCCCCCGGGAAGCTCAACGTTTTGCCGCTGGAGGGCGCTCATAATGTCGTTGGCGGAAAGTCCGATAAGCCTGGAGCTTGTCGGCAGTCGAGCCAGACCCGAACCTGTCTCAGCCTCAAGCCGCCCAATCGGATGGCGCCGACGCCGTTGATCCGCTGGAGCTGTTCCTTCAGGACCTCGTCGGCATATGTCGAGAGCTCCCGGATCGATTTTCTGCCGCCAGATTCAGCCACAAGACCGGCTGTCGCGTCCGGATCCACCTTTGCGAATGACCGGTTCATCGATGTCTGTCGGCAGTTTTGACCCTGATCAGCGGAGATCTTTTCCCGCACGTCCTGGACGGCAAGATCGATATCCCTCTCGAGAACAAATTCCACCGTTACCATGGAAATGCCCCTCGAGCGCTGGTGGAGGTGATCGATTTAACGCCATTGATCGTATTGACGACCTCTTCGATCTTGTCCGTGACGTCGATGTCCATAACCTCGGGGCTCTGCCCCTTTAAGCTGGTGTAGACGTGACGATGGGAAAATCGACCTTGGGGAAGAGATCAACGCCGATCTCCGGATAACTGACAGTCCCGAGGACCACCAGGGCCATGATGACCATGGTCGCAAAAACGGGTCTTTTGATCGGAGGTATCAGCGAGCCACATTGACGAGCACCCCTTCCATTAGATTGTTCTGCCCCACGGTCACGACGATCTCCTTCCCCTTGAGGCCTTCGACAATCTCCATGAATTCTCCGTATTTCCGGCCGATCCGGACCTTCCGTTCCTTTGCCCGATCCCCCTCCGCGACAAAGAGCTTGGTGGTGGAATTATCGTAGAGAAGCGCGGTGATCGGGACGACGACCGTGTCCCGGGCCGGGCCGGTGTAGAGCGTCACACGGGCAAAAAGCCCCGGTTTGAGACTTCGATCCGTATTCGGTACGACGGCCTCGACCTGGAGGGAACGGGTCTTCTCCTCCAGGCTGGGATAGATCGTTTTCACCTGCCCGCGAAATTCGCGCCCGGGGAAAGCATCCACGACAAAGGTAACATCCTGACCCTCCCGGAGGCTTCCCACATCCTTCTCGGAAACACTGAAAGAAAGTTTGAGAAGATCAATGCGGATAATCGAGACGAGAAGCGTCGCCCGCTGCGAGCCGTCCCGGGTCGCCTGTCGATCGACGGCGGCCGGCACGTCGTAGACCGACAGTTTCATCCGGCAGGCGATGTCCACGCCCACCGCGTACGGGATGACCGCCCCTTCCAGAAGCCAGAACGCCGCCAATGGGCAAGCCGTAACCGACGTGGGCGTCGGGCATCAGCGCCTGCGCGACCGAAATCGGCAGCTGGCAGGCGTTGACGCATCTGCGCGACCGCGCCCCGCTTCGAGGTCGGTGCCCCACTGCCGCCAGGGCGCGGCGCCCATCGCTGAGCTCGATCGCCGCCCTCCGCGGCCGGCCACCCCGCCTCGCCCACGACCCAGACCGGCTCCCCGGCCGCCGAAACGAGCGACGACGGCCCCGGCTGCCGCGGGATCGACCGCCGCCAGG
This sequence comes from uncultured delta proteobacterium, assembly GCA_963842685.1. Lineage (GTDB taxonomy): Bacteria > Desulfobacterota > Syntrophia > Syntrophales > UBA5619 > JAKAFS01. The sequence goes on along the minus strand of CAWJHT010000089.1, from coordinate 286 downwards.
AGAGGCCCGAGGTTTGCGGGTCGTAAAGAATCGCGATCTGCCACGGCGGCAGCTCGCGTTGGGATCGACACGAACGGGACCGTAATACCCCGGGTTGCGCGCCCCGCCGCCGGTGAGGAGACCCGCCGTCGCGTAGACCTCGGTGCCGGGGAGCAGCGGCAGATCGTTCGACGGCGAAACGCAGCGTGAGCTTCGAAAGATGCGCCATTTCGTGCGCGTGGCCGATCAGCGAAAAGCCGGTGATGTCGGTCAACGCGTGGACGTCGGGGTGCACCTCGCGCAGGAT
>CAWJHT010000088.1:0-28032 GCA_963842685.1 uncultured delta proteobacterium | reverse complement strand
GACACTTTTTTTAACCGGTTTTTAAAGGTCGTATTCGACGCCCAACTCCGCGGCGAGCTCCCGGAGCGAGGCAATGACCTGGGGGTCAAGGGGGATGCCGTGACGCCGCTGCTTTTCAATCTCGTGTTCCACCTCACCGGCGAGGTGATCCTCTCCACGCCCGGCGCTCTGGGCAGGTCGTGGTATACCTTGACCATCCCTGCCATCGCCCTGGCAAAGTCATCCGCCGGCATGAAGCTTTCAATCTTCAAAGCGCCGAAAAAATGGTTGGCGCGAAGCGCCGTATCGGGCTGCGTGAGCAGCTCGGAGATGGAGACCGAGCCGGACAGGATACTGCACAGCATGTCCACCATGACGGACAGGCCGAAGCCCTTGTAAGTCCCGGTCTCCGGCAGGCCGCCCAGGGGGAGCAGCGCGCCTTCCGCGGCATACCACTTCGGATCGGTCAGGGGTTTGCCCGCTTTGTCCACCGCCCAACCTTCGGGCACGGACTCCTGACCGCTTCTCAGGGCAACTTCAAACTTCGAGGCGGCGACGACGGTGGTCGCCATATCGAGGACGAAAGGGGCGTCTCCCCGGGTGGGGACGGCCACACTGATGACGTTGATGCCGGCTCCCCGGCCGACACTGCCGGGAACGACCATCGCCCTGCCGCCTGTCGTCAGGGCAATACCGATCATGTTCTGGGGAGGGCCATCATGGCGTAGGTGGAAGCGGCGCCGCAGTGGGTGCTGTTGCGCACGGAAACGAAACCGGCGCCGGTCTCTCCGGCGCGCTTCAGGGCTTCCGTCATGGCGTAGTATCCGACCACAAAACCCAGACCGCGGTCGCCGTCCATGACGGCTGTCGCCTGGGCATGGCTGACCATCTTGATTTGCGGTGTGGGATTGATGAGGCCTTCTTTGATGCGCTTGATATAGAGCGATCCCAGGTGGGAAACACCGTGGGAATCAATGCCCCTCAGGTCGGCCGCCACCAGCATACGGGCGGTTCTCTCGGCGTCCTCCTGGGGTACGCCTACCTTTTGCAGTATCTTCGCGGAGAACCGGGTCAGCTTCCGGGATCAACGGTCACCTTACTCGCCATTGCTGCCTCCCATTTGTTGTTTGTTTGATTTTGACAAGAACTTGCTATTGCGTGGCGGGACCATACGATGGGCGGCCTTGTGAGTCAATGAAATAATGGCGCTACACCATCCGGTCTCGCGGCCGGTGAAGCTCCTTGGTTTCATCCGGTTCATACATAGTTCTGATTTGATAATCTGGTTAAAAGGAGCCTTACCTGAATACATACTTATCAATAGACTCTATCATGTGGATAGATTATTTATTGAAGTCAAGGGTTGGGGTGGATTCTTTTTCGTAGCACCATTCCAACCCGTATTGCGCAGAGCGTTGTGACAAATAAAAAGTGATTTGCTGGACCTTGGCTCCACTACAAAGAGTTAGTTGCCGTTCAGCTCGTCACGGAATGGAACGAAATTTGGTCTGCGCTCAAGAACATCATACTCAGCCACGACCCATCGTAGAATCTAGGATACCTTAGATTCGCCCACTCCCCAGTCGCGCGTATATCTGCCTCAGGCATGTGCTCTCCAATTATGATCCTCGTTCACAATTTGGCTCGGACTGAACGGTTTCTCTACTGCCACGAGGAGCTACAAGCCGTATGTTCCTCCTCTGAGATGCCAATCGAGACTCTGCGTCAAAGAGGCACGATCGGCGTACATTTGCTCCGGGTCCGTCGGGTCGAATGTCTCGCAATATCGCCATACTTTACCTCTCGCGCCAACGAAACAGTGCCCGACATTAGACAAACTCCAGTGCAAAGCCCCTTGATGGTCATCAGCGTACTTTGCCCACACGGACGTGTTATCAGGCCGTTTGACATTGAGTAAATGCGGAGCGCCTCAGAGCAGCGTGCAGCGCCAATGACAGCTCCCCCAGACAGCTAATTGGCCAAATTGCTTGCCATCGCAAGTGATCTGCGCGCTTGCTTTCTGGTAATATTTCTGGCGGCCCTGGCTTGATAACCACGGACACATTATGAGGAACTGAATTGAAATATCCATCCAAAGACAGTTTGGCCAACCTTGGCCTTGCCTCAGCAGGGTGGTTCACAACTGGCTCCGAGTGCCGGTATTGGTAATAGCTCGTGCAATTTGTTATGAAATGAGCCTATCAAACTCGCTCGATTGCGGGGTCCGTATTTATAAAGATGGCATTCAACTGGTCGCAGAGGTGGTTTGCTCGTTAGGATGGGCATCCTGTGCTTGCGTAATGAACCTCAGATTGGGTATGACAGCAGTCATAGCTGAGCGGCGTGCGACATTTCGCTCTTCCCGCTCCATCCAGATGTTCAGTGAGATCTGATGATTCCACGATGCGTCTCCTGGAAGTGCTTTGCTCTCGACTACGTCCTTCAAGTGCGCTGACGGTAATTCTATCAGAAACCGGCGCGCGTTCTTTTCGATATATAATCGTGTCCGTGCTGCCCGTAATGTCAGCGACGAACTGAAGCACGAGCAAATCCTCGTTCTCGAAGACCCTTTTCATTTTGTAATCATAGCCGCTGGGTAGACGACAGTTGGATGATCCGTGCGGAGGTCTCCGGACGCATTTGTCTGCTAAGTTCATCCTTGTCCAGGGCTGTCAGGTAACTGTGCCGATGAGGCTCCGGTCGTCCATCGATCACAGCCAGAGCCGGAACTGATATAAACAGAGCAATTATTGTGAATCCGATACGCGCCAGCGTCCTCCTCCTTGATCCCCGTGCCAACGGGTTCCGAGGCAGCCTGAACCGATTGTTGGGGTGATGCGTTAATCCTTCTTCTTCAGCCAGTATGTCGTATACAGCTATCAGTATTGGAGCAGATCCTGACATTGAAATCCATACTTAGCATTCTACTACAGACAAATTTGACCAGATGCTCTCCATAGCACGTTCATTCCTTGCAATGCGAGATCAAACCGCGTCTGAGCTAACTTCCTGGTTTCTTAGCTCGACAGAGAACCTGCATGGCTAACGCTCCTTGTTCTGCTAGTGCCTTCTGGGTATTCGGATCAAGACCCAGACTTGGGCTCCCAAGGAATGTCACCACATATCAGCCAGTTCATGCGCCAGATCGTTTGCTGACTCGCTCGGGGTCATACGCGAATAGCGCAAGAGGCAACAACAGAGTGAGAGCAAAGCCGACAAATTTCATTCCCCATCTAGCGCCTCAGCGACAAAATCAGCGGTGAGCGTGGCGAGGCCGCTGGATTGACTTGGTTATCGGTTCTTATTCAAGCACCCATTTACCATAAATATCAGGATTGGAAGTTTCGCTACCTCGTGCTTTTGTTTCACGACAGCTCTTTTCTGCAAAGTTATCTTTTAATGAGATTGTAATTTCTGCATCTGCGACCGGAGCGTCCCATTTTGCTTTGATGATATCATTAGTCCAATCGGTTATTTGGTAATTAAATTTGTGGCTGAAAAGCATAGAATTCTCATACATCGGCTTTCTTTTGGATTACGGACAAGTGATATATTTTCTTCACATGTCTTATTATTACGGTCGCAAGTTATTGACGTGAAGTTAATCCTTGAAATGATTCTTGCATTTGTTCCTGGAAGAGCTTTCCAACGACCTTCTGCAAAAACAAATTCATCCACTTTCATTATGCTCTTGCGAGGCGATCTTATATCCTTTAAATCAGAGCAACTAATGAGTAGTGATGCGACAAATAAATGATAAATCGGAGATTTTTTTCTCAGCATTTTATCTCCTATAACGGCGGAGCTGAGCGATGTGACTGTACGGCTTCCAAGTATCACGAATTTTCGTTCGAGATCTACAATATACAGAAAAAGTAACTCCCTTCTGTGCCAGGTAGGCGCAGCACTCGCCGACCGTAAGGAAAGATCGCCCTTCCAGAATAATGCACCTTTCGACTCCGCTATTCATCTGATCCTGCATCAGACCTCAGCACGCCGCTCGCTCGGTATTTGTCAGTTTGGTTCCTTTACTGGCTTGCAGTTTCTGATAAAGATGGCCGACGGGCTCAGACCGATCCGGGTTCCAACATCATCAAGCATCTTTTGGAACTCCTCTCGGCGCACGCGGATGCCCTTTCCCCCTTTGGGAGGATAAGGGTCATTGAAGGCTACATGATCCTCTCCGGCATCCGTCACCACGACCCAATGAGGGATGTCCAACTGGTGCACCACTCCCATGTGTACCAATGCTATCGGTATGAACCCTTCACTGAAAGACCTGGCGACCCGCTCGACCGTCAATCGTCCATACTCCACAGTCAGGCCACGGCCCAGAGCGCGCTTTCTGTTCTCGGCAATCCCGAAAACAGCCAATCTCGCATCTTCCGGTGTAAAGCTATGTTCCCGCAGCCTGCTTCCTCCACAAATCAGGGTCGATCATCCTCCTGCGTTGTGTCACCAGGTGGACCTCATAACCAGCATCCAGCAACGGGACGCTCATACCGAAAGGGTCTGCGCCTCTTACTCCGATCATGTTGCATTGACGCCATACCTCAAACTCCAGGGTGCGGTTCAGCTTAAGATGGGGGTCAAAAAGCTTGAAAATCATCAGCACACAAGCGGGACCACAGGTGAATTCGGCACTTTGGGCGTAGTAGGGTATTTTGAACCTCATGGAATGCCTTCCTATCGTTTGAGGTTGACGCTCAATTTCTATTGACGTGTCTAATATGGGAGACTCAGCTGATGGTTTCTACAAAATAAGCATCGTCCCATAGGGGCGCTTTGAACTCCTTCTGTCCATACCCTTCAGACAACGTATCAACTTCTGTTCTGTGGCTTTTTTTATCTTCCGGGTCATTTTATCAATAGAGATCTTACCGGATGTCTCAACATAAACATGAACATGATCTGAAGCGATCCATAGAGGCAACACAATGGTATCAGATTGCTTGATCGAATTTTTGAATATTGCCAAGATTGGCTCCATTGAATACGAAGATTCAGGAAACGCCTTCTCCCTTTGAGACACATTCCAGGCGATATGATATTTCAGGACAGCAAAGATGGAATCGGGATCTCTATCCAATTTCTGTAAATGCAGGACGATATGGTATTTGGTTTTGTCGGAAAGAAATAATTCATTTTGTTCTTTATCATTATCGGCGAGATCTGGAACCTGCTTCTTTTTGGGGGACACCAGATTGAGCATCGGCTGAAATGCATGACAACCAAACTCATTCGCAGATAATTGGACCACTCTATTCAAGTCACAAAGGACAGTCTCAGAAAAAGGAAGATCTCTGCAGAACTCGCAATTGCTGATGATGCTGTCCCTGTCTGCTTTGAAACACGATCGGCATTTAGCTGGAAAATCCTGATTGTCGATCATTTAACATCTCCTGTTTATTCCTCGTGCCATATATTGATTCTCCTAGTGCTGAAAGAAGTGATGGCCTGTTGCAGAAGCGGGGATCTCACGGTTCATGCCGTGCTGGGCCGGTGCACTCGACGACGACGGAGGCCATCTTGCCGGATGTGATGTCCCGGACCGCCTCCACCACATCGACCTCGTCGGCGACCAGCGTATGGTGGGCGCCGACTTCGGCCGCAAGGGCCAGCCGTTTGCGATCTCTGGCGAGGCCAACCATCACGATCGGCTCGGCCGCGAGGCGGGACTATACGATGGGCAGTCTTGTGAGTCAATGGAATAATGGCGTTTGTCACGGGGCCCGTTTATCTTGACACATTATCTCATCTCCCTTATGCTCCCTCTCGGAAAAAGCGACATCTTATCCCTCCATCTCATCATTATCTGGAGGCTCTTTTTCTTGATGATAAAGGTATCCAATGTTTAGTGCAGACCGTAAATATAAGATTCACTGGGAACTGACCGATCTCTGCAATTTGAAATGTCCAATGTGTCCACGCACCAATATCTTCGATCGTTGCCAACCCATTAAAGAAGTTCAAAATACTCAGTTTTTTCTGGATGATGTTGAGGAGTATTTTCCTGCTAACTTCATGAAAAAACTGGCTAGGATCGACTTCTGCGGAACTTTTGGAGATCCATGCGTTGCCCGTGATTTCTATGAAATCTGTGAATTATTGGTTAAAAAGTACGGAATCACAATCATGGTTTCAACCAATGGATCAATGCGGAATCCGGCTTGGTGGAAGAAGCTGGGCAAGCTTTTTGCGGGCACACGGAGCTGGCTCGAATTCCACGTCGATGGGCTAAGAAATACAAATCATTTGTATCGTATTGGAGCAAACTGGGAAAATATTATGGCGAACGCCAATGCCTTCATTTCTGGTGGAGCGAGAGCAGAATGGCACTATATCCTTTTTAAACACAACCAACATCAAGTGGGTGAGGCATATTTACTTGCCCGTGAGATGGGATTCGACAAATTTGTTCCAACAGAGACAGGTCGTTTTCCAAAAGAGGGAACATTCAGATACATGCACCCGGATGGCGATTGGCGCAATCTCGAAAGAGCAACGATCTCACTCCAGAATGGAATAAAAGAAACAGAAGAGACTGTGTTTACTCATCTACCTGATTTCATTTCAGCAAAAGAAACAAATGAACACTCGGCCGCCGCTTTTACAGTGTCAGATAACCGTTTATTTCAGAACAATCATACGAATTTTACAACAACAGTAAATGGCATTACTTGCAAGTCGGCAAAGCAAAACAGATTTTTCCTCGACTCCAGAGGCTACGTGGCTCCTTGCTGCTGGGTTTCAAATCGTGATATTCAAAGGCCGGGGGATATACCCAAGTCCCCGTCACTGGCTGGGAAGGACTCGGACAGCTATAATATACGGAAAAGACCGATTGAAAGAATACTGCATGATGAGCGTTTCACGAAAGTCTATGCAGATCTATGGAAAGCGGATGCATTGGCCACATGCCGTAAAAAATGTGATCAACACTATCGAAACTATAAGTTCGAAATCAAATTTTAGTGAATTACCCATCCCACAAGCCAAGGCATCATTAAAACTGGATGAGGAGGATCGCAACCATTGCGAATTGAAAAGCAAAACAGAACAGAGGTACCAAGCATGAAAAAACCTTGGCTCCGACATTACGCGAAACACGTTCCCCATATCATCGCATATCCGGAGATTCCCATTCACCGTTTCCTCACGGATACTGCTGCCGAACATCCGGATTATATCGCTTTCACTTTCAATGAGACGGATACGCTTTACCGGGAGCTCAATCAGAAAGTGAACAAATTCGCCTTCATCCTCCAGAAGGCCGGGGTCAAGAAAGGGGACAGGATAGCCTTTATCCTGGTGAATTCTCCCACCTATGTCATTGCCTTTTTTGCCGCCATTAAATGTGGGGCCGTTGTCGTAAACCTCAGCGTCGGAATGCAGGGAGAGGAGCTGACCCGCTGTTTGAATGACTCGGGCGCAAAAGTAGCCGTTACCCTGGATATATTCGCTCAGAATCTTTACTGCGTGGTAAAAAATACCAGCGTTAAAACGGTCATCCTCCACTCCGTTTTCGGATTGGAAAAGAAGATACCCCTGCCAGCAGGGAATGCCTGAACCACAGATCTTCCTGGAAGTTTTGGCTTCGGTCGAAAGCGCGGCAGAGCCGGCAGTAGAGATTTCTCCGGCGGATATTGCCGTGCTCCAGTATACGAGCGGCTCTACAGGCGCCCCCAAAGCGGCAACCCTGACACATTCCAATGTTGTGGCCAGCGTGATCCAGTCCGCCACCTGGATGGGAATAACGGACGCCGGAAATGCCGCGGTGATATGCGTGATTCCCTTTTTCCACGTTTTCGGGATGTCAGCTTGCCTTCTGGTTTCCGTGCTCAAGGGATATCGGATGCTCCTTCTTCCCCGGATGGACTTAATGGACATCCTTTCCCTGATGAAGATGCTTGAAACCTACCGGCCCGTATCTTTTCCAGCCGTGCCCAGTCTGTGGGGCGCCATCATGTCGCATCCTTCCGAGGCCGCCAGGGCCCAATTCGCTTCCATTCAGGTAGCAGTCAGCGGAGGGGCGCCTCTCCCACCGTCGGTTCATGCAAGGTTTGAAGAACTCACCGGAAGAAAAATAATGGAAGCCTACGGTCTCTCCGAGGCCTCCTCGGCAACCCATATCACGCCTTACCCCCAGGGCGCCCCCAGAGAATCCATCGGCCTGCCCCTTCCGGACACGGACGTGAAAATCATGGATATGGAAACGGGGATGAGAGAATGCGCCGTGGACGAGGTTGGCGAGCTGGTGGTAAAGGGACCCCAAATCATGCAGGGATATTGGAACAACAGGGAGCTTACCGCGGCGGTCTTGCGTAACGGCTGGCTTTACACCGGGGATATGGCCCGCATGGATAAGGATGGGTACTTTTACTTGGTAGACAGAAAAGATGACCTTATTATTTCCAACGGATTTAACGTCTACCCCGGCCAGATCGAAGATGTTCTGAAGCAGCACCCCAAGATCAAGGATGCGGCGGTTGTCGGTATCCCTGACCGAATCAAGGGGCAAGCCATTATTGCGGTAATTGCCTTGAAAGAAGGCATGCAGGGAGATAAAAAGGAATTCCTCGCGTATTGCAAAGAAAACCTGCCCGATTACCGGTTGCCAAAAACGATTCTCCTTCGCGATGCAATTCCCCGGGATCCGGCGGGGAAGCTTTTAAGGAGGATGCTGAAACAGGATGCTCAGATCTCCTGAAGAAATTCGCTGCCCCGTAAATTTCAGACGTAAATCGTGATAGGAAAACAGCGTGTTTGACGGAATGTTTGGATCGCATCTGTCCCGCACGTGAGAAAAAGGGAAGATTAGGTGCCGATTCCAAATAGAGAAGACATTTTATTCTTCTTCATCATTGCGTCCATTTCTTCGATGGCCGGGCGTTTCGAGAATCGGCTGGCTGCCTCCAGGGCTTTAGACAATAGATCAATATCGCCCACTGTGCTTAGAAACACATCCGAGTGGCCCAGCACCCAGTGAACCGCCAGGTCTATGTCTTCCTGCTCCTCCAAGGGCTGATACCATGTATTCCGGTTCTGCGGGGTAATCCCCCAAGGCCCCCGGGCAAGGGATTTGATGATTTGGACGGCCACATTCCGTTCCCTGCAAATTCGTACAACCTCTTCGAACTCCTCGCGATACCGGTCATTTAAATGCATCATATAATTGTAGGGCAGAAGGACAGAATCGAAGTCGAAGCGCTTCAAAGCCCGTTTATGCAAAGCTGCGATCATCCACCCATGTCCGGTGATCCCGATAAAGCGCACCAGGCCCTTTTCCCTGGCTTCGACCGCCGCTTCGAGGGCTCCTCTCGGACCCATGGCCGTATCCCATTCATCCGGGTGCTGGAGGCCGTGGAACTGGATCAGGTCAACACTGTCCACCTTTAAACGGTCGAGGGAGCGGTGGATCTCTTCACGGGCTTCCTCGTAAGTCCTCTTGCCCGTTTTAGTGGCCAGAAAGAAATCTTTGCGATGCCTCGCCATCCAACGGCCAACAAAGATTTCTGAATCTCCGTACCGAGGGGCGGTATCGATATGATTTACCCCGTACTTCAGAAGGATTTCCAGCGTCCGATCCGCATCCTTCTGAGTGGCCCGCGTCAGGGCCGCGCCCCCGAAGATCGTTGCAGTGCTCATGTGGCCGGTGCGGCCGAAGGGTCTTTTCTCGATCACCTTTACACCATCGAAATAGATGCAATCATGTAGAAAATCAAGACCAGAATGGCCGATGTAATTACGAGGACAATCAACCACTTCAGCATTGGAAATCCCTCTTTTTTCAATGTATCCAGGAAGACGAAGATACGGCCCCATGATAAGAGCATTAAAATTCTTTTGTCAATAAAAACTCCAATGATAAAGCCGATGTTCTGTGTGATTCTCTTCACATTTTCGGTTCATCGGGAACATGGATGACATTCGATTATGGACATCCACCGCGATAAAAAAAGTTATTTATATTCTTTTGTTTGTTTGTTTGAAACCCAACCAGTCAATCCTGATGATAATTTAACATTAATCCGAGTACCGGAGGTACCCAACTTCACAACTTTCTCTCCTTTTTTCAACTTGGATATAATCTTACTTTTGACACCAGGTCCGGATCTAACGTTGGCTGCTGAAGTCATGATCAAAGTATTTTGACTCGCTGTTTCCTTAACTCCAGCGGGGGAGGGAGGTGGCGGGGGAGAGGGTTGTGGGGGATTTTCTACGGAAGGCGTTACTTCCGCCTTTTCCTGGAGTGATTGAGCGGGCTGCTGAGCAATTTCGTTGGAAGTCTTTTTTTCGGCGTTCTCCGAAACCGCAACATGGGTGGTTGTCGCCAGTTCATTGGTTAGTGCGTCAAGGAACACATCAGCAATCTTATCCATCGTTTTTGAGGAAACTAACCCCGAAGGTGGAGTAATAAAGATATTAGCGTCCCCCTTTCCATTATCTGGTAAGCGCACCTCCAACTTAAAAGTGTAGTCACGTGCTACCATCGTGTATTTTATGTCCGCGACGTATTCAGCAAGAACATACCCGGTTTCCACGGAAACAGTCTTTGGAGTCCATCCTGTCTTTCCTGCTGCTTTGACTGCGGTATTGACGGCTTCTTTTTGTGAACCGGCGGAGATTTGTCGTGACTTCGATATTGGTTTTAGATGCTTATCGCCAAACGTGGCATCAGCAATCATCTGGCCGCACTCGCCGATGGACAGACCGAAGAAGAGCATGACACATAAGGTTGATAGCTTTTTCATAACGGACATCCTCCTTTAGAATCTATCCGCAAATAACGTTTCCCATGCGTTAAGAGTCTGCTGCGACAGACAGGATCTCTTGGTCGATGTGGCGGAGGCGGTCCGGGTTATCACCTCATGTCGCAGCGGCCCCGGACTAGCACCACGGCGCCTGAGGAATCGCCTCGATATCCGTCACGACGTCCACCACCACCGGCCGGCTGGCCTTCAGGGCCTGCTCCAGGGCATTCCGGAGGTCGCCGGGTCGTTCGACCCGCAGCCCCAGGCAGCCCATGTCCTCCGCGATCTTCGCGAAGTTCGTTTCCTTGAATACCCAGAGCCCTCGCCCCCTCGCCTCGGGGTTTCCTCCATAAGAGATGTCGACGGTATTCTTCACCTGCTGGAGCGAGCGGTTATTGTTGACCACCACAACCACGTTGATGCCCATCCGGGCGGCCGTCTCCAGTTCTGAAATGTAGTAGTAGAAGCCGCCGTCGCCCGTGAAGCAGAGCACCGGTTTGTCGGGCAGGGCGCATTTGGCCCCGATCGACGCCGGTAAACCCCATCCCAGCGTGCCCGCGCAGCGGAGGTACCTCTGGCCGGGCGATTTGAAGTCGATCATGGTGGAACTCCATATCGCCGCGTGGCCCGTGTCGGACACGACCACGCCCCCGGGCGGCAGGATCTCGCCGATCTCCTTGCAGAGTCGCTCCGGCCGGATGGGAGTCGCGTCCGAGTTCAGCAGGGATTGCGCTTCGGAGCGCCACTCGCCGACCATCTGCCGGATATACAACAGCCAGTCTTTCTCACCCGCCTTTGTCCCGACAGTCTCGATCAGCCGGCGAAGGGTCGCCTTGGCGTCCCCGCACAGCCCCACCTTCGCCGGATAGTTCCGTCCGATCTCCGCCGGATCGATATCCAGCTGCACCACGGTCGTGCCGGGGCGAGGAATCCTCCAGTTGGCCGTCGTATGCCCGCCGGCGCGAGAGCCGATGAAGAAGACGAGATCCGCCTCGGCCACGGCCCTGTTCGCGCACCAGCGGGAGTAAGTGCCGATCACTCCGACGGACAGCGGATGATTATCGGGAATGGTCCCTTTCCCGCTGAGTGAGGTGGCCACGGGTACGGAGAGTTTTTCGGCAAGCTCAACGACTTCCGACCAAGCCTGGGAAGCCGCCACTCCTCCTCCGGCCACAATGATCGGCTTTTGCGCCTCCAGGAGAAGCCTGGCTGCTTTTGCGACCGCCCCCGGGTCCGCCTCGGGGCGATAGGCCGGGTAGCGGCTGAACTCCTCTTCGAAGAGCAGCTCGAAATCCATCGGCTCCTGAACCATGGCCTCCCCCAGGCGCCCAGGCATCTCCAGATGAACCGGCCCGGGCGCTCCGGAGGTGGCCGTTCGGAACGCCTGGCGGAGAAGATCGGGCAGGCGGCGAGGGTGGTCCACGCGGGCGTTGAACTTGGTGATCGGTCCGAACATGGGGAAATCCTCGACTACCTGATAGAGGTGTCTGTACCTGGAGTCGGGATGGGGGCCGCCGCTGATGGCGATGACCGGCGAGGAAGCGAGGTAGGCATCCCTGACGCCTGCGGCCAGGTTGGCCGAGCCGACGGCCTGGGCCAGGCAGACGCCCGGCTTGCCCGAAGCCCTGGCGTAGCCATCGGCCATGTAGCCGGCGGCCGTCTCGCCGTGGGTGAGTATCCGGGTGACTCCCGTGTCGTCCATTGCGGCCATGGCGTCCGGCAGTATCGCAGGCACAAAGAACACGTGAGTGACTCCGTATCCCCGCATGGCCTCAGCGAAAAAACGGGATCCTGTCATTACAGGCATGGTGCAAACCTCCAATCTCCCGCGGACGGGTTACACGGATCTGCGTTCAAATTTCTGGAAGGTGTGGGCATTCGTCGGTACGAGGCCCGGGGTCACGCCGAAAGTATGCGTCACCTCCCCCACGCAGATGTCGCCGTGCAAATCCGCCGCGATGGCGTGCGGAGCGATAAAGTTCGCCGGCGCTGTCCGGTCGGCATCAATCCAGCGCGGCAGGATCCTGCTCTCCGGGGAAAGTCTATTACGATATACATAAGGAGCCGTTCGTATGTCAACCCGTTTTACCGACTCCAATCCTGGGCACTCTGTGTGAATCAACGGCTCTGCAGGTTGATCCGGAGAAAGAAAGATAAGAGTCGCATGCCGCTATTCTCCGGTCCGGGTGTCGAGGCGGAACGAAAGGAGTGCGGCGACGATCACTGGGCGTCCGCTGATAGTCAGAGTTCCCAGCTTTTTATCCTTCCGCTATCGCTGACGAGGTCATAGGAACATCCCGGAACGGCTCGCGAAGCACTTCATTGCCCATGCGGTCGCGGTAAACAAGCTCGTCCGTATCGAGATCGTATTCGGGAACGTTCGTATCCTGCCACCGTGCGCAAAAATACCGGTAAAGGGGGATATAAAGCCCGCCGTGTTTCGATTCGTTTTGAAAGGCATATTCCGGCATATGACGCACGTTCATACCCGTATGATAGTGCTGGAGAAAAGCGTAATCTCCGACGATCGCCAGCTTCAGAAGCGGCAGCTCCGGGTACAGTTTCAGCCTCACCTGTTTCTGGGCCGCCCGGAGACCTTTCAGAAACCCGATGCTTTTCATGATCTGTTCCCGGATCACCTCGGGCGTGACCTCCGGGTCCGGGATGCCCCGCGCCCGGGTTATTGCCCCCTCCTTAGACGGATCGAGCAGCATGATCTTTGCCTCGCGGCAATTCTGCAAGGCCTCGTACAGATCTCCTTCGGGCTCGACAAAAGAGCGGCAACCGGTCGATCCGATGATCATCAGCTCCCGTGCGAATCCCAGTTTCCGTTTCAATTTTTTTATCCTTCGCTGTGCGAAGATTCCCTTCGCCGGGGTCGCCAGGACCAGACCGGCGCTTTTCGCCATCCGCGCGATCCTGTGGTCTTCCCATCCGCGCCTCATGTGGTTGAAAAAGAGAATCAGCACCACGGCCGTCAACAATTCCAGCGCTATGAGGAAGACCTTCTCGTTCTCGATATAGGCCCAGGCTCGCAGCATTCCTGCGGCCATGGCGCTGAGTGCAAAAGGAACGGAAAGGGCAAGTGCCGCACTCATGAGCACAACGATGACGTGGTACGAAATATGGGCAAGTCTTTTCACCATGACCTCCTCTGGGTTCATAATCATTTGTTTGGGAATGGGGAATAAATGCGAAACGATTTATGCGAGGAAGGGTATGAAGGTGGGCCGCCGCTTCAGGACAGGACGATCATCGCCGTCATCAGCGAAAACGCGATGTCGGCGCCCGCGGTGCCGCCATCCGCAGAGATCCGGTCGCACAGGGAAGAGATCAACCGAAGGTCCCGGTTGTTCATTGCAGAGAGCTTCTCCGCCGCCTTACCGAGGACCTTTCCGTCCGAACTCCTGATCGCCAGAACGGACAGGATTTTTGATACGGTGTCCTTGCTCTGATCTCCGCATATCCGCTGTGATAGCTCCGCGGGCTGATAGCCGAACGACGCCGTGGCGCTCGCGATGGAGAGGATGCACAGAACGACGGCCAGAACGCCGCCTTTTGAGAAAGTGCTCCGCTCATGATGCGCCTCTCCAGCCTATCCGAAACAGCATCGTCAGGACCGGGGGATAAAGTAAAGCGCGGCGACGATGATTACGCCGATACACATCCGGTTGATCCACTCCTCCTGGGCAAGATCACCTCGTCCCAGTCGGATTTCTATGAAATAGCGGAATCGCCGCAGGTATTCGGCGGTAAAGTTTTATCCATGCGCCTTGTCTTTCGTATGCGCCTTTGAAATGTCGCAGCTTCGGTAGTCATAGGATTATCCTTTCCGTGAGGCTATAGAGGGCTGCGTCTTTATTGCAGCGAATGGGCTGCCGGTTCCAGAATCACCCTCCGCAATGATTCAAGCGAAAAAGGCTTCTCAAAAAAACTGACCGGGTATTTCCTCTTCTCCTCCCTGAGGAACGGCCGATAGGGATCGATGTCCCCGCTCATATAGATGGTCCTTATCATCGGCTCATGGGTTCTTATATGCCCCATCATTTCCAATCCGTTTTTTCGGGGCATCTGGATATCGGTAATGACGATATCCGGCTTAAAGAGGAGATAAGCAGAATATCCATCAACCCCGTCATTCGCGGACATGACCTCAAGGCCGTCATCTTCCAATACTTCCTGAATGGTAGCGGCTAACAGGCGATTATCATCGACTACCAACACCTTCGACATAGGTCGTTCCTGTATCATAGGTGACTCCTTTCTGTTTGCTCCTGGATATCGGCTTCCAGTAGGTTTAAACCTTTTATCCTGTTGACATGATGAGTAGTAATGTCTTCCCTGCTCTGAGGGATTGACCAGATCACCAAAGCGGCTTTGCCTTTTCATAAAGCAAAGGACATGCCAGATAGGAGCAACGCTGAGATATCATATTGATAATAAATGATATTTACATTTTTGTCGAAATAGCAAATCTCATTCTGAAGGGATTTTCATACACATTGAAAAAAACAGCGTAGGTTTTTACCTACATCTCGACGTTCTGGGCATGCTGATCGCGCGCCTCGGGCCAGCCGCTGGAACGTTCGTCAGCGAGCCGCCGGATACCATGGCTGTAACGAACTGCGGCGACAGAAGAAGGATGAGGCTTGCATAGTTCTTTGATACTTGACAGCGGGACATTTCATACATATCTTTTATTGTCTGGTCTTAAACAAATTGCAGAGGATTTTCCATGGCGGGAAGAGCGATCTGGAAAGGAACTATCCATTTCGGGGGTGTCGATGTGCCGGTGAAGCTGCATACCGCGGTCAAGGAAGAGCGGATTCAGTTTCACCTTCTCCACCGGCGTGATCATGTCAAACTGAAACAGCAGATGGTCTGCGCCTATGAAAAGGTGCCCGTGCCGGCGGAAGAACAGGTCAGAGGGTTTGAATTGGAGGAGGGGAAATACCTCCTCGTCGATCCGGCGGAACTCGAGCAAGCCGAACCCGAAGAGAGCCGGATGATCGAGGTCCACGAGTTCGTGAAAACCGAGCAGATCGATCCTGTCTTTCTTGAGCGGGTCTACTACTCTGGAGCCGGACGATCATGTAAAAGGGTATAACGCGCTTGGCCGGGGCCTTGAGGGAAATGGATGTGGCAGGCATATGCACCTGGACCATGAGAAAGCGGTCCTATCTCGGGGCCTTGCAGATGAGCGGGAAGATGCTCCGCCTGAATACCCTGCGGTATGCCGACGAAGTGATTTCGGTGAAGTCTCTTGAACTGCCGGAGATTCCCCTGTCCGAAAAAGAACTGAAGATCGGCAGTGATCTGATCAATCAGTTGACGGCTCCTTTTCAGCCGCAGAAATTCGAAAACGAACATCAGAAAAAGCTGCAACAGCTCATCGATAAAAAAGCCCGCGGAGAAAAGATTGCCATCCTGCGTCCCCGGCGCTTGAAACCCACGACATCGGACAAGTTGCTTCAGGCCCTTGAAGCAAGTCTGAAGAAGGTTGCGTAGATGAAAAACCGACGATCCGTCCGGCTGCCGGCGAAGTTGTCTGCAAACCACAGGGAATGAAACGGCCGCGCAGGGCATATGGAGCGGGACGATCAGCTTCAGCCTGGTGGCGATTCCCGTACAGTTGGTCAAGGCCGTCGAGCCCGGCCGGGTCTCTTTCCGCATGCTCCACAGCAAGGATTATTCCCCCCTCTTGAGAAGAATGGTTTGTCCGAAGGAAGAAAAGATCGTTCCCCCGGATGAGATCGTCAGGGGATACGAAATCGGACCCGACAAATACATCCTGATCACGGACGAGGAACTGGAATCGGTGTCGCCCGAACGGAGCCGCACGATCGAGATCGTCGAGTTCATCGATATGGAGGATGTGGATTCGATCTATTACGATCACCCCTATTATCTCGTTCCCGCGAAAGGGGGCGAAAAGGCCTATCGGCTGCTGGTCGAAGTGATGCGCCGGACAAAGAAAGCGGGGCTCGCAAAATTCGTCCTGGGGGAACGGGAGTATCTCGTCGCGGTCAAAAGCACGGAGGGGGCGCTCTCCCTGATCACCCTTCATTACAGCGAAGAGATCCTTCCCGATGAGGAGATCGCGCCTGAAGAAGGAACGATCGACCCCGAAGAAAAAAACCGCATGAAAAAAATCATCAAAGAAATGACCGCCGACTTCAATCCGGATAAATATGCGGACGAACGCCGGGAAAAGATCATGAAGCTTCTCAAGAAGAAAGCGAAAGAAAAGGCTCCGGTGGAGGCCCCCGAGGTCGAGGAAGAAGAGGGAGAAGGTCCGGTCGATCTGATCGCGGCGCTGGAGGAGAGCATGCGCAAGGTGAAAAAGGACCGGTGATGAGGAAAGTCGCGGAGGTCGCCGGGAGAAAACTTTCCCTGTCGAACCTGGAAAAGGATCTCTATCCGTCCTACGGTTTCACGAAGGCCCAAATCCTCGAATACTACCGCCGGATTTCCCCGTTCATCCTGCCCCATCTGAAAGGCCGGGCGCTGACGCTGAAGCGCTACCCCGACGGAGTGGAAAAGGAATTCTTCTTCGAGAAGCGCTGTCCTTCTCATCGTCCGTCCTGGGTGAAAACGGCGGAGATCCCCCAGCATGACGGGGAGCGGATGACGGTCTGCCTGGTCAACGATCTCAATACGCTGATCTGGGTGGAGAACCTTGCGTCCCTCGAACTGCATGTGCCCCTGGCCAGGGCCGATTCCCCCGAGACGCCCGATTCCGTGGTCTTCGATCTGGACCCCGGCGATCAGGCCGACATTCTCGATTGCGCCCGGGTGGCGCTGATCCTCCGGGACCTGCTCTCCCCGCTGCGGCTGACAGGCTATGTAAAAACCTCGGGCCAGAAGGGGCTCCATGTCTATGTCCCCCTGAACCGCAAAGAGACGACCTTTGAGGACACCAAGAAATTTTCGAAGGCCGTGGCGGAGGTCCTGCAGCGCAACTATCCGGACCTGGTGACGGCGAAAATGGCGAAGGAAGCAGCGGAAGAAAAAGGTCTTCATCAACTGGTCGCAGAACGACGCCTCAAAGACGATGGTCTGCGTCTATTCCCTGCGGGCCCGGGAAAAACCGTTCGTTTCCTTTCCCCTTGCCTGGAAGGAGCTGGAGGATTTGGCCGGGCAGGGCGATCCGGAAAAGCTGCAGGTCCTGCATTCGGAGGCCGTGAGCCGAGCCGAAAAGGAGGGCGACCTCTTTCGCGAGGTGCTCGTCAAGAAACAGAAGCTTCCGTATCTGTGATGACTTGGTAACGTTTGCGAGTCGTCATGTATGGGATTAAAAGCCTACGAATCCAAACGGCAGTTCGAGAAAACGCCTGAACCGAAACCGGGCCTTCGCCGTGCGGGGAACCGCCTCGTCTTCGTCGTTCAGAAGCACGCGGCCCGGGCCCTTCATTACGACCTCCGGCTCGAGCTGGAGGGGGTGCTGAAGAGCTGGGCCGTCCCGAGGGGGCCTTCGCTGAATCCTTCCGTAAAAAGGCTGGCCGTGATGGTCGAAGATCATCCGCTCGACTACAAGGATTTCGAGGGCGTTATCCCGGAGGGCAATTACGGCGCGGGAAGCGTCATCGTCTGGGACAGGGGCTTCTATCGTCACCCCTCCGACAGCGACGGAAAAGAAAGCGAGAGGCTTCTCCTGGAGGGATTGAGAAAAGGGGATCTGAAGTTTGTCCTCGAAGGGGAAAAGCTTCGGGGTGAATTCGCGCTGGTAAAGACGCGAAAGGACGAGAAGTCGTGGCTCCTTCTGAAGAAAAAGGATCGCTATGCGACCACCGAGGACATCCTCACGGAGAATCGTTCCGTCGTGTCCGATAAGACCCTGGAGGATGTTTCCGAAGCCGATCCGAAGAAATCTTCCCGGCAGAAAAAAATGGACCAGATCCGTCTTCGGGAGGCGATGGAAGGGGAGGACCTGAAGGATGCGCCGGCTTGCACCGATGCCGCACGGCATAAAACCGATGCTCGCGACCTTGATCAAAGAACCGTTCGATCATCCGGACTGGATCTTTGAGGTGAAATGGGACGGGTACCGGGCCATTGCCGAAATCCGGGACGGAGACGTTTCGCTCTATTCCCGAAACCGGATCTCGTTCAACCGGAAGTTTTCTCCCATTGTGGACTCGCTCGGGAAATTCAGGTTCGAGGCCGTTCTGGACGGCGAAATCGTCGTCGTGGACGATCGGGGGCATGCCGATTTCCAGATGCTGCAGGATTACCAGAAAACCGGCAGCGGTCATCTGATCTACTACGTCTTCGATCTCCTCTACTTCGCGGGACATGATCTGACGGACCTGCCCCTCATCAGGAGAAAAGAGCTCCTGAAAAAAATCCTCCCCTCCGCCCCGAACATAAAATTCAGCGATCACGTCCGGGAAGAGGGCGTCCTGTTTTTCCAGGTCGTCAAAGAAAAGGGCCTCGAGGGGATCATCGCCAAGCATGCGCAAAGTGCCTACCGGATGGGCAGGAGGAGCCGGCAATGGCTGAAGGTGAAGACGCACCTCACGCAGGAGGGCGTGATCGCGGGCTTCACGGAACCGCGGGGGAGCAGAAAGCATTTCGGCGCCCTGGTCCTGGGCGTCTTCGAAGGGGACGAGCTGATCTACATCGGCCATACCGGGGGCGGATTCAGGCGGAGACTGCTCAGGGAAATCCGCGAAAAACTGGATCCCCTGATCCGGAAGAAGTGCCCCTTTAAGGTAGAGCCGAAGACGAATACGCCGGTCACCTGGGTAAAACCGGAGCTGGTCTGCGAAGTGGTTTTCCACGGCTGGACCGATGAGGGCCTCATGAGACAGCCGGTTTTCTTGCGGCTGCGCGAGGATAAAGCCGCCCGCGAAGTGGTGCGCGAGGAGCCTGGGAAATAAACGATGAAGTAGAGACGACGAATTGACTGATTCATCAACGTCTCCGCCACTGATTCTGCACAGCGGCGGTGGAGGACCGAAGATATGAAAATCCATGTCGGTACAAGCGGCTACGGCTACAAGGAATGGAAGGGGAAATTCTATCCCGAGAAGATCTCGCCCAAGGAGATGCTTCGCTTCTATTCGGAACGCCTCGGCGCGGTAGAGATCAACAATACCTTTTATCACATGCCCACCGAGAGCGTCCTTCACTCCTGGGCGGAGCAGGTCCCCGATGATTTTGTCTTCGCGTTCAAAGCGCCTCAGGTCATCACGCATTTGAAGCGGTTGAAAAATGTGGACGAGGAGACCGAGTACCTCTTCAGGACGCTGTCGGTTCTGGGGGGGAAACTGGGGCCGGTCCTTTTTCAGTTTCCCAAGAGTTTTCACGCGGACCTCCCGGCGCTGAAATATTTTCTCGCGCTGATTCCCGGCACGATCTCCTGCGCATTCGAGTTCCGCAGCCCCTCCTGGCTCGACGGTGAAATTCTGGATCTCCTCCGGGAAAGGGGATGCAGCCTGTGCATCGCCGACACCGATGAGAATCCGGCGAACGAGATCATCAGTGCGGCGCCCTGGGGGTACCTGCGCCTGCGCCGTTCCGATTATACCGATGCCGATCTGTCGCAATGGCTGGAAAAGATCCGTTCGCAAAAATGGGAGAGGGCTTTCGTCTTTTTCAAACACGAGGAAGAGGCCAAAGGACCCGAAATGGCGATACGTTTTCAGGGGCTCACGATTGCAATCTGTGAATGATCGAAAATCAGGACAACACACATAAGGGAATTCAGGATTGAATCACCTGAATCTCCCTCGTCATCCTGGCCAAGGCGCGCTGGGAATAGGGATTCAGGAGCGGGACGGACGTTACCGATCCAGGTTCACATCACCGAGAAACAGGATGAATTTCCGGAGCAGATCTTCATCGAAGCACCGCCTCATACCCTGATCGCGGGCATCCTGTTCGGGATTGTCGTTCTCTTCGTTACCGACCGGCTTTCCACACATGATCTGCACTGTTTTTCGTGGGGATACGGGATCTTTGTATGGCCTGCGGGACGTCATGGCGTCGAACGTGTCGATGATCCTCAACACGCGAGCCAGGATATTGATATTCGACTCCCTCCAGACCCATGGGATAGCCGCCGCCGTTAAAATCCTCATGATGATGCAGAATTCCTTTCTTGACGAACGCGGGCAGGTCCGTGTCGAGGAGCATGGCCAAACCGTTGAGCGGATGCCGCTTCATGACTTCCCACTCTGACCTCCGTAAGAGGGCCCTCTTTATGGAGGATCTCTTTTGAAACAAAGGTCTTGCCGATGTCGTGCAGGATAGCCCCGACGCCGCATTGCCTCACCACCTCCTTTTTCCTTTCCTGCATCAAGGGCTTGATAACCCGGCTGAATCCTCTCCAGCATATCCGGACTGATCCTGAGAAACGACGCGGTAAACCATAGAACCTTGGTGGCATGTTCATACGTCTGATAGTCATGACCGATCATTTTCGCCAGGGCCTGAAGCGAGTTTGATTCCGAAATGAAGATCAGTGAGTTCTTGACCATCCTTTCCGTCCGCTGCTATGACATCCGCACCCATGATGCCCAGTCCCAGGGAGGTCTCAAAGGCGTTCTTGACCACATTGGCGGAAACGCTGCTGAAGATGGACGCCTTCTGGTCGTTCGAGGCCCATTGGTTTTCGAGAATACTCCCCAAGTTGGTCTCAAGATACTGCTCGTACTTGAACTGATCCTTGAGGTCGACGAAGACCTCGGAGAGACCGCCCTCGGTGAGCTTGGCGAGTTGATCCGCACTGACTTTACTGCCCTCCAGCGCCCAGAGGATATATTTCCCCTCCGACGAACGGATATAGATTCTAAACTCCGGCAAGGCTTCCGGTATGATCGCGCCCGGTGAGACAGCCATGTATGCTCCATCCCTCAATGACTCTTCCATCTTTACGCGGAGCGGTTATTGTGCTAGTTAGTCCTGTTCGCCGAAACCATGAGGGACGGCGAGGGAGGGAACAACTACCCGTAGACAAGATTCAGAGAGAGCGACGGCGACGGACGTACCCCGATCGGATATGAGGATGGTTTGAGTTTCCTGCGACGATAATAACCCTAATTTTTACGGGGACCCGTTAACTACACGGGTCCTGAGCAAGGAGGTTTGTCATGATTGAGCAGTTTTTGAAAAGAGCGGATTCAAGGCGATGTTCCATTTCCCAATATGAACTGGAGAGACGCTGGAAGGCGCTGCGCGAGCGGATGGCCGCCCAGGGGATCGACTACCTGGTGGTTCAGAGCCAGAACCGGGGCGTCGGCGGATATTTCCGTTGGTTCACCGATCTGCCGGGCGGTAATTATCCCAACGCCGCGGTCTTCGCCCTGGAAGGCGATATGGCGATCATTACGCACGGTCCGGCCTCGCCGGCGCCGGCGGTCAACCCGCCCGACTGGGCGCTCCGGGGAGGGAAGGTGAAGTTCAACACGCCCGCCTTCCCGAACGTGTGGTGGGAGGATGCCTGGGATGCGGATAAGGCCGTGGAATTCATGCTCCGGAAGAAGCCCCGCAAGGTCGGCCTCGTGGGCCTGGGAAACATGTCGGCGGCGCTCTATGAAAACGTAAAGAAGGGACTCCAGGGGGTCGAGGTGGTCAACGCCACGGACCTGGTCGATGAAGTCCGGATGGTCAAGAGCGAAGAGGAGCTCACGCTGCACCGGGAAGCGGCCTACATGCACGAGTTGAGCTATGACGTGGCCAAGGAGGCGATCGAGCCCGGCCGGACCGTGGATGAGGTCATGCAGGAGATCCGCTACGCGCAGATGGAGTCGGGCAGCGAGGAGCAGCAGATGGCCGTCACTTTCGGTCCGCCCGCCGGTCCTCACCTTACTCAGTTCAGCTGGGGCAACACCTTCCTGCGGCGGACCCTTCAAGGAAGGGGACATCGTCAACCTGCTGGTGGAATCGAGCATGGCGGGCGGCTACTGGTACGACTTGAGGCGCTTCCTCTCCATCGGCCCTGTCCCCAAGGCGTATATAGAGGCATGGAAAATCGCCAAGGAGGCGCGGGCCGTCATGGCGGCGAACTGCAAGCCCGGCCTGCTGCCGGGGGTGGCCGTGGAGGCCTGTGATAAATTCCTTATCGGCAAGGGCTGCCCGGCGGAGAATCGGGTGTCGGGACACGGCCAGGGGCTGGATCTCGTGGAAAGGCCCGTTTTCCTGAAGAATGAAGTCTGCAAGCTTGAGGTCGGGATGATCGTCTGTCTCCACCCCACGGCCAAGACGAAGGACGCCGCCGTGTGCCTCTCGGACACGTACGTCGTCACCGAATCCGGGGCGGTTCCTCTCTATAAGAATTTGTTCGACGACGACGAAATCGAGGTCGTGGGTTAACCGAACAGCGCCGGGTCTTCCGGCCGGAAAGACCTTTGCCCCGGCAACCGTGAGGATGGGTTGCCGGGGCACTTTTCGCCGGCGGGAGCCCCAGCGCTTCATTCCGGATGTAGAACATAGCGAAAATGATGTATTTTTGTCTTATACGGGTTCGGCATTTTGTCCCGGATCGACCGGGACAGGGGGTATCATGAAGATTGTAGTGGCACACGGCATGGAAATGGTTGAGGAAGCGATCGCGATGATGCGGGAGGCCGCCTCGGTCGTCATTCCGGGCGACGGCTCGGAGGAGACGCTGCTGGCGGAGGTCCGCGACGCGGACGTCACTGCTGATCGGCATCAACCCGCCGGCGGGCAGGCGCCTCATCGACGTCGGCCGGCAGCCTCAAGCACATCGCCCGGATGGGCGTGGGGGTCGACAGCGTGGATCTCAAGGCCGCTACGGAGCACGGCGTCATGGTCACCAACGTTCCCGACGTGACGTCGGACACCGTGGCCGAGTTCACCATGACGCTTCTGCTGTCGCTGGCCAGGAACATCCCGCGTTGCGACCGCGCCGTGCGGGAGGGCCGCTGGAACGAAAGACTCGACCTGATCAACGCCAATACGGAGCTGTACGGCAAGACCCACGGGATCGTCGGCCTGGGGAGGATCGGGGGCCGGGTGGCCCTCCGCTGCAAGGCCTTCGGCATGAAGGTCATCTACCACAAGCGGACCAGGGACCTGGATTTCGAAAAATCCCAGGGGGTCGAATACGTCCCCTTCGAGACGCTGCTCCGTGAGGCCGACAGCATCAGCCTCCACACCCCGCTGACGGACCAGACCCGGAACCTCATGGGCCGGCCGCAGTTCGAGGCCATGAAAAGGACCGCCCTGCTGATCAACCAGTCCCGGGGCAAGGTGGTCAACGAAAAGGCCCTGATTGAGGCCCTCAAAGAGGGGCTCATCGCCGGTTACGCGACGGACGTCTACGAGAGCGAGCCGCCCGATCCGCAGGGCGAACTGTTCGCCTTCAAGAACGTCGTTCTGACCCCCCATCTGGGCGGCGCAACGCGCGAATCCTGCCTGCGGGCCGCCTTCACAATCGCCGAGGACGCGATCCGGATCATCCGGGGCGACCTGCCCAGGCATCTGGTCAACAAGGAGGTGTTGGAGAGAAGAAGATGATTATTTTACCGCCCCATGGGAAACATCCCGCCGGAGCATAGCCAAACAGTCAATGGCCATCGGTGCCTGGAAAGGGTGCTTCGCCCCTACTTCTTCACATTGTCTCAAGGACGACGGAGGCCTCTTTGTCAAAGGGATTGGTGCGGACTGCCAGGGAAAAGAGAAAAGGGTAACTGGTCTTCAGGTATTTCACGTAGGTGATCCACTCCGCTACCAGCAGGTGGTAGCCCCGTTTGATGTCCCCTGCGAGATGGCTTGCGTCGGCTTTCGGCATGCCCTCGAAGGATGGACGGTAAGACAACTCCTCGGCGAGATGAAAGACGGCCCGTAGCAAATCGGTAAAAGACTGATGCTCCAGGAGCACGGGATTTTCCAGAAGTCTGAGGAGAAAGTCCCGCTTCGCCATGAGAAAGTCCTTCAGTGCAGGGAAATCCACCTGCGACGCGTCGACGCCGAAGTCATGTTTCGCGGACGCTTTGCCGGCGGAAATAAATTCCTTGTCCGTCCAGGTCCCTTTGATGAGCAGACCCGGCCTGATGGCGTTGAAATTGGGATCGTAATGAGAGAACTTGGAGAGAAGCTCCAGGCCGACCTCGCTGAAAAAGACGCCGATGACCATGTTGAGCTTGTTCATGCGGCCCTCCATCTCCCGTTTTGCCAGCATGATTTCCGTGAAGTTGGCTATGACGCCGATAAACGTGCCCACCCCGGTGACGATGATCATAAGGGTAAAGATCTTCCCCAGGTCCGTTACGGGATGGACGTCGCCGTATCCCACCGTTGCCATGGTCACCACGACGAAATAGAACGAATCGACAAGAGACCTCTTTTCAATGGTCATCATGCCCATCGTCCCTATGATGATAACGGCAAAGAAGACGATGAGGTAAATTTTCAACCGCGATCTGAGACCTTCCACAGAGGAGTCCTCCTTTATCTATCCGGGCCGGCAAGAAATTTTCTGAGAAGACTCCCGATCAAGGCCATATAATCGAGGCTGTGACCGGGGAAAAGCTACTTCTGGGTGATTGGAGGATATGGAAAGGTGTCCTGTCTGTCAAGGAGAATTGATTCCGAATCTCTCTTGCTTTTATCATGAGATATCGATACGACATTATAATGTTGTTTGTATAGGTCGCTCAGCCCGTAACCATGAACCGGACATATCCCCTATGAAAATCAGATATCAGCTGGCGCGGGAAACGGAGAAGCCTTCGTGAGATCGTCGGTTCCATGGAAAGAGCGTGTGAAGGCCCTGAAAAAGGAGACCTTCACCCTTTATCTCGCCTGCCGCCACCCGGGCGTGTCCTGGTATGCGAAGGCCCTTGCCCTCCTCGTCGTCGGCTACGCCCTCTCGCCGATCGACCTGATTCCGGATTTCATTCCCGTTCTGGGATACCTGGACGACCTGATCCTCATCCCGCTGGGGATCATGCTCGTCATCCGGATGATCCCGGCGGAGGTCCTCGCGGAGTGCCGTGAAAAATCGGAGGCGATCGTGGGGCGGGCGACACGGGCGGGAAAGATCGCGGCCGCGGTGATCGTCCTGATCTGGATCCTCACGGCGGCGCTCACCGTCTGGCTCATCATAAGAACTGTCAATCGCCCCTGAAAAAGGGCGGCGTAAAAAACCTTCATGCGAAGAATAACAAGAAATACAATGAATTGAGCTCATTGTGCCTGCCTCTCATTTCATTATTGCTGTATGATAATTCCTTCACATAAAAATAATCCCGGAAATTGAAATTTGTAATAATCCATTAATATCGAATTGATACTTCGATGGTGAGTATTGGTATATATTTTGCTCACCTTAAATCGATGCGAAATAATTTCTCTCACTACCATTTTAGATTCCATCCTATTTGCGGACAGTGATCATCAAGAAATGGCTATGTTTTCAAAGATTATGATACGGGCGGGCTCTGGTACGGGCTGGCCAAAACAGTGCAATTTCACCGGCTTCCTTTAGAAATACGGGAAAAGCAAATCAAGCGGATCATGAAGGAAACCAGACAGAAACACAATCCGGAGAGGATGATCGAAGAGTACATCCGCGTCTACGAGGAGCTGAACGGAGGAATGCCCCTGACGTAGGCGGACGCTGTTAGGCTATCGCCGGCTCCATGGCCGATTGGTGGAAGGGCAGATTATACGCCATGGAATACCCTAAGAGAAAGGTCTCAGGCTGCTTCAACCGGAAGGACTTTTCAGAGAGGAGTTTACATATGCAAAGGATTGAGAGTCTATACATACCCGATCAGCGGAAAGTGATCTTGGAGCCGGATGACACGCCTTCGCAGGATCTGTCGGCACTGTCATGGCAAGATTTACAGAAGAAAGGAATGATGGAAAAACAAAAAAATGCTGAAAACTCCCAAGATTACTTGATTGCGACTTACTGGGGATAAGGTTTTGGGCTATTCTACACCTCATAGGTTTTGACGTAGCGCCCGTTTTGGGGTATTTTGCTGCAAAAAGATCCGGACCTGCGAAAGAACGCACGGCTTGTGAAGAGATCGTTTGCACGGGCCAAGCGGCAATATCCGGTACGGGTTCCAAAGGGCGGATTTATGGGGAGCGGGAGGTTCATGGGTTTTCCCCCCGCAGCAGAATAGGAATTGCTTTCCATCCTCGAGAATCATAGAATCCGCTACCATCATCGCCATCGACGCGCGAGTGAATCTCTCGACGCCCCCATCGTCGGGCGGTAGGAAGAACTTCGGAGTCCTAATGTTTAACTGGCTTTCCGATCATCGCCGTAAAAAGCTCGCTGAAGCACCATTCCCCCCGGCCTGGGAAGAGATCGTGCGGCGCAACGTCGTCCACTACTGCATGCTCGACGCCGCCGAACGCATTCACCTTCGCGCCCTCATCCAGGTCTTTATCGCCGAAAAAACATGGGAAGGCTGCGGCGGTCTCGAACTCACCGACGAAATCCGCGTCACCATCTCCGCCCAGGCGTGCCTCCTCCTTCTGGGTCTCCCGCACGACTACTACCGAAACGTCCTTTCCATTCTCGTCTACCCCTCTACCGTCGTCCCGCCCCAGCGCAAACTCGGTCATTTTGAAATCCCGCTCGCCCCGATCGAAATCGCCCACCCCATCATCGGACAAGCCTTCCAGCAAGGGCCTGTCATCCTCATCTGGGACGCCGTCCTGCACGGCAGCCGCCACCCGGAACAGGGCCATAACGTGGTCTATCACGAATTCGCCCACAAACTTGACATGCTTGACGGCGCCGCCGACGGCACCCCCCCGCTGAGAGACCGCGCCGAATACCGCGACTGGGTCGGCACCTGCTCGCGCGAATACCTGCGCCTCAAACACGCTGCCGAGGCGGGCAGGAAATCCTTTCTCAACGCCTACGGAGCCGCCAACGAAGCCGAATTCTTCGCTGTTGCCACCGAACAATTCTTCGACCAACCCCGCCGGATGAAGGAACTCGCCCCCGACCTCTATCGCGTCCTGAAAGAATATTACCGCCAAGATCCGGCCGAACGCGTGGGCCGAAACACCTGCACTGCCGAAGAGTAACGCACTCAGACTGGCGCGCCGCAAAGGCCTGCCGCCACCCGGACGTTTCCTGCCGTCGAGATAAATAAAACACTTTTGTTGTACAACAAACCACAGCATATTCACGTACCGGCGCATAAGATTTTGCGGGGGCCTGGCCTGCCGCCACATGAATGTTTTATAGTATGCGAAGGCCCTTGCCTTGCAGAGATCAGAGAATAGTCTTGTAGCCAGTGATATTCCTTGACAGGGGAGCACATTTTCCGGTACTTCAGGGTCCTCGATTCGTGTTCCCCCT
>CAWJHT010000087.1:0-17547 GCA_963842685.1 uncultured delta proteobacterium | reverse complement strand
ATCGTTTCTTTTCCGGCAAAGGTAAACCTGAGCGAAAATATCCGCAACGTGATCACTATTCCGGGCACTGCCAAGCATTTGCCAACAGCAAACAGCTTCATCTGTTTTATATTGTTCTGCAGAGGGGCGGCGGATTTTGAAGAAGACCGGCCAGCCGCCGATCGTTCCGCCGATCAAGGAAGGCAATCTCCCTTTTGATCTTCCCGCAGAGGATTAGATTGATAGGATCTCCGGAATCTCACTGGGTTGGTGTTGCCGCCGCTTCATCCCCTCTCTTCCTGCTTGTAGTTCAGAGCCCTGATCGGATAGGGGATCACGATTCCCTCTTTCTCAAAACGCTGATGGATCCGTTTGATGAACTCATGTTTGATGAGAAACTGGTCCGCAAACCCCTGTCCCCTCATGATCACCGAAAAGTCGATACTGGAAGCCCCAAAGGTGTGATACCGGATCGAGGGGGTGAAATCGGGAATGCCCCCCGGTACCTCCCGCATCACCTCCGCTGCCACCTCGCAGGACACACGTTCGACATTCGCCAAATCGCTGTCATAATGAACTCCCAGGTCGACCAGGACCGCAATATCCATATCCGGCAGAGCATAGTTTGTCACGATCAACTCGGTCAACTTCGCGTTGGGCACCAAGACAAGATTGCCAGCCAGAGTCCGGATCTTCGTCGTTCGCCAACTGATGTCGTTCACATATCCCTCTTCCGCGGATGACAGCTTCAGGTAATCGCCCACCCGGATCTGCTTTGTCGCGACGATATGAAACCGGCGAAGAAGTTCGAAAGGGTGTCCTTAAGGGCAAGGGCGACTGCCAGCCCGCCCACGCCGAGTGTCGCCAGGATAGGGGCGATGGAGATCCCGAGCTGGTTCAGGACAATCAGGATTCCCACGCCATAGACGACGATCGGATGATGTTTTCCGTGAGGCTCGTCACCGGGAGGACTGACTCGATCCGTTCCGCGCGTATCCGTGCAAATCCCGCCAAAATATTCGCCGTGACCAAGGACACGGCGAAGACGGACAGGATCGATAGCACCATGTGACGCCTTACCGACGAATGCCTTGGGAATATTCGAAAACTCGAGGGCCACATAGATCCCCAGCATGATGCACAGCACCAGGAATGGGGTCCTGACGGCGGAGAGGATCACATCCCCCGTGCGGGAATCGGTCTCCCGCGCCCATCGGGAAAGCCGGGCAAGGACATATCGCTCAGAAGATATCCCGCCAACAGAATGAAGACAAAGATGCCGACAGGAAGAAGATTCTCCATGGATTTCTGAATAATTTCGAAGAACAGTGCATTCATGCGGTCAGCCTTATCTCTTGCAATGGGCCTGCGTGTGTTTAATTCAGACGGATCCTTCCTTTTTGAAGAGCGCCTCCATCTCCCGGCGGAATTTGACCGTTTCGTCCTGCCCGTCGTAGGCGACATCGTCCCATTTGACGATCTCGCCGGCGGCGATCGGTTTGCCAACTTGACCCCATGGGCGAGCCCGATGGGGAGGTACCCGGCGGCGACGGACCTGCGGGCCGGCAGGAGGGTTCCGTAGACGGTGAAGCCCCCCTCTCCGTCGAGGATCTCCCCCGGGCGCAGATCCCTTTTTGCCGTCGCCGCGACGTCGCCGGTGAAATCCCGCGCCGCTCCCGGTCGGCTCGCCGCGGAGCGTCACCGAGGCGACGCTGATGCCGAGTTCGAGGCCGATCAGGTGGGCCGGCCGGTAGAGGGCCGAGTACCGGCCGCTCTCGTCGGTGATGACGCCATATTCGCGGAAACAGCGGGCGGAGTAAGGGTTGTCGGTGGTAAAGGTCACGTAGACGCCCCAGCGCAGGTCGCGGTATACGGGCCGCCCGTCCCGCTCCAGGCTGGAGACGACCTCCACCTGCCCCGCATCGTCGAGGAGCCCCCCCGCGGTGCGGGGTTTGAGGATGCGCGGGAGGATCGTCCGCGCCGCAGGGCGGAAAGCGGAGCCCGTCCTTCGGGGGGAACGAGGCCGGTCGCGTTGGCCACGGCGGCCATCTCGATCGCCGATTTCGTCCCGTCCAGGAAGGAGTTGAACATCTTGGCGTTGAAATCCCCCTGCGCCACCTGCTCCTGCGGTGAAGCCGTAATAGTTCCACACCGTGTCCGGCGTCGAGGGGTGATACACGGGGAGGTATTTCGTCCCCTTCCCGGCGGCGACCACGGTGAATCCGCAGGCGCGGGCCCAATCCACCTGCTCGCAGATGAGGGCCGGCTGGTCGCCGTAGGCGAGCGAGTAGACGATCCCCGCCTCCGCCGCCCGCCGCGCCAGGAGCGGCCCCGCCAGGGCGTCGGCCTCGACGTTGACCATGACGATCGGCTTCTTGTGCCGGCAGCAGGCGAGGACGTGGGCGATCCCCGCGGAGGGGCTCCCCGTGGCGTCGATGATCACGTCGAGGCCGGGAGAGGCGATCATGGCGGGGGCGTCGTCGGTGATGAAGGTGGTGCCTTTGGCCAGGGCGTCCGCGAGGGAGGCCGCCGTGCCCTGTCTCTCCGGCCAGCCGGTCCGCCGGAGCGCCTCGACGGCCCGCGCCGGGGCGAGATCGGCGATGGCGGCGAGGTGAATCCCCGCGTGCTTCTTGGCCTGGGCCAGGTACATGCTGCCGAACTTGCCGGCGCCGATCAGGCCGACCCGGAGGGGGCCCTTTTCCCGGTTCCGTTTCGTCAGGAGGGCGTGGAGATTCATGGCTTCTCCCTCCAGCAGGGGAAGGAAAACAACCCTTCGCACCACTGGGCCGTGGACAAGACCTCGCTCATCCTTTCCCTGCGTCCCCGACGATCTGCAATCCCAGCGGCAGCCCCCGGGGACCGAATCCCGACCGGGATCGTGACGGCCGGGACGCCGCAGAGGCTCCAGATGGAGCAGAAGGCGGGGTTGCCCGTCTGCTCCAGCGTCGCCGGCGCCTCTCCCGTCGTGGGCGGGGTGATGAGGGCGTCGTATCTCGCCAGGAACCGCTCCAGTTCCTCCTTGCAGGGTGAGGCGCAGCTTCAGGGCCTGCAGATAGACCACCGCCCCCGCTCCCTTCCTTCGGCGATGAAATCCTTCAGGGTTGAGCTCAGGAGGGGGGCCTGTTTGAGGACGAGCTCCTCCAGGTTGAAGGCGGCCTCGACGGCCATGATGGTCCGGATCGCCCGGTGGGCGAGGTTGAAGATCTCGGGCAATTCGACCTCCTCGACGTGGGCGCCGCCTTTTCGCAGCGTTTCGATGTTTTCCCGGAACTTCCGCCGGGCGTGCTCCTCGGCCTGTTCCCAGACGGGGGTTTTGACGGCCGCCAGGCGGGGAGGCGTGGAGCGGGCGGAGATGCTCGGAGAGAGTTTCGCGCCCTCGTCGGCCAGGGCGGCCGCGAGCCAGGCGGCATCCTCGACGCTGCGGGTGAAGATGCCCGGCTGATCCAGGGTGTGGCTGAAGGTCAGGGCGCCCTCGATGGGAATGAGGCCCTGGGTCGGTTTGAAGCCCACGACCCCGCAAAAGGCGGCGGGCCGGATGACGGAGCCGTTGGTCTGCGTGCCCAGGGCGGCCGGGACAAAGCCCGCCGCGACCGCGGCGGCGGAGCCGCTGGACGACCCGCCCGGCGTATGCAGCGGATTCCAGGGATTGCGGGTCTTTCCGGGGGAGAGAAAGGCGCATTCGGTGGTCACGGTCTTCCCCATGACAAAGGCCCCCTGGGCCTCGAGCCGTTCGATCACCCGGGCCGACCTGTTCGGGATATGGCCGGCAAAGGCGGGAGAACCCATTTCCGTAGGAACGCCGGCGGTGGCAAAGATGTCCTTCACCCCGATCGGCATTCCCTGGAGGGGGCCGGGCGCTCCGCCGGAGCTGGAGATGGCGGTCGGAAAGGCGGGCGGCCTTGATCGCCTCCTCCGGCTTGAGCCAGGCCCAGGCCTGGATTCCTTCGTCGAGCGACGCGATCCTCGCCAGGAGGGCCTGGGTGTACGCTTCGGAGGTGAATCGCCGGTTTTCGATCCCCTTCGACGGCTTCGATCAGGCTTAAGGTGTGCAGCGGCTTGTCCATGTTTTTCTGACCTCCTGTGTCCCTCCCCCTCGACGGGGAGGGGTGATTTTCATCCTTCGTTGTGCCCGACTCGGGCATGGGGGTTACTTCCCTTTTACCTCCGGATTCAGAAGATTCGGGGGATTTCCGGAAGAGAGGGCGGCGACGAGATTCTCCGCGGCCTTCATCGCCATCTTGAAACGGGTTTTTTCGGAAGAACTGGCGATGTGGGGCGACAGGACCACATTCTTCAGTTCCCGGAATCCCGGATGAATGGCCGGCTCCCCTTCGAAGACATCGAGACCGGCGCCGGCGATGGCGCCCTTTCGGAGCGCCTCGACCAGGGCCGCATCGTCCACCACGCCGCCCCGGGCGGCATGGATGAGGATCGCCGATTTTTTCATGAGGGCGATCTCCGGGGCGCCGACGGCATGGTGGGTCTCCCGGCTGTAGGGGATATGAATCGTCACGATGTCCGCCCTGCGGAAGAGCTCCTCTTTCGGCGACATACGCTGGCCCGGCAGGCGGACTCGATCTCCGGGGCGGCCCGCCGGACATCATGGTAGAGCACCTCCATCTCGAAACCCATCGCGCGGCGGGCCACGACCTGGCCGATCCGTCCCAGACCGATGATGCCCAGCGTGGCATGGTGCACATCCAGGCCGAGAAACTGCTTGAGTTTCCACTTGTCCCATCGTCCTTCCCGGACGTAGGCCTCGGCCTCGTTCAGCCGGCGGGCCGTGGCGAGGATCAGCGCCCAGGCGAAATCGGCGGTGGTGTCGTCCAGGACGCCGGGGGTGTTGGTGGCCATGACCCCATGGGCATTGCAGGCGGCCAGATCGATATTGTTGTATCCCACGGCGATGTTGCAGACCGCCTTCAGTCGGGGACAGCGGCTCAGGAGATTCTCATCGATCCTTTCGGTCAGCGTGGTCATGGCCCCCTCCTTGTCGGCGAGAACCACCGCCAGCTCTTCGGCGGTCAGGACCTTGTCCTCCTGATTGGCTTGAACCTCAAAATGGGGCGCCAGAAAATCCAGGACCTCTTCAAAAACCTCGCGGGCAACAAAAATCTTTTTTTTCATCTTTTCTTCCTCTATGGGTTGTTTTGAATCGAAAAGTGAGATGACCGAACCACTGAGCGGTAGCTTATACCAGCTTTTTCGTGAAGAGAAAATAGAAAACTGGGTGTTTTTGCCTTTTCCATTGACAAATACGGATGAGCGGATGTTACTCGTTCGTCAAATAAAAAGTCTTATGTATGTAAAGGGTTAAAGTGATTCAGCCACCATTCATTCACTGCTCAAACGGCCCGCACGCCGGAAGCGTTCAAGGCCCACCATTCATGGAAATTCTCTTTCGTTTGACCCAGGCGATGTCCGTTTTTGTCGTGATCGCCTACCTCTACTGCAAATCGCCGCTGTTTAAATCTCTGACGACGGATGCGATCCGCACGCGTGATCGGATCTACCTCTACTTTGTTTTTTCCGCCCTGTCGATCATGGGCACCTATTTGGGCGTGCCCGTCCAGGACGCCATCGCCAACACAAGGGCCATAGGTCCGGTATTGGCCGGCATCATCGGAGGGCCGCTTCTCGGAACGGCCGTCGGTTTCACGGGCGGGCTCCATCGCTATTTTTTCGGAGGATTCACCGCGCTCTCCTGCGGTCTTTCGACGACGGTCGAGGGGACCATCGGCGGGATCGTTCATCTCTATCTATACCGGAAGAACCGTTCGGAGCAATACATTCAATCCGAAGGTCGCGTTCATCACCGCCTTTTTCGCGGAGATCGTCCAGATGGTCATCATTCTCCTCGTCTCCCGCCCGTACGCCAATGCCGTAAACCCTGGTTCAAGTGATCGCCGTCCCGATGATTTTGTCGAATGCCGTCGGCGCCGCCCTGTTCATGAGCATCATCCGCGACCAGAAGAACATGGTCGATCGGATTGCCGCCGTCTCTTCCGCAAAGGCCTTTAAAATCGCGGAACGGACGCTGAACATCCTCGCGAGAGGCATCACCGGTGAATCGGCCGTGGCATTGGCGAAGATCATCCACAAAGAGACGGGCGTCGGTTCGGTCGCCATCACCGACAAAGAGAAGATACTCGCCTTTATCGGTCAGGGTTCGGACCACCACATCCCCGGCAATCCCATCGCATCGCCGTTTACGATAGCCGCCATCAGCTGAGAACAAGGTCATCTTCGCGGACGGCGAACGGGAGCGGTATAACTGCCCGCTGTCGCATACCTGTCCGATGAACTCCGTGCTGGTCGTTCCGCTCCATATCGACAATGACGTGATCGGCACGATCCAGCTCTTCGAGCCGGAGAACAAACGCTTTCTCAACATGAACAAGACGCTCGGCGAGGGGATCACGCGCCTCCTGTCGAACCAGCTCCTTCTGTCCCGCTACGAGATGCAGAAGAACCTCCTGGTTCAATCCGAGCTGAAGCTCCTCCAGGCGCAGGTGAACCCGCACTTTCTGTTCAATTCCCTCAACACCATCATCGCCATCCTCCGCATCGACGCCGCGCGGTGCAAGGATCTGCTCATCCATCTGTCCAACTTTTTCCGAAAGAACCTGAAGCGCGGCAGTGATCTGTCGACGCTCGCCGAGGAACTCGACCAGGTGAATTCGTACCTGCAGATCGAGAAGGCGCGCTTCGACGATCGACTGATGGTCGATATCGACATCGACCCTTCGCTGCTGAAGGTGATCCTTCCCACCTTCACCCTGCAGCCGCTTGTCGAGAATGCCTTCAAGCACGGGATTTCCCACACGATGGGGCAGGGGATAGCCAGGATCAAGGCCTTTCGGACGGACGGCCGGGCCTTTGTCGAGATCGAGGATAATGCCGGCATCTTTCACGAAAAGGAAACGGACGACGGCCACGGGATAAAGATCGTCGACAAGCGGCTCAAGGGTCATTTCGGCAGTGATTCCGGCATCAGCGATATTCTGCGTGCCGAATGAAGTGACCCGGGTGACCGTAAAAATTCCTCTGGAGGCCAAGGCCTCATGATGCGCGCCCTGATCGTGGATGACGAAATCTATTCCCGTGAAGAGATAGAGGCGATGCTGAACGAGACGGGCGAGTTCATTGTCGCGGGGAAGTGCGCCAATGCGCTGGAAGCCATTCAGGCCATCAACAGGGAAAAACCCGACGTCCTTTTCCTCGATGTCCAGATGCCGGTGATCAACGGCTTTGAGCTTCTGGGCATGATCGATGAGAAGGTCATGCCGCATCGTCGTTTTTGTCACCGCTTATGACGAATACGCCCTCAAGGCCTTCGAGGAAAATGCCCTGGACTACCTGCTCAAGCCGGTCGAAAAGGAGAGGCTCTTAAAGACCGTCGAGAAGCTCAAGAAAAGATTCAGCGAAGGCGTCAAACCGGTATTTGCCGGACCGGATATCAAAAAAATTCCCTGCATCCATTCCTCCAGAATCAAGCTGATCAATACGGCGGAAGTCGAGTATGTGCGATCCGGCGAGACGGGGGTGCATGTGATCTGCCGACATGGCGAGTTCTATACGGATCTCACCCTCCAGGTTCTCGAGAACAAAACGGACCTCGTCCGGTGCCACAAGCAGTTCCTCATCAATATCGATCTGGTGGACGAGATCATCCTTCGTGAAAATGGGGCGGCCGATATCAAGACAAAATCCGGCCGGCTTGTACCGGTGAGCCGGAGATACCTCAAGATACTCAGAGAAAAATTGCTCTTCTGAAATGACGGTGCGTCCGGGCGGACGGGTTCGTCTCCATCGTGTTTCTCTACCGGTCAATCCGGAATTTTCGACCGCTTGAATCGGTTATTCGACCGCATGACTACTTCCCCGTTGCAGATCTCTTTTCAGGGCTGATAAGAAAACTAACATTAAACTCTACTCATGATCTCGGCGGAAATATTCGCTTGACAAGGGACTTATATCATTGATAGCGTCAACCTATAGCGTACCGTATACGGGATGTTGTGGATGCGCTAGAACAGGTCCATGGCCCTGTTGGTTTTCTCGTCTTTTCCTTTGCATATATTGGCTCGATAGTTCTAAGTGACTGAAACTTATATATCCAAATAACCGGGGTTAATAAAGGCTCCGGGTATTGTGATTGTCGGTTGAAGGGTTCTTGATTCAAGCGGTCGGTTTTCATCAATAACACTTAGGAGGGTAATTATGACGAAGAAAGTATTGGGTAAAGAGACGAAGGGTGTATCGCGCCGCAATTTCCTCACCGCCGCGGCCGCAGTGACGGCCGGGGCCGCAACCCTGGGCTTCCCGACGGTCCTCAAGGCGCAGGGACCGATCAGCATGCGGTGGCAGAGCACCTGGCCCACCAAGGACATTTTCCACGAGTATGCCCTTGACTTCGCCAAGAAGGTCAACGACATGACCGGCGGGGATCTGAAGATCGAAGTGCTGCCCGCGGGTGCCGTCGTGCCGGCCTTCGACCTCCTGAATGCGGTCTCCAAGGGGACGCTCGACGGCGGCCACGGCGTCTTCGTTTACCACTACGGCAAGAACAACGCCCTGTCGCTGTGGGGATCGAGCCCTGCCTACGGGATGGACGCCGACATGCTGCTCTCCTGGCACAAGTACGGCGGCGGCAAAGAACTGTTCCAGAAGGTCTACGATGCGATCGGCGTCAGTGTCAAATCTTATGCTTACGGCCCGATGTGGACCCAGCCCCTTGGCTGGTTCAAGAAGCCGATCACCAAGGCCGACGATTTCAAGGGGCTCAAGTTCCGCACCGTGGGGATCTCGATCGACCTGTTCAAGGGGATGGGCGCGGCGGTGAACGCGCTTCCCGGCGGTGAGATCGTCCCGGCACTGGACCGCGGCCTCCTGGACGGGGCGGAGTTCAACAATGCCTCCTCCGACCGCCTACTCGGTTTCGCGGATGTGTCGAAGGTGTGCATGCTCCAGAGCTACCACCAGAGCGCCGAGAGTTTCGAGATCCTCTTCAACAAAGCCAAGTTCGACGCGCTGCCGGACAAGATGAAAGCGATCATCGACAACGCCGTGGAGGCGGCATCGGCGGACGTGACCTGGAAATCGATCGACCGCTACTCGAAGGACTACATCGAACTGCAGACCAAAGACAAGGTGAAGTTCTACAAGACGCCGGACTCGATCCTCCAGAAGGAGCTCGACATCTTCGATACCGTCGAGAAGGAATATTCGGCTAAGAACCCGCTGTTCAAGGAGATCGCCGAATCGCAGAGGAAATTCGCTGAGCGGACGGTGAAGTGGAAGCGGGACTACGTGGTCAGCCCGACTTTGGCCTATAACCACTACTTCGGCAAGAAGGCTGCACCCGCGAAGGCTGCACCCGCGAAGGCTGCACCCGCGAAGGAAGAACCGAAGAAAAAGTAAGGGAATTTGGTAGATGACCGATCAGCCACCCGGCGCATTTCCGGGTGGCTGATTTTTAGCAAAAGGTGTGACTATGCAAAAATTGCTGTTAGCCGTCGACAGGTTCAGCACCTTCGTGGGCACGGCCTTTTCCTGGCTGATCATAACGCTGACCTTTATGATCACCTATGAAGTGTTCTCGCGCTACGCCCTCGACTCTCCGCACGACTGGGCCTTCGATGGGATGATCCAGATGTACGGCATGCTCTTCATGATGGCGGGCGCCTATACGCTCTCGAAGAACAACATGGTCCGCGGCGATGTCCTCTACGGCTTCTTTCCGCCGCGTGTGCAGGCCGCCCTCGACCTGACGCTCTACATCCTCTTTTTTCTACCCGGGGTGACCGCCCTCTGTTGGGCCGGATACACGTACGCCCTCGAAGCCTGGGCGATCTGGGAGCACTCGGGCATCACCGCCGCAGGCCCGCCGATTTACCAGTTCAAGACTTTCATCCCCGTCGCCGGAGCGTGCATTCTCGTTCAGGGGATCGTCGAGATGATTCGCTGCTTCCTGTGCATCAAGACCGGCAAGTGGCCCTCGCGCATCCAGGACGTCGAGGAGGTCGACGTCGAGAAACTGAAGGCGACCGTGCAAGTCACCGATGAGGATATCGCGAAACTCGATGAGTATGTGACGCACGGAACAGGGGGCGACAAATGAGAAAAGAAGCTTGGTTTGGACTATCGATTATGGCGCTGGTCGTCATCGGCGTGTTCTGGATGATGCCCCCGTTTGCACAGTGGACAAACGGCCATCTGGGCCTTCTGATGCTCGCGATGATCGTCATCGCGATCATGCTCGGCTTTCCCACTGCCTTCACCCTGATGGGGATGGGATCGATGTTCGCCTTTTTCTCCTATTACAGCCAGAACCCGAGTACGGCGGTGAACCAGACATTATACCTCGTGGCGCAGCGGGCCTTTGCCGTCATGAACAACGACGTTCTGATCTCGATCCCGCTCTTCGTCTTCATGGGGTACCTTGTTGAGCGGGCCAACCTGATCGGGATGCTCTTCAAGAGTCTCCACCTGGCGACCACCCGGATTCCCGGGTCGCTCGCAGTCGCCACGGTCATCACCTGCGCGATCTTCGCGACCGCCACGGGGATCATCGGCGCCTGCGTCACCTTGATGGGACTCCTTGCCTTTCCGGCGATGCTCAAGGCCGGATACAGCATCCGCCTCTCGGCGGGCGTCGTGACCGCGGGGGGGACCCTCGGCATCCTGATCCCGCCTTCGGTCCTTCTTATCCTTTATGGCGCGACCGCGGGCGTCTCGGTCGTCCAGCTTTACGCCGGGGCCTTTTTGCCCGGCTTGATGCTGACGGGTTTGTATCTGGGCTACATCATCCTCTCCGCGAAGCTCTCGCCCAGCATCGCCCCGCCCCTCTCCGAGGAGGATCAGCGCGTCGAGCTGCCCAGGTTCGCCGAGGTGATCTCCACGACGAGAAGCAACAACGTCCTGAAGGGATTGATCGGTGCGATCAAGGGGACGCGGAACGCCGACGTCCCGATGAAGACTTTGCTCAACCACCTGATCATCGCCATCCTTCCTTTGCTGGCGGCCTCGTTCCTCGTTCTGGTGATCTGGCTCTGGACGACGGCCCCCTCCCTGGTGGATACGGCAGGCCTGCAGGAGATGGGCTCTGTTGCCGATGATGCACGCGCAGGCGCAGAAGCTGTAGTCGAAGAGGGCGGTCTCCAGGAGCCGGAAGCCGGTGGTCTCCAGGAGCCTCCGGCCGAACCTTCTGAGGCGGCACAGATTGCCCCGGCCGCTCCGGAAGCCCCGCAACCGCCTGTTGTCGCTGTGGCGCCCGTGGCGCCGGCCGCACCCGGACGCAATCCCGCCCCCCCGGTCTTCTGGATCACGTTCGGCATCGTCGCGGCGGGGATGGTGATCTTCTATGTGATCTTCACCTTCGCCCGTCTCGAGATCTTCAAGATGCTCCTCGGGTCCTTCTTCCCGCTGGCCCTGATCATCCTCGGGGTCTTGGGGACGATCGTCGTGGGGCTCGCCACGCCGACCGAGGCGGCGGCCATGGGGTCCTTCGGAGGGTTTGTCCTGGCGGCAGCGTACAAACGGCTCAATTTCACCGTCGTCAAGGAGTCGGTCTTCCTGACCGCAAAGACCTCGGCCATGGTCTGCTGGCTCTTCATCGGATCGAGCATCTTCGCGGCGGCCTTCGCCCTCCTCGGCGGCCAGGAGATCATCAATGCCTGGGTGAAATCGATGAACATGACGCCGACACAGTTCATGCTCCTGGCGCAGGTGATCATCTTTCTGCTGGGCTGGCCTCTGGAGTGGACAGAGATCATCGTCATCTTCATGCCGATCTTCATCCCGCTTTTGGCGACACTTCAACATCGATCCGCTCTTCTTCGGGCTCCTCGTGGCCCTGAACCTCCAGACGGCGTTCCTCTCGCCGCCGGTGGCGATGGCCGCCTTCTACCTGAAGGGGGTGGCGCCGCCCCACGTGAGCTTGAACCAGATCTTCGTCGGGATGCTGCCCTTCATGGTGATCCAGATGCTGGCGATCTTTTTGCTCTACATGTTCCCGCAGATCGGTCTGTGGGTTCCGTCGTTGGTGTATAGCGGATGACAGAGGCTTCCGCTTCCGCGCCGGGATTTCGGGGCGGGGGTGTACTGAATCACGATAACCTCAATCGGGGGAAGAAGGATGCGACATTTTTTGTTGGTAACCGGTGCCGTTATTGGTAATTTCCTTTTGTGGGCGTTGTTCACCAAGCTGCCAGTGCATGTCATGATTATTTTTTGTCTCGTGTGCGCGTCGGGCTGTCTCATGCTCTGGACCATCGTGCACTTCGGGAAAACAAAGGACGACCATTCGTCAACTTCAAATAAGTCGGAGTAACGGGGGTTCAAATATGCTGGAAAAACTGGGCGGGTTATTTACCATTGTGATTGCAGTCACGGGGTTGGCTCTGATCAGTGTTTATCAACCGCCGATATACGCCCAAATTATCTTGGCTTTTGTTGGCAGCGTTGTCTGTCTGGTCGGCGTTGTGTTCATGTTCGCCGAGGGGCAGATTTTTACAAAAGACCGCAAGGACAAGACGGCCCCCAAGGTCGGGTAGATCACAAAAATAACGGAAGTGTGATGAATCCGCCGGCGGGCGCATTACTCGCGACTTGCCGCGGGGAGCTTCAATATCCGACCCGGATGCTTGTCCGGATTAGGCACAGGTACGGGGAAGGTTCTTAATCGCTGAACCGTTCCCTTCTGTTATTGCTCCCTTGCCGCGCCTCTCAAGATATGCCATACTGACCGTACTTCGGTCGAAGCGGCATGGACTTCAGAAACCATTCATATATCAAAATGGAGGAAAACGATGATCAGGCTGGTTATGCTTCGTCATGGGGAGAGCGCCTGGAATCTGGAGAACCGTTTTACCGGCTGGACCGACGTCGATCTCACCGAGCAGGGGATCCGCGAGGCGCATCAGGCGGGACGGCTCCTGAAAGAGGGAGGCTACACCTTCGATCTGGCCCACACGTCGGTCCTGAAACGGGCGATACGGACCCTCTGGATCGCCCTCGACGAGATGGACCTGATGTGGATTCCCGTCTACCGTTCCTGGCGGCTGAACGAACGCCACTACGGCGCCCTCCAGGGGCTCAACAAGCGGGAAACGGCCGAAAAATTCGGGATGGAGCAGGTCCATATCTGGCGGCGGAGCTACGACATCCCGCCCCCGGCGCTCGACGAGACGGACGAACGTTTCCCGGGACGGGATCCCCGGTATGCGGGCCTGAAGCCCGAAGAGCTGCCGCGGACCGAATCGCTCAAGATCACGCTCGAGAGGGTCCTTCCCTACTGGCATGAGACGATCGTTCCGGACCTCCGTGCGGGGAAGACGGGTCCTCATCGCGGCCCACGGGAACAGCATGCGCGCCCTGGTGAAGTATCTGGACAAGATCCCCGACGAGGTGATCACGGAGCTGAACATCCCGACGGGGATCCCCCTCGTCTATGAGCTGGACGACCGTCTCCGTGTCCGTCAACCACTACTACCTGGGGGATCAGGAGGCCGTCGCCAAGGCCACCGCCTCGGTGGCCGGCCAGTTGTCCGGGAGAAGTAATCTGAATGACACCACCGCTTGCGGCGACATCCGATCCTCACTGCCCATGATCGGACTTTGCTTCCTGGTTCAAAGCAGCTTCATGCTGTAACTGTCGGAAGAAAACGCAATAAACGGAGGTAACAGGCATGGCCGGGGAACTGCGGGGCATCAGGGTCATCGAAGTAGGCGGCGCGGTTGCCGTCCCCGTCGTCGGGATGCTGATGGGAAGCTGGGGCGCCGAGGTCATTCACGTCGAACCGCCCGGCAAGGGCGATAACTGGCGTCACGTCCTCGGACAGGGGATGGCCGGATGGGCCAAACCCCATCCCGTCAACTATTACTGGGAACACGCGGATCGGAACAAAAAGAGTCTCGCCTTGAACCTGGCCTCGCCGGAAGGTCAGGAGATCCTCCATAAGCTTGCGGCAACCGCCGACGTTTTTCTGAACAACCTGCGGCCCTACGAGATGGAGAAGTTCCACCTCACCTATGAGATTCTCTCCAAGATCAATCCCCGAATCATCTATGCCAATCTGACGGGCTATGGCCAGCGCGGCCCTGAAAAGAACACCGGCGGTTACGACTCCGTCGCCTTCTGGGCGCGCAGCGGCGTCATGGATCTGATGCACGATGAGGGCGTCGCACCCAACATTTCCCGGCCCGGGTACGGCGACAGCATCACGGCGCTGAGCCTCCTGGCGGGCATCATGTCGGCCCTGTTCATCCGGGAGAAAACCGGGGTGGCCCAGGAGGTGGAGATATCGCTGTACAATACCGCCGTGTGGGCGCTCGGGTTTGACATCGCCGGTTGCCTGATCACCGGTGAGGACGCCCTGCGGCCCCAGCGCAAAACCATGGGGAACCCGATCCGGAACGTCTATGAAACGAGCGACCATCGCTGGATCATGCTGGGGATGACCAATGCCCAGCATTACTGGCCGGCGTTCTGCAGTGCGATCGACCATCCGGAACTGGAAAAGGATCCCCGGTTTGCCACGTACGAGGCGCGGTTCAAGCATGCCGAGGAACTCGTGAGCATTCTCGACGGGATATTCCGGAGCAGGACCTACGGCGAATGGATCGAGATCCTGAGCCAGAGCAAGATCGTCTGGTCGCCGGTGACGACGCCGCTGGAGGTCACCCGGGATCGACAGGCCCATGGCCAACGAATTCTTCGTGGAATGGGATCATCCGGAGTACGGTCAGATCAAGGTGCTGAACAATCCGATCAAATTGTCCAAGACCAAGGCGGAGATCACCATGCCGGCGCCCAAGCTCGGGGAGCACTCGGAAGAAATACTGAAGGGGTTGGGATATGCGGAGGGCGAAATTCAGGCCATGAAGGCATCGGGGGCCATCGGGTGACGGCTGAAAGGGATGACATTCCGATAGGGGACGTCCGATGAACTTTCCGGCGCGGCGGAAATAAATCTGTACGGGATTAATCCCCTAGATGATTTGAGGCGTATGATGAGAGAAATCGATGCGAAAAAGGTGGCGGAAACCGTTTCCCGTCTGCTGCAGGAGGGCTGTTATCACCTGTCGGATGACGTGATAGACGGCCCTCAGGCTGGCCTAGGAAAGGGAAGAATCTCCCGCGGCTCGTCACGTGCTTGCCAAATTGCTGGAAAACGCGGAAGTCGCGGCCCGCGATGAAATCCCCTTATGCCAGGATACGGGCATGGCCGTTGTTTTTCTGGAGCTGGGCCAGGACGTGCACATCGTCGGGGGCGATCTGTACGAGGCCGTTCAGGAGGGGACGCGCCGCGCCTATGCCCAGGGATACCTGCGCAAATCGGTTGTGGACAGACCGTTTTCGGCGAGAATCAACACGAAGGACAATACGCCGGCGGTGATCCATACCACCATTGTCCCGGGCGAGAAGTTGAAAATCACGGCGCTCTCCAAAGGGTTCGGCAGTGAGAACATGAGCCGGCTCGCCATGCTGCCCCCTGCCGAAGGGACGAGCAGGGGGTCATCGATTTTGTCGTGCAGTGCGTCGATGAGGCAGGCGCCAATCCCTGTCCGCCCGTTATCGTCGGTGTCGGCATCGGGGGGACGGCGGAAAAATGCATGCTGCTGGCCAAAGAGGCCCTTCTGCGCCGGGTGGGCGATCCTCACCCGGATGCGGAGATCGCCGAACTGGAAACCGAGATACTGAAACGCGTCAATGATCTGGGGATCGGGGCCATGGGCTACGGGGGGAGGATCACCGCCCTGGCCGTTCATGTCGAGGTCTTTCCCACCCACATCGCCAGTCTTCCGGTGGCGGTCAATCTTCAATGTCACAGCGTCAGGCACCGGGAAGCGATTCTTTGAAGGAGGAGAGGAATATCAGCCGATGAAAACCAATGCAACGATTCAGCGCGGACGATAACCCTTCCCCTGTCCGATGATGTCGTGGAAACCCTGCATGCCGGCGACGAGCTGC
The DNA here is from genome assembly GCA_963842685.1 of uncultured delta proteobacterium. Taxonomy (GTDB): domain Bacteria; phylum Desulfobacterota; class Syntrophia; order Syntrophales; family UBA5619; genus JAKAFS01. The sequence goes on along the minus strand of CAWJHT010000087.1, from coordinate 1,592 downwards.
TTCTGACGGGGGTGATGTATGTCGGACGTGATGCGGCCCATAAACGGATGATCGAAACCCTGCAGGCGGGAGAGCCGCTTCCCGTCGATCTGAAGGGCCAGGTGATCTATTTCATGGGGCCGACTCCCGCAAGACCGGGAAAGGTAGATCGGGTCCGCCGGTCCGACGTCCAGCTACCGGATGGACGCCTACTCACCCCGGCTCATGGCCGAGGGACTCAAAGGGATGATCGGCAAGGGGATGCGCTCCGGGGAAGTGAAGGAAGCCATGAAAAAATATAAAGCCGTTTATCTCGGCGCCATCGGCGGCGCCGGCGCCCTCATTTCCCGGTGCATCAGGAAGGTCGAGGTCGTTGCCTATGAAGATCTGGGGCCGGAGGCCCTGCGGCGGATTGAGGTGCAGGATTTCCCGGTAACGGTCATCAACGATATTTACGGCGGGGATCTGTACGAAGAGGGGCGGGCGCGCTATAGAATTGCCGATTCCGATAAAGTGCCTCCCCCTCCCCTTAAATCCCCTCCCGCCAGGGGAGGGGAAATCTGTATGATCCCTCCCGCCAGAGAAGGGGAGATGTGTTGATCCCTGCCTCTGGGGAGGGGGAAATGCATCATTCCTCCCACCGGGGGGAAGGGAAAAATTACTTTTCATCCTTGGGTGTCAAATAAGCTTATCCTCAAAGAAAAGTCCCCAATTCTCTCCCCTCGACAAGGGTGAGGATGAGAAGTGTCAGGTCAGGGCGATGCGCCGCGCATCGCTTTCCGGGAAGGGGTATTCCATCTGTTTGGCCGTTGCCCGTGCGATGGCGTCGCCGAAATGACGGGTGACGACTTTCAGCGCCATGTCGATGCCGGCGGAGATGCCGGCCGAGGTGAAAAGGGCGCCGTCTTCAACGAAATGCAGCTGCCTTTCGACATGGGTTTTCGGAAACAGCTCCTGCATCCAGTCCAGCGAACGCCAGTGTGTCGTCGCGCGCTTGCCGTCGAGAAGCCCGGCTTTCCCGAGTAGAAGGGCACCGGTGCATACCGAGGCGAGGGTTTCAACCTGTCGGGAGCGCTCGGCAATCGATCCGAGGAGGCGCTCGTTGCTCATTTCCGCTCTCGTGCCCCAGCCGCCGGGAACGACAAGGATATCCAGCGGCGGGCACTCATCGAAATCGTAGTCCGGGACAACCTTCATCCCGCCGGCGGTAACGATGAGGCTTTTCGTCTCTGCCACCAGGAAGACATTGAACGGGGAGGGTTCCTCCCGCCGCTCTGGATTCGTTCAAACGGGCGACGGAAAAGACCTCGAACGGTCCGCAGAAATCCAGCACCTCGACATCCTTGAAGACAAGAATTCCTGTTTGTTTCCTCTCCATGGTTAATCCTTGTGTTCGACCCCCAGAACGGCCTTTCTGACAGCCAACCCCTCTTCGTAGCGCTTCTTGTTCATCGTTGTTGCTTCTCTTTATGTTGTTGCGGTTGACGTATAACTTATGCTCTTACCGTCCGATTCAATCCCTCCTGCTTATTCCAGGGCCACGGGCGCGCAGTCAGGCATCGATCCCGCACCGGATAAGTGTCCTGTGACCGGCGGGAAAGCCGGTGCAGGGA
>CAWJHT010000086.1:0-12831 GCA_963842685.1 uncultured delta proteobacterium | reverse complement strand
GATCGCGCGCCACGCTCTCCCCGACGTGAACGGAAAGGATGTTGTTGCCGATGGCAAAAATTGTGCTGATAAATGAAATACCGAGCATCATAAGCGCGGTCCTTAAGACCACTCGCTGGTCATGCCGGCCGATCCCCTGATCGATGATCCTTTGGATCAGCCTGGGGATGGCAAGATCCATGAAGACCAGTGCGGTCAGCAGGGCCAGGGCCAGAGCGGCGCGTTTCCAATAGGGCTTCACAAAAGCGGCAAGTTTGAATATCTGGTCCATCTGAAGGATTTCCGAAAATCTTTTCCAACGTGTAAGGCCGATCAACCGGCATTTTTTATCAACGGTCAGAATTCTGTTTAGCCGCAATATTTACTTTTCATTGATCCGAACAATAAATTCTTAAGCAATAGGGCATATGCTGATAACCAATCGGAGAGATTCTTTAGCACGGGAATCAACAGGAGACAAAAAGTATTTCTGGAAAAGGAGGGCCAGCAAAAACTCCTTGACATGCAAGGCAGTATTTCTTATCTTTAACACATACATAAAAGCAGATAGTTATCAGTCTGTTTCATTACAAGCACTGTTGCGGTGATGTCATGAAATTGCAGGATAAAGTCGCTATCATTACCGGAGCGGGAAGAGGATTGGGCCGCTCTGTTGCCCTCGCATTTGCCAGGCAGGGAGCGAAAGTCGTCCTGGCGGCCAGGGGAAAGGAAGAAATCGACCAAGTGGCCGCACAACTGCGATCCTTGAGAAAGGAGGCCATCGCCGTTCCCACGGATGTTTCCGATGAGGCTCAGGTGAGCGACTTGGTAAAAAAGACCCTGGAGGCCTACGGCACGGTCGATATTCTGGTCAACAACGCCGGGGCGAGAGGCCCCATTGGTCCTGTTCATAACACCTCACTGTCGGACTGGGAGCAGGTCTTGAGGATCAACCTGACATCGGCTTTCCTGTGCTCAAAAGCCGTCCTTCCGACCTTGATGGAAAAAAAGGCGGGAAAAATCATCAATGTGGCCACCACCCTGACGCTCAGGCCGAATTTAACCCCCTACATGGTTGCCAAGGCGGGACTCATCCATTTTACCAAGCAGCTGTCTCGCGAACTCAAAGAATACAATATCCAGGTCAATGTCATTCATCCCGGCGTCATGGATACCCGAATGCAGGAGGACATCAGAAAGGCAGGGACAAAGGCGATTGGTACCGATATGTTTGAGAGACTCAAAGAGGAAGGCATTCTTGAGTCGCCGGATGAGCCGGCTAAGCTGATCCTCTTTCTGGCATCCAATGCCGCCGACGGCATCAACGGAGAGTATTTGTCCTTTGACGACAAAGAGGTCAAATTTCTCATTTCTCGACCTTAGAAATTGATCTTTGAACCTATACTCTCCGGTTTCTTTCTCCCTTTCATCCGCTCACGCAAGGGGGTTGAAGCGATAGCACAAATAGTATTTACTTGTCACAAGTGAATTCCCGGATGGACCCATAGACGAATGAGTAGCGTATTTTCTTCTGTTTTGCGCTCTGTCGCTCCATATGACGCTTTTCTTTGATAGGTTATCATGTTAAACCGGCTGGCAAACATTTTCAAGAAAACACATAGGGACTTTGAGGCATTCCAGATTGAGGTCTCCACGTACAGCGCTTTGGAATGCCGGGTCTGTCCCCGCCACATTTTCGGGGAGCGATGGATTTTTCAGAATATGTCCATGGAGACCTTTGAAAAGATAAGCCGGTATTTTCATCTCACCAGATGGGTTTCCTTTTACGGATGGGGGGATCCAATGGAAAACGAGCATCTGTTTTCCATGCTTCGCCTGGCAAAAGAAAAAGGGTGTTTGACCGGCCTTTCCACCAATGGCACGCATTTAAATGACACCCTTTCCGGTCAGTTGTTGTCGACCGGTCTTGATTTGATGGTGGTCTTTCTGGAAGCGGCCACCCACGAGATTCAGGAAACCCTTGTCGCAGGATCTGATTTCAAGAGGATTATGGAGCAGGTTGAAGGATTCGTTCGTTTAAGAAACGACCGCAGTTCCGACACGCCCAAAGTGAAGCTGTCTTTCCCGATGACCCGAATGAATATGAGGGAACTTCCCGGACTCGTTTCTGTTGCAGCGAAAATGGGAGTGGATGAGGTGATATTCCATAACCTCGATTACCTGCCGGATGAACAATGCAACATCCTGCGTGCCTTCTATCACGAATCTCCCACCGCCCTCTTTGAGCAAAGCATTGACGAGATCCACAGGCTGGGAAAAGAACTGAACCTTTCGGTTAAAACCTTTCCGCTCAAGGTCGAAGAAAAACTTGTTTGTGAACACAATCCTCATATAAGGGCATTCTTCTCGGCGGATGGCGCCGTGGCGCCCTGCCCTTATCTTATGATTCCGAAAAAAGGTGACATTCGCCGAATTTTCATGAATCGAGAGATCCATGTTCCTCAGACCTCCTTTGGAAATATCCGGGAAGAAGATTTCCTTTCGGTCTGGAACAAAGAGTCCTACAGACAATTTCGTGAAATCTTTGAAGAGCGAAAGAAGGCTGAAACGAATGCGGTGCAGCTGTTGGATGTGTTGTCCAATATCAGCGCTTCGATGCTCAAAGAAATGACACCGAAAAAGCCTCCCTCTCTGTCCGAACTCTGCCAAACCTGCTACAAGGCATACGGGGTTTGAACTTAACATTTCCCGGAAAAAATGGGGACGTCTGATTACGACCTGAAGCTATCGGCATTTGTCCGGGGGCATGCCGAATGCCTGGAGCATCAGAGGACTTGTCACTCTCCGAGGGGAAACGGCCCGTCGCGCTCTCTGTCAAAGGCTTGTTGCCGGATATCTCCTTCGATGCGGCCTGCGTCACCCTCATGGTACTGCACCACATGAGGTGCACAAAGCTTTCCTCGTCCATCTCGACGAAGCTGATGGCCGTCCCTTGTTCACCGACTCTGAGGATCTTCGAATTGATCGTGAATTGCTGATTGTCACTCAATGAAATGATCACTTTGCACGCGGCATCCTTTCGAAAAAGAGGATGGTATGTACAGAAGATTCCGGTCAGGCTGATGTTGAGGATTTGTACCTGTATGATCTCCCCATCGAGCATAATGCCGACATCAAAATGCACGGAGACACGCTCCCGCTTTCTTCTCTCCTGATCGATCATGGTCCGTCCTCCTCTATCTCACTTTACCACATTTCATTTCAGCTTTCCGCTGTTTCTTACATAGAAATTTATTCCGGAAGATCAGAATGAATGGATAGGTTTGACGGCATGCCCTGCAATCTTTAATCACCCTCCAGCTTGTTCCACGCTCCTTTCAGCTCTCCTGCCGATAGGCCTCCTGTATCAGACAGTTCAAATAGTGTTCAGGCTTCTCCACGACCCCGGCGGTAATGAGGAATTGCCGTTTTCCCGTTTTTTCCCGGATCAGCTTCAAGCCATGGCCGTAGTTGTAGAGTGCGGTCTTCAGGCAATCCCCCGGATCCTGCGGCTCCTTCCAGACCTTTTCGGCCAGGGCGTCGACCGCGTCATCGCTGAAGGAAATCTCCAGATCGTTTTTCAGTAAAAATTGTTCGGCAAAATCGCGAACCATCTGCTGGATAGCCTGAACCTCTTCCACCGCTGCCTCCACGTCGGTCTGCTGGTCTAGGGCATGCCTGATGATAAGCCTGACCCTGTCATCAGACAAAGGAATCCCAAAAGCCCTTTCCCATTCGGGTATCCTCAGCGCGATCAGTTTTTCCAAACGCCCCTCCTCATCCGACATCAAACGGCGAAAAGCCGACTCCCGCTCTGAATCATCCGGCTTGGCGAGAATCTTCTCAAGTTCGCAGCACGGATCGTCCACCATCGCCGGTGTGACCAGGAGATAGTGGATATCGGTCGAGGGTAGAGTGTGCTCAAATTTCATCAGAACGCGTTCCACGGCGCTGACCAGGCCGCGGGCTCCCGTCCTTTCCCCGCAGGCTTTTTCCGCGATCTTGCGGAGAGCCTCGTCTTCGAACTGAAGATCAATTCCGTAGGCCTTGAAATCACGTTTTTTCCCGATCAGGATCGGGCTTTTGGGATTCTTCAGAATCTTGTAGAGATCCTCCGTCTCCAGAGGCTCGAAAACGGTTACGACCGGCAACCGGCCGATGAATTCCGACTCGAAACCGTACTGGATCAGATCCTCCGCCTTGAGGTGCCTTAGTTGCTCGGTTTTCTTGTCTTTTACCTGCATTTCCGCGCCGAAACCGATTCCCTTCTGGTGGCGCCGTTTTTCGACGATCTCATCCAGGCCGTTGAACGCCCCGCTCATGATAAAGAGGATATGTTTGGTGTTGATCTTCTTCTTCTCCCGTTTGCCCGTACGCTGGTATTCCTGCACGGCTTCCATCTGGGAAATCGGGTCATGGGGAACCTTCAGCTCCACCTCGGTTTCCTCCATGGGCTTCAGGAGGGCGCGCTGCACGCCCGATCGGGAAACATCCGGACCGATCAGATTTCGCGACGCGGCCAGTTTGTCCACCTCGTCCAGATAGATGATCCCGTATTGGGCGAGCTCGATATTTCCTTTGGCTTCGTGCACCAGATCACGCACCAGATCCTCCACATCACCGCCTACATATCCGGTTTCACTGAACTTCGTCGCGTCGCCCTTGACAAAGGGGACCCCGATCTTGTTGGCGATCAGCTTGATGAGGAAAGTCTTTCCTACACCCGTCGGTCCGATCATAATGATATTGTTCTTTATTTCGCCTACGGTCTCGGGCCGCTTTTTCTTGCGGTTCTGTTCAAATCGCTTGATCCGGTTGAAATGGGTGCATATTTTTGTGGCCAGGACCTGCTTCGCTTCATCCTGCCTGACCAGATATTCGTCCAGGTAGGCTTTCAATTCCCCGGGCTTCATGTTGAAATCGACGGAGGCCAAGTCATTTTTGGCTTCCTTGGCTGCCTCTTCTCCCTTTTCCCTTGCTGCCTCCGGCACCGTTCCGAAACCTGCAACTCTGAATTTTATTCCGTACTTCTTTGAGACATACTCGCTGATGTCCTTTTGTATCTCATCGATATCTATTTTATTTCCCATAGTATGATGTCAGCTCCTTCTCTTCGTTTTACTGAGAAAAATATAATCACGATTTTTCCATAATCAAGCGGTTTGACGAAAAAGCCTTATTTCAGTGGGATAGCCGATGGGGAGAGGCTTGCCGCGTTTTGTTCGCTTTTGCAGCAGGACCCGGTTCATCTCCTGTCGCTTCGCTAATAGAGCACTTCATTTACAATGGGGCGATAAAGATGGAGATGACTGCGGATATAATTAATTCTCTTGCCCGGATCATCGAGCGAATTACACACATAAGTCGTTACCAGTTTTCTCTCCTTTGCAAACTGAATGTGTTCCTTTCCTGCATAGCAAAAGTTGTTTTTATCATATTTGGGATCCGTCGGGTTCACTTCCGGAATGACCGGGATGAGTACCTTCGGTTCGGACCAGGGGCCTTCCAGTTCCTCCGCCGAGCGATGCAGTAACCGATCCCCTTTGTTATGCAAGGACATGTAGACAGCAATCCATCGTTTCTGACTTGCGTGATATCTGACACTAAGTTCCGAAACTCCGGCATCTAAAACAATTTTGGCGTTTGCCGGATCCAATCCCTTTCGCCAGGACTCATCCTTCGCATAATACTCCATGGCCTCCGACGGATTGTGGAGTCGGTCCGTTGGAATACGGATCAGGATGTTTCCCAGGACGCCGGGAGTCCTTTCGGAAGGAACGCAGAGCGGGTAGAAATAAACCTGCTTGCCGTAGACAACGGAGGTTGCTGCCAACGCCGCAACGCCCGAAGGAACCACCGCCGACCAATCTAAGAATTCCACGGACCAGCCATGGGGATCCTCAGAGTGATAATCCTGGATCGATGCGATTTTGTGTCCGACGATTTTGAATTTAAACGGTCCTTCCAATTCCGGTTTCGACTCAATGATCACAAGAGGTATGTAGATCCTGTCCTGAACCTTGAATGGATCTTGAGGCCACATCCATTGCATGTCGCCAAAAGATGATACAAACCGCCCCTCTCTTTTTTTCACGAAGTACCGGATGGTAAATCGTCCCTCTTCACTGCCGGCTTTCAAAAATCCCCTGACCCTTGCCAAGGGGCGTCCCCAGTACGACATCCATATCCACTCTGTTTTGTCTCGCCTTCTCCATCGTAGCACGGCAACGGTGTCCCCAAAGAGCCAGCAGCTGACTTCGGTTCCGTCCATTCGAGGAATAGAATAGTGCTTGCCATCGCCTCCATACCAGCCGTCACGGTCGGGAAACGACCTGCGGAAGGCATCCGGCATGTCGCTTGCGGAGAAGCCTGGATGTCACAAAACCCGCTGAAGTAGTACCGTTTTTCGGTCAATTGCAGGCCGATCCAGTCAGCATCACGGCTGTTCCCTTCGACCCTCACCAGATAACGATTCCGCAGTAGTTCTTTCTGCTGAAGTAGGAGTGGAGGTTTGTTTACCAAGACTTTTCTCTGTCGCCGGCTGCCGCGGCGATCTCGTCGAATCGCTCGTAGAGACGCGTAAAGTCGGTATCGGTCATGCCTTGGGCAATTGCCGCATCAAGGAAGTCGCGGGTGACGGTGCCCAGCGGCACTTTCCTGTCGAGCGCACCGGCCAGCTCGACCGCCATCGAAACATCTTTTCGCAGATTGTAGACACGCGAGCGGGCATCCCACTTTTTCGACAGGATATGCCGGGGAAAACGCACCTCGCTGATGAAACTGCGGGCGTTCGACACGTTGAAGACATCGATCATATCGGCAAGGTTGATGCCGGCGGTCTCGGCCATGCGTCCTCCCTCGCAGGTCGCCAGGAAGATCGTGTGTAGGACCATGTTGTGGATCAGCTTCAGGGTATGACCGGCGCCGCTGCCGCCGAGGTAAAAAATCCGGCTTGCGATCGTGTCGAGCAGGGGACGCGTCCGTTCGAATGCCGCCTTGTCGCCGCCGATCATCAAGTGTCAGCGTCCCTGCATCGGCGCCCGCGGCGCCGCCGCTCATGCCGGCGTCGAGATAGGCGATCCCGCGTTACCGATGCACGTGCGGCAAGCTCCCTGGTCGCTCTCGGATCCGATGTCGTAAAGTCATACACGACAAGCCCCTCGGCCGCCATAGTCAGAACGCCATGCTCACCCTCCAAGCATGACGTAATTTCCGATGTCGACGGTACGACGAAAATCATCACAGTGCAGGTTGCCGCCATTTCACCGGGCGGCAAGATCTCGACGCCGGCCAGGCCAGCAAATGCTCTGCAAGCCGCGGGCGCGATATCCCACACCGCAAGCGGTACTCCCGATTTATGGAAATTGCGCGCTATGCCGCCGCCCATATGACCCAATCCGACAATACCGACCTTCTGTTCGATCACGATGATTTCCTCATCCGTATCAATGCCCGACGGGATCGACCCCTCATCGTGGGTGAGACAAATGTCATGGCAGGTCATTCCGTTACATCCTCAGCCCCGCCCGAGGAACGGCATTTTGGTCTCCATGACCGTCAGGAACTGGACGTTTGCCTCCAGAGGCAAGCTTGCCATGTAGATCACCGCTTTGGCGACGTGCTGTAAGTCCATCAGCGTTTCTGGAACAAACTGACTGTTTGCCTGCTGTGCGCCACTGGCTATTTTTGCGGTGAGTTCGGTCGCGGCATTGCCGATGTCGATCTGGCCGCAGGCAATGTCATACTTACGGCCGTCCAGCGAGGTGGATTTGGTCAGCCCCAGGATGGCATGCTTCGTTGCCGTATACGGAGCGGAGTTGGGACGCGGTGAGTACGCCGAGATCGACCCGTTGTTGATGATGCGCCCGCCGCGTGGATCCTGGGTCTTCATCAATTTGATCGCTTGCTGTGTGCAGAGGAACGCCCCGGTGAGATTGATATCCACCGCTGCTTTCCATTCTGCATAGTCTAGGTCCTCGATCGGCGTCGCCGGGGGGAAGATGCCGGCGTTGTTGAACAGCAGGTCGAGGCGGCCGAACGTGTCCTTGGTCTTTGCGAACAGCGCGCGAACCGCCTCCGGGTTGCTCACATCGGTGGGAACCGCCAGGGCACGAGAACCCGCTCCCGATTCATTTGCCACCTGTTCCAGGCGATCCTTGCGACGCCCGGCAAGCGCCACGCTGTAGCCTTCCTTTAGTAATGCGAGCGCAACCGCTTTGCCGATGCCGCTGCCCGCGCCGGTGATTAGTGCAACTTTGTTAATGGCATTCATTGGTCTCCTCCAGGTGTTTTCTTGCCATCGTTCACGGCATACGCGACGAACTGGCGTTCTGATCCACATGACATCTGATAAATACTGCCGAGTGAAATGATAATCTGCTCAAGAAGGACGCTTTCCATCGTCTCTGTGATGTTGTCAAACGCATTGCCGTTCCTTCAGGTATTGTGCCAGGCGGTTCATCCCCTCCCGGATGTTCTCCAGGGAATTGGCATAGGAGAAGCGCAGGTAGCCTTCACAGTTCTTTCCGAAATCGATGCCGGGAGTCACACCGACATGGGCCCGTTTCAGGATGTCGAACGCCGTCTGATAGGAGTTCTGTGAGAAAGACATGATATTTCCGAGGACATAGAATGCGCCGGTGGGTTCCACGCAAATTCCGAGTCCCATTTCCCGGAGCCGACGGATCATGTACATTCGCCTTTCATTATAAATCGATCTCATGCGCAGCACATCCGGTCCCGCTTCGCGGAGGGCGGCCACACCGGCCCATTGGACAAAGGCGTTTGGGGAGATGAAGAGGTTCTGCTGGATTTTCTGCATCGGCCGAATAAATGCACGGGGAGCGATCAGGTATCCCAGCCGCCAACCCGTCATGGCATAGGCCTTGGAAAACCCGTTCAGAACAAAGGCGTTGTCGGTGAATTCCAGGATACTGTGTTCCTCCTCTTCGTACACGAGGCCGTGATAGATCTCGTCTGAGATGATGGGGATTCCGAGCGAAGCGATCTCCGCCATTCTTTCCCGGCTCAGGAGATTTCCTGTCGGATTGGAGGGGGAATTGATCAGGATCGCCCGGGTGCGAGGGGAGATCCTCTCCCGGATCGCTTCGGGTGTGTACTGAAAACCGTCGCACTCATTGACCGGGACACAGATCGGCGATCCCTCGAAAAAACGGATGAAGTTGGGATAGCAGGCGTAGTGGGGATCCGAGATGATCACCTCGCTGCCCTTTTCGAGAAGGGTGGCGAAGAGGATCAACATGGCCGGTGAGGTGCCGGAGGTGACGAGGATCTGATCGGGTGTAATAGTCACGCCATACCGTTTCAGGTAATGGTCGCAGATGGCCTCCCTCAGTTCCAGGAGACCGAGACTATGGGTATAATGGGTCTTCCCTTCATGCAGGGCGCGTATACAGGCCTCCTTGATACATTCCGGAGTGTCGAAATCGGGCTCCCCCACTTCGAGGTGGATGATATCCTCGCCCCCTCGTTCCATCTCCTGGGCGGTTTCCAGGACATCCATGACGATGAAAGGGGGAATCTCTTCGGCTCTTTTTGCAAACATTGCCTGCACCTTGTTCGTATTCTACTTGAAGGGTCGACTCTCCTTTTCTTACATGACCGATTGTCAAGACGCTATGGGCCGATGTCGGACCGATTGACGCATCATGGCGGGCATATGGCGCAGATGGAACGGAAGACCTCCGTCGAAAGGTAGCGGTCGCCCCTGTCGGGGAAGATCACCGCGACGGTCGATCCGCGCGGCAGGTCTTTGGCGATCTGAAGGGCGCCCCACATGGCCGCTCCCGAACTCATTCCGCAGAACAATCCTTCCCGGACGGAAAGGTCTCGCGTGGTGTCAAAGGCGTCATCATCGGTGCAGCTGACAATACGGTCCAACCGTCCGGGGTCATAGATCTTCGGGACGATCGCCTCCTGCATATTCTTCAATCCCTGGATGCGATGGTTCAGCGTGGGTTCAATGCCGACGATCTTTACCGAGGGTTTTTTTTCCTTGAAGAACATGGAACAACCCATAAGGGTGCCTGTTGTACCCATCCCGGCGACAAAGACATCGACCTCGCCATGGGTCTGCTGCAGGATCTCCGGTCCGGTCGTATGGTAATGGGCCAGATAGTTCTGGGGATTGTCGAACTGATTGGGCATGAAGTACCCGTCTCCTTCGTGTTCCATGATGTGGTGCGCCCGTCTGATGGCGCCATCGGTACGGTCGCTGCCCGGGGTCAGCTCCAATTCCGCCCCGAGCGCCTGTAAAATGCTCCGCCGCTCTGCGCTCACACAGGCGGGCATGGTGAGCTTTATTTTAAAACCCATGGCCGCCGCCACCATGGCCATCCCTATGCCCGTGTTGCCGGAAGTGGGCTCCAGGATCGTTTTACCCGGAGTCAGCTTTCCCAATGCGACGGCCTCCTTGAGCATGAAGTAAGCAGGGCGATCTTTGACAGACCCTCCCGGATTGGAACCTTCCAGCTTCGCCATGATCCGCACCCCGGTCTTTGCGGAATTCCAGAGATTGGTGATCTCCACCAAAGGTGTGTTCCCGATGGCATCCAATACGCTCATGATCTTTCTCCTTTAATCCCCCGCCGGGGGGCTTCTCATAAGAACTTGTTTTTATGTGACGAGAGGGTAAGAAAAGCGGCTTTCTATGTCAAGGAGATTTTTTTTTTTGCAGGCCAAGCTTGACAAATGAACCAAGGAAGATTAGAGTGCCGCACGTTAGAGTATCATACCGTCTTGCGCGGGTATCATATTAGATAAAAAAGGGAACCAAGGGGTTCCCTTTTTTATCGCAGGGACTTCGGCAGTGTGGAAGGAAATGGGCCGGTCTGGAAATGAACATGCCGGAATCGTATTGAAAATCATTGATGAAGAGGAGAAGGGAACATTGAACCGGATAATTGAAAAGCAGGATTTATCGGAGAATGTGGTCCGCATGGTCCTTGAAGCCCCGACCATTGCGCAAAAAAGGCGGGCTGGTCAGTTCATCATCCTGAAAATCGACGAAAAAGGGGAGAGAATCCCTCTGACCATCGTCGATTCGGAGACCCGGCAGGGGACCATCACGATCATTTTCCAGATCGTCGGAAAGACGACGGCAGCCATGGCGAAAATGAAAGTCGGGGATGCGTTCAGCGATCTCCAGGGGCCGCTTGGAAATCCGACGGAGATCGAGGATTTCGGTCATGTGGTCTGTATCGGCGGCGGCGTCGGCGTCGGCGTGGTTTATCCTCTGGCCGCGGCCCTGAAGAAGAAGGGAAACCGCGTCACCTCCATCATCGGGGCGAGGACGAAGTCGCTCCTCATCCTCGAGGAGGAGATGAAAAAGGTCAGTGACCGGCTGATCGTGGCCACGGACGACGGGAGCTATGGATTCCATGGTTTTGTCAGCGTGGTCCTTCAGAATCTGATCGACGCGGGGGAAAAGATCGACCGCGTCTATGCCATCGGTCCGGTGCCGATGATGCGCGTCCTGTGCAATGTCACGAAGCCGCACGGGATAAAGACCATCGTTTCACTCAATCCGATCATGGTGGATGCGACCGGGATGTGCGGCGCCTGCCGCGTCTCCGTGGGGGGAAAGACGAAATTCACCTGTGTGGACGGTCCGGAATTTGACGGCCATGAGGTGGATTTCGCTCTGCTGACCAACCGTTTGCGGATGTATCAGGATCAGGAAAAACTTTCTCACGAAGATTATAGGTGCCAATGCCATGGAAAATAACGACGTCAAACAAAAAAAGGAAAAAGTCCCCCGTCAAAAGATGCCTGAACAGGTTCCACAGGTGAGGGTCCACAACTTTAATGAGGTTCCCCTCGGCTATTCGGAGGAGCTGGCGATGACCGAGGCCAAGCGCTGCATCCAGTGCAAAAAACCGGGCTGTATTGCCGGCTGTCCCGTCGATGTCGATATTCCGGGATTCGTCGGACTGATCGCCGAAGGGCAGTTTTGTCGAGGCGGCCCTCAAATTGAAAGAGACCAACGGTCTCCCCGCCGTCTGCGGCCGGGTATGCCCGCAGGAGGACCAGTGCGAGAAGTTCTGCATCCTCGGGAAGAAGGGCGAGCCGGTGGCCGTCGGACGTCTGGAGCGTTTCGCCGCCGATTTTGAACGACAGTCGGGGAATGTCGCCATCCCCCCGCCGGCAAAACGCAACGGGAAAAAGGTGGCGGTCGTCGGAGCCGGTCCCTCCGGACTGACGATTGCCGGGGATTTGATCAAACTGGGTTACGACGTGACGGTTTTCGAGGCCCTCCATAAGGCGGGCGGTGTCCTCGTTTACGGAATTCCTGAATTCCGCCTGCCCAAGGCAATCGTTGAGGCGGAAGTCGACTATCTCACGAAACTGGGAGTGAAGATCGAGACCAATGCGGTGATCGGACGTTATAAAACGGTGGATGAGCTCTTTGCGGAAGGGTTATGACGCGATTTATCTCGCCGTCGGCGCCGGCGCTCCCGTCTTCATGAACATCCCCGGTGAGAATATGAGCGGCATCTATTCGGCGAATGAGTATCTGACCCGTTCCAACCTCATGAAGGCCTACCGGTTTCCCGAGTATGACACTCCTATCGTCAGAGGGAAACAGGTGGCCGTCATCGGCGGCGGGAACGTGGCGATGGATTCGGTGCGGACCGCGCTGCGCCTGGGGGCGGAAAAAGCCACGATCATCTACCGCCGGACCGAGGTGGAGATGCCGGCCCGAATCGAGGAGGTCCATCATGCGAAGGAGGAGGGTGTTCAGTTCCAACTCCTGACCAATCCCGTGGAATATATCGGAAGCAAGGAGGGCTGGGTGACCGGTGTCCGCTGTCAGAGGATGGAACTGGGTGA
>CAWJHT010000085.1:0-17188 GCA_963842685.1 uncultured delta proteobacterium | reverse complement strand
AGTATGAATTCTATTTCCCTTTGGCTTTGGGCTTCAGCTCTTTCGCCCGGAGCTTCAGGCTCTTCTCCCGTCTTCTCCGCTTGCGGTCCAGTTCTTTTAACCTTTCTCTCTTCTTGTGTTGACCCATAACACCTCCCAGTATTTTAAAAAACTCAGTGAACACTTGCAGGATAGCCTAAAATCCGCGCAATGGCAAGGCTCATCAGGAGTCCCGTGGCCATGCCGGATGATATCAACCCTGTTTTCCATGCACCGCTGGAATGAAGCCGGCAATCCCTTGGAGAGCCTGCCCTGAAACTGAAAAATAATTGTTTGTATCCATTTGTAAATATGGTATAATAACACTACGATGGAGTGGCGGTTACGTAAAAAAACGAATTGTTTGATTTGCCGAATGGGAATGAATTCCGGGAGGGGAAGACATATGAACAAAAAAATAATCTGGGGAGTCATGCTTTTATTGTTTGTCATGGGATGCGCGGGCGAGTCCAAACAGGTCCAAATATCGGATTCAACGGTCGGCGCCGTCGAATCGGAAAAAGGGCCGAAGACGGTTGAATTCCCCGCGGGCACCGTGTTTGGAGGGGCCTCTAAAGAACAGGCCACCGCCCTGGCCCGGATTTTTGTCGAAGCCCACAATATGGCCATGCAACAGTTCGGTAAGATCTGCGGGAACGCAAGAATCCGTGAAAGAAGCCCAGAAGGAGACCCAAAAGGCGATTCAGGAAAGCCAGGAGGCAATGAAGAAAACAGCCCAGGGCCTGGAAGAATCCAACCAAAAGATCCTGAGTGTTGCCGAAAAAAACCTGGAAACGGCCAAAAAAGCCCTCCAGATCCTTGAACAGCTTTCTCAAAAACAAGGAACCGGCGAAATCACCCTATTTTACCCTATTGGGGAAAGCAAACTCAGTGAAAAATCCCTGGAATACAAGCGGCTGGTTGAATTTGTCGATTTCCTGGCCAGGGAGAGCAAAGGGCGAAAGGTGCTGTTGGTCAGCATCGGAAGCGCCTCGGCCGTCGGAAGAAAATCCTTGAACATGAAACTGGCCCAGAACAGGGCGGAATATCCCAAGCCGATCATCGATAAGTATCTGATCAACATCCCCCATGAGTATTTCAAAGTCTATGGAATAGGGGATCTGTACAGTCCCAAGGCTGTTTCCAAGAATGAACGGGACCGGTACCAGCACACACGGCTGATTGCCGTGTTTGAGACCGATCAGATTCCCGCCTTGCCGGAAGAGCCGGCAAAAAAATAGCTCCTACCACCCTCTTCGGCAAAAGGGGCGACAGGGATCTAAGGGACAACTTACGGCGGATGCTCTACCCGCCAAAGGGAGATTTCCATTGCGTTTGCCGCGAACTCCCGGCACATGGTCGTCTCTCTTTCATTTTTTCTCCCGGCTTCACACTTTTATGTGAAAATCCACACTTCCACTCCTCCCTCGATGGGGGGGAGGGACCAGGAATGCCTTCTATCGCCCTCCCCCTTAGCAAGGGAGGGTGGGGTGATTTTCATCCTCCGCTGTGTCCGATCCCGGGCATGGGGGGTAGTGTGAAAAACGTCAGATCCATCCCCTTGTCTAAAACAGCGCGTTGTTGTAATGTGGCTGCGTCAGAATCGTCTTTTCTTCCCTGGCGGGAAGGGGCGCAAGGTGTGGGGCTCATGACGGTGGGTGCGAGCTTCTGTCGGCCCTGCGTCGCAAGGCGATAGGGATATTCTGCGGGGATGACGAATCATACGATTTCAAATACGGTTACGATGAGAGGAGACTTCAGCATGAGCGGACAAGGCACCCTGGAGGAGATGTGCATCAATACGATTCGTTTTCTGGCGGCGGACGCCGTCGAAAAGGCCAAATCGGGCCATCCCGGCATGCCGATGGGGGCGGCGGCCGCGGCCTACACCCTCTGGACGAGGCACCTGAAGCACAACCCGGCCGATCCTCTGTGGGCCGACCGCGACCGCTTCGTCCTGTCCGCCGGGCATGGCTCGATGCTCCTCTACGCGCTCCTCTATTTGACCGGCTATGACCTCTCCCTCGACGACCTCCGCTCCTTCCGGCAGTGGGGGAGCAAGACGCCGGGCCATCCGGAACACCGTCATCCCCCCGGGGCGGAGATGACGACGGGGCCGCTCGGTCAGGGATTCGCCGCGGCGGTGGGGATGGCGATCGCGGAGGCCCATCTGGCGGCTCGCTACAACCGTCCCGGCCACCGGATCGTGGACCATTTCACCTATGTCTTTGCGAGCGACGGCGACCTCATGGAGGGGCTCTCCTCCGAGGCCTCCGCCCTGGCCGGCCATCTCGGTCTGGGAAAGCTCGTCGTCCTGTACGACGACAACGGGATCGTCCTGTCGGGGTCGACGGCCCTCAGTTTCACCGAGGAGATCGACGGGCGGTTTACCGCCGCCGGTTGGCAGGTGATCTCCGTTCCGGACGGCAACGACGTCGCGGCGGTCGATCGAGCCCTTGTGGAGGCGAAGGCCGAGACGGCAAGGCCGTCGCTCATCCGCGTCCGGACGACCATCGGCTGCGGGGCGCCCGGGAAGCAGAATACCAGCGGCGCGCACGGCGCCCCCCTCGGACCGGAGGAGGTCCGGGCGGCAAAAGAAAACCTCGGCTGGCCGCAGGAGCCTCCCTTCTTCGTGCCGGAAGAGGTCCTCGCCTTCTTCCGCGGGGCCGGGGCCGCAGGCGCCGGCCAGGAGGCGGCGTGGAAGGAGGCCTTTGAGCGCTATGCCGCCGTCCATCCAGGGGAGGCGGCCGAATTCGGGCGGATCATGAAGGGCGAGCTGCCCGCCGGCTGGGAGAAGGCGTTGCCCGTCTACGGTTCCGGAACGAAGGATGTGGCGACGCGCAAGACCTCGGAGGCGGTTCTTCAGGCCCTCGCCCCGGTGATTCCGGAGCTGATGGGGGGCTCGGCCGATCTCAATCCCTCCACCTTCACCTGGCTCAAGGGGCAGGGCGATTTCCAGAGGCCGGGCGAACCGCCCGCCTGCCGCGAGGGGGCCGTCGGCGGGGAGTGGGGCTACGGCGGCCGGAACATCCACTTCGGCGTCCGGGAGCACGCGATGGCGGCGATCGCCGGCGGGATGGCCCTCCACGGGGGGATCCTCCCCTTCACCGGGACCTTCTTCACCTTTGCCGACTATATGCGGCCGTCGATCCGTCTGGCCGCCCTGATGGGGCTCCGGGTGATCTATGTCTTCACCCACGACAGCATCGGCGTCGGCGAGGACGGCCCCACCCACCAGCCCGTCGAACAGCTGATGAGCCTGAGGGCGATCCCCAACCTGACGGTGATCCGGCCGGCCGACGCGAACGAGACGGTCGAGGCCTGGCGCGCCGCCCTGGTAAACAGCTCCGGCCCCACGGCCCTCATCTTCACGCGCCAGAACCTGCCCGTCCTCGACCGGACGGTGGTGAGCCCGGCGGCCGGTCTCCGCAAGGGGGGGTATATCCTCTGGGAGTCGGGGACAGGGGATACCGGAGACGATCCTCATCGGGACGGGATCGGAGGTGGAGATCGCCCTCGATGCGGGCAGAAGGCTTGCCGCGGAAGGCATCCGCGTCCGCGTCGTCTCGCTTCCGAGCTGGGAGCTCTTCGACCGCGAGCCGCAGGAGTACCGGGACAGGGTCCTTCCCCCCGCCGTCCGGGCGCGGGTGGCGGTCGAGGCGGGGGTCCGCCTGGGCTGGGAGCACTAT
Organism: uncultured delta proteobacterium; assembly: GCA_963842685.1. Lineage (GTDB taxonomy): Bacteria > Desulfobacterota > Syntrophia > Syntrophales > UBA5619 > JAKAFS01. The sequence goes on along the minus strand of CAWJHT010000085.1, from coordinate 13,481 downwards.
GTGGGTCTGGAGGGGGAGATCGTGGGGATCGACCGTTTCGGCGCCAGCGCCCCCTACAAGGTGATCTACGAGAAATTCGGGATCACCGCCGAGGCGGTCGCGGCGGCGGCGCGGAGACTCCTTGGCCGGTAAGGCACCCCCACCCTGACCCTCCCCGTCGAAGGGGAGGGGATTAACCGGAGTTTCCGGGCATTCGCCTCGACGCTCAGCTTCGGCGTCCTCAAGGCGGCGCAGGTCTTCGGCGATCGGCAGGCCCTCATCGACGCGGGTCGCCTGTGCTCCGCCTTCACCTGCAAGACGTGTCCGGCGGCCTCGACCGCCTCGGTGAGACCTGACCCCATCGTTCGGCTGCATCCTTTCCAAAGGAGGACAAGCGATGATCTCCCCGACACCGAACAGGCTTCTCCATGAGAAGAGCCCCTACCTCCTCCAGCATGCCGGAAATCCCGTGGACTGGTATCCCTGGGGAGAGAGGCCTTTGACCGGGCGCAGAGGGAAGACAAGCCGGTCTTCCTCTCCGTCGGATACTCCACCTGTCACTGGTGCCATGTCATGGCCCACGAATCCTTTGAGGACGAAACCGTGGCCGCCCTCCTCAACGAGGCCTTCGTCTGCGTCAAGGTCGACCGCGAGGAGCGGCCGGACATCGATGGGATTTACATGAGCGTCTGCCAGATGATGACGGGGAGCGGCGGCTGGCCGCTCACCATCATCATGACTCCCGACCGGCTCCCCTTCTTCGCGGCCACCTATATCCCGAAGGAGAGCCGATGGGGACGGCAGGGGCTCGTCGAACTGATCCCTCGGCTCAGAGACCATCTGGGAAACGCGGCGCGACGAAGTGGAGAATGCCGCGGCGCAGACGGTGGCCCACCTGATGCAACCCCGGACGGAGAAGGGGGATCTCCGCCCTGAAGAGATTCTTGCCCGGACCTTTGCGGAGCTTCAGGGACAGTTTGACGATGCAGCACGGCGGATTCGGCAACGCCCCGAAGTTTCCCATGCCCCATCAGATCGTTTTTCTGCTCCGGCACTGGCAGCGGACCGGCGCCCCGGATGCGCTCCGGATGGCCGATAGGACCCTTTCCGCGATGCGTCAGGGGGGGATCTTCGATCAACTGGGTTATGGCTTTCACCGCTACAGCACCGACCGGCAATGGCTCGTTCCCCACTTCGAGAAGATGCTCTACGATCAGGCCCTCCTGACGATGGCCTTCACGGAGGCGTTTCAGGCGACCGGAGATGAAGCCCATGCCCGGACGGTCAGGGAGGTCCTCGACTATTGCCTTCGCGACCTGCGGTCGCCGGAGGGGGGATTCTTTACCGCGGAGGATGCCGACAGCGAAGGGGAGGAGGGGCGTTTCTACCTCTGGCGGATGGAGGAGATCCGCCGGCTCCTCGATCCGGAGGAGATCCGCCTGGCAACAGCCGCCTTTTCACTCGCCGAGGAGGGGAATTTCGTCGATCCGGTCGAGCCGGAACGGCGGGGGGACAATATCCTCCACCTCTCCGGTTCGCCGGCCAAGATCGCAGAAGGTCTCGGAATGACGGAGGCAGCCTTTCTGCAGCGCCTGGAGACGGTCCGCCTCCGCCTCCTGGCCGCCCGTGAAAAGCGGGTGCGCCCGCAGCGGGACGACAAGATCCTGACCGACTGGAACGGCCTGATGATCGCGGCCTTGGCCCGGGCGGCCCGGGTTCTGGACGAACCCCGGTATCTGGAGGCGGCCCGTGCGGCGATCGCGTTCGTCCTCGCGCGGATGAAAACGCCGGACGGACGTCTCCTCCACCGCTTCTGCAAGGGAGAGGCGGCCGTGACGGCCAATCTCGACGATTACGCCTTTCTCATCTGGGGACTGATCGACGCTTACGAGGCAGGCTTCAATGCCGACGATCTGCGGGCGGCGATAGCCCTCCAGGGGATCGTCGATCGGCACTTCCGCGATCCCGACGGGGGCTTCTTTTCCACGCCGGACGACGGTGAGACGCTTCTTTTCCGGCCCAAGGAGGGGCACGACGGGGCCGTCCCCTCGGGAAACGCGGTGACCCTGATGAACCTGATCCGTCTCGGGAGGATGACCGGGGATCCCCGCCGGGAAGAGGAAGCGGCGGCGCTGAGCCGCGCCTTTGCCGGGTCGCTGCAGCAGATCCCCTCCGCCCATGCCCAGTGGATGATCGCCCTGGAGCTCCTCGCGGCGCCCTCCCGTGAGGTGGTGATCGCCGGCAGGCCCGGGAGGGAGGACACCAGACGCAATGCTGGCGGTCCTCAGGCAGTCCTATCTTCCCAACCTGACGCTTCTCCTCCGCCCGGAAGGGGAGGAAGCGCCGGCGATTGCGGAGATCGCCCCGTTCACGAGGGAGATGCGGAGCCTCGACGGCCGGGCCGCCGCCTATGTCTGCACCGGCTTTTCCTGCCGTCGTCCGGTGACCGATCCGCGGGAGCTGGCGGCGCTTCTCGGTGGGGGAGACAAGTGATAACAGGAGGGTCTCGGGTTGCACTGCTTTTCGGCGGAGGGAGGCAAGGGATTCGACCCTGCCGGAGAACGGACGCAGAGGATCGCCGGGATCGGAAGAACAGGGGGTGGAACGATGAAGGTCAGCAGTGTGGAGCAGATGCGGGAGATGGACCGCCGGGCCGCCGAAAACCTGGGGATATCCGAGGAGATCCTCATGGAGAACGCCGGAGCGGCCTCATATCAGGTCCTCTCCCGGGAGTTCGGCGTCGCCGGGAGGCGGTATGTCATTTTCTGCGGGATCGGGAACAACGGAGGCGACGGTCTTGTCGTGGCGCGGCACATCCTCTCCGGCGGCGGGACACCCAGGGTCTTGCTCGTCGGGGACCCGGACCGATTCCGCGGGGCGGCAAAGACCAATCTGGAGATCGTCGAGCGGCTTCCCATCGAGGTGAAACGCGTCAAGGAGATCGCGGCGGTCCGGTCGTCGGTGATCCACAGCGACGGCATCGTCGACGCCCTCTTCGGGACCGGCCTGGACCGGGCGGTCAGCGGCATTTACGAGCAGGTGATCGAACTGATCAACATGAGCGGCAAGCCTGTCCTCAGCCTGGATATCCCCTCCGGCGTCAGCGGCGACACGGGGGAGGTGATGGGGACGGCGGTCCGGGCGGACCACACCGTGACTTTCGGCCTCCCGAAGATCGGGAACATGCTCTATCCCGGCTATGGCCTCTGCGGAAAACTCCATCTCTGCCGCATCTCCTTTCCGCCGGCTCTCTGCGACGATGAGGCGATCAAGGTCGAGATCAACGGCTTCATAGCGCTTCCGCTGCGCAAGCGGACGCTCCATAAGGGATCGGCGGGGGACGTCCTGTTCATCGCCGGCGCGGCGGGCTATTACGGCGCCCCGTACTTTTCCGCCATGTCGTTTCTGAAGGCCGGCGGGGGGTATGCCCGCCTTGCCGCCCCCTGGTCGATGACCCCCTTTCTGGCCACGCGGGGAAGCGAAATCGTCTTCGTCCCCCAGGCGGAAACCACCGAGGGAAGCCTCTCGTTGAAGAACAAGGACGCCCTCCTGGAGCTGGCCGGACGGGCGGACATGGTCGTCATGGGTCCCGGCCTTTCCCTCGCTGCCGAAACGCAGGAGCTCATCCGGGATCTGGCCGCCCGGATCGAAAAGCCGCTCCTGATCGACGGCGACGGGATTACCGCCCTGGCGGGCCATCGGGAGATCATCCGGAACCGGCCTGCACCGACGATCCTGACACCCCATCCGGGGGAGATGTCGCGGCTCACGGGAAAGCCGGTTGCCGAAAACGAGAAAAAGACGGATACCGATCCTTCAGGAGACGGCCGCGGATCTGCGGGCATTGATCGTCCTGAAAGGCGCCCATTCCCTGATCGGGACGCCGGATCGGACGGGTCTTCATCAACCTGAGCGGCAATGCGGGAATGGCGACGGCGGGTTCCGGGGATGTCCTGACCGGGACGATCGCGGCCATGTCCGGCCTCGGGCTGCCGCTGGAGGAGGCGGTGCGCAAGGGGGTGTTTATCCACGGCCTCTCCGGGGACCTGGCCGCAGCGGACAAGGGGGAGGACGGGATCACCGCCCAGGACATCCTCAATTACCTCCCCTACGCGATGAAGCAGGACCGGGAAGGGCTGGACGAGATCCTGGCGGAGCGCTACGAAGGGCCGGTGATTGTCTGATTTCGATTAACGATACTTTATCGAAGTAACGGTGTCCTAATATGAGAAGGTTTATTGTCCTTGCATCGGTGCTGGTCTTATTTCTCTTTCCTGTTTCCCCTGCCTTTTCTGAAAATTCTTCAGACCAGATCGTGATGTACCGTTTGAAGGATGGGGGAATAAAGGAAATTCGTGATGATTTCTCAACGGGTGAGAAAATCTACGCCGATTTTACGTTTCTTCCTGAGGAGAAGGAAACGGGCGTCGAATTCCGGTGGATCAATCCGCTGAATAAAAAAGAACAGGCCTACTTTGAACTGGTGAAATCGCCGATGCCGCCCAAGAAAAAAACCGTTCTCTGCTGGCTGCTCTTGCAACCATCGCTGCCTGACAAGATCATTGGTTCGAAATTCTTCGGTCGATGGCGTCTGGAAATCTGGGTGAACAGCCGCCGTGTGGCAGAAAAGGTTTTCAGCGTCGGGAATTAAGGCTCAATAAGAGGATCGGTCTGTACAACTTCTGATCTAATATGATCGAGATTCCATAATAAAAAAGGGATGACCTATAAGGAGCAGGCGTCGGAAATGAGCGTAAGTAAAATGATTGGAAGGCTATGACAAGAGTATACAAAATAATCAAGAAACATTTTACTGATGGAACTTTACTTGCCATCCTCCTATTGTTCATAGCAGCTCTCATTTCGATACTTCTGAACAAAGTGATTCATCTGTACTTCTTGGAAGATTTTACCGTCTACGAAAGAGCTGCCAGGGCCTTTTTAAAAGGCCAGGACTTAAAGCTAGAATATCCAATATTCAGCCTTATTTGTTTCATTGTACCCGCCCTATTTTCCAATAACAGCAGCCAATATGGCTGGGTTTTCTTTATTCAAAATTTTCTCATTTTGGCAGTGTTTATATGTATATCTTTCGATTTTTTTGAAAAGACTCTCGACAAAAAGGAGTCGCGCATTAGCAAGCTCTTTCTTTTGGTCTCTCTATTTTTCTTTCTGCCGCTTCTATTAAGCAGATATGATATATGGGTCGGATTGATAGTTATATCATCGGTTTATCTATTTATGTATAAAACCGATAAATTGCATCTTGTTTCATATATTCTTATTATTTTTGCGGGATTTATCAAAATTTATCCTTTCTTGTTCTTACCTATTTTTTTGTATACGGACTTTGAACTTTTACAATCAAACAAATTTCGCTCCGTGTTATTTTCTGTAATCGCATTTTTCACTTTCTGTTTATTGATAAATCTTCTTAAGTATGAGGACACAATTTATTTTCTAACCTATCATTACTCAAGAGGAATTCAAATAGAGAGCACTTACTCATCTCTATTACTTAACTTAAAATCTATCGGAGTGATTGATCATCTGAAAATTGGATTTGATCATGGGAGTTTTGGTGTAAGCGGAGATGCCGCAAATAAGTTAAAAATTATAAGTACACCCTTACTCATTCTGATTGAAGGATTGATTTACATTCTTTATATAAAAAGTTGCAGTCCCTTTAAAAAGGACAGGTTCATCAATTTTTTAAGTTTAACGCTTCTGGCTTTTCTGATCACTTCAAAAGTATTATCGACTCAGTTCTTTATTTGGCTTTTCCCATTCATTATTGTCAGTTTGATTTTATTGAAAGGAACAAGCCGTCATTTACTTGTTCTTTTTTTCTTATTGGTATTCATCACCTTTGTTTTGTTTCCGTTGAGTTTTGGATTGGTGATCTCAGGCAGCATAAAGACCAATATACTTCTATTGATCAGAAACATTATCCTGATCATATTGTTTATGGAATTATTAAGACATTCTATAAGAAAGACGATGTAAATAGTATAGTTAGAATCTGTCCTGCGGCAGGGAGGATAATGAAATATCGACTACCACGTCCATCACGAAGAGGATGGGCCACCTCTCCCGCTGGGTGGATAATCATTTTTTTATGGGATAACCGGGAATGGGAAATTAATAACAATACCCGCCGCCGGGACCAGCAACTTTCTGGCAGCTTCTTGCAGGATCACAACAGCTCTTGCCTGCCGTCGGGGTTACAGAACTCCCCTGCCTTCGCGCAGTCATTGTTGTTTGAGGAGACTGTCGGTGGTTGCTGTTCCCACCACTATCGCTGCTTGATCCACAACCGGGGATCAGGATACCGCCAATGATGATTGCCGCGATGAAAATGACCAGAAAAAGTAGAATTGAGCGCATAGAACAACCTCCATTGAATGTTGATGTGCTCAGGAATGACTGCTTGCTTCAAATGAATTTTCAAATCCGGAAACCAACACGCACCCATGTTTGAGAAGATACAATAACAAAAAAAAAATGCGTGTCAAGGACTTTATTTGCTATTCTGGTCATCCCCATTTTTATCTTGACAATGTGGAGAGGTATCCTTATGAGCAAGAAGCCATTATCTTGCCTGTAGATCCAAAAGAAAAAACGGGCTATCTGGGAATGGGGATGCCTTTATAATACATCGGTGATTTCGCGTTGAAAAGTCTCGGTATCTGCATCGGTGCAACAACATTATCTGCGGTTGCTGCACATAACGATAATCACATCCTCATTCAGACAACCGTTGTTACCAACCATCACCATAAAGGCAACCCGCGAGAGGCGCTTCTCGATCTTTTAAGAGGAGTATGTCGGGCGACCATTACTCGCGAATTGCAGTGACCGGTCGTAATTTCAGAAATTCCGTTAACCTCACTACTATCTCGGAACCGGAAGCGATCGAGCGTGCTTTGTTGCACCTCAATGGCAAGGGCATGACCTGCACTGCCGTAATCAGCGCCGGAGGAGAGACCTTTCTGATCTATGTCTTGGGGAAAGACGGAAGAATATCCTCCGTTCAGACGGGGAACAAATGTGCCTCGGGAACGGGCGAATTTTTCATGCAGCAAATCCAACGGATGGGATTCACGATAGAGGAGGCCGTCGCTGCCGCACGAATAGAGAATTCTTATAAAGTATCGAGTAGATGCAGCGTATTCTGTAAGACGGATTGCACCCATGCGGCCAATAAGGGGGTATCCAAGGAAAGAATCACCGCCGGGTTGTGTGAGATGATGGCCGGGAAAATCCTTGAAATACTGAAGAAGTTGCCAAAACAAAATCTGCTGCTGATTGGCGGTACCTCACAGAATACCGCACTGATCGATCATCTGAAAAAAGAAATACAGAATCTTCATGTCCCGCCCGAAGCGCCGTATTTTGAAGCCTTGGGAGCAGCCCTCTGGGCGCTGGATCACGAAACGATGGAGATGCCGTCCGCAGAGAGGCTTTTTGCTCAGCATGGTCATTCCTTTTCTTTTCTGCCGGCATTAAAAGATTCTCAGGGCAGTGTCGACATCAAATCCAGTGAACGGGGATCGGCCGGACCGGGAGATCGTTGCATCATCGGTCTCGATGTGGGATCTACAACTACAAAGGCCGTCCTGATGCGTGTCACCGATGATCGCATCCTGGCATCCGTCTATCTCAGGACAAATGGCGATCCTGTTCAGGCATCAAGGGCGTGCTATGGGGAACTTCTGTCCCAGATGGGTCCTCTATCGGATAAGATCAGCATCCTGGGGCTCGGAGTCACCGGTTCGGGGAGACAGATTGCCGGTCTACATGGCATGACCGATGGGATTGTCAACGAAATCATCGCCCATGCGAAAGGGGCCGTCTTTTTTGATCCGCAAGTGGATACGATCTTCGAGATAGGGGGACAGGATGCAAAGTACACCTATATAAAAAACGGTATCCCTTCCGAGTATGCCATGAACGAAGCGTGCAGCGCAGGCACGGGTTCGTTTCTTGAAGAGGCGGCCAGAGAAACCATGGGTGTGGAAATGGCTGCCATTGGAGAGATGGCTGTACGAGGACTAAAGCCGCCCAATTTCAATGATCAATGTGCGGCTTTTATCAGCAGTGACATCAAGACTGCCTTTTACGACGGCGTCTGCCGTGAGGACATCGTTGCCGGTTTAGTTTATTCGATTTGCATGAACTATACGAATCGAGTCAAGGGCAACCGTCCTGTCGGCAGCCGTATCTTCATGCAGGGAGGCGTTTGTTATAACAGTGCCGTGCCTCTGGCCATGGCTTCTTTGACAGGGAAGGAGATCATCGTACCACCGGATCCAGGTCTTATGGGGGCTTTTGGAGTAGCCCTTGAGATGAAGCATCGTCTGAGGCTCGGACTTATCAAGGAAAAATCCTTTTCACTGCGGGCGTTATATGACAGACAAATCACTTATGGGGATCCCTTTATCTGTGGGGGTGGTAAGGAGAAATGTGATCGTAAGTGTGAGATAGCCCGGATAAAAATGGACGGGGAGACCTATCTTTTTGGCGGCGCCTGCAACCGCTGGTACAACTTGCGCTTCAAAATCGATGTAGATGCGGAGGAGTTGGATTACACAAGAAAATATGAGCAATGGGTGTTCCATGATGTTGCCAGAGAAATGGATCAAGATCCTCTGCCTGATCAATCCAAGGTGATTGGAATCAACAAATCGTTTCTTGTCAATTCATTTTACCCACTTTACGCCCATTTCTTCAGGGGTCTTGGTTTCAAAGTCAAGATCGCGGACAAAGTCGATCAGGAAGGCATCGACTTGAAACGGGCTGCTTTCTGTTACCCGGCAGAAATAGCACATGGATATTTATACAATCTCTTGACTAAAAAACCGGATTATCTCTTCCTGCCTCAGATCAAAGGCATGTATGTAGAAAATGGTTGTCAGCCAAACGTCACCTGTCCTATTTCTCAGGGCGAGCCCTATTACCTGAGCAGTGCTTTCAAAGACCATGCGACATTCAAATCCCTTTTAAGCCAGCAGAAAGTACTTATGCCGGTCATCGATTTCTCCGGTGGTTTCGATGCGGCAGAGACGGGATTTCTGGAAATGGGCATGAAACTGGGCCGAACGCGTGCAAAGAGTAGAAAGGCATTCAGCAAGGCATTGTGCGTTCAGCGAAAAGTGATGCAGGATTTTCGGGAAAAAGGAAAGAGTTTTCTTCAGGAGCTGGAAAGCAATCCGCGTCGCTATGCCGTTGCCATCATGGGTCGATCATACAATGCCTGTGTGACAGAGACAAACATGGGCGTCCCTCAGAAATTTGCTTCCCGAGGCATTGCGGTGATTCCTTCTGATTTTCTTCCTTTTGCCGATGAGCCTATTGAAAGCCACATGTACTGGTCGACGGGGCAACTGATCTTAAAAACAGCCGCTTTCGTTGAAAAACATCCTCAAATCTTCGGATGTTTTATTACCAATTTCTCTTGCGGACCCGATTCTTTCCTCGTTGAATACGTAAAGCATGTCATGGGCTCTAAACCTTTTCTCGTTCTGGAATTGGATAGCCATGCAGCGGATGCGGGACTGGAAACAAGGATTGAGGCGTTCCTCGATATCATTCAGAACCACATGGAGATGAAACGGAACGAACCGCTGCCGGCCATCCCGAAAACCAATGGATACAGGCAGGCCTATTTCGACCGCGGCAAGAAATTGTTTATCGATTCCACTGGTGGTCAATGTGCTTTACATGATTCCCGCGTCAACCTTCTTATTCCCTCGATGGGGAAATTCTCCAATGAAGCGTTTGCCGCCATCTTCAGATCGACGGGGATTCGAACGACGGCATTGCCGCCGGCCGATGATGAGGTTCTAAAGTTGGGGAGGAGTTTTACGAGTTGCAAGGAATGCCTCCCTCTGCTGCTCACGGTGGGCAGTCTTCTTCAGTATTTGAAGAAAAGAGAACAACCGGATGAGCTTCTCGTCTATTTCATGCCGACGGCCCAGGGGCCCTGCCGTTTCGGCCAATATTCACCTTTCATCAGTCATCTGATTTCCTCATTGGAAATCGAGAACGTAGCGCTTCTGTCTCTGGACGGGGAGAACAGCTACTCCGGCCTCGAAGATGGGAATCTGACAGTGAGGCTGCTGCTGGGACTTGTGGTGGGTGATATCATGCAGGATATCCACTCCGCGCTTCTGGTGAATGCGGTAGAGAAGGACGGGGCGCTAGCCGCTTACGATGCAGCTGCAAAAAGAATACGGGATGCCTTTGAGAAACCACTGCGTTTTCAGTGAGTTGTCGAAGATTCTCGCTCTGGAGGCGCAGAGGCTTAAAAAAATACCGGTGAAGAAGTCTCTTGCGGATATTCCTGCGATTCTGATCACCGGTGAAATCTTTGTCCGTCTTGATGACCTTTCCCGGCGATATCTGGTGGAAAGGCTTGCGGAAAAAGGATTTATGGTCAAGGTGTCCGGTATCATGGAGTGGATTTACTATACGGATTGGTGCTGTCGGCAGAATTTCTCCAAGACCGGACCGGGGATGAAAGAAAGCCTCATGCTGCGTTTGCGCAACAGATGGATGAAATTCCATGAGCGACGCCTCATGAATATCATGGCCAAATCGGGCCTCCTTCGTCATCACCCGAGTGATGTGGATCGTATGATCAGATATGCACGAAACCTCATCGATCCTCAGTTGATAGGCGAAGCGATCCTGACTGTGGGCGCATCCCTTTCGGAGGTACCGGAACACTTTTGCGGGGTCATCGCCATCGGACCCTTCGGCTGCATGCCCAATCGGATTGCCGAGTCCATCCTGTCGAGAGAAATGGGTGCGGGGTGGCAGGATACGGCCCGCAGGCAAGGGAATCATTTATCGAGACGGCTTGATCAGATTGAAGCACTGCCGTTTCTTTCCATTGAAAGCGATGGGAATCCCTTTCCGCAGATCATCGATGCCAAGCTGGAAATATTCATGCTGCAGGCAGTGAGACTCTTCGAGAGGATGAAGAATCGACCCTGTCATGGCTGAGCCTTGCCTATTTCACGAGAACGGTCATCAGTGGAAGGAACAGGAAGATCTCGTCTCATCAAAACATGGCGAGAATAATGGGTGGTAGAGCTGCCGTCCAAACGTTAATGGGTGGTGGCTCTTGACCTTGGCGCAGAAGCGATATACGGTCAATCTATGTATCCTATACTTTTTAACATTCCCTGGATCAACCTGCCCATCTATTCCTATGGGATCATGCTCGGCTTGTCGTTCATTGTCGGCTGGGTCCTTGTCATGCACCTGGGCAGTATTGACGGTGTGGCCAAGGAACGATTGGCGGGTTGTTTTATTGTTACTGCAGTGTTCGCGATTGTTGGGGCCAGAATGCTGTACATTCTCACCAACCTTGAGGTGTTTCAGCGCGGTGGTTTGTTGCGGGCGGTAGATCTGCGCGAACGGAGGATTGGTGGCCTATGGCGGTTTTCTCGGGGGATTTTTAGGCAGTTGGATCTATATGTCCTATTATCGCATTACACTGTGGGCTTTTGCGGATGTGGTTGCTTTCGGTTTAGCGAGCGGCCTCGGAATCACTCGCATCGGTTGCTTTTTGTTCGGTTGTGATTGGGGAAAGCCCATTTCGGCAAGTGCGCCGGCGTTTATCAAGGCGATCGGGGTTCGGTTTCCCAATTGGGATATTCAGTTCAATGGATTCAGAGAAATCAGCCATGGTTTGGGGTCGGCGTTGGCTAATCTCCACGGCTCTCCGGCATTTCTTCATCACGTTTCCCAAGGGTGGGTGAGCCCGAACGCGGCTTTTTCAGCCTCTGTATATCCCACCCAGCTTCTGGAATCCCTCAATGGCTGGATCGCTTTTGTTCTTCTGCTTATCGCCCGAAAAAAAAGCCGGTTTAAAGGGCAAGTCTTTTGTTTGTTCGTTATGTACTATGGACTGACACGAACAGCCATGGAGTTCCTGCGAGGCGACACCGGACGCGGGGAAGCAGGGGGATTTTCAACCTCCCAGTGGATCGGCCTTACCACTTTTGCTGCTGAGTCTTATTGTGTATTGGGTTCTGTCCGGCGGGCTGCTACGGCTTCATTGGTGCGGCCCGGCGCTGATTCATGATCGGATCCTCGACAGGCCCGTGCGCAGGAGCGCGGCGAGGCAGGCGATGTTCATCCCAAAGCAGAAAGCCATAAAACCGTAGTTGTTCTGAGGGTTGGCCCTGAGCTTGAGCAGAAGACCCGCGACGATGATGCCGGCGCTCAGGGCAAGGTAGCGCGCCAGCAGCTTTCCCGCCTTTACACTGATCCGTCCACGGAAGATGAGCCAGAGGGCGGGGACGAGCAGGAGCAGGTGCGTCGGGAGAAAGCAGAGCAGGTTTTCGTTGCGATGAAAGTCGTAGTGTGTCGTCGCGGTCCAGAGGAAGGTGAGGATCGCCCCGCCCACCCCTCCAATGAAGGCCCACGTGAGAAGACCGATCCCCGCAAGGCGCGCCCCGAGCCGAGGCCGGGATCGGCCCAGAATAATCGGTGCGGCGAGGCCGAGGACGATGAGGAACAGCAGGGTCGCCAATGCGGGGATGTCCCACTTCTCGGTGACTTTGTTCAGCGCTGGTCCTTTCCGCTCGTGGAGCACAATCTTGCGGCTGACCAGCGGCACACCGTCGGAACCGCACAGCCTTATCAAGATCCTCGGCGAGGATGATCGGCAGGAACTCCTCCGCCCAGCGGTCGATCGGCTTGTCCCCCGCCGGGCCCAGGATGAAGTCGACGCCGATGGCGCCTGTGATTGTCCCCATGAGCGACATTCGTGTGAGATCGCGGTATGTACGGCCGTTCATCTTTCCCTTGCCGACGGCCGCGATGGCGCCGCCGCTGGCCTCATCAACAAGGTCGCGGATCCGGGTGCAGCAGTTGTTGAGGAAATGCCGGTACGCATACTCACGGTTTTCGGGACGCGCGATGATGGCAAGTTTTTCCGCGATCCCTGCCGCCGCCTCCGGGGCGATGTTAAGCACACGTTGCTCCATCAGGCGGTCCTCCTCGCTGTACTGGCGGACCATCGACGGGAGCTTCCTTACAGAAACCCAGTAGATAAGGAAGCCCTTGAGATATTTCAACCGGAGTGCCGGGTTGCTGAAGTCGTACATCCCGAAGTTGTAAACCTTTTCGGTTGCTTCGTCTTTGTCCTCGACGAGTAGGCCGATGTGGCCAAATCGAGAGAACAACTCCTGCCCAGGCCCCATCGTGATCACGGAGATCTGATAGCGCCCCGTCTCTTCCTTTGCGGCTACAGCGTCTGTGGCGGGTGGGAGTATGGCCAGCGCCGTTCCGATGGCGATGCATCCGATGAGTCCAATTTTCATTCGTTACCCCTCGCTCAAATTTTGGCGTCGAATGTGAAAAAAATGGAAAGCTGCAAATATGTGAAGCCCCCCGTGCGCCAGGGCTTGTCATTCATGCGCATGCTTCGCGCTTATCCCATGGGGTCTTGAGGTTGGCATTGGCTACGGGCGGGCGTTCGGCGT
>CAWJHT010000084.1:0-24460 GCA_963842685.1 uncultured delta proteobacterium | reverse complement strand
TGGCCGCAGCTTTCCAATATCCGCCAGGCGCCGGTAAAAGGGTTTCCTCTGGTCAACTCGTTGGGAACCACAAGACAGCGGATGCCGGCCGCAAGCGCCGACGCGAGACCCCGCGGCGAATCCTCGACGACGAGGCACTCCTCCGGACCGAAGCCGCATTTCTTCATGGCCGTCCGGTAGGGCTCCGGGTCCGGCTTCGAAAGGGTATAGTCCTCCCGGGTCAGGATGAAATCAAAGTGAGGAATGGAGCCCCGTTCGGGTATGCATCGCATCGAAATGCACCCGCCGGGAGCTCGTCACGATCGCCTGGACCACCTTCCCCCGGAGCTCCCGAGAGCGTCTCCTCGACGCCGTCCAGGATGCGGACGCCCCCCCTGAGCAGTTCCGTGTAGCGCCTGTTCCGCTCCTCCTGGAGGCGGTCGATCTCCTGCTGGGAACTCCCTCTCCGGCCAGATCGAAGGCGCTCCGTCCCTCGACGAGAGAGATCCGCTGGAAGAGCTCCTCCGTCAGCGTCACGCCGGCCTGATGGAGAAGCTCCCGCGTCGCCTGGAAGTAGAGTTTTTCCGTGTCCACGAGGACGCCGTCGTTGTCCCAGAATACCGCCCGGATCATGATGTTTCCATCCTAAAAAAATCTCCCTATGCACGCTGTCAAAAATCAGATTTCCCCGTTGTGCAAAGTTCTAACAAAGACGGCCGCCCTGTTGCCGGCGGCCGTCTTTCACTACCGTATCACTCGCGTTTCGCAAGCGGGAAGATCAATCCCTGCCGTACTTTTTCAGGTAAGCGCCGAAGAGCTCCTCGTCCGACGGCTGGTAATTCGCAACGGGCACGGCAACCCGCGTGTACATGAGGAACTGTTTCCAGTTGATGTTCTCGCAACTGATGTTCCCGGCCCAGGTTCCGCAGCCCAGCGTGTCCGTGAAGCCCAGGCAGCTCGTCCAGCCGCCGCTGTTCGCCTCGGTATGGCCCATGTTGCAGACGACCCGGCTGACGTTCGCCCGAAGACCGATCTTGTGCATCCGCTCGTCGAGCTCCGTCTGGATGTTCACCGAGTGCCCCTCGCCGGAGAACTTCAGGATCTTCTCCATGCGGTCCAGCATCTCGTCGAAATCGGTCCACTTCCAGACCGTCAGGACCGGGGAGAGCTTCTCGCCGGAAAACCGGTCCTCGCGGACCGATCTTCTCGCCCATGACCATCAGGATCTTCGTATCCGTGGGAACCTTCAGACCGGCCAGATCCGCGATGAACGTCGGCCGATTTCGCCACGATCTCCCGGTTCAGCGTATGACCGTCCGGCCACATCGTCTTGCGCAGGATCTCGCGCTCCTCCGTGCTGCACAGATAGCCGCCCTCGGCCTTGAGGGCCGCGATCATCTTGTCGAAGATGCACTCCTCGATCGCAATCGCGTTCTCCGAGGAACAGGAGGCCGCATTGTTGGCCGTCTTGGATTTCCTGAGCCGGAAGGCGACCCCCGGAATGTCCTTGACCGTCGAATCGACGATGGAGATCACGTTTCCGGCGCCCACGGTCTGCGCGGGAACGCCCGCGGCGTAGACGACCTTCACCAGCGCCGCGCCGCCCGTGGCCACCGCATAGTCGCAGTTCGCCATCAGCTCCTGGGTCTTTTCATTGCTCGTGTGGCGGATGCACTGGACCAGATCCACCGGTGCGCCGACCTTCGCCAGCGCCTTCCGGATGTGCTCCACCGTCGTATAGGTGGCCAGCTCCGTGCGGGGGTGCGGCGAACAGATGATCGCATTGCGCGTCTTCAACGTGGAAAGCGCGATGCAGCAGACCGTCGACTCGGGGTTCGTACAGGGAACCACGTTCGCGATCACGCCGATCGGCTTGGCGTACTTCCGGATGCCCTTCGCCTTGTCCTCCTCCACCAGACCGCAGGTCTTCACGCCGATCTGATCGTAGAGCGTTCCGCGCACCTTCGTCCCGATCTTGTGAACCTTGTCCTCGTAGACGCCGATGCCCGACTTCTCGACGGCCAGGCGCGCCAGCTCCTCCGCCGTCTCCTTCTTCTGCAGCTCCCAGCCCACGGCCAGGACCATCTCGTCGACCTTCTCCTGCGGCCAGTACTCGACGGTCTTGAACGCCGCCCGCGCCTTCTCGTACATTTCCTTGATATTGTCTTCCATCATCCATACCTCACTTTCTTTGTAGTATCCAAGGCCAATACAGGCCTGCTGTCCGTTTTCACCGGTCACCGGCCGGAGATCATCTGCATCCCGACAGTCGTCTTACGAATGCTTCATCACGATGCTCGAGATGATGTTGGCCGCCTCGTCGCCGCGGTCCGCCGCGTTGCTGAGATGACGGTAGATCTCCCGCATCTTGAGCATGAAAACCGGATCGTTCCCCCGAAACAGATGCGACAGGGCGAGGCGGTATGCGCCCTCCATCGTGTTCTCGTAGGCCTTCGCCTTGACCGCGTGCACGGCGGCGATCTTCGGCTGCTCTTCGAGAAGCTTGATGGCATGGTCGATCTCGCGCCGCGGCGCTGATCAGGATGTTGACCATCTCCTTGACGTGCCCGTCCGCGGGGACCTCATAGATCTCCATCTCCAGCACGGTGGAGTTGGCATAGTCCATGACGTCGTCGATCGCGCGGGAGAGATCGAAGATGTCCTCCCGGTCGAGCGGCGTGACGAAGGTCTTGTCCAACGCCTGGATCAGCATCAGCCGCAGGTCATCCGCCTCCACCTCGCACTTCTTCACCTGCTTGGCTTTCTCCGGGCTGCAATCGTCCATATAGTTGGCCAGTGCCTCGAGCCCCTCCAGGGTCTTTTGCGGATTGCCGGAACAGCAGATCGTAAAAAATGTTCTTCTGCTTTGCAAATAGCCTCTTTCTGATGTTGAATACCATGTGTCCCAGCTCCTTTCTACCCCTTCTCAAAAGTGCGGATGCATCGCCCTGATGACGAGAAATGCCAACGACGGCCACGACCGCCGATGCCGGGATGGTGATGAACCACGCAATCACGATATCCTTCGCCACGCTCCACCGCACGGCGGAAACCCGCTGCCCCGCGCCCGCGCCGATGATGCTCGACGAGACGACATGCGTCGTCGATACCGGACCGCCGACAAGCGCCGCCGTCGAGGATGACGCGATGGCGGAGGCCGTCTGCGAGCAGAAGGCGTGCACCGACCGCAACCGGCAGATCTTCGACCCCATGGTCTTGATGATCCGCCAGCCCCCGGTCGCGCATCCGGCTGCGATTGCGCCGGCGCAACCGGCGACCACCCAGAAGGGGATCTCAAACGAGGGAAAAATCCCTAGAATGACCAGGGTCATGGCGATGACCCCCATCGACTTCTGGGCGTCGTTCGCCCCATGGCTCAGGGCCAGACAGATGGAGGAGACGATCTGCATCTTGTTGAAGAAAGTCATTGGCGCTCGGGCGTCGCCTGCCGTCTTTTCCGCGATGAAACGCGTGATCTTGAAGAAAAGCCAGCCGAAGAACATGCCGATCACCGGGGAAAGGATCAGCGATGCGAAGACGAAGATGCACCCCCTTCCAGATGATCTTGTCCGGGCCGTAGGCGATGAGCACCGGACCGATCAGCCCGCCGATCAGGGCGTGAGACGAACTCGAGGGCAGGCCGAACCACCAGGTGATCAGATTCCAGGCGATGGCGCCGATCAGCGCCGCAACGATCAGACCGGCGGAGAGGGCCATCGCATTCGGATCAAAGCCGACGTATCGATGATGTTCTTGCCGATCGTCTTGGCCACCGCCGTACCGAAGAGAAAGGGGCCGATGAATTCGCAGATCGCGGCGATGGTCAGCGCCTTCGCGCGGCGACATGGCGCCCGTGACGATGATCGTCGCCACGACATTCGCCGCATCGTGGAAGCCGTTGGAGAAATCGAAAAAGAGCGCCAGGGCAACCACCACAACGGCCATGATCAGGACTGAACCTTCCAACGATACCTTCCTTCCCTCTCCGGCGGCGCCGTCATGATCCGCAACGCCGACGGTTCGATACCGGATTTCGGAAGGAACCTGCCACGGCATGTTGCACGGCCCTGGGCAGGTCATCCTCTTGATTTCCTATGTCAGATCTTCCGCTTGGGATCGTCGATCTCCTCGACGATGGCCCATCCGGAACCCTTGATCTTCTGCCGCTCGAGGAAGATCTGCTTCCACTCCTCGGGCGTCTGGGCCTCCATCGCCTTGGCGACCGTCTTCCGCTCCTCCAGGGTCGGCACCGGCCGGTCTGCCGGTCCGTCGTACCACTCCTTCGGCGTCAGGGTCTGGCCGAGCCGGACCGGCGCCTCCTGCTCGATCTCTTCGCAGTAATGGGCGCCGGTGGCGAAGGCGCGGGTCACCGCCAGGATGCCCCAGGTCGCCTCGGGGGTGAAGCCGAGGTCGAACATCACCGCGCCCGTGGCGCCCAGAAGATCGATGTCCACCGGCTCCTTGCTCAGTTTCTGCGCCGCCTTCACGATCTCCTTCATCAGGGAAACGTACTTGCCCGCCACGCCCAGCTTCTCGGCCCGGGCGATCATCCGCTTCGCCATCGGGTCCTTCAGCATCAGACCGGAAACCCCCAGCGCGGGATCGTTCAGTTTCGTCTTGACCACCGCCTCGACCACCTCGGCCAGCGGCTTGCCCTCCTTCGCCTGCCGGGCCAGGATGCCGTCCAGCAGCTTCCCGAATGTCCTGGTAGGCGCCGTAGGCATGGCCGAAGGCGAGGATCGAGGAACCGGCGGCCTGGGTCAGCAGGTCTTGCCGCTCGCGACGATCCGCGCGATGTTCGCCGGCGAGGAGAGGCCGTCCTCCAGCATGCACACCATGACGTAGTTGAGCATCTTGTCTTCCTCGATCAGCGGAATCCGCGCCTGGAAGTCGATGAACAGGACGTCCGTCAGGCCGTAACCCTGCTCCACCAGCTCCGTCGTGTCGTAGCCCCGGGCAACGATGCGGTGGACGTTCTTGTATGCCACCTCGGACACCCACTGGAAGCGGTCGCGCTTCTCATCCATCGGAACCGTGCCGTGCTCCCGGGTCCGGTAATTGAAATTGAGTCTCGGATCGTCTAAATTATCCATTTCTTGTATTCTCCTTCCTCTTTCTGCTTTCGGGCGTATTCCTGTCTCTCGGCCTGGCTGGGAACCTCCCGGTCGGCGGGCCCCACGTACTTGATCATCGACAGATCCAGCATCTGGACCATCGGCTCCCGCTTCGAGGCCGCCCAGGCCCGACCCTTCTTCATCGTGTAGGTGGCGTGCGCCGCACAGCTGAAACCGCGGCAGACGCAGCCGATGCACCAGGCGGCGTTGGGGGAGAAACCCAGCTCCGCCAGCGCCGTATTGCCGGCGCCGATCATGTTCACCGCCACGTACTCCTTGCCTTCCTTCTTCCGGCGCGCGTTGAAATGCTTCTCGATCGAGCGCTGCAGTTCAAGATAGACCCCGCTGCAGAGCTGCTCATGCTTGATGTGCGTCGGTTCCGCGCGGGGATCCCCGTCGAGGTGCTGCGGCTGCCCCATCCCCATGACGGCCAGACCCGCATCCATGTACTCGTCCACCAGGATCTTGCCCATCTCTTCGATGCTCTTCCCCTCCACACGGGCCCGCTCGATGTACTTGTGCATCATGTAGCCGTGCGCCGCTCCGGGACCGTGGGCCGACCCGAAGGTCATGACCGCCGCGGCGATCGCCGCGGGAAGATTCGGCCGGCCGCCGATCACGGCGATCGCCGACGCCGCCGACGGCGACATGGAGTGTTCCAGAAACTCTCCCGTCTCATACCGCAGCATGTCCACCTCGTTCTCCGCCGCAATCCGGTTCTGGAAGAGGATGAAGAGCATGTCGTAAAACGTGTAGCCCGCCTCCGCCAGATCGCTCACGTTGTAGCCCCGCACGACGGTCTTCTCTTCCGTCTTGTACGAAATGGCTGTCTTTCTCTTAAATAACGGTTGTCTGTCCATCTGAATCTCCCTCCAAAATGCTGTTGACTTCGATTCTGTCCTTAAACGTCGCTGCCTCACTGTTGTCTCGCCGGCGTCATTCCGCTCACGGTCAAAACGCCGAATCGCCGGCAGCCAATGCATCGTCCGTGCTAATCGACCGGATCCTGATGCACTGCAACGGAACATTTGACGTATCGTAAAAGAGGTTCCAACTATAAGTCAAACTAATAATAATTATATTTTTGATAACAAATTATCATTATTTCCAGTCTTCGACCCCGCCTCTCTCGAACCGCAAGATCATGGTGATCGCATGGCGGGCATCATAGAAAATGTTCCGGCGATGAAGTCAAACTGATAATAATTATAATTCTATAGTAAATTCTTATATCAGCAGTCCCAGTCCGGCCGCGGTACGCCTTGTCCGTCGCAGACTTCGCGGGTGAAACCGCCGATTCGGGATCACCTCATTGTTTTTAACAATGGCTGTATCAATTTTTTCTACTTGACTCGCCTTCTCGGATAAGGTGATGCTATCGTCGCTCTACCCGTTTGCTGAGTGTGCGGTTTTCTTCGCATCTCATCGTCGGGGAAGGGAGGTGATGGGCCAAGACATCATTGGGCAGGATGCCGGTTTTGAAACCCGCTGTCTGCAGCGGTCATGACCTGCAGATGGCCATGTTTCAGAGTCGTCTGTTTGCGAAGCCGTCGAGGTCAAGTCATGGTTGAGAGATTTTTCTAACCCCCAAGATGAGGAGGAAAAGCTATGAAGAAAGTGATCGGATTTTTGGTAATCGCAGTATTCCTGGGTGTGTTCGGTCTGGCGGACCTGTCGCAGGCGGCGCCCTGCGGGACCGATCAAGTGGAAGCTCCAGAGTGCGAACCCCGCAGGGGCCCCTCAAATTGACTTGTTGAACAAAATGGCCGCCAACATCGACAAGATGTCGGCAGGAAGGCTGAAGATCGAGGTCCTCGCGAGCGGCGCCATCGTGAACCCCTTTGAAATCCTGGACGGCGTCAACAAGGGGATCGTCGAATGCGGGCAGTGGTGGACCCATTACTCGATGGGGAAAAACCCGAGCGGCAGTCTCTTCAGCTCCCCGCTCGGCGGCGCCGGAAGCGGTCTGGACCTGATGAACCATCTTTCCTGGTACATGAACGGGGGAGGACGGGAGCTCTACGTGGAATATTACCAGAAGATCCTCAAGGCCGACGTCATGCCCTTCCTGATCGCGCCGGACGGCCCTGAGGCCTTCGGGTGGGCCAAGAAGGCGCCCAAGACGCTCCAGGATTACCTGAAAATGAGGTACCGCATGTCCTCCGGCCTGTCGTCGGACGTTTTGAAGGACATGGGCGGCATCCCGGTGAACGTGGCGGGCGCGGAGCTCATCCCCGCGTTGGAGAGGGGCGTGATCGACGGCGGCGAGTGGATCAACACGGCCAGCGACCTGAAGATCGGGCTCTACGACGTTGCCAAGAACTACTCCCTCCAGGGCCTCCACCAGGCCATCGGCATCATGGATATCATGATCAACGGCAAGGCATGGCGCGCACTGCCCCCGGACCTCCAGGCGATTGTTGAAACCGCAAGCCACACAGTCGATCCTCGACGGCATGATGTACTTTGTGGAGGAAAACGCCAAGGCCCTTAAGATCCTGACCAAGGAAAAGGGCGTCAAGTTGTTCGACGCGCCCCCCGGTTACTCGGAGGCCTTCATCAAATCGTCGAAGAAGGTGCTCGCCAAATTCGAGGCGAAGGATCCGTTCTTCAAAAAGGTCCTCGATTCACAGCGCAAGTATGCCAAGTTGGTGGTTCCCTTCACCAAAGAGACCAACAAGCTGATGCAGCTGATCGCCGGGGCCGCGGAGGTGAAATAGACATATGCAGAACCGACGGGCGCGTCGGATGACGGGCCTGATCGTTACCCATGACTTGCCTTGGCCGGCCGATCCTCCGGACCCACGGGAATGGATCGGCCGGCCGGGCAGATCTTTTACAGATGGCAATACCAACCGGAAGTTCGACAAACGGTCATTTCAACCCCAAAGGGACGGCTCCGGATGAACCGTCCCGAATGATTGGAGCGTTTTAATATGAACAACATCGATCGGATAACAAAAGTCATTGACCAGATCAGCGACTGGTCGGGGAAGGCCATATCCTGGCTGATCATCCCGATGGCGGCTGTGCTGGTCTGGGAGGTGTTCATCCGCTATGCCTACAGGCCCACGCTCTGGGCGGTGGATATGGCCACCATGTTCTACGGCACCCATTTTTTCATCGCCGGGGCCATGACCCTCTATCTGGGGAAGCATATCCGGACCGATTTCTTCTACGGAAACTGGTCCATGAAGACGCAATGCTGGGTGGACGCGATCTGCTATCTCTTCCTCTTCCTCCCCGGGATGGTTCATGTTCGTCTGGTTGAGCTGGGACTTCTTCTCCGAATCCTGGGATCTGAAGGAAGAGCTGATGACGACCTGGAGACCCCCGGCCTACCCGTACAAATTGGTCATCCCCGTGAGCGGCGTTCATGATTCTGCTCCAGGGAATCTCGGAACTGATCAAATGCATCCAAACGATCAGGACGGGAGTGGATCACCGCTACAAGCAGGGTGGCCCCCAGCGAACTTACCTGAACCATGCATTCCCCTTGTGCGGCATGACCTCTGGGATCGAGAAATTATGGACAATAGAATGCACTATTTGGTGCAGGAGGCATAAATGAGCTTGGAAATATACGGCCTGATTCTCTTGGTAGGCCTCTTCTTCTTTATCTGTGTCGGTTTTCCCATATCCTTCACGCTGATCACCCTCGGTGTGGTGTTCGGCTACATCGGTCTCGGGCCCAAGGTGTTTCACCTGATGACCTTTTCGTTCTTCGGAACGATGATGGACACCGTCCTGGCCGCGGTGGCCCTCTTTACCTTCATGGGCTGCGTCCTGGAGAGTGCGGGTCTCATGGAGCGTCTCTTCAGGGCCGTGCTGCTCATCTCCGGTCGCCTCCGGGGCTCTCTGTACTATGGGGACCATCTTCACGGCGACGCTGTTTGCCGCGGCCACGGGAATCGTCGGCGCCTCCGTCACCATCATCGGGTTGATGGCCGCCCCCGTCATGAAAAAGACCGGATATGACACGGGGCTTTCGGCCGGAACGATCTGCGCCGGCGGAACGCTGGGCATCCTGATCCCTCCGAGCGTCATGCTGGTGGTCATGGGACCGGTGTTTCAGGTCTCCGTCGCGCGGCTGTACGCGGCCGCGATCCTGCCCGGGCTCATGCTCGCCTTCCTGTACATCCTCTACACGATGGTCGCGGGTCATGCTGAAACCCGAGCTGGGTCCGCCGCCTGTCCGACGAGGACCTCAACGTTCCGAAGAGCTACGTCTGGCGTGAGTTTTTTGTCGGGCTCGTGCCGGTGGCCACCCTGATCCTGCTCGCCCTGGGAAGCATCATCTCGGGACTGGCCACGCCGACGGAAGGCGCGGCCCTGGGGTCCCTGGGGGCGGTGGTGGTGACCGCGGCCAACGGACGGCTGACCTTCAAGATCATCAAGGAATCCGCCTTTCGGACCGCCGAAACGACGAGCATGGTGATGATCCTCCTGGCGGCTTCCACGTTCATGGGGGCGGTCTTTTCCTCCATGGGGACGCCCAAGCTCATCGCCGATACATTGTTGTCCTTGAACCTGCCGCCCTGGGTCTTTGTGATCGGCATCCTGATCGTCTGTTTCATCCTGGGGTGGCCCCTGGAATGGGTGCCGATCGTGGTCGTCATCGTCCCGATCTTCCTCCCGATCCTCACGGGGCTTCACATCGATATGATCTGGTTCGGCATCGTCCTGGCCGTCACGTTGCAGAGTTGCTGGATCTCCCCGCCGGTGGCGCTGTCGGCCTACTACCTGAAGGCGATCAGCCGGAGTGGGAACTGAGCGAGATCTACAAGGGGATGATGCCCTTCATGTTCCTGCAGGCGATTGCCGTGACGCTTCTGTTTATATTCCCAATCACCATGGATTCGGGAAACAAATGCTACTTCTGCGGAAAAGGCTTACGATACGGTGCATCTGCAGAAGGCGGTCGATTTCCTTCAGATGACCCGGAATCGTTTTCCCTTCGGCCGGATCGTCGGCGAAAGGGTGTCGCTCGATGAAATCAACACGGGCTTGAAGATCGCCGAATCGGGCAAAACGATTCGCGTGGCCGTTAAACCCTAACCCGGGAACACGCCTTTCCTCAAATTGGTTGACAATCCATGCCTGTCCAAAGTATGAAAGACATCATTCTCCGGATAGATCTCCTGAACAGCCGCGCAGATTACCCGTGAATTCTCTATGCGTCATCCTCGCTGTTTCCGGGAAGTCATAAAAAGGCGGCTGTGGACATGAATTTTCACTAGAGACATCCAGGTGGTGCATACAGCATGAATGTGAATCATCTTAAAGCTTTTTACGATGTTGCCAAGGCAAAAGGATTTACACTTGCCGCAAAGCAGTTGAACGTTTCTCAACCGACCCTCAGCATGCAGGTGAAATCCCTGGAGAAGCGCTTCGCCGTCCCGCTCATCAAACGAAACAAGAAAACGTTCGAGCTGACCGAAGAGGGAAACATCGTTTTCAGTCATGCCGAGAAGATCTTTTTTCTGATCCATGAACTGAAAAAGGAGCTGGAAAATTTCGAAACCTACAACATGATCATCGGCTCAACGCCCTATATTTCAAATCACGTGCTGCCGGACATCCTGCTGGCCATTCAGGAAAAACACAGTAACGTGAAAGTCCAGATATACACCGGTTTGTCCACAGAGGTCCTCGACAAGGTCGTGGATTACGAATACCACCTCGCCGTCATCGGAAGATTGCCCTATCCGGACAACATCGTATCCATTCCCATCCTCAAAACGAAGCTGCTGTTCATATCGAAGGACGATATGGGCGAACAGGTCAGCCTTGAGGAACTGGCGAATTACCCGATCATCCTGCCTGAGCCGGGATCGGCAACGAGGGATTATTTGCTGAACGCATTCCCTGCGAGAAATTTGACCATCACCAACAGCATCGACTGTGAAAATCCACCGGCGATCCAGCACATGGTTCAACTGGGGATGGGCGGCGCATTCTTTCCCCTCTTCAGCATCCAGCGGGACGTTCAGGAAGGCCGGTTTCACATGGCTGACAGTCAAGGAGGATTTGTCCCTGGATTATGATCTGATCTTTTTAAAGGACCGCAGAAGTTCCCATATGGTCAGGATTTTCACATCCACCATGAAGAAACTGCAACAGAGCCTTTCAAAATAACCGGAACGGTCACAAAGTCAAAACACCTTAATTTCCCCCCGCTACCGGCTCAGGCCGATGGCGATCACCCCCATGGCGATCAAGAGGGCGCCGAGGAGTTTCTGCGGCCCCGTGCTTCTCCCCCAAGAGGACAACCCCGTAATAGGACGACAGGACGATGCTGACCTCGCGGACCGCCGCGACATAGCTGACCTTGCTGATCCGGAGGGCGAAAAGAATCATCAGATAGGTGAATCCACTGAGGAATCCAACGACGACAATGGAACCTTTGCGGCGCTGCCACTCCGACATCAGCCAGTGGCGCTCCCGGATCAGGATCCAGGGGGTGATCATCAGCCAGGTGATCAGGAGCATGAGGTAGATGTAGACGGGCGGATAGACCAGTCCCACGCCGACCTTGTCCACGAGCGAATAGAAGGCGATGGCAAGCCCCGTAAAGAGCGCCCAGAGGGAGGCCCCGCCCCGGAGGGCGCGAAAAGGCTCCAGGAAGGCGGACCTGCTGAAGGAGCGCAGATGAACGCAGTAGATCCCGCCGATGATCAGGAGGATCCCGATCACGCCCAGCAGGGAGATCTCCTCCCGAAGCAGGATCACGGCGAGAATCGGAACAAAAAGGGGACCCGATCCCCTGGCCAGCGGATAGACCAGGGAGAGGTCGCCCCGCTGATAGGCGCCCCCCATGCACCAGAAATAGACCCCGTGGATGATCCCGGTGGCGACGATACAGAGCCAACCGGCAGGTGGGATAGACGACCTCCGGATAATAGAAGAGAAATACCGGAAGATAGATGATCGCGGACATCAGGAGAAACCACCAGATGAAGACGATCTTCCTCTCGCTTTTCTTAAGCAGATAATTCCATCCTGCATGCAGAAAGGCGGAGGCCAGAACGATGCTCAAGGCGATTCCGCTCATCGGTCCGCCACTCTGCCCGACCCTCTGTCCGAATCCCTACAGGACATCTTCGAGTATCTCCGCCGCCTCCCGGACAAGCCGGGGGCAGAGTTCGGTGAAATACCCCTTCTGCCGCGCCGTTTCCATCCCCTCCGCCGTTCCGATATCGCAGCCCAGGAGCTCACGGCAGAGGAGCGACCTGTGCAGCGCCCGGAAACGTTCTCCAAAGTCATGGACACGGTCATAGGTCTTTGCCTTCGTTTCCTTGTCCTTCGCCTCCGTATGGCCATACTTCAAGCCGATCACGATCATGGCGCCCGTGACGGCCCCGCACACCTCCCCGAGACGACCCATACCCGCACCCAAAGCGGCGCCCGCCTTCAGGGCCGTCTCCCTCGCCAGACCGAACTCGGGGCCATAGGTGGAAAGGATCGCCTGGGAACAACTGAAGCCCTCCCGGAAACAGCCGACTGCCGCCTCTGCCTTATCGCTCATTTTTCCACCTTCCCTCGATTTCCCATCACAAAATCCCCTCGTCTTCTTCGCGAGAAGTTAGGGGGCCTGTGTTATGCGGTGCAATATAGTATGGATGGCGCCGGTCGTCAAATAGTAAATGGCAGCACGATCTCCCGGCAGTCATGCCTTTCTGCGATGATGTCGCCTGTAAGACAGAGTGTGATTCCCCGAGGGTCCGCTCGGTAAACCGCCGCGGCTCATTGGTTTGATGAAGATCAATCATTTGACATTTGTGAGCCCCTCTATTATAGTAGCCGCCAAGTTTCTGAGACCGAGAGTCGATGCCATGCAGATACAGGATGTCTTTCGCTATTACGGGAATGATCTGAAACGGGTCGAGGAGAACATGGAGATGTATCTCCGGTCGGAAGTGCGGCTCATCCCGGAGATCATCCACCACCTGATCGGCAGCGGCGGCAAGCGGTTCCGGCCCCTCCTGCTTCTGGCCTCCGCCGAACTCTGCGGTTACCGAGGGGAGCGCCGCTACCCCCTGTCGGCCATCATCGAATTCATCCATACCGCCACTCTCCTCCACGACGATGTGATCGACCATGCGGAAACCCGGCGCGGCAAGGCTTCCGCAAACCAGGTCTGGGGTAATGCGGCGAGCGTTCTCGTCGGAGATTTTCTCTACTCCAAATCCTTCCGACTGATGACCGACGACGGGAACCTGGCCATCCTCAAGCTCATTTCCACGACCACCAACACGATGTCGGAGGGAGAGGTCTTTCAGCTGATGAAGACGGGCGACATCAGCATCACCGAAAAGGAGTACCTGTCGATCGTCGAGAAGAAGACGTCCATCCTGATTTCGGCGGCCTGCGCCATCGGCGGCATCCTCGGGAACGCCGCCGACAGTCAGATCGAGGCCCTGACCCGTTTCGGGATGAGGCTGGGCAACGCTTTCCAGATCACGGACGACACCCTCGATTATGTGGCCAAGGAGGAGGAATTCGGCAAGGCGATCGGTCAGGATCTCAAAGAAGGGAAGCTGACGCTGCCCCTCATCCGGACCATGAAGAAATGCACCCCCGAAGAACGGTCGTTCATCCGGAAAGGTATCGAAGAAAAAGACGAGGGGGCCAACGCCGGGATCATGACCCTGATCCACCGCTACGACGGCATTTCCTACGCCCTGGCCAAGGCCAGGGCCTGCATCGATGAGGCCAAAGGTTTCCTGACCTCCTTCAACGACTCGGAAGCCAAAACGGCTCTCTGCACCATCGCCGATTACATCATAGAAAGAAGGCTTTAGGCTTCTTTTACGGCGATATCATCCCAGGATCGACGTGAGCGCGGTAATCGCCCGCCCTCTCTACGGGGCAGCGTAGGGATATCCCCAGCCCCCCGTCGTTTCCCGGCCTCGGTATTACGGCAAGGACATCATAAAATGGATTTACCGAAAGGGAGATCGAATCATGAATCTCAGAAAAACGATTGTCATTCTTGGCATCACCCTGGTCGTCATGACCGGCACATCGCTTGGGGCGGCCACACCGGAAGAATCGTTCCGGAAAAATTTCCCCGATATCCGCCTGGACAGCATCACCCCGACCGCCGTCACCGGTCTCTATGAGATTGTCTCGGAGGGGAGGATCGCCTATTACGCCCCGGGACCGGAGTACCTCATCCTCGGGGCGCTCATCACCAAGGAGCGGAGAAACCTGACGGAGGAGAGGGCCCGAGAGATCGAGGAACGGGCTGGAGAGATCATGGCGCAAAAGCTCAAAGAGATCCCCCTCGAACAAGGCCTTGAAAATCGGCAGCGGTCCGCACACGGTGATCGAAATCACGGACCCGGACTGCACCTATTGCCGGAAGGCCTCTACCTTTCTTTCTGCGAGAAATGACGTGACCCGGCATGTCTTCTTCTTTCCGCTTTCGATTCACCCGAACGCCGAGGCCAAGATCCGTTATATCTTCTGCGCCGCTGACCGGGCCCTGGCCTATGAAGAGGCGATGGCCGGGAAACTGGACGACATGAAATTCAAGCCCTGCGAGGATGCCGCGGTCGCCGCACTCGTTCAGGCCCACAAAGAGATCGGCGCCCGGATCGGCGTCGACGGGAACGCCCCTTTTTCTCATCGACGGACAGGTCGTCGGGGGCGCCGACATCCCGCAGATGGAAAAGATCCTCGGCAGCAAAATGAAATGAACGGAGACAAGAGGATATGTTGAACGACCGCCACCTGGAAAGATACGCCGACGTGCTGCTCTGGGGACTGAAGACGTCCCGTCGGGACGCTTCAATAAAGGAGACATGATCCTCATCCAGTACGACCATGCCGCCCTCAAGCTTGCGGAAATCCTCTTTGACAGGATCATCGCCATGGGGATGAATCCTGTCCAGCGGATGGGGCTCACCATCGGAATGGAGCGGTCCTTCTACGGAAAGGCCGGCGGACGCCAACTGATTTTTCAAGCGCCGGGCGAAAAAGAATTCCTCGGAAATCTGCATGGACGAATCTACCTCCACGCCCCGGAATCCCTGACCCACCTGAAGGAAATCGATCCGTCCCGGATCGGCAAGGTTCTGGTCGCTCGTAAGCCGCTACGCGACATCCTCGAGCGGCGCGAACAGGAGGGGCTCCACGGCTGGACCCTCTGCACCCTGCCGACGCAGGAACTCGCGGAGCAGGCGCACACGACTCCGGAAGTCTACGCCGGGCAGATCATCCGGGCCTGTTATCTCGACCGGAAAGACCCGGTCGGTCAAATGGGAGGCCATCCGGCAGGAGGCGACCGCCATCAAGCGATGGCTGGGAGCCCTGAAGACACTCTTCTTCCATGTCGAATCCGAAAATTGCGATCTGAGAATCACGCCGGGTGCGGCAGAGAAAATGGGCGGGGGTCTCGGGACACAACATCCCCAGCTTCGAACTCTTCGTCTCCCCGGACTGGCGCGGTACGGAGGGAACCTACCATGCCAACCTTCCCTCGTTCCGGAGCGGCAACTACGTGACGGGAGTCCGCCTGACCTTCGTCAAGGGAGTCGCCGTCAAAATCAGCGCCGAGACCGGCGAGGCGTTCACCGTCCAGCAGCTCAGGATGGACCGGGGCGCCGCGCGGATCGGCGAATTCTCCCTGACCGACAAACGCTTTTCGCGGATCGACCGGTTCATGGCCGATACCCTCTTCGACGAGAACTTCGGCGGAAAGCATGGAAACTGCCACATCGCCGTCGGGGCCTCCTACACCGATACCTACGCGGGCAATCCCGCCGCCATGACCGGGGCGCTCAAGCGACAGATGGGCTTCAACGACTCGGCGCTTCACTGGGACCTGGTGAACACGGAAGACAAAACGGTCACCGCCCACCTGAGGACGGGAGAACGGATCGTGATCTACGAAAACGGCCGGTTCCGATATTGATATGACCGAGACCTACTGAAGTTCCCTTTACATTAGTTCATTGAAGGAAAAACCTTGACGATGTCCGGCGGATCAAGTAGAAAAGTCCATCTATTTTCTCACAAAAGAGGTCCCCGGGTCCCATGAAGCAATCCCATGCAAAGAAGAAGAGGTTTCTGACCATCCTCCTGGCCCTGACCGGCATCGGCGTCACCATCGCCTACGCCCTCTGCTTAGGTTCCTGCAGTTATCTGAAAGGGGACCTCCTGGGGTTGGATCTCAAATACCTGGGGATTTTTTACATGAGTATGATCCTCATCCTCGCCCTGATGCGAAGGCCTCTCCTCTGTCTGTTCCTGCTCGCCTTCGGAGTGGGAGGGGAGATTTTTCTCATCGGCTATCAGGTCCGCAGCGGCGTCTACTGCCCTTACTGCCTGGCCTTCGCCGCTACGCTCTTCCTGGCCTTCATCGTCAATTTTCAGCGGTCCAGGAGATGGCTTACCGCCCTGGCCGCCGGCGCCGGCCTGATCTTCTTCCTGCTGTTTTTCTCGGGCTCTGCCTCTCTGGTTTACGCCGCCGGGCCTCCCACAACGACCTTCGGTAAGGGGCCGGTCGAAGTCCGGATCTATACGGATTATTTCTGTGGTCCCTGTCGCGCCGAAGAAGCGGAGGTCATGACACTCATCACGGAATTGGTTGAAAAAAACCTCATCCGTGTCACCTTCATCGACACGCCCATCCACAAGGAAACGGTCCTCTACGCCGGTCATTTCCTCTCGGCGCTGAATGCAAAGGAGAGATCGGATCTCCGCCAGGCAGTCGCTCTGCGAGCGGCTCTCTTCGAGGCGGCAGGAGAGAAGATCACTGAGAAGGAAGCCCTGGAGATTTTCCTGAAGAAAAAGGGGATCGCCCTCCGGCCGTTCGACACGGCGCCGGTCTTCAAGATCTACGGCAATTACCTGAAGGAGGACCGGATCAACGCGACGCCCACCTGCGTCATTGTCGGTCCGCAGGGAAAGCAGACCCTGGTGGGAAGAGACGATACCGTCAAGGCGCTCCACAGCCTCCGGAAATAGATGGAAGAAACTGCGCTTAAGTCCTGAACCCTCAACACTTCGCTGTTAAACACCCTGCCCACAGGATCGAGGCTTCCCTGTTGCGCTCATGGTCGCAACCTATGGCTATGAAGCCTTTTTCTCCGCACATGCCGTTTTGCGGGTCAAGCATGCCCTGTTTCGGCCGATGGGATGATTGAAGATAGGTTAGAAGAGATAAGGCACACGATTATTGCATGTATGATATGACACTCTATCTTCCAACAAACGAACGGCATAATCACTGACCCGATCGGGATGAAGCGTTTTCAAACACTGGTTGTCGGTGCAACGGGTGTGTTTGTGGTTGAATGCCGAGATACAGGGGCTGCACTGATAGAATTGATATAATATGACACAATTCCCGAGCGGGCCGTAGACAAAGGGAGAATCCGTGCTGAACAGCGCGAGTATTTTACACGAAGTCATCGATGCAAAATGAAGCGGACCGTTGTCGTTCCCAATCAGCAATGAGGCCAGATGGATGAGTTCCAACAATTCCGTTAGCGTGCCGGTTCGACCGGAAAAATCGATGCATTGTTTGTGTCCTACTTCATTTGCAATCCAACCACAGGTCTCCCGATCTTTCATGGTTCCAATCAACACAACCAAATTATCGGGTTTATTCAGCAATATTGATTTTATCGCTCTTGCATACAATTCCCGCGGGTAGTTTCTCACCGATAAGTTGCTGCCCACGTCCGGACAGACCAGTATGATCGGCTGCTTTTGATAATCCGGATATACATCTTGCAATTTGCGCTTCATCACGGCACTGATGTCGCCGTTGGATCGGTAATGGGGAAATTCGCAGTTCCGAAGATCAATGCCGGATTTGAGATGGGGATAGTCGTCTTTTTTATTGATGGCTGCCAATGTGAGCGCCAGGAAGTTTTTGGCGATATGGGCGTTCTGGTTGAAAGCCACGGGGTAATCGTAGTGATTTCCGCGGTACAATCCCTCCAGTTCATACCGGTTGAAACCGCTCGTCAATTTGGCTCCTATCAAGAAAGCAATGATGCTCGGAATTCGCATGAACAATCCTAGATCGATGAGGAGATCGATCTTTATCTTTCGTAATTGGATGATGCGTGTCAAAAGTGAAAACCCGAAGCGAAAGATATCCTTACTCTCGACGGAGAGGATATGGTCGCCGGGAACAATATCAAGAACCTCCCACGCTTCCTTGACCGAATCCGTGCAGAGACAGTAGATATTCGCCCGTGGGTAGTGATTCTGGAGACGGCGTATAGAGGGGTATGCCATCACGGCCGCACCCATTTCGAACAATTCCATAACAAGGATGTTC
Source organism: uncultured delta proteobacterium (assembly GCA_963842685.1). Classification (GTDB taxonomy): domain Bacteria; phylum Desulfobacterota; class Syntrophia; order Syntrophales; family UBA5619; genus JAKAFS01. The sequence goes on along the minus strand of CAWJHT010000084.1, from coordinate 6,064 downwards.
TCTACCGCGATACCCATTTTCTTTCGCTTGAAAAAGTTCAAAAGCGAAAAAAGGAAACAAACGGGTTGTCCGATATTCCTGTCCAAACTTCGGAGCCATTCTGAATCCATCATGACAGAACCACCTTATTTTCCTCCCGTCCCTTACCGGGGTTCATATTAAACCAAACCTGTGCCCCTTTCAACCGATTCCACGGCCTGCATCGATTATTCCTAGGGATTTCAGAAAGCGCAGCACCATTTAAACCGGTGTGAAGCTCCTCGTCCACAAAAATTATTGACAGGAAACACTTTAAGTAGTTCAATACAAGTATTATAAATCATTCGCACCGCCATGAGAATCAAACCACCGGATAAAGCGACCGCCTAACTTTTTCGTTTGAGGATATCTTTGGAACCCAATCGCATCAGAATTAAAGTGGGGGAGATTATAGTCGGCAAACCATTGGTATGGGATGTTTACGATGATCAAGGGGTTCTGCTTCTGCACAGGGGGAATGTCATCGAGACGTCAAATCAGCTTGATATCCTTATGTCGCGAGGCATTTTTCACATTGTACATCGGCTGTCACAAGAAACCGCGGGCGTCAAACCCGACCATCAGGAAGAAGTCTCGCCGTTTCAAATGGTTGATCATGTTTATTCCCGCTTGGAAAAAATCATGTGCTCAAGCACACCTGAAGCGGAAAAAGATTTTCCCGCCAAGATCATGGGTTTATCTCGTTTACTTCAGCAGGCATGCGCACAGGATACGGATGCAACGTTAAGTACGATAGTCATGGGGACGGCCGGTCGTTATTCCATCAAGCATTCCATTGATGTTGCGATTATTTGCGAGGTGATAGGTCAGGCCCTTGAAGTCCCCGCTCATGAGCGTCTTCCGGTGATCGCCGCCACGTTGACGGAAAATATTGCGATGACGTCTTTATTGGATATTCTGTGCTCGCAGGCTGCGCCATTAACTGATGAACAGCGGAAGGAAATACTGGAGCATCCGGCACGGGGAGCGGAAATACTGGAATCCTTCGGTATCACTGACCCTATCTGGATAGACGCCGTGCTTAAGCATCATGAATCTTTCAACGGCGAGGGATACCCGCGGGGATTGAGGGGCGAGGAGGTACCTCTATATGCCCGTATGATCGCCATCGCCGATGTGTACTGTGCAAAGATTTCAGGCCGCAGCTACCGGGAGCCGCTGACGTCTCACAAGGCGATGCAGTTCATCTTTCCGCCGAAGGACAGCCGAATTGATGCAGACATTGCCGAACGATTTGTCAAGACGTTGGGCATTTATCTTCCGGGGACATTTCTCTACCTCAAGAATCACCAAATCGCGGTGGTTGTCCGCCGCGGGGAAAGGATCCAATTCCCGATAGTCTTTGCAGTGACCGGTGCAGACGGCACGCCTTTGCCGGGACCGATGTTCCGGGATATTAACAATCCTTCTTTTGAAGTTTTGCGGATCATCCCTCCCCATGAGGTTAAGATCAAAGTGAACAGGTATCAACTATGGGGTTATTACGAGTTTAAAATAAGAATGTAGTACGATGATTTTGATGTCCCCCTTGGGAACACCCAGCTTGGAAAAAACGGGCGCGACCGAGTGGACACCAAGATTGGCCATGGAATGGCGCACCGTCTCGTCGCCGGATTGTGTTGTTCGACGCTCCGACGCTAAATCTGTCACCTGCATCCTGTCCGAAACTTCCCTGAGCTGCTTGAGGATGGCTACGCTCTTGTCCGGTGTGAGGCTGCCCATGCCGCAGGACGGCGTGATGAGGCACTGCCGGAGTATCGTCTTCCGATCGATGCCTTCTTTCTCCAGCCGCTTCATGCCTTCGTCGAGCCTGGAGATGAGCATGTCCGCGTCTCCTCCCCGGTGAACGCACCGGTCGGGACGATGCCCCAGGCGAGCGCACCGCCGCGGGCATAGAACTTTTTGATGTCGTCGGGATAGAGCAGAACTCGGTCCATGTACCCGAAGGCGTCGAAGTTCACGATATCCACCCTCGTATTGAATATCATGGACCAGTCCGCGTTGCCGCAGCAGTGGATGCCGGCGATGCCGCCCAGCTCGTGGATCGTGTCGATGATCTCATTCAGCTTTTCCGCGACCATGTCGGACGGAACCGCCGAAGAAGGCCGAGCCGAGTGACTCCATGGCCGGCTCGTCGATGAAGATGATGACCGGCTTGCCGAACTGTTTGAGCTCCCGATCTGCCACGCCGCCTTCATGGCGAGGCCCTTGACCACGGCGTCGAAGATCATGTCATTGTGGATGATGTCCTTGCCGGTTTCGTCCTTGAACGACATGCCCGCGGTGAGCGGGCCGGTGATTTGGCCCTTGACGTACCGCATCTTCGCCGGAAGACTTTTCTGAACGCCCTGATGAAGACCGGAAACGCGGCGGCGTAGTCTTCTGTTATCCTGAAAAACTCATAGTCCTTCTCCAGGTATCGTTCGAAGAACTTTTCCAGCTCAGGCGTGAGGTCCTTCGACGTATCAAAGGAAACCTTCTTTTTCGCTTCATCGATGACGATGCCCCGGCAAAGACTCGCTGTACTGCGCGTCCATATGCTCATGGAAGCTCCGCTGCGGGAGCTGGGGCCAGATCGGCGCCTCGGATAGATACTGGAGCGACAGCTTGACGGCCTGCTCGGGATCGACGATCGGCATGCTGCCGATGCCGGTGGCTATGCAGTTGAAGTTATGCTTTATCATAATGAGTCCCTTTCTAGCGGCGATTTATATTGGTGTATATCGTTAATAGAATAAAAAAACAATGCGGACCAGCTGGAGCGGGATTCGGGTTAAGGAGAGTTTGCCCGGTCATGCCAGATGGCGACTGGACCCTGCGGCGTTTTATCTCCCGCTGTCCCTTTTTTCAGGAGCGCATCATTCTACAGCCATCGCCTTCTGGAGAGAGGAATCAACACCTTGCTCATATTAATTTTGAGAGGATACCGCGGTGATAGAGCGAAAGAAGATCCATACTCCAGGCAACAATCACGTGGATGACCACACCTCCATAGACAGAGCGGGTAGGAGGGCCAGCGTACCCAGAACCATCCCGGCGAAAAAAGCCATAACCGCTTCCGGAAAGGGTTTCGTAAAATGGATCATCGTATATGGCAATGTCATGACAAAAATGGAATAACTGCCGATAAAGCGCGCCAGTCCGAAGAGCATGAATCCCCTGAAGAAGAACTCCAGGGCCACGAACTGTAATCCATAGGCGGCCTCCCAGAGCAACAGGGGCCGATCGTGTAAATATCAGCCCGGTAGAAGGGATACTTCCTCAAGAATGGCTCGGTCGTAGAGGCCATAAAGATAAGGGGAAGAACCGCCGCAAGGATCACGACGACGATGATGAAAAGCTCCCTGCCCTTGTTCGATGTGTATTCCGAAGTCTCTCAAATCCGACTCGAAAAATATATTTGATCACGAACAGCGGCAGCAGACAATAGTTGAGCACACTGGTGAGAGCCCAGTAGAGTAAGGGATAAAGTTCACCGTGGGGGAGGTCCCGCAGCAACTGCCGGACGGCAGGGAAACCGGTGATGAAATCGGTGACGCAAAAGAACTGGGCCGTAAGCAGCACCGTTGCCGATGTCACAAACACGCAGAGCACCCGCCCGTCCAGTCCTTCCTCTCTTTTGTAGCGATAGTCGATTCGACGCCAGATGTCCACCGTAAGAGACTGAAACACACGCTTGCATGCATCGGTGATATTTGGATGGGTAAACATGGTTGAAACATAACACAAAACCGATGATCGCGGAAATGCTTTTTTCCTTGACAACCTTTTTTTTCCTGTTAATTTAAGCGGCAATTCAGTGAGTTGTGGGGAAGGAAGACCTGCGGTAGATGCAACAGTAGGGTGAGTGCGATCACGATTACCAGTGTCGTACCTTAATGGACGTATGGATGCAATTTCACACTTTCTTGTTTGACAAGGTCCCCGTATCGCATTTCATCGGTGTTTGGTGCGTGGAAATTGGGCCGACGGGCAAGGGCATCGTTAGAAAATGGCTTCCAGGTGACGTCATGATGGAACGACCTCTTCCGACATCGTTTCCTCCGATCTCGCCCCACCCAAATACATCCGGTTTATCCAACCGATTCTTGTCTATATCGGTCTCCTTGCCTATTTCGGCTGCATATCCTTTCTCACGGACCGACTTTCGGGGAACGACTCCTACTTTCACATCAAGTACGCCTGGCTGCTCTGGAAGGACGGTCGCCTCTGGGATTTTCCCTGGCTGCAGGGAACCCTCTTCCGGGACGTATGGATCGATCACTCGTTCCTCTACCACCTGCTCCTCATTCCCTTCACCTGGTTGGGTGATCTCATCATAGCCGCCAAAGCGGCTGCCGCCTTCTGGGCCGCTACGGCCCTCTTCACCGCTTACCTGCTGATCCGTTCTTTCGGCACCAAAGACGCCTCCTGGCGACGCTTCGCCTGGATCTGGGCCATCGTTCTTGTGGCATCGAGCCCGACCATGCTCTATCGCCTGAGCAACACGCGCGTCCAATCGGTCAGCCTGCTGTTCCTTATCATCGCGATCTTTCTCATGGAAAAGGAACGCCACCGCTGGCTCCTGCCTCTGGGATTTCTCTATGCCTGGCTTTACAACGGTTCGGTCATCCTTCTGCCTGTCGCAGCCCTGTATGTGCTGACGCGTTGGGTCATGGACCGCCGCCTTGTCTGGTCCCCCTGTCTCTATGCGGCGATCGGTCTTGTTTTGGGGTTTGTCCTGAACCCCTACTTCCCGGACAATCTGATCTTTCTGTGGAGCCACCTCCAGGAATACCTGCTGCGCCCCACGCCGGTGCCCGTCTCCACGGAATGGACCGAGTATTCCAGTTGGATCCTCTTCGACTCCTGCCGGGGCGCCTGGATATTCCTGCTCGCAGGTATTTTGGCGCTCGCCTTCCAGGGCCGGGTCCTGTCTCGGCGCAGCCTGTCCTTTTTTTTCATCAATCTGCTGTTCCTGGTGATGTTCTTCCGGGCCATGCGATTCGTCGAATACTGGCCCGTCTTCGCGATCCTCTTCAGTGCCAGCGCCCTTCAGGAAAGCCGGCTGTCGCTGCTGGCCCTTATGGAAGCCTCTTTCCCGCGCGTCAGTCGTGAGAACTGGAAAATCTTTCGCATGGCCTCCCTATCGGGACTGATCGTCGCCCTTTCAGTCGCGGCGGTCATTTCAGCGCAGCGGGCGATGATACAGCATCATGGGACAACGCTCCTGTCAACCGTTTCGCCGAGGCCGCGAGCTGGCTTAAGGCCAACACCCCAAAGGATGCGATCGTTTTTAACGCCCAGTGGGACGCATTCCCCGATCTGTTCTTCCACGATCACCACAACCGGTGGATCGCCGGCCTGAACGAGGCCTTCATTTACTACCTGGAACCGCGTCTCTGGCACCTTTACCGGGGGATCGCCACCGGAAACCTACCCGACACGGCACGCTTTATTAAAACAGGACTTCCGAGCCGATTATGTGTTGACTCTGAAAGCAGTCCAAGGGTGTCACCGAGGCCGCCCAAAATCCGGACAACGGTCTGGAATTGGCCTGGGAGGACGGGCAGACGGCCATTTACCGAGTCCACCCATCGGATCGATTCTTCCAGATTGAAGGGGAGTACCTGCCGCCGCCGGCATCGAACGACGGCCAGGCTCATGACTTGCCGACGCGAGGAGAGTTCGGAGTGCCGGAATTACGGAAATCCTTCGGCCGGGGCTTTTCTGCTCTGTAAAGGTCAAAATCCCGAAGCGAAACTTGCCTGGACGATCCTCGTCCCGAGCGCCGGTCTCTGGAAGGTGGAAGGCCGTTTCCTTCAGGGACGGGATATGGGATCCGCCATCATTCGCATCAACGGACAGCCTTTGGGAAAGTCCTTTTCCTTGGAAAGTCCTTCCAACGGTGTCGGTCCCTTCCAAACGCTGGGAGAGATCAACCTTGGCGCCGGAACGGCCAAGCTGGAGATCCTTTTCACCGTTCCGGCATCCAGGAAACCCCCCTTTTTCGGTCTGGACGCCCTGCGATTCACCCGGTCATCGA
>CAWJHT010000083.1:0-12394 GCA_963842685.1 uncultured delta proteobacterium | reverse complement strand
TCAACATACTATCAAATCAAAAGTATGCTTCAACAGGCTGAATCTTAAAAAACCATCTCCTGGGTGAACTGTTCGCCGGGACGGAGACGGATGAATTTTTCCGCCCTGTAGGGACCGCGGAGGAGTTCGCGGAAGTAAGCAAGGCTGCCGGGGATTTCCTCATACTCCTTCTTCAGAACGGCGGCGTTCTCCATCGCTCGCATCCGGAGCTGCGCCACCCCCGCTACACCCGCATCGATGAGGGCGATATGGCTGTAGTGCCTCAGCTCCTCCTCGACGACCCACCGGGCCGTCTTCCGGCCGTACCGGGGGACATACTCCTCAATGAGACCCAGGGGGTCCTTCTTTGCCGCGATCCATCCCGGCGTCAGGTAGTAGGTTCCGGGTCTTTTCCGGAAGATCTCCAGATAGCGCTTCGGGGAACCGAGAAACAGGGCGATGCAGTCGTGACAGCGGGGAATGATCAACTCCGGTTGGCGTGCCGTGATTCCCGTAATCCCTTTGGCGCAGAGCCCGTAGCCGAGGACGATCGATGAGGCCGAGTCCGCGCTGCCTGATCGATCTTCTCCTGGAGCTGAACACGCAGCTTGTCGGGCGTTCTGTGGAGGTCCTGTTCGAGGTAGACGATATCCGTCCCGTCACGGGCTTTGCTTTTCTCCGAAAGGAGATGGGTCAGCTCAGGTTCCATGATGCGGCAGGCGATGATGACACGTCGTCCCTTCTGCTCCGCTTCAACCCCCGACACGAGATTCCTCCTCACTATTCGAGACGACCCTCGCGAAAGGCGCGAATGTAATCCATGCAGAAGTCGTCCTTGCCGACGACGAGCGTGGCGGCCTTCAGCATCGCATAGAGGAGCTTATCCGTCGGATCGATGATCGCCGAATCCAACCCCCTGGTGATCGCGGCGGCAAGAAAAGCCCGGTTGATCAGCTTTCGGGCGGGAAGTCCGAAGGAGACATTCGTCAGACCGCAAATGGTGTGGACGCCGGGAAATTCCTTCATGATCTCGCCGATCGCATCCAATGTCGCATTGGCCGACTGCGGATCGGTCGACAGGGGGAATACCAGGGGATCGATGTAGATGTCATCGAGGGGAACGCCCGCCCCCGTGAGCTTTTCCACCAACTGGCCCGCTAGGGACACCTTGCGCTCGGTTGTCTCGGCCGACCCGTGCCCCGACTGGCAGAGGGCGATCACCTTGGTCTTGTGGGCGATGATGAGCGGAAGAATCCCTTCGACGCGCGAAGGCTCCAGGGTGATGGAATTGATGAGGGGGGGCTTCTTCAGCAGCGGCATCACCGCTCTGATCACGTCTGCATCCGGGCTGTCGATCGAGAGCGGCAGGTCCGTGACCTCCTGGACGGCTTCGACGATCCATTTCAGCTTGTCGGCCTCTTCCCCGACGAAGGTACCGGCATTGACGTCGATGTAATGGGCGCCTGCCCGGGTCTGCGCTTTCGCCTCTTCCTGGATGAAGGCACGGTCCCCGGCGCTGATGGCCTGGGCAATCTGTTTTCGCGATGCATGTCTGAACTCCGTTCCGCAACGATCCCAATAAGGCATAAAGCCATCCTTTCTCAACGGGATATGACTGCACGCCTTGTTCTGACCGTTTTTATCAAACAGCGGTACATTATTCAAGCATGGTTTATTCCCGCGATGTCATATTTTCGCAAGAACGCCTTAGACTTCACAAAATCGTCATAGATAAAAAACCTAGAACTGAAAGTCATTAAGAGAGAGCCGCAAATTTTGCCTAATACTCGAAATTCATCTGCGTGCAAGTCAGTCCTTTCAAACGCTTTATAAGTCCGCTTTCATGAATGATATAAAAAGCCAGACTTTCAAACCAGACCCCAGAGGTGATCATTTAATCGATCCACGCCCCTCAGGATGCATGATCGTGAGTCACTTTTTTGAGTGACTCAGACAACTCCTTAACCATAGGAGGTGAAGACGTATGAAGAAATGTGGATTTTTGATTGCGTAGCGGGTTGGTATTTGTTTCCCTTATCTTCCTCATGGTTCCTTCCTCCCAGGCCCAGACTAAGGAGGAAAAACAATTCATGAAGCAGCATAGCAAAGAGATGGCCACGTTTATGGAGAAATGCTCCGGGTGCCACAGTCTCCAGCGCATCCTGGCGAAAAAGGCGTCAAAGGAGGAATGGGATAAGGTCCTCACGATAATGGCGGGTAAACCCCATGCCAACATCAGCGCGGAGGAGCTCAAGCGGATCCAAAAATGGATCGAGTTCATGCAATCAACGCTACCGCCGGGACCCTGATGACGTTCGATCCATTGAAATCACCGATGATCAAAGGAGGCAGTGCATGGATATTCTAAAAAGTATTGAAGAAGGGGTCGTAAAGGGACAGATGGACGAAGTGAAACGCCTGACCCAACAGGCCCTTGACCAGAAATTTCCAGTCAACGATATACTCAATAAGGGTTTGATCAAAGGTCTCGAAAAAGTCGGTGTGCTGTTTGAATCCCAGGCAATATTTGTTCCCGAACTTCTCATGGCCGGGATGGCCATGAAAGATGCCCTGACGATCCTCAAACCGATTATGGAAAAAAGCGACATTCCACCTGTTGGGAAATTGGTCATCGGCACTGTTGAAGGGGATGTCCACGATATCGGCAAGAACATCGTCTCCATGATATTTTCCGGATCGGGTTTCCAGGTCACGGACCTGGGTATCGATGTATCCGCCCAACGGTTTATCGAGACGGTGGAAAAGGAGAAACCCGATGTCCTTGCCCTCTCCTGCCTCTATACACCGACCCGCCTCGCTATGAACGATGTGATGCGGTTGCTCAAGGAGAAAAACCTCCGCAATCAGGTGAAGGTCATCGTCGGAGGCGCTCCCATCGATCAGAATTATGCGGATATGATCGGCGCAGACGGATTTGCGCCCGATCCTCCTTCCGGTGTCAGGAAGGTGATGGGCTGGCTGGGGAAATAGGAAGCAGCCGCAAGAAAACAGAAGGGAGGAGACGATGAAAGAAGACTCGTTGTTTCAGGGAAGAAGGACTCGGATCGATGAGCTTCGAGCGAAGAATGAGCGGATGACCTGTCGGGAAAGGGCTCTGATGGGTGTAAGACATCAGGAACCTGACCGGATCCCTATCGATAACTGGATGGTCCCGGAGATCCAGAAGAAGACGATGGAATATTTCGGTTGCGACTCTTATGAAGAACTCCTCGGCTTTTTGGGCGTCGACTTCCGCAACAACTACGGCCCGAGCTATGTGGGTCAATCGTTCAAAAAGCACCCCGACGGAACTGTCGAAGATCTCTGGGGAGTCAAACGCAAGACCGTGGTCTACGGAAAGGGGACATCCCATCAGGGCAGCTACTCCGAGGTTGCCGAGTCGCCCCTCGAAAAAATGAAAACGCTCGCAGAAATCGAGAAATACGACCACTGGGCCAGTCCCGACTGGTGGGATTATTCGAAGGTCAAGGCCGATTGCATGGTCTATCATCCCCAATACTGCGTCATTAACGTGGGAGACCGCCTGGACCGCACTTCGCAACTCAAGCCAATGATGTACCTGCGGGGAATCCAGCAGATCTTCATCGATATGGTGATGAATCCGGCAATCGTTGAGTACATCCGCAATCGCATAATCGAATACTTCGTCGAATACAACCACCGCGTCTTCAAATCCGTTGAGGGTGAAATAGACATCTTCATGATGGGCGACGATATCGGCGTCCAGTCAGGCCCCATGATCAGTCTGGACATGTGGAGGAAGTACTTCAAAAAGGCCTTCAAGACCTACATCGATATCGCCCACCAGTACAAGATTCCGGTCATGTATCACTCCTGCGGAGACGTCAAGCAGTTCATACCGGACTTCATCGAATGCGGTCTCGACATCCTCCAGTCCCTCCAACCCAAAGCCACCAACATGGATATCAAGAAACTGAAGCAGGAATTCGGAAAAGACATCACCTTCCAGGGTGGAATGGATATCCAGCACGTCCTCCCCCTCGGCAAGCCGGATGATGTCAAGGCCATGGCGAAGTATGCCCTGGATTCGGCAAAGAAAGGAGGCGGGTACATCATCTGCACGGCCCACAACATTCAGGTCGATACCCCGATCGAGAACGTCGTGGCCCTGTTCGAGGCGTACCACGAGTATGGAAAATATTGAGAAAGGAAATGGGGATAAAGCTTAGATCGTTCCATAAAATCCGAATTGAAGGAGGGGTTATTATGCCAATAGACATGTCCACATTGAAACCGGAGGAAAAGGCTCAATGGTCAGACTGGGAAAAGGGCTTTAACCGTTGGCGCAATCAGATCTTCATCGTTTTATGGATCACCTACGGAGCCTTCTATCTCTGCAGGGTCAATTTTTCAATCGCCATCCCGGGAATCATGAAAGAGACGGGCTGGTCAAAAACGCAGTTGGGCGCGATCGGAACCGCTCTCTTTTGGGCCTATGCCGTGGGGCAGTTTGTTCATGGCCAACTTGTAGAGCGCTTTTCATCAAAGCACTACCTCTTTATTGCCATCATGCTGTCCGCTTTGATGAATATCCTGGTGGGACCTGCCGTAGGGCTGGGAATTCTTGCGGTAGGCGTGATCTGGTGCCTCAACGGCTTTTTCCAGGCGGGAGGTTGGTCCAACTGCATCAAAACCCTCTCCCAGTGGTTTCCTCCGAAAGCCCGGGGGAAACGCATGGGGTGGTACGGGGCGTGTTATCAGCTTGGGAATACGCTTTCCTGGCTCCTGGCGGGATACCTGATCGCCAACTATGGCTGGAGGTCAGGCTTCTGGGTTCCTGCACTCATCTTTGCGGCGATCGGGTTCCTCCCTCTCCTCCTTCTTAAAAACAGGCCGGAGGAGGTCAATCTCCCTGCAATCGAAATCTATGAACAGCACGGCGAGTTTGCCGGGATGACGGTGGAACAGATCAAGGCCAAGATCAAACCGAAAAAGGAGAAGGAGGAGCATGCCGGGTTCGCCTTTACCCTGAAACAGACGGTTGGAAACAAGAGGGTCTGGGCGGTTTCGTGGGCCTTCTTCTTCGTCGATATCATCCGCTACGGTTTCCTCCTCTGGGCCCCAACCTACATGTTTGAGATCCAAAAGGCGGCCATCGACAAGACGGCCTATAAAGTCATTGCGATACCGCTTTTCGGCATCGCCGGGGCGATTTTCTCGGGTTGGGCGAGCGACCGGTTCTTCCAATCCCGCCGGGCGCCGATTGCGGCCCTGCTCATGGGGATATTGGGATTTATGGCCATCTTCTTCTACTATGGCGTCCCGAAAGATGCCTGGGTTTTGGGTTTCTTGACGCTGGGAATTATCGGCTTCTGTGTCCTGGGCACCCAGGTCATCCTCATCGGGGCGGTGCCGATGGATTTTGGAACCCGAAAAGCAGCCGGTTCAGCCGCGGGTTTTATTGACTTCTTCGGCTACATCGGCGCCGGGATGGCCGGGGTCTTCACCGGTGTGCTGACCGATAAATGGGGATGGGAGTCCGCCTTCTGGTTCTGGATCATCTCGGCGTTCATCTCTTCCGCCATCCTGTTCGGACTCTGGAAATACAAACCGGAGGCCGGGAAGTATCTCTAAATCAAAGCCGATTGGCAATCACGAAAGTAAAGGGGGGGCTTCTCCCCCCCTTTTACTTTTTCAACAACTATGGTACCGTTACACCTCTCCATAGAAAGGGTTGGATTGAATACGATGAATCATATGAAATCCATCCGCCAGCTGGAATGCGCCATCGTGAAGGGAGATATTAATCGGGCAACCGCTCTCACGGGAAAATGCCTCCAGGAAGGGCTGCATCCTTCCCTCATCATCGAGCAGGGTATCCTGCGCGCGATGGAGATCGTAGGTGAAAGATGGAAGACCTACGAATACTTTATCCCCAATGTCCTGGTCTCGGCCATGGCGACGAAACTCTCCCTGAACACCCTCCAACCTGCCCTTATGACGTTGAGGCCCCGGTCTACCGGAAAGGCCGTGGCCGGAACCGTGAGGGGGGATGTCCATGATATCGGCAAGAATATCTTTTTGATGTTCATGGAGGCGAATGGGTTTGAGATCATCGATCTCGGGATCGATGTGGCGCCCGAACATTTTGTCAAAGCGGTTAAAAAGGAAAAACCGGATCTTCTTCTGCTCTCCTGTCTCTACACCGTCACCATGCACTCCATGGAAGACACGATCATCGCCCTGAAGAAGGCGGGGCTCAAGGGCCGCGTTAAAATCCTTGTCGGAGGCGCCCCCATCACCAAAGAATTTGCCGATAGCATCGGAGCGGATGCATTTGGGATTGATGCCATGGATGGGGTTAAAAAAGCGAAGGAACTGCTAGCCGGAAGGAAAGGAGGGAGGAAGAAAGATGGTTTCGAATCACGAATCCCTTCAACAGGTGTTGGACGCGGATAATGCCGAGGGAAATGCGTTCTTTAGAATACTTGAGTCATTCCAGGAGGCAATGAAATTGCAGGTTAGTCTCTTCCCGTTGAATGGGAAGGGGGAATATCAACTCGATCAATGGACATGGCCATCCATTCTGTAAAATCATCCGCAGTTGTTCCTCGGGGAGGGAAAACTGTCTAAAAGACATCAACCGGGCCATCCAAATATCAATAAAAACAGGAGAGCCCTATATCTTTCAATGCCATACCGACATGATCGAATTCACGGCAGCTCTCCTTGACGGAGGGAAAAACCTGACTGCCTTTGTGTGCGGTCCGATTCTCTTGAGACATATGAACCCCTTCATGGAACAGAGTATCCTCACCAAAGTGAAAAGACTCTCCCTGGATGAAGCTTCCCTGATGCGAACCCTTCCGGAGATTCCCGTTTTTTCCGAACGGAGGGTCCAGGCCGCCGCAGACCTCCTCTTCATGATAGCGAATTACGTCTCGAAAGGTGATGTCGCTTCCCAACAAAGGCAGCACGAAATCACTCGGCAACAGGCCCTTCTGGCAGAAGGACTTTTTGCAAGAAAGCAAAGTGAGTCGGACGGTGCGGCTCTCACTCTGCCTCCCCTCTTCAATCCAGGAGCGATCTTTATAAGGAAGGAGAGCTGATCGACCTCATCAAGATGGGCGACCGAAAGGGGGCAAAAGGGCTGCTGGACGAGTTGCTCGGAACGACCCTGTTCCGGAGTCATGAGCATATCGGGGTTCTAAAAGCCAGGGCCTTGGAGATCATCTTCATCATTGCCAGGGCCGCAGTAGAGGCAGGGGCCAATTTAGAGGAGATCCTCGGGTTTAAATATCAGTACATTCAGAACCTATCAAAAGATGATTCCCAGGAGACCCTCTATTACTTCCTCAGAAAGGCCTTTGACCAGCTTTTCGAATGTATCTACCAAAATCGAAACATCCGCCACACGAGGGTTTTTACAAAAGCAAAAGAATTTATCTGGGGAAATTACAATCAGGACATCTCACTGAAAAAAATAGCGGAGGCAGTGGGCATCAATCCCTATTATCTCAGTCATCTGTTTCGAAAAGAGATGGGGATCTCTTTCTTGGAATACCTGACCTCCGTCAGGATATCGATTGCAAAAAAACTCCTGAAACAGACAAACCTGAGTATCATAGAGATCTGCCTTGAAGTGGGGTATCAGGATCCCAGCCACTTTGCCAAGGTCTTCAAAAAGAAAGAGGGGATCCGTCCGACGGAATATCGGAAGAACCTGATCGAGCAGAACATCGGCAGCAACAGCTAAAAGAACATCTCCTGAGTGAAACGCTCGCCCAGCCGGAGGCGGAGGAATTTTTCCTCCGTATAGGGACCGCGGAGGAGCTCGCGGAAGTAATCGAGACTGCCCGGGATCTCCTCATACTGCTTTTTCAGGACGGCGGCATTCTCCATCGCCCGCTCCCGCAGCGGCGCCATCTCCTCCACGCCCGTGTCGATCAGGGCGATATGGGTGTAATGCTTGAGCTCCTCCTCCATGACCCACTGCGCCGTCTCCCGGCCGTACTTGGGAACATACTCTTCGAGAACTCCCAGAGGATCTTTTTTTTCCGCGATCCAACCCGGTGTCAGGTAGTAGGTCCCCGGTTTTTCCCGGAAGACCTCCTGATAACGGGACGGAGAGCCAAGAAACAGGGCGATGCAGTCATGACAGCGGGGGATGAGCAGCCCCTGCTGACGCGCCGTGACGCCGACCACGCCGTTGGAGCAAAGGCCGTAGCCCAGGACGATCCGGGAGGCCCTCTCGCGCGACCTGATCGATCTTTTCCTGGAGCTGACCAAGCAGTTTAGTCGGTGTCCGGTGGAGGGCCTGGTCGAGATAGAGAACCTCGACCTCTTCTTCCGCTTCCACAAGAACCTTGGTCAGCTCCGGCTCCATGACACGGCAGGCGATGACCACCCGCCGCCCCTGGCACAGGGTCGATTCCTCAATTCGAGGATAATCCATTGCATCTCCTTGACGGTGCAGAGACTTTCTCCCTGACGAGTATTTTTGGCCTGTTCTTCTTCCCCCGCCGCCGCAAACCAGGGAGGCGCATCGGTTTTGCCGAGACGCCTCCCCGCCGGACCTCCGGATCTAATGAGGGGCATTCCCTTTCAGCAACCGCCTGACCAAATCCACGCCGGACCCCGCATCGCTCCCGTATCCGTCCGCCCCGATATCCCGGGCAAACTTCTCGTTGAGCGGCGCGCCGCCCACCACAACCTTGACCTGGTCCCGCAGCCCGCGGGCGACGAGCGCATCGATGGTTTTCTTCATCTCGGGCATCGTGGTGGTCAGCAGGGCCGACATCCCCAGGATGTCCGGCCGTTGTCGTTCAACCTCCGCAACAAAATCATCCGCCGTGATGTTGACGCCGAGGTCCACCACATCGAAACCGACGCCGCGCAGCATGGTGGCCACCATGTTCTTGCCGATGTCGTGCAGGTCGCCGCGCACCGTGCCGAGCAGGATTTTCCCGGTCACATCCTTCTTCTCTTGCGCCAGGTAGGGTTCGAGCACGACGAGGGCCTCCTTCATGGCACGGGCGGACAGCAATACCTCGGGAATAAACACCGTGCCTTCGCGGAAGCGCCCGCTGATCACCTCCATGGCGCTGAGCATGCCGCGGTTGAGAATCTCCTTGGCGTTCACCCCCTGGTCGAGCAGCGCCTGGATGTGAACCTTGATGTCCGCATCGTTGCCGGCGAGCACGTCCGCGTGGACTCTCTGGAAGGTCTCGTCGGGCGCCTGTTGCGCCATGCGGCCGGCGGCCGGCTTCAACTGCGCCTCGGTCAGGGGGCGGAAGGCGCCGGCCTCGAGGGGCAGGCGGCCTTCCCTTTCGACGCGCTCGGCGATCATGGCCAGGCGGTCAAAATCCGCGTTGGGCGGGGTGGTGTCGGCCACGGACAGGATGATGCGGTTGCCCGGCGCCACGGCCTTGAAGAAATGGTCAAGATAGGCATTGAGGTCCTCCAGGCTGGACGTGGCCGGCGACAGCATGGACTGGATCAGGCCGCCCATGAGGGTCAGTTTCCCGGATTTGCACCAGCGCTCGTAGTAGGTCTCGATCGGCAGCTTGGTCATGGGGGCGCAGCAGACCGCCTCGGCCACGTGCATGCCCGAATCGGCAATCAGGTCGATGAGGCCCTGGTTCTCGCCGTCGCAGTGGCAGATCACCAGCTTGCCCTTCGCGGCCAGGTAGTCGGAGGCCTTCCGGATCCAGGGAGATCAGTTCCTTCTGAAAATAAGGCGGGTAGGTGATCATGTCGTCGTAGTTGGCGCCCCACAGGACCACCTCGGCCGGCGAATCGCCCACCACCTTGAGGGTTTGCTCGTACACCAGGCCGATGGCCTCGGCCAGTCGGCGCATCTCCCTCGCGTGATCCTTGTAATGGAAGAAGAACTCCGTGGCATCGAGAAAGTCGCGCTGGATGTGGTTGATGGGCGAAGCGGGGAAGCTGCCCATCATCACGGCCACGCCGTCGTCGCCGATGCGGTTCTGCCAGGCCCGGTAGCGTTCATAATCCGGGGTCACCGTGATGTTCTCGAAGACGTAGGCCCAGATCTCGTAATCTTCGGGCCGCTTGATGCCGTGCTCCTGAACCCAGGTGATGGAGACGCCGGCCTTGCGCATCTCTTCGTTGATCACCTCCTTGGTGCTGACCACCCCCTTGGGGGTGTGGTACTCCACCAGCGTGGCCTCCTCGTCCCCCTGGCGGGTCTTCCGGACCTCCAGATGGACGTTGGGCGAAAAGTTGATCTTGTAGCCGTTTTCCTTGAGGCTGTAGAGCCCGATGCCCCGCGTCAGGTTCTCCCAGGGATCGACCACTTCCAGGAGTTCCGGGACGACCTTGTGCAGAGCCCACCCTTCCGCCCGGGCGATTTCATCGTGGCTGCGCCCCTGGTGGCGCTTGGGCAGGGTGCCCCGGTAGGAGTTGGAATTGTACCAGAGGTCAAAGCGCGGCGTATAGGGCAGCATGTCCGGGGTCTCGCCCCGCATGGCCATGAGGATGCGTTCTTTTTTGGTCATCTTGGACAATCTCCTTTCTTCATTCGGACCCGCTGCCGCTGGAAGCGGGCGGGAATTCTCTTCGGCGTCGCTGTCCCCTGGCCTTCTAATTCCAGCCGATCAGTTTTTCCGGCAGCCAGAGGGCGATCTGCGGGAAGAAGGCAACAATGGCGATGGCGACAAGCTGGAGCAGCATGTAGGGGACAATCCCCCGAAAGATCTCCCGGGTCGTCAGCTCGGGCGGGGCGATCCCCTTGAGATAAAAGATCCCGGGCGCCATCGGCGGCGTCAGATAGGAGGTCTGGATCATCATGATGAAGAGCGCGCCGAACCAGATCGGGTCGAAACCCAGTTTCTCGATGATCGGCGAAAAGATGGGGACGAAGATGAGCAGGATGCTGGCCCAGTCGAGCAGGAAGCCGGCAAGATAGACGACGAACATGAAGAAGGCCAGAACCGCCCAGGGCCCCATGTTGAGGGCCGACAGCATCCTCTCCGTGGCGTCGCTGCCCCCGAGCCCGAGGAAGACGCCGCTGAACATGAACCCCCCGAGCAGGATCATCATCATCATGCTGGAGATCTTGAGCGTCTGGATGGTCGCCTCCTGCAGCACCTTCAGGGTAAAGTTGCCGTAGCCGATCGTCAGCAGGACGCTTCCGAAGGCGCCCAGGGCGGCGGCTTCCGTGGGTGCGGCAAAGCCGAGAATGATGGTGCCCATGACGGTGAAGATCAGGACGGCGGACGGCAGCATTCCCGTGACCGTGGCCTTGAGTTTCCGCGACAGGGGAATATCCCGATCCTCGGAAGAGATCGGCGGGGCAAACCCTCTTTGGCCATAGGAACGGACGACAATGTACAAGACATAGACCGACGAGAGCAGAAGGCCGGGGAAGATCGTGGCGATCAGGAGACGGCCGACGGATATCCCCGCGGCGGGACCGTAGACGACGGTGACGACGCTCGGCGGGATGATGGTGCCGAGCGCCCCGCCGGCGATGACCGTGCCGGCGATCAGGGCGTGGTTGTAGCCCCGTTTCATCATCGGCGGTATGGCCATCACCCCGACCATCACCTCGGCCGCTCCGATAATCCCCGTGCAGGCGGCGATGATCGTGCACATCAGGATGGTCGTCACCGCCAGGCCGTTTTTGATGCGCCCCGTCCACATGCTGATCGTCTCAAAAAGGATTTTGGCGATGCCCGATCTCTCCAGCATCGTTCCCATGAAAATGAACAGCGGCACGGCGGCGAGGACATAGTTGTCGGCCACGCCGTAGACGCGGCGGATGATCATCGGGATGACCTCCGGTCCGAAACTGACGATGCCGAAATAAAGAGAAATGCCCATCAGGCTGAAAACAACGGGAAATCCCGCAAATACGACCAGGATCATCACCGGAAACATGAAAAGGGAGAGGTTCTCCATCATGGCTTTTCTCCTCTCGCCAACAGGGTGATATTGCGGATAAAGCATGCTATTCCCTGCAGAAGCAGAAGAACAAAGCTGATCGTGATCACGGCCTTGTATGGATAGAGGTAGGGCCTCCAGGGGCTGAGGCCCGATTTTTCGCCCATCTCGAAGGACTGCAGGACATACTGTCCCCCCGCATAGACGAGGGCGATGACCACCGGGAAGAACAGGAGCAGATAGCCGACCAGATCGATGATGGCCCTGGTCCGCGCAGAGAAGTGCGAGGTGAAGATGTCGATCCGGATGTGGGCATCGACGGAAAGGACATAGGCCGCCCCCAGCAGGAAATGGCTCCCGTAGAGGAAGTAGGTCACATCATAGGACCAGATGGTGGGGCTGTTCAGAATGTAGCGTGCAACGACCTCATAGACGAGCGCCAGCACGTTGGGGATGATGGCCCAGGCAACCCATTTTCCCGTCCATTTGCTTAGCCCGTCGATCATCTTGAGATAAGATTCCATCA
>CAWJHT010000082.1:0-30782 GCA_963842685.1 uncultured delta proteobacterium | reverse complement strand
ACGCTTAACCCTATCGAACCGCCGTGGTACGTGACCCGTATGCCCGGTGGTGTGACAGGAAAACCCGAGAGGGTCTACCTATGTCGATCTTCTATACGAATTCATGGTAGGAGGAAGGATACCGCCCCCTCCGAAGCAAAAATTCTGATGTTCTACGCGCGCGTCTTTTGAATAAACGTCAATGTTCAACTCCGCTGAAGATTTGACGACCTCGTAAAAAGTCAAAATCAGCGTAACATTTTAAAATAATTTAACATTTGCACATATTTTTCTTGACAGCTTTTCTGTAAAATGGTATGAATCATGTTAAATATTAACGATATAGGTGCTGACGCCATGATTCATGCCCGCGATCACAAAACGCCCTACCTGATCGATCCCTGGGACTACCTGGGACCCAAACGACGCAAACTTCTGGACGACTCCTGGGCCGGTCTGTTCCGGGAGCATATCCTTTCCGAGTTGCCCGTTCACAAGATCGCTTCCTGTTATACCGACGGATTCGGAAGGCCGACCAAGGAGATCTTTGCCACCCTGGGGGCGTTGATTCTTCAGCAGATGCACGACCTGACGGACGAGGAAAACGAAACCCTATCATAATGATGGGCGGCCTTGGCAAACCAACCGCTACCAAGTTACCGTTACCCTTCTTCTCCTGTAGAGGAAGCACTTTGCGGGCATCCGTCGATATACCTTTTGGCCTATTACTGCCATCGAGCGCTCACTGAAATGAAGTCGATCCGTCCATGCTACCCTGACCATCTTAACGAATCCTAGATTAAATATGCTCCGCCTGTGCGTTCGTCCATCATATTGAATCCGCCAGGACTTTTTCTTTTACTCTTCCTGCGCTTTTCATGTTCCTTTTCATGTCTTTTTCATGTCCTTTTCATTGACAATCAAAAATTTTAAGGCTAATCTCGCCACGTAATACTGGGCCGCGTAACATAAGCGGGTAAAGAGTTCTTTTCATTTGAAAGGAGGATCTGAACGATGAACTATAGAACAGTTATTCGCGTAATCATTCTGTTTGTCCATGATCTTTGCAGTCCTCCCGTGGGGAACTGCCGAAGCCCAAGCCCAGAAGGGGCCTCTCACCAAAATTACCGTCCTGGCTCCCGGCCCCTCAGCAATAACGACGTATAATTTCTTCGTCGCCGTCGGCGAAGGCTACTTCAAGAGACGAAGGACTGGAGTGCAATTGGGAGGCCGTGGATGGTTCTTCGCAGGTGCTCCAGGGCGTGGCCGCCGGCAAGGCGCAAATCGGCCGACCCGGGCCCGGGCCGCTCCTGGCCGCGCGCGGCCGCGGGTTGGACGTCGTCTGGCTCTACAATCTCTACCCGAAGAGCATATTCGGCCTGGTGGTAAAAAAGGATGCGTCCTACAAAGTACCCGGCGATCTGAAGGGTAAGGTGATCGGCGTCGGCACCGCGGACGGCGCCGAGGTCGCATTCGTTCGCCCGATGCTGACCGATGCCGGCATGAAGGAGGGCAAGGACTATACGTTTCTGCCCGTGGGCGACGGCGGGATGGCCGCTGCGGCCTTCCTGCGCGGCGATATCGAGGCGTATGCCGCTTCGATAGTCCGATGCCGCGGTCATTACGAGGCGGGGTCTCCCGTTGCGAGATATTACTCCTGAAAAGTATCTCAGCTACTTCGGGAATGGCTTTGTAGCCATGCGGCTCATACATCAAGGAGAATCCCGATGTGATCAAGGGTTTTGGCCGCGCCATGGTCCGCGGAACCAAGTTTGGCCTGATCAAGGCCAACCGGGATAAGGTGCTCCAGTATTGCAAGAAGGGGAACCCGCAGGAGGGTGAGGATGTCGCCCTAGCCAACGCGCTGCTGGATATGACCATAGACCGGATGACTCCGTTGGATATGTCGAACGGCTGGGGTTACAACCCGCCGGCGGGCTGGAAGCTCTGGCATGAGAGCGCTCTCGCCTCGGGCTTCCTGAAGGCGCCCCTGCCGAAACTGGAGGATGCCTATACGAACGAGTTCGTCAACTACTGGAACGGTAAGTAACGATGGCCATGGAAACTACTCTTTCACCTTTGCCGGCCGGCCTTTCAGGCCGGCCGGTCTATGAACTGCGCGGCGGTCAGCAAAACCTACAAGAGGCGCAACGTACATGCGCTCGAAAAAATCGATCTTCGCCTGACCGAAGGGAGCTTCTGGGCGGTCATCGGATCGAGCGGCTGCGGGAAATCGACGCTGCTCAAGATCATGACCGGCCTGCTGTCGCCGTCGGAAGGCAGTGTGATGCTCTCCGGGAAGCCGGTGACCGGTCCGCGGCGGGACATCGGGATGATGTTCCAGCAGCCCACCCTCTTCCCCTGGCGCACGGCCGTCGAAAATGTCGTCCTGCCGATCGAGATACGGGATGGGAAAAAAGCGGCCTTGGCCAAGCATGACGACGCCAGGGCGCTGCTCGATCTGGTCGGCCTGAAGGGGTTCGAGCAGGTCTACCCGAACGAGTTGTCGGGAGGGATGGCCCAGCGCGTGGCGATCTGCCGGATGCTGATCACCGAGCCGACCGTCCTGCTCCTGGACGAGCCGTTCAGTGCGCTGGACGAGTTAAGCCGTGACTTCATGGATATGGAACTGCAGCGGATCTGCAAGGAGCGCAACGCAACGACCTTCCTCGTCACCCATTCGATCCCCGAGGCCGTCATCCTCTCCGACGTGGTCAGCGTCATGTCTCCGCGGCCCGGGCGCATCGCTGCGACGGTCACCATCGATCTACCCCGCCCGCGGACTCTGGAAATGATGACGGAACCGCGCTTCGCAGCGCTCGTCAAACAGATTCGCGAGCTACTCGACAAAGGAGCATTCCTATGACAGACGAACGGACAACGATGCCGCAGAGGAGGCGGTGTGCGAGACGGTATGGGCCGCCGAAAAAATGTCCTGGATCGACCGTATCCCGCGCCCGGTGACCATGGTGATGCTGCTATTGGCCTTTTTGGCGTGTTTGGCAGATTGTCTATCTGTCTGAAGGTGATCTCGCACATCATTCTTGCCCTCGCCGTTCGAGACGATCGCCGACATTGTCACGGTCGGTCTGAACCTGCTCACCGGGGATTATATGCTGAAATCGCTGTGGACAACGACCCAGGAGGTGCTGCTTGGCTTTAGCATTGCAGTCGCTCTCGGCTTTTCCCTCGGGCTGCTCGTTGGCGAGACGGACTTCGGCGAGCGGATGGTGATGCCCTATCTGGTTGCTGATCAACGCGATGCCCAAGGTGGCCTTTGCGCCCCTGTTCGTTTCTTGGCTGGGCTTCGGCATCGCCTCCAAGGTGGCGCTCTCCGCCTTCGTTGCGGTCTTCCCGATTATTGTAGCCACGGCGGCCGGTATCCACGCCGCGGACCAGAATGCACGCATGCTTTTCCGCACGATGGGCGCCACCCGCTGGCAAACATTAACCAGGCTGAAGTTGCCCACGGGAATGCCCCTCTTTTTCACCGGCCTGAAGAACGCCGCGGTGCTTGTCGGTGGTCGGCGCGGTGGTGGGAGAGTTTCTGGGCGGCGGCAAGGGGTTCGGCGAGCTCATCCGTATAGCCGCGTCCATGATCCACACGCCGCGGGTCTTTGCGCTGATCATCTATCTCAGCCTGCTGGGGTTGGCGACCTTCGGGGTAGTGATCTGGCTGCAACGCAAATTGATCTTCTGGCACAAGGAAACCGTTGCCGAAGAGCTGTTTGAGTAGGAACAGTTCAGGTCGTAACTGGATAAAATATAAAACGAGTTTTATCAAATCAAACAAAATAAACGCCGAGAGGAACCATGAAACTTCTTACTTACCAGACCGATAAAGGGCCGCGTGTCGCAGTTCTCACCGAAGCGGGCGTGGAGGACGTCGTCCCCGAGACGGGCAACGCCTATGGCATCATTGCCGCGGGAGGCATACCCAAGACCAACGGCAAGCCCAAGCCGCTCTCTTCTGTAAAGTTGCTTGCCCCCATCGCCGAGCTCAAACGGCCGGTCATCGCCGTCGGCCTCAACTACAAGAAGCACTCCGACGAAGGCGCGCGTAAGCACGGCCTTCGGAAAGTGGGTGAATACCCGAAAGACCCCGTTTTCTTCTGCAAATGGTCCGGCTCGCACAACGGACCCGAGGGCCAGATTATCCACCACGCGATCACGAAAGAACTCGATTACGAATGCGAGCTGGTCATCGTCATCGGCAAGCAGGGGATCAACATCCCCAAAGAGCGGGCCATGGATTACATCTACGGCTACACGATCATGAACGAGATTTCGGGCCGCGACGTTCAGCGTCGTCACGCCCAGTGGTTCAAGGGCAAAGGATTGGACACCTTCGGTCCTCTGGGGCCGTGGATCGTCACCAAGGACGAGGCCGGCGACGGCAACAACCTTGCCCTCCAGAGCCGGGTGAACGGCCAGATCCGGCAGAACTCCAACACCAACGACATGATCTTCGACATCGCAACGATCGTCTCGGTCCTCTCGGAGGGCTTCACCCTCTACCCGGGTGACCTGATTGCCACCGGTACGCCTGAGGGTGTGGGCTTTGCAATGGACCCGCCCAGGCTGCTGAAGGCGGGCGATGTGGTGGAGTGTGAGGTCGAGAACATCGGGGTGTTGCGCAACCACGTCGTCGCGCCGAAGTAAGGGCGGCGGGTCCTGTTTGAGGACCGCCTGCCAATCGATCTGATGGATTAGCTTTGCTCCCGTGTCTTGCGGAAGACAATATCGGGTTATTCCTACAAGATGAAGCCGAGACGCCGCTCGCTAACAGCAGGGTAAGTTTATGATAAAATCTTCTTGACATACAAGGCTACCTTAAGTATCTTCAGTTCGTACTGAATCAACTTCTCATCAACTTCTAATCACTTCACTTCAATCTCTTCCGGTCGCTTCTTTATTAAGGGGGTGATCTTATGTCGTCAGAGTCCTTCGGTATAAATCGTTGGTAAAATACTAAAGGAGGAAATCATGCCTCAAGTTGGAGGTCATCTCGTCGTTGCAGAGAAAGTCATTAACAGTCTCAATAACCCCCAGTACATCCAGCAAAACCGTGCCGCCTACAACCTGGGGGCGATTGGACCGGACATGACTTTCTTCTTGTTCGATCCGATCGGCGAATCGGAGATATTGAACACGATCCTGGATGTCTACAGGACGATCAAGGATATTAAAAAAGTGCTGGACGAAGCGGCGGATGCCTTAGTGAACCCGGCGATTGACTTGGCCGACTGGTTCAGCGGCGGCATGCTCCAAAGCTTGGGCGGCCTAGTGTCGCTGAGTTTCGAGTCGTTCAAGAATCTGATGATTCTAACACTGATCCCCGGCTCGACAGAAGCCGTCGAAAATCCCTTTGCCGGGTTGAATTATCCAGGTCTGCCAAACAGCGCCCAAATCAGCCTTCAAGCCGCTGATCTTTCTTTTGTCTTCAGGAGGTTCGGCCACCCCTACTCGCATGATGGCAGCTACAAATCCGCAGAACCGGTAGGAATGTATGACAACTGGTGGTGGACGGATGTGCTCCATTACCGGCGAACGGGGCGCTTCGCCCAGGCCCTGATGGGCAACGCCGGCGCAGACCATTTACTGCGCGCTTATGCAACCGGCTACTGGACACACATCGGCGCGGATGTAACCGGACACCCATACGTAAATTCAGTCGTGGGAGGACCTTTCCGCGAGCATGTGATTCGTCACATGGTAATCGAGAACATCATCGACGCCTGGTTATGGGATCATTACAAGAATGCAGACATTATTAACGCCGGTCTAGAGAAGGAAGTGGGTGTAGGTGAAGATATTCACAGTATCGCCGCTCTGCTCGTGCGTACGATGCAGCAGATTTATACCCAGCCGCTGGGGGGACTGCCTTCCATTCATCCCAAACGCTTTCCAAACGGTGTGCCTGGCGAGGAAGATCTGGAAAGGGCCTTCCAGACCATGCAGCTCTTCCTGGAGCTTTCTACCAATGCCGGGATCACCGCCCCTGTCCCGCCGCCTGAAAGCATGGACGAGGTTTTCCAGGAGGTGATGAATGAGTTGACCAAGTCGGCTAAGCAGGTCGGTCAGTCATTCAACAACATTAAATGGTGGCAGTTTTGGCTATGGCTGATTGCTCTGTTTTTGGCGGCGTTGCGAGCGTTGACTTTGATCATAAAGCTTATTACCCTGCCGGGAGCGATCCTGACCAGGGTCCTTACGCTCGCCCCGCGCTGGCTGATCTATGAGATTCAGCTTGCCCTGTACGAGTATGTAATGAATGCCCGCTATGCCCTGGCGCTCAGCGGGTGGGGAAAGGCTTCCAGCGTGGATTTAATCAGGCCTTTCTCGAAAATAGCGACCGTTAACAATCCCTTTCGCGCCGGAAGCTACTATGGCTTCATCTATCCATACAAGCAGACGCCGCGCCTTACCCAGGCATTCTGGCTGGCCGATCCGATGCTCTATGCCAACAATCTGGATGCTCCGCTATGTGAGAGCAGCCCCTGTCCGGCCTATGCAGCCCCCTCGCACTTCGTGGATGGACCGGCCTATCCCGCTGCCCATGATGGGTCTATTCAATCTTTCGCGAATGCGTTCAGCCCGGCTGCGTCGATTGACATCGAACGGGCTACCTTCAATGGACCCCAATTCGGCAATGCAGTAGATTTTTCAACCAGACTGATCACCGGTCAATATCCGCCGGCATGTTTCGATCTGGACGGAGATTATGGATACGGTTTCCTGGGTTGGGAAGGACCTCCGCCAGTCTATAAGCCGTAATAGGCGAAGAGAGGAATATCATGAGCGACTACCCAAATTATCCTGAAGAAGGCGGCGAAAAACCGGACATCTTCACTCGCCTCAGCATCGCAATGTGCCCGCAGGATGACGGCACCCGCCCGGTCAACCCGGCCTGGGTCGGCAGCGATATCGGCTTTTTAAGCCCGGCTATCCAATTTTCCGCCTTTCCCGTTCCGGCAAATCAGCCGACACTGGTAAGCATCCAAATCAGCAACTTGGGCACGGCCGACGCTTGTGGCGTTCTTTTGGAAACAGCCTATAACATCTATATCGGAAATCAGGCCGCCACAATGATAACCTTGCAGAATTTAACCATCCCAATCATTCCCGCCGGCTATCCTTATCCTGCGAAGGTATCCTGGACCCCGCCGGATGAATTCATCGCCCACGCTTGCTTCCATGCCCGCGTATTCGACAGTTTTTCAATGCTCCATTACCCTTCACGCTGTTTGAGCTGGGATCCCTATATCAACCCGCAGGCCGGCAGCCACAATACCATCATCCTGAGGGTCCCCAACCCCGAGCAAGCTGCGGTAATCACCTATCCGGCGATCAATATGTCCTCCGCTGCCATTCAGCCCAAACTGCTGGTAACTGTGATTGACAACCGCAACCGCTTCTCCGATCTGGATGAGCGCTTCCCTCTTCCGTTTGTGCCCGACCATTTGACCAGCACGAGCGTGCTCAGTGCCGAGGCCTCTCGTGTGGAAGACGCCTATGCTTTAAGACTGGATCATGCGATTGAGGGCAATATGCCAGGCTATCTGCCCACGGAAATCAATCCGGCCGGCACGCTTCCACGCCTTATGACCAACCTGAGGTGGCCGCGTCCCAGTGTAAACGAACGGTTTATCCATAACCATTTCGGGTTCGATGTTTGCGATGCCTTGTCCCTGCCCGCAGGTCAGCCGGCCATGCGCCGCACTTCATTCTTTACCGATCAGCCTCTGAGACGAGTAGAACTTCAATCCTACTCACGCCTCCGGTTGATGCCGAATGAAGAAAAACTGATTCGTCTTGTGATCCCGCCGGCTGAGTTCCCACCTCCGGGACGGAGGAAGAAATTTCAAGTGGATTACCAGGTCGGGGACGAGCGTCCCATGCAGAACTTCGTCTATCTTTACAACTAAAAGGAGTTTGCGATGACCGATCCAGAACGTTTAAAGAATCATCTGTTGTTGGATTATATGCTTCGCCACAATCAGCGGCTTTTGAAATCCCTGGTGGATAATCCGGCCGAAGTATTGGCGCGGCTCGGCCTGCCGGAGGATGCACTGCAATGCCCGCCGCGCGCCCACCGGGCTGCCAGGCGCGCCGAAGCCGCCGTCCGTGAAATTGAAGCGCTAGACAACCCCAACCCGATCGAGACAATGCCTATTATTGCCGATATCATTTCGCGCCATTTTGCCAGCCCCTATCTTCTGGCAAAGATCCCCTTCGGTGTTCGTTTTGAGGAAAGCCAGGCACGTGATGATGAGGAAGAAGACGGCGGGCATCAGGATGCCACTTACACCGGTACCGCTACTGTGCAATGTACCTGGAGCCCGGGCTGCGGCCTCGATGTTGACGGATGATCCCGACAATCCTGATCGTCGGCCAGCTTCCCGACCCCCATATCGATGCAGTGGTTCAAAAATTGGAATGCCTGGGGGCTGCACCCGTGCTCTTCAACCGGATCTGCCCGGAAGAATCACATCTCACCTACTGGTTGGATGACGGCCTGGCATGTGGAGAAATCCTTACTTCTCGGGGGCGGGTTCGCCTCGACCAGCTGGACGCGGTATGGTGGCGTGTGAAGCCCTTCAGCCTGATAGAGTATGGCGCAGAACCGATGCCGATCATCCAGGGATTCATCGAGCGAGAGTGGCGCAGCACGCTGGGCTCGCTTAGCGCCTTCACCCCACAAGCGTTCTGGATCAACCCGCGGGCTGCGGATCTACTGGCGCGCGACAAGCCCGTTCAACTGCAGGCAGCACAGCAGGCTGGTTTTGCGGTCCCTCCGACGTGTATCAGTAACGATCCTCAAGCGGTGGCTGGATTTGTTGGCGCCGGACCGGAACAGTACATTTACAAACCCGTCACCTGGTACGCCGACCTGCCGGACCGCTTTATTTTTACTTCACTGCTTGATTTGGATCAGGTGGAGCACGGAGCGGAGGAAATCCGAGCCGCGCCGGGCATCTTCCAGCGGCGTATCGCCAAAGCCTATGAAGTGCGGGCTACGCTCGTCGGAGAGTCGGTCTTTGCGGTCAGGATCGACTCCCAGGTCCTGATGGGTGCGGAACTGGATTGGCGGAGAAAGCAAAACCATCTCCATTACATACCGCATACCCTACCGGACGAAATTTGCCAGCGTTTGCTGCTTGTGCAGCGAAGTTTGGGGCTGATCTACGGGGCGTATGACCTGATCGTCACCCCGGAAAACGAGTACATATTCTTGGAAGTGAACCCGCTAGGGCAATGGTTGTGGCTGGAACGGCTGACAGGACTTCCGATATCCCAGGCATTGGCAAATACTCTAATGCAGAGGAAGAATAATCAGGCTTAACAGGGAGACATCAATCCCGATACAAAGGATTTCGCCCCACGGACGGCACTTTAATGACTTGCTGGTGGTTGTGAGCGACCTATCTATATAGATATGCATGTATCGATCTCGCCGAGAAAGCGAACCAGAGCTACGGCGACTCGCAGACGGCCTTCAAGTCAAGCAGATAAACGCAGGGCGACCCGCTCGGCCTGTGAGTATCCGGCCTTGTCGTGCATGACACATCCTCGATGATCCCTTCCTTGCCATCCTTCGAGCAGACGAGGATCACCCCCACACTATCCTGAATCCGTGCTTTCAGTACATAATCTCTGAAGGGTTCAAGCAATTGAGGGTTTCCGCTCCGTTCTGCCGCTGCTTTAAGGATCTCTTCATCTTTGGCATCGGGAGGCAATTTATCCACAATAACATCAATGGCTTTCGCCAGAGGGATCATATGGTTGTCGAGACGAGAGATGGTTTCAAACTGGGGATCGATGGACGGGCAAAGAGAGACACAGCCGGTAACGAAGAAAACGGTAAATAACAAGAACATTGTCTTCAAAGGGCGCATCTCAGGCCACCTCCCAAAAGACCAGTTTGTTTCCTGCCAGCTTGTTCCTTCCGGTATCAAGGTCCCACTCATCATTGCGGAAAGAAATTTGATCTGCCAGCCCCAGGGCGTAACGTGAGACTTCTACCCACTCCTGCTGCACGCGTTCGATGGCGAAATCGAAGATATCGTCGTATTTCATTCTCTTTTCCTGTCCCGGTACGCTGGGAACCAGGAGATTATCGATGAATTCCTGTTTGTCGATCTTGGCGGGTGTCGGATATAACAACCCCTTGTCGTCGCAGGCGTGACGCGCGAAACCCACCAATCGGCTTGAAGTGGGCAATAACTTCTGCAGAATGACGTAGCATCTCCGATGCCATTTGTTCATGTCAGGCGGATCTTCCTGGAAGTCCCGCGGGTGAACTTTTTTCAGGAGATCCTGCCAAAGTCTCCGGATGTCACGATCCAGTTGATTTGGATCCGCCTTGTCTCCGCAGGTCAGGATCGTCGCCTTCAAGTGATCCGCGGTCTGCGGCATCCCCGTTCCGATGCGCCTGAATATGTAGGCATCCTGATGCATCTCACATCGCCGATGTGCGGTCTCGTTGCCCTTATACGGACCGACTTTCAACTCGACGACGGGATGAACGCACATGTCGGTGACGACATGCGCCGTATACCCCATGAGCCAAGCCAGGCACTTCTCCTTGACCCTTCCGGCGGGCAGGCTTCGGACGAGTTCCGCTCCGGCATAGATCGCAGGGCCCGTATGGGTATAGTGCATGGCATCGGCCCACTGCTTCGAATCGCCGGAAGCGATATCCAGATAGGGATAGTCCGGGCTGATGCATCCCAGTTCGAGGAAGTTCACATTCAGGTTTGCGGCATCGATGGCTTCGCGGGGGAAATCTTTTACGAGGGAAAGTCTCCTCTTCTCAGACGCAAGATTCACAACGGTGATGTGCGCGTAGCTTCCAGGCATTAACAGTTACCTCTCAACGATTTCAAAAAATCATCAGGTTCCCGGATAACTCTCAAAGATTCTTGGGCAGGTTTTTCGCAACCCAGGCCGCGAACGCGTCCATGAATTTTCTGAGGAACTCGCGAGTCGTCTCATTGGTAATATTTCCATCAGCGTCGAACAGTTGCGCAGCACCCCCGATATACGCCTCAGGCTGCTGCATTGTGGGAACATCCAGGAATACGAGCGATTGCCGAAGATGATGATTTGCGCCGAAGCCACCTATTGCGCCGGGCGAAACGCTGATCACCGCACCGGGCTTTCCTCCCCAGACGCTCTGGCCGTAAGGCCGCGATCCCACGTCGAGGGCGTTCTTCAGCACGCCGGGAACCGAGCGGTTGTATTCAGGGGTCACGAACAGGAGACCGTCAAACGACTTCACCCGCTCCCTGAACGCGGTCCACTCTGAAGGTGGGTTTCCCTCATCATCATAGTCCTGGTTGTAGAGTGGAAGCCCGCCGATCTCGACGATTTCAAGCATCAGTGATTCAGGTGCAAGGGTGATGAGCACCTTTGCCATCTTCCGATTGAAGGATTCTTTGCGAAGGCTTCCTACAAAAACAGCGATCTTTTTAGACATTCCTTATCCTTCCGTCGTCGTTATGGATGCAAAAATATAGGCGTATTATAGAGCGCTGCAATGGGAATCACAACATAAATGAAGTCGCAACAGGATTGAATCATCCAATCCTGAGCGAACGCATGGATATTGAACCTAAGGTCACTTTTTCCGCAAAAAATTGAATGTCGTCTTTTTTGTCCTGCAGGGCAAGAATATAGAGTAAAGGGAGAAAGTGTTCATTGGTCGGCACCGATAATTGCGCTGCCTTGCCCAATTTCGGATAATTGATGATAGAATTATGATCTCCGGAGAGCATCAAGCCCATCATCGTCGCATCAAATTCAATTGCCCAGTCGTAGGCCGTCTCCTGCCAAACCATTTTGCTCAGGTTATGAACCATGTTTCCACTGCCGACGATCAGTATCCCTTTGTTCCGAAGGGTCTTCAACTTCGCACCCAATTCATCCCGCCGGCATTACGCCGGCTCGTGGAACTGGTTTGTGTCCACCCATTCCTGTTTGAGGACCGTCCACCAATCGACGGCCAGATGGTGCAGCACATATTCGTAGGGAAGCCAGCCGTACCCTTCCTCCCCCCACTCCTTGCTCCAGGAATTCCGGATCAGGATCGCCCCTTTCGTTTCCAGATCCGAGAAGGGGTGGCGGATGACGAGGTCGTCGTCATAGCCCACGGCGGCAACGGCGTGCCCCCCTTCGCGCCGGTCGGTCTTGACGGGGAAGGGGATCCGCCCCGTCTTGGCCGCGCTGCCGATGGAGTTGAACACGGTAAAGCCGAACATCGCGGGGATGCCGCTGGTCAGATTCATCTTGATCTGTTTGAGCAGCTCCGGGCGGGTCGTCCGGGCGGCGTCCAGGCGAAAATAGCTCAGCGTCTGGTAGTTCTGGGCGAAGGAGTAGCAGAAGGCCGAAGGCTCGACATCCACGTTGGCCGGATCGTAGGGGAAGTACTCCTCCGGGGGAACGCCGAAGAGGACCATCGCCTCCATCGTCGTGCGCAGATAGGCCCCCGTGTCGCTCGTCCAGTTGAGCAGATTGCGGGTCACCTTGTAGAGAAACAGCCGGGAGATGTCGATATGGCTTCCAAAGGCCCGCCGTTCGTAATATTCGATCAGGGCGGCCGCCGCATGGGCCGTACAGGAGCCGAGCTGTCCCTGGTCTTCGATCGGCGAGCACCACCGCCGCAGATCGACGGACGCCGGCAGCGCCGGGGCAGATAGTGTGCGCCCTGCCGCCGTCGCCGGATTGGCGTTCTATCTGGCCCATCATGCCTTTCACGGTCTGGTGGCGGTTCAGGCGCAGGAGATGCCGGGGGACGGAATCCGTTTCCATGTCGTGGTCCCGATAGTCGGGGAGATCCGGAAGCCAGCCGAGCTTGCGGTGCAGTTTCTCTTCGGCGCCGGGGATAACGGCGGTGGAAACGCGGCGCTCCGGCGGGACACGCACCGTTTCCGGAAGGATCGGCTGGAGGAATTTCCGGGTATTGACCGTCATCAGGGTCTCCAGATCGGCGGGGCCGAAGAGGTCCCGAAAGGCGGCGAAATACCCCTCCAGACTCAGCACCTGGGTCAGAGACGAGACGACGAAATCCGTGCCGAACAGCAACCGGTCCCGGATGATGCCGCCCTGGTTCCAGATCCGCCATGCCTCCGATCGTTCCTCGGCGTCCGTGTAGCAGGCCAGGTCGGCATAGACGTTCGGATAGCGGGTCATCAAATCCAGGATTTGCCGGACCCACTCGGGGTTGCCGCTGCCGAAGTGGGCGAAATCGAGGCGGAGAGTGGGATGTTTTTCCAAAACCGCCTGCCAATGGCGGGGAGCCGCATAGCCGGCATATTCCCAGTCCGACCCGGGCGGGAAGCCCCCGGCGCTGGTGTGGACGGTGATGGGGATCTGGTTTGCGGCGCAGTAGCCGTACAGCTCATCCGGGACATTCTCGGGCAGGTATCCCAGCCGGGTATAGAGCTTGACGCCGAAGAACGGTCCCCGGGGGGTGACCAGGGGCTTTCCGCCGTTCCATTCGGGGATCCCGCGGATGGCCATATCGACCACGCCGCGCCGGCGGGGATCGACGGCGAAGAAGGGAAACACCGATCCCGCATGACTTGCCTGAAGCTCGATCAGGGCATCGATCTGGTTCTTGAAGCCCCGCGATATTTCCCGTCCGGCGGTGAGGCCTTTCATGACGGCCTTCGCCGTCCCCTTGCTTCTCGCCTCCCGGAAGATCCGGTTGATCTCCGCTGCCGAAACGGCCGCCACCCGTTCGGCCTTCAGGGAAACGCCGCCCCCGGCAGGACGCCCTTTCGCCTTGGGCGCCGCCCCCTCCGCGGCCAGGGCGATGACCCGCTCCTGGAACCGTTTGAAGGCCGCTTCGCTGGCTTCCCTGTCTTCGGCGCCGCGCAGGCCTTTCCTCCCCCGCACGGGCCGCCCCGCTTTGACCTCCTGAGCGGGCCTGCCGGCGGGAGGGCCGAACATGTAGAAGATATCCATCATCAGGGGCGCGACGATCAATCCCTCTGCGGCGGGAAGGTTCAACCCCTTGCGGCAGGCCTCCGCGAGGTTTTGGTAGTTCGTTTCATAACTGCTCACGGCGGCGCCGAGGTCAAAGAACCACTTGACGATATCCTCCAGACGGCTCCAGGAGAACAGCGATTCGGCGGCCGGCGCGGCCTTGGTGACGGCTTCGGCATGGGGGTAATTGCCGGTGACATAGGCCCATCCCATGGCGGCCGCTTCTTCGACGACATACTTCGCGCTGAAAAGATGGCAATGCGCATCGATCGGTTTTTGGGTCATGACGTCCTCCTTTCTGTGAATGACCGTTGCGTTAAGAAAAATACCTTGAAAAATTTGAAATCTTGAAGTCGCAATTTTCAATATTCCCCCTTTGGGCTGCTACTGTAAACGCCCTTTGCCTTTAATGAACATTGTGCCTATGGAGGAAGTCCTGAGAGGATAGCGATGCTGCTACGTAAGTGTGGCGTTGGGAAGAAGCGGTGTTTACAGTGAGGAAGGAGACTCCCTGTAGGATACGATAGAGGGGACGGGGAGGAAAATCAAGAGGAAATATTAATGATTTGATTGAAAAGTATAGTCGTTTACGGTTTTACGCTTTCTTGCTTATTCAGCTGCAGGGCCTTCCCAGTATTTCATTGACGTCGCTGTAAATATGTGATCAAAATGTCAACGGTCTGACCGTCAGATTTTTAGTCTTGGTAAGATCTCCTGTCAATTGGACTTGAGGAGATGAAGAAATGGCGGGAAATACCGGAGTTCACCCCCTAGCAATCGATCTGCATCAATTCAAGCTTCACACTGACCTCAAAAACAGGATTGAACCGACCCTTCACTTCAACTTGCCCTCACGGAAATTTTACCTCTCAGGATGTTGGCCGTTAACGGGTGGTGAATGCAAGAAGGAAACGACTATTTGATTTTGTAGCGTTTCAAGTTGTTGATTTTAGTATCTTCAGAAGGGAGGGTACCATGACCGCAACTCAGCATCTTGTTCTGTTCTGGGTCTTCGTCGCTTTTTTCATGATAATCGGCATCATTGCCATTTTAGCAATTGTCGGTGTCATTAAAACGGACAAGCGATTTCGTAGTTGGGCTGTTGGGGGATTCGCCGCAGCCATTGTCGGCGTGGTGATCATATGGGCCAAGACGCAGCCAACACAGATACCGGCAGATCTCTTTATCAATCTCGGACCCCCCTTGAATGTGAAAGCGGAGACCTTCGAACTTGTGAGCGGCAATTACGAATACGATGAACAATCAAGTTCGGGGGGATCCATCACGCGTTCCGGACCAGTTGAACTGACGGCCGGACAGAACATCGGATGGTGGACTGCTAAAATCCCCTGTAACGGCATGACTAAACCCTTCAAAATGACTTTGAAGGATAAGAACGGAAAGCTGTGGACAGTGCGTCCCTTTTATCCCAATTACCACAACCAACAATTGATCGCTGCTGTTTCCTCTCAGAACCAAGCCGCAACCTCTCTCCCTGTTCTGAGCCTGACAAGAGACGCTTTTGCGATGGAGAAAAATGTCAAAATTAGATTCAACAATTATGCTAGACCCGCATCTACATTACAAGGCAGGACCTACTATAGCTGGCGTGTTTTTGTAAATGAACCGACCCACGTTCTCGCCCGGATCTTAGAGGTTCAGTATTTGCTGCATCCTACATTTCCCAATCCCTTCCAAGTGCGAACAAATCCTAACGACAAATTCGCCGTGGACGGTTCAGGATGGGGACAATTCATGATTCAGATAACGATCAGGTTCAAAGACAACTCAATGGAGACCACGAGCTATTATCTCGATTTAACAAAAGGGTGGCCATGATTATATATCGGATCACCGGATCGCCATCCCTTAGATTTGAAAGGTTAGCATCAATATTTCCCTAACATTTAACAATTTGTCGAAGAAGCAGCTGTCGGATGAATCGGAAAAGAAGGCAGTTATAGAAGAGCCGGTGAGAAAGAAGGGATGAATTGGCTTTGCCTGTAAGTAGGGTATGCAACTGTGAATGCTCAGTTGTGCTCGCGGGTCTTGCGGAAGGCGATGTCGGGCCACTCCTCCATGATGAAGCCGAGGCGCCACTCGCTGGCGGCGAGGTAGGTCAGGTGGCCGTCGGCGTCCAGGGCCAGGTTCGCCTGGCACTTCTTCTCGAACTCGGCGAGGCGCTTCTTGTCGTCGCAGGCGATCCAGCGGGCCGCGGCGTATTCGATCGGCTCGTAGGAGGCGTCCACGCCGTATTCGGTCTTGAGGCGGGCCATCGTCACGTCGAACTGGAGGACGCCGACCGCGCCGAGGATGTAGTCGTTGCCGAAGAGCGGCCGGAAGACCTGGACCGCCCCCTCCTCGGAGAGCTGGGCGAGCCCCTTCTGGAGCTGCTTGATCTTGAGCGAGTTCTTGATCCGGACCCGCCGGAAGTGCTCCGGGGCGAAGTTGGGGATCCCGGTGAACTGCAGGGGTTCCCCCTCGGTGAAGGTGTCGCCGATCTGGATCGTCCCGTGGTTGTGGATCCCGATGATGTCGCCCGGCCAGGCCTCCTCCACGTTCGTCCGGTCCTGGGCCATGAAGATCGTCGCGTTGGAAAGGACGATCTCCCGGCCGATCCGGTGGTGGAAGACCTTCATCCCCCGGGTGAACTTCCCCGAGCAGATCCGGAAGAAGGCGATCCGGTCGCGGTGGGCGAGGTCCATGTTCGCCTGGATCTTGAAGACGAAGCCGGAGAAGGCCTCCTCCAGCGGCGAGACCATCCGGGTGATCGTCGGCCGCGGGCCGGGGGCGGGGCCATCTCCACGAAGGCGTCCAGGAGCTCCCGGACGCCGAAGTTGTTGATCGCGCTCCCGAAAAAGACGGGCGTCTGGTTGCCCTTCAGGTACTCCTCATGGGAAAAGGGGCTCGCCGCCCCCTCGATCAGGGCGATCTCCTCCCGGAGCTGTTCCGCCTGGCTTCCCAGGAGTTCGTCCAGCTGGGGATCTTCGAGATCGGTGATCGTGATCCCCTTCTCCTTCCGGCTGTCCTTGCCCGGCGTGAAGAGGTGGAGCGACTTCCGGTAGAGGTTGTAGACCCCCTTGAAGTCCTTTCCCATGCCGATCGGCCAGGAGAGCGGGGCGCACTCGATCTGGAGCTTGTCCTCGATGTTGGCGAGGATCTCCATCGGCGTCCATCCCGTCCCGGTCGAGCTTGTTGATGAAGGTCATGATCGGGGTGTTGCGCATCCGGCAGACCTCCATGAGCTTCTCCGTCTGGGGCTCGACCCCCTTGCCGCTGTCGATGACCATCAGCGCGCTGTCCACGGCGGTGAGGACCCGGTAGGTGTCCTCGGAGAAGTCCTGGTGGCCGGGGGTGTCCAGGAGGTTGATCTCGAAGGCCCCGTAGTGGAACTTCATGACCGACGTCGTGACGGAGATCCCCCGCTCCTTTTCGATCGCCATCCAGTCGCTCGTCGCGTGCCGGCCGGCCTTCCGGGCCTTGACGGCGCCGGCGAGCTGGATCGCCCCGCCGAAGAGGAGGAGCTTTTCGGTCAGCGTCGTCTTTCCCGCGTCCGGGTGGCTGATGATGCCGAAGGTCCGGCGCTGCTCGATCTCCTGCTGTTGCCGCCGGTCCGCCTTTGGGACCTGCTGTCTGAACTTCCGCCGGCGTCTCCAGGAGGCCGGTCGATTGAATCGCTATACTATTTTCCATTCCGATATGTCCTTCGTCCGTCGCCGGGCTTGTTATCCTTAAGGCGACCGGTATGTGCGTTAAAAAAAACCCCGACAGCCTTCGGGCTCCGGGGACATGATCCTGCCTAAACTGGAAGCTAATTTAGCTCATCAGGGGGCGTTTGTCAAGAAAAATCAATCCCCTGTGAGGAGCAAAAGAGAAAAAGCCCTTGACAGGCCTGAGGCGTCGCTATAGCCTGCGCGTTGCTGTTTTTTTCACATTGAAGGAGGTGACATATGGCGATGGATGCATCCGCGGCCCCCAAGGTGATGGCAAGACACGATCAACTGAGACCTTCTGCACCCAGGTTCTCCAGAAGCTGGGTGTCCCGCGGGAGGAGGCCGAGATCACGGCCAAAACGCTGGTGACGGCGAATCTGCGGGGCGTCGATACCCACGGCGTTCTTCGCCTGCCCCTCTACGCGGCCAGGTTGAAGGGAGGCGCGATGTCGCCCTCCGTGAACCTCACGACGGAGAAAGAGACGGTGGCCACCGCCCTTCTGAACGGGCACGACGGCATCGGCCAGGTGATCAGCTACCGGGCCATGGAGATCGCCATCCGCAAGGCCAGGGAGGCCGGGGTCTCCTATGTGGCCGTCAGTCACAGCAACCATTTCGGCGCCGCCGCCTTCTACCCCATGATGGCCCTGGACCATGACATGATCGGCCTTGCCTTCACCAACGCCTCTCCCCGCCTGGCCCCGACCGGCGGCGTCGAGAGGCTCTTCGGCAACAATCCCTGGTGCGATGGCCGTGCCTGCCGGGAAGCGGCCTCCGGTTGTGCTGGACATGGCCAACAGCGTGGTGGCGGCGGGAAAGATCCGCATCCTCCAGAAGGAGGGAAAGCCGGTCCCCGAAGGGTGGGCGCTCAACGAGTTCGGCGAACCGACCACGGATCCGACGGAGGCCCTCAAGGGGATCCTGCTGGCCATCGGCGGCTACAAGGGCTACGGCATCACCCTGATGGTGGATCTCCTGACCGGCGTCCTGACGGATTCCAACTACGGCCCGCGGGTCAAGGGTCTCGACCAGGATGTCGAACCGGCCGGGACCTCCCACAGCTTCATGGCCATCGCCCTTTCCGCCTTCACCGATGCGGCGGCCTTCAAGGCCCGGATGGACGCCTATATCGATGAGATCAAGTCCTCGAAAAAAGCCAAGGGAACCGACGTGATCTATGTGCCGGGCGAGCCGGAACACATCCGGGTGCAGGAACGAATGGAAAAAGGGATCCCGCTGCAGGCGAAAGTCGCGGAAGAACTGCGCGCCCTCGGGAAGGACCTGGGAATCCCGATCGATCTTTGACGGGTAGCGCATGGAAAGACCTGTATGATGCCGCGCCGGGGATCGAGCTGCCCGATCGAGGGCACATGACCGTTTTGCGATCATACACAGAGGATGTTGCAACAGGAGGCAATAATGACGGCCAGACCCTATATCACGTACCCGAAACCGAACAAACCGGTCGCCAAGACGGAGGTGCCCGGGACCGTTTTCGTCAGTGAGCCGGGGCAGGTCAGTTTCGGCGCCAATGATTTTGCGCCCGGCCTGTTTCGGCCTCTCCATGGTCACCATACCTGGGAGCTCATCATTATTGACGGCAGCTCCGAAGGACCCGGCTACACCCAATTCGACGGTCGCTGGTGGCGGGTGGATCCCGGGGCTTCCGTCTTTGTCCCGAAGGGATGCCCCCACAGTTGGTCAGCGGGCAATACCCGCGGCTTCAGAATGCTCTGGGTCTACGGCGGCTCCCGTGACGAAGCCGGACGGATCTGGCATGTCAAGCCTGAGGAGGCGAGGGGCATCTCCCCGGAGGAAGAGAAAAACGCCTTGGTCTGGACGCCGGAGGCGGCGGAGGCCGTTCCGGCGAAACCTTAATCCACCGTGAAGGGAGAAGGGATCATCATGAAAATCTACATTCTCGATCAATATGTTTCGTCCGGCGTTGAGTTTGCAGCCCAACATGCGGAAGTGGTGCGATGGGACGATCCTCGCGTGAAAAACTGGCACGAGGATGCCGATGGCCTTATGGTGCGTATCACACCGCTCACGGCGGAAGATTTTGCCAAGGCGAAGAAATTGAGAGTCGTTGCGAAGCAGGGCGTCGGCGTCAATGCCATCGACCTGGAAGCGGCCAAGGCGCACGGCGTCATCGTCTGCAACACACCCGGCGTGAACAGCGAAGCAGTGGCCGAAATGGGACTGGCCCTTGCCCTCGCCGTGACAAGGCGCGTAGCGGAATTCGATCGACGCATCCGCGCCGGGGAGGTTGTGAAAAGAATACACTATCTCGGCATCGAGCTTTGGGGAAAGACCGTCGGCGTGATCGGGATGGGCAATATCGGCACCCGGATCGCGCGCAAGTATCACGCCGCCTTCAGCGCGAAGCTCATTGCCTATGACCCGTATGTCCCCGAAGACCGTTGGCCGGACATCCCCCATGAGCGTGTTTCGTCTCTGGATGAGCTCCTGCCGCGAGTCGATCTGTTGACGATCCACACCCCTTTGACGGCGGAAACGCGGCATCTGATCGGGCGCCGTGAGCTATGGCTCATGAAAGATACCGCCGTCCTGGTGAACGTATCGCGCGGTGAGATTGTCGATGAGGAAGCGCTTTATGACGTGCTGAAGTCCGGTCATCTTTTCGGTGCCGGCCTCGACGTATTCAAGAAGGAGCCGCCGACGAACGATAACCCCTTGGTCGGTTTGCCGAACGTGGTCGCCACCCCTCATGCCGGGGGAGGAACCCGCGAGACCCAGGAGCAGAGTTCGCTGGTCACCGCGCAGCAGTTGATCCATGTGCTGGGCGGCGGTCAACCCATGAACCGCGTGGCGTGAGGTTGCCGAAAAACCGATAGAGTGGTCGATTCCACACAGTGAATTTAAAATGATTAAAGAGGAGTATTGACTATGCAGCTGAAAAAGAATCCCGTAAAGCAGGCGATCAGGGACGGAAAGACCGTGTTTGGAATATACATCGCCGTCCCTTCGCCCGTGATGGTGGAGTTGGCCGGATATGCCGGGTTTGATTTTGTTCGCATCGACATCTGCCACAGCGCCGTCGATCTGCCGGCCATCGCCGATATGATCAGGGCCGCGGAAGCGAGCGGCGTCACGCCGATGGTGAGGGTGGATTACGACCCGCATCTCATCGCGAAAGTCCTGGAAGCGGGCGCCATGGGCCTCTTCATTCCTGACGTATCCACGGTTGAAATGGCCAGGTCCGTGGTGGACGCCGTCCATTTCGCCCCCGTGGGGGACAGGGGCACCTTCGCCGCTTCGAGGATCACCCGGTATGGAGCGATCAGCAGCGGGGAGTATGCCAAATGGTCGAACGAGGAGATCCTGTTGGGTGTTCAAATCGAAAGCAAAGAAGCGGCCGATAACCTGGAAAAGACATTGGGCGTGGACGGGATCGATATGATCGGCAGCGGACGGGGAGATCTGGCGAACGCCCTGGGTCTTACCGGGCAGAAGAACCACCCGTCGGTGCTTGCCCTGGAAGAGAAAATTTTTGATACCGCCAAAAAGCGGGGGAAAACTGTATCGGTCAACCTCGATCCCACCGCTTCGAACTTTGCCGAAACCGTGGCGTCCTGGAAGAAAAAGGCCCAAGTGATCACTTTGGGACACGATCTCACGCTCCTCAGAAAGCATTTCGGGGATGCGATCACGACGGCCCGTCAAAGCTGAAGGCAAAAGGTGCTCGGTTGTGATCACGCACAGGTAACCGCGCTCCGGTAACAGAGCCCTATGAATGAACCGAACCGCACCGATATCAAAGTCATCTTCGGCCTGTCGCTGATCCACTTCATCGGCGATTTCTATTTCTCCTTCGTCAACCCGCTTCTGCCGGTCTTCGTCGAGAAATACGCCCTTTCGCTGACCCAGGTCGGTCTCATCGTCGGCATGATGCGGATGCTCGCCTTCATCGTCCAGCCCGGCGTGGGCTATTTCGCCGACCGCTATCGTTCGCGCTTCTTCATCCTGGGCGGACCGCTCCTGTCCATCGTCTTCATCGCCCTCGTCGGCTGGGCCCACTCTTTCTGGGATCTCCTTCTTTTCATCGCGATGGCGTCGATCGGCTCCTCCATGTTCCACCCCTCGGTGACCGGAATGGTGGCCGGCTACGCCGGGCGTCACTTCGGCTTCTCGATGTCGATCGTCAACATCGGGGGAACGCTCGCCTTCGGCCTCGGGC
This sequence comes from uncultured delta proteobacterium, assembly GCA_963842685.1. Classification (GTDB taxonomy): domain Bacteria; phylum Desulfobacterota; class Syntrophia; order Syntrophales; family UBA5619; genus JAKAFS01. Next base: position 8,897 of record CAWJHT010000082.1, on the reverse strand, counting down.
CGCTCTTCATCGCCTATATCGTGGGCCGCTGGGGTCTCGAAGTCTCGCCCTGGACGGCGCTTCCGGGACTGGCCGTGATGGTTATCCTCTTCAAGATCGTTCCCGTTCCGACCGGGGAAGGGCTCAAGAGCGAAGGATTTATCCATGCGGTCCGCGAGGCCTTCGGGGAGGTATGGAAGGCGGTCCTCCTGATCTGGGTGGTCATGGTCCTGCGCTCGTTCGTGACGCAGTCCTTTCTGGCGTTCACCCCGATTCTCTACGCCCGGGAGGGGTATCCCCTCGTCTCCATCGGTCTGATCATCTCCCTGTTCACCGTGGCCGGCGCGGTGAGCGGCCTGATCGCCGGCCACCTCTCCGACCGGATCGGCTACAAGCCGATCTTCTACGTCTCGTTCGTCCTGTCAGCCCCCGCCCTCCTGCTGATGCTCTTCTCGCAGGGCTTCTGGACGTATGCGGGGGCTGCGCTGGCGGGGTTTTTCCTGTTTGCGCTGCATACCGCTGGGCCTTGTCATGGCGCAGAAGCTGGCGCCCCGCGGCAAGTCGATGGTGTCGAGCCTGATGATGGGGCTCGCCATGGGGTTGGGCGGCATGATGACGCCCATCGTCGGGAGCCTCGCCGATCTTTATTCAATCCGGGCGGTTCTCTCGGGCGTGGCGGTGATCTCCCTCCTCTGTCTCGGCTTCGTCTACTTCTTCCCGGAGAAGCGGCTCCGGGAGCAGTCCCTCGGCGAGTGAAGAAGCCCGTGATAACGGAAAGTGCGGCAACATCTTGATGTAAAGGCAGGATTTTTGTGCAACCGTCTACCGATTGTCAAGGAGGAGGGGGATGTTTTTTGTCAAGAACCTGTTTACGGATATCCCCGGGGAGATGCCGGAGGAGACTGGTTGGGGAGATCCTCCGAACGGACGCCTTCCGGATCGAGAGGATCGTCTCCCGGGGTCAGGCGTCGCCGCCGGGATTCTGGTACGACCAGGAGACGGATGAGTGGGTGCTGCTGGTGAAGGGGAGCGCCTTGCTCCGATTCTTTGACGGCCGGGAGATCGCGCTCACTCCCGGCGATCACCTCCTGATTCCCCGCCATGTGCGTCACCGCGTGGAGCGAACGGACCCGGATGGGGAAACCGTGTGGCTGGCTGTCCATTACAGCGGGGGTCATGCGGTCCCGACGGAAGGATGATCGACCGGTCCAAGACGCCGGCTTCTGCATGTCGGAGCGAGCACTGCATTGTGTCCCGACCGGGAAGGTGAGGAGACGTCACGCTCCCTGTCTCCCGGTTGCAAGTGATTGAACCTGCTTCTTAGGGCCGCCTCAGCCGCCGGCGACGGGGGGGAAGACGGAGATCACGTCGTCCGCGGCGATGATCGTGTCAAGATGCTGCAAGGATTCGATGTTCCTGCCGTTCTTGAGTATGAGGATATAGGGTTTGATGTTCCCGGATGCGTCGAAGAGCTTTTCCTGCAGACGGGGATGGACATTGCAGAGGCCATTCAGGAGTCCCCCCACCGTCTCCCCTTCCCGCAGGGAGAGTTCCTGTTCCCTGACACCGATGATCTCCCGGAAGTCGGCAAAGGTTCTGAATGTGATCTTCATGGTTCCCACCCTATTTAAAGTTAGTTCGGCGATCTTGGCGTAAAACGTCCGGATTCAGACGGGAGGGTTCGTGATCTCCTCCTGGAACGGCTCTGCATCCTCGATGACACGCTGCAACGTCCGGCGCAGCTGCTTCAGACTGTACGGCTTTTGAATGAACCCCGCCAGGCGCTTCCCTGCGAATCGCTGGGTCACATCTTGCTGGTTGTATCCGCTGGACAGGACGACGCGCACATCCGAGCGCAGGCGACGAAGCTCGCGGAAAGTCTCTTCCCCATCCATCACGGGCATGGTGAGGTCGAGGAGCACGCAGGTGATGTCGCTGGCTCGCTCGCGGAAGATCTCCACTGCCTGCCTGCCGTCCGGCGCGGTGATCACCGTGAATCCCAGCCTCTCCAAAAGCTTCTGGCCGATCTCCCGCACGCTTTCCTCGTCATCGACCAGGAGCATGAGCCCCTTTCCCTGCCATTCCTCGACCGCGGACGGCACCGGGCGCGGCTGGCCGGCGGACGCCGCGCTGGCCGGGAAGAGCAGCTTGAACGTCGTGCCTTTGCCGATTTCCGAGTAGACCTTGACGGTGCCTTTGTGACCGCGCACGATACCCCAGCCTGATCCCGGATTCGCGACTGACTGGCGTCGATCCGATCCAGGCCTCGGGCACCAGGACTCCCCGGCCTTCGTCCCAGAGTAGGATGGTCCCGTTCGCCCCGCTTACCAACCGTATGGCGTGCCCGATGATCAACTCCAAAAGGACCGGCAGCCGCATCTCCCGGACGATCTCCGCGCTGATCGCCTGGACCGATTCAAGCTGCGTGCGGACGCGGAGCGCTTCCGAGGTATCGGCAGGCTGGCTCTCCAGTTCGGCGAGTCGTTCGCGAAGGGCCGAGTTCTCGGCCGCCAGCTCGGCTTTCGTCTTGAAGGCATCGGTCGTTTTCCTCCTGCATCATCCTTCGGTAACATTTTCAATGAGGCAACTGGATGGGAGTTCCTGTTCCCTGGAACCGATGATCTCCCGGAAGTCGCCAGAGGTTCTGAACGTGATCTTCATGGTTTCATTCCTCCGCGTTCACGTAGGCCCGCAATCCGGGCATGCCGGATTCCTTTCCACGACGATGGAATCGGCGCTCGCCGCCATGCCGTCCCAGATAAAAAGACGCCCGGCCAGCGGTTCTCCCCGGCCGGTGAGAAGCTTGATCACCTCCGTCGCCTCGATGGAACCGATGACGCCGCAGGTCGCCCCGATGATCGGGAAGAGCTCCCGCGGCGGGCTTCCGGGGAAAATGCATCGCAGGCAGGGTGTCTTGCCGGGGATCACCGTGGTCGCCTGGCCGTATAGGCCCCGCACGGCGCCGTGGATGAAGGGGATGCCCTTCCTGAGGGCGGTCCGGTTGAGAAGGTAGCGTGTCGGAAAATTGTCCATCGCATCGACGATGAGGTCGCAATCCTTCGTTATCGCATCGATACTGGTCTCGTCGATCCTCCCGGCGACTTCCTCCACGCGGATCAGGGAATTGAGCGCGGCGAGCTTCCCCGATGCGGAGGCCGTTTTCGGCCGGCCGATATCCCCGCCCCAGTGGAGGATCTGACGGTTCAAATTGCTCGCCTCCACGACGTCGCAGTCCACGACCCGGAGGGTCCCCACTCCGGCGGCGGCCAGATAGACGGAGATGACCGTTCCCAGCCCGCCCGCTCCGGCGATGAGGACCCGGGCCGCTTTGAGCTTCTCCTGCCCCGCCTCCCCGAGCATGAGGATCTGTCGATGGTACCTTTTCTGCTCTTCCTCAGTGATCATAACTGGTTCAACGCTCGCATTGCATTTTTGTATCAAACCGTGTTAATCTACTATATCTAAGCACTGTAAAAAGGCAACTTTTTTCCGCTTCGGGGTCGATGCGCCGGTTTACGGGGGGGATGGCCGGAAGGAGTCCTTCGGCGACATCGGTCCGTAAGTATCCCATCACAGGGCAATAATCACCGGAAAGGAAGATATTTTGGGAGAATCGCTTCAGCCATGACTGCTTCTATTTGGCGACCTTCATCGATCGGCGCCCCCGGGGCGGGGGAACTGAGCATCCACAACTATGAGGAGCTTGCCGCACTGCATGCCATCGCCCGGATATTGGCCCAGCCGCAGGAGTTGAAGGACCAGCTCGATCAGGCCCTTCAGGAGATGAGCAACCGTCTGGGGATGGAGCGGGGGATGATCTCGCTGATGGATCGCGAGACGGGCGAGGTGTCGCTCGATGTGGCGCACGGCGTCAACATCGAGGGGCTGGATGTGAGCTACCGCCCCGGCGAGGGGATCACGGGCAAGGTGGCGCAGACGGGACGGCCGATGGCCTGCGCAAACCTCGGCCAGGAGGCGCACTTCCTCGATCGGACCGGCGCCCGCCGTTTCCTGAACCGGTCGGAGTTGACCTTCCTGTGCGTGCCGATCATCTACGACACCCATGTGGTCGGCGTCCTGTCGGCGGACAAGGTGGCGCGCCAGGTGGAGGACCTTGACCGCGAACTCGCGCTGCTCTCGTCGGTTGCCGAACTTCTGGCCAAGGCGGTCCACAGTCGCGCCGTCGAGGAGGAGAACCGGCGTCTCCGCAAGATCGTCGGCCGCTCCCGGGCCCCTTCCACGGATATCATCGGCCATTCGCGGGTGATGCAGGAGGTCTTCGGCCTTGTCGCACAAGTCGCCGATTCGAACACAACGGTCCTGATCCACGGCGAGACGGGGACGGGCAAGGAGTTGGTCGCCCGGGCGATCCATAAAAACAGCCCTCGTCTGAAGGGTCCCCTTGTTCAGGTCAACTGTGCGGCCATTCCCGATACGCTGATCGAAAGCGAGCTGTTCGGTCACGAACGGGGGGCCTTTACCGGCGCCCTGCACCAGCGGCGGGGGCGATTCGAGGAGGCCAACGGGGGGACGATCTTCCTCGACGAGGTGGGAGAGCTCTCCGCGGCGGCGCAGTCCAAACTGCTGCGCGTCCTCCAGGAGAGGCAGTTTCAGCCTCTGGGGTCTTCCCGAATGATCCGGGTCGATGTCCGGGTCATTACCGCAACCAACCGGAATCTTGAGCAGGATCTCGCCACGGGGCGGTTCCGCCCCGATCTCTTCTACCGCCTCAATGTCTTTCCCATCTTCCTGCCGCCCCTGCGCGACCGCGGAGGCGACATCCTCCTTCTGGCCGACCATTTCATACTGAAATACGCGAGAGAAATGGCAAAATCGGTCAAGAAGATCTCTCCCGCCGTGTCGGACATCCTGCTTGCCTACAACTGGCCGGGAAATGTGCGCGAGCTGGAGAACTGCATCGAACGGTCGGTCCTCCTCGCCACAGGGGATACGATCGAGCCGGTTCATCTGCCCCCTTCCCTCCAGTCCCGGACCAGGAGCGGTGAAATGAAGGAGCAGGGCAAGCTCAACACCGCCGTCGAGGCCCAGGAGCGTGCGCTGATCATAGGCGCCCTGAAGGAGACCGGCGGCAACCAGACGAAGGCGGCAAAACTCCTGGGGACGACCAAACGGATCGTCCAGTACCGGATCCAGAAACTGGGCATCGACGCCCGCCGGTTCCGGGAGAAAAAATCGGCCCCCCCGAGCAGCGCCCCTAAGGAATAAGGCCCATCGGGCGGCGGCCGACGCATGGTACATTATTGTTCACTTTTTTCGGAAAAGGACATTTTTGTTTCAAAAGGTCAGGGCATTCCTCCGGCTGCAGAAAAAGGTTTCAGGGACGACCCTGGTCACGGTGGTTTCCCCGGTTTTGATTCCTGCCCTTCGTTAGAAAAGTGGCATGGTTTTAGCGATACCCAACACCCGGGCCTTTCATCCACGACAGATCAACGGGCCCGATGAGCAGAAAGGACAAACGATTATGTGCAGATTATTTGCGATTACAAGCAAGGACCCCCTCTCCCCGATGGTCGCCATCCGCGCCCTCGACGTCATGAAGGAAGGTCATGACGGTTCGGGGCTGGGGATCTTCCTGACCGATCTCGGCGGGGATTTCGAGCAGTTCAAGGGAGGTCCGATCCTCTCGGGCATCTTCTCCAACACGGGGATCAAGGCCCTCGACCGGTACATGATGGATATGGACTTCATGACGAAGTACAAGCTCTCCTTCCGGCCGACGAAGCGCCCCCCGGCGGGGACGCCCCAAAGGGACAACTACCTGATCCGTGTGTACGAGTATCCCCCGGACTGGGAGAACCTTCCCGAGGAGGAGGTCCAGCGCCGCCTGATGATGTGCCGGCTGCACCTCCGGGAGATGGGGGAGGCGGACGGTTCGATGCTGATCTTCAGCTTCTGGCCGGACGTGATCATGATCAAGGAGGTCGGCGATCCGATGACCGTGGCGGAGTACCTCGGCCTGAACCGCAAGGAGCTTCAGGCGCGGACGATCCTTGCCCAGGGCAGGCAGAACACCAACTACGCGATCAACATCTACGCCTGTCACCCCTTCTTCATCCAGGGGATGGCCACGATGACCAACGGCGAGAACACGGCCTTCGTCCCGATCCGGGAGTTCCTCATGTCGCGCAAGGAGCCGGGATACATCGGCTACCAGTCGGATTCCGAGGTGTTCACCCATATCCTCCACTATACGACGAAGCACCTGCACCTCGATCTGGAGACCTACAAGCACATCGTCACGCCGCTCAAGGACGACGAACTCGACCGCCATCCGAACGGTCCCTGGCTCCGGATGCTCAAGCAGAGCTGCCGGCCGCTGATCATCGACGGGCCGAACTGCGTCATGGGCTGCCTGCCCGACAAGACCCTTTTCATGCTGCAGGACAGCAAGAAGCTCCGCCCCGGCGTGGTGGGCGGAAATCCCGGGATGTTCGCCTTCTCCTCCGAGATGTGCGGACTGGATGCCGCGATACCGGCGCGTGACAAGAGCAAGGATTTTCAACCGATGAGATATGACACGGTCTTTGTCGGGCCGGAGAGAAAGGAGGTGGGGCGATGGAGCCAGATGGACAGCTTAAGCCGTCTACACTAAGCACGAAGGATCTTCCCTGGCAGGTCCTCTGGAGCAAGGAGAAGTGCTCGCTCTGCGGCCGCTGCACCGCGGTCTGTCCCGTGCAGGCGATCGGATTGGGCGTTCACCGCATGAGGGCCCTCCAGGTGAAACTGGGGCTGACGGAAAAACCGGGAAATCTCTTCAGCGTCTATCACGGGATCAGGCAGCACACGGATGTCGCCCATGCCTGCATCGGCTGCGGGATGTGCGCCATGGTCTGCCCCAACGGGGCGATCACGCCGGTTCACAACGAAGAGCCGGACAAGCTCCGGTTCCATATCAACCAGGGGGGCACCCCGCGACAGCGCGGAGGGCGCCGGAACGCGCGCACCAGCCTCCTGGACGAGATCAAGTTCGTCCGCATCTCCATGCTGACCGACCCGGCCCTCGACGCGGGCCGTCACGAATTCGAGCTGCGGACCCTGCTCGGGCAGGATCCTGCCGCCCGAAGAGGCCCTCCGCGTCAACCGGGAGGGGGGATGGATCCCCCCGGTCCGGGAGATCTACCCTCTGATCCTGGGGAGCATGTCCTTCGGGGCCCTTTCCCCCACCATGTGGGAGGGGCTCCAGATGGGTATCGCATACCTGAACGAGGAGCTGGGGATGCCGGTCCGCTTCGCCACCGGCGAGGGCGGCTGCCCGCCCCGGCTGCTCCGGTCGCGGTTCCTCAAGTACATCATCCTCCAGATCGCCAGCGGCTATTTCGGCTGGGACGAGATCATCCACGCCCTCCCCGAGATGAAGGAGGACCCCTGCGCCATCGAGATCAAGTACGGCCAGGGGGCCAAGCCCGGCGACGGCGGTCTTCTGATGTGGTACAAGGTCAACAAACTGATCGCCTCGATCCGCGGCGTCCCCTCGGGGGTCAGCCTCCCCAGCCCGCCCACGCATCAGACGAAGTACTCCATCGAGGAGGCGGTCGCCAAGATGATCCAGTCCATGTCGATGGCCTGGGGTTTCCGCGTGCCGGTCTATCCGAAGATCTCGGCGACCTCGACGTCCCTGGCGGTCCTCAACAACCTGACGCGGAATCCCTATGCGTCGGCCCTGGCGATGGACGGCGAGGACGGCGGGACGGGGGCGGCCTACAACGTCTCCATGGACCACATGGGGCACCCCATCGCCAGCATCGTCCGTGACGCCTATCTGAACCTGGTGAAGATCGGCAAGCAGAACGAAATCCCGATCTTCGCCGGCGGCGGCGTCGGGAAGAACGGCAATCTCGCGGCCAACGCGGCCGCCCTGATCATGCTGGGGGCAAGCGGCGTCCAGGTGGGCAAGTACATCATGCAGGCGACGGCCGGATGCCTCGGCTCCGAAACGGACCGCTGCAATATCTGCAACATCGGCCTCTGCCCGAAGGGGATCACCTCCCAGGATCCCCGGCTCTACCGGCGTCTCGACCCGGAAAAGGTGGCCGAGCGCCTCGTCGATACGGTTCTGAGTTTCGATACGGAACTGAAAAAAATCGTGGCGCCGCTGGGCCGCTCCACGTCGCTGCCGATCGGCATGTCCGATGCGATCGGGATCGCCGACCGGAATGCGGCGGAACGCCTGGGTATTCGCTATGCCTTAGTGGGTATAAGGAGAGTCATGTCATATAAACCGACCATCATCATTCCCGGGTCCGAAAAGGGCGTCCGGGTGGATTCGCGCCTCCTGGAGGAGCGCATTCAGAAGGCCGTCAAAGACGGACACCGGCATCTGGAGATCATCGCCCAGGGTCAGCACGGGATCGGCGGACGCCTCTGGCGGTCGGGAGAGGCGCCGGTATTTCTGCGCATCCTCGGGACGTCGGGGCAGAGGGTCGGTTCCATGGGGTTCCCCAACACGGTCATTGACGTCGTAGGTCCCGTCTCCGACGACGTGGGATGGCTCAACGCCGGGGCGAAGATCATCGTCCGCGGCCAGGCCACCAACGGCGCCGGCAACGCGATGGCCCAGGGGAAGATCTATATCGCGGGGGATATCGGGGCGCGGGGGATGACGATGACCAAGCACAACCCCCGTTTCGACCCCCCGGAACTCTGGGTCCTGGGCACCGTCGGCGATTCCTTCGCGGAATTCATGGCCGGCGGCGTCGCGGTCATCTGCGGATTCGAGTCGCAGAGGACCGACAACGTCCTCGGCTACCGCCCCTGCGTCGGGATGGTCGGAGGGAAGATCTTCTTTCGCGGCCCCCACCAGGGATACAGCGAAAAAGACGCCCGCCTGACCGTTCCGGATGATGAGGAATGGCTCTGGCTCACGTCGCACATGAAGCCTTTTCTGGAGGCGACCGGGA
>CAWJHT010000081.1:0-24313 GCA_963842685.1 uncultured delta proteobacterium | reverse complement strand
CGCTGCGCGCCGCGTCAGCCGCGTTTATCGATTCCGAGATGAAAGCGCGGGAAACGCCGTCCGATCCCATCCATCCCATACGCCTGGCCGCCCGGATCCAGAAGGTCGTGGGCGATGACGCGTACTACGTGACCGACGGCGGCGATACGGTTTACTTCGGACTTGTGCATTTCACCTCGCGATTGAAGGCCGGCGTGGTGGGAACCGCCGCAGGCCTGCTCGGGTGCCTGGGCACCGGCATTCCCTTTGCCATGGCCGCGAAGCTCGCCCACCCCGACAAGAAGGTGATCCTGCTCAACGGCGACGGCTCCTTCGGGTTCAACGCGATGGAGTTCGACACCATGCTCCGCCACAACATCCCCATAGTCTGCATCATCAACAACGACTGCGCCTGGGGCATGGTCAAGCACGGGCAGGAGCTGTCGATCGGCAAGGACAGGCTCCAGTGCACGGAGCTGGATCTTCGGCGTTACGATAAAATGGTGGAGGGACTCGGGGGCCATGGCGAGTTCGTCACGAAGGACGAGGAGATCATCCCTGCTATAAAACGGGCGCTGGAATCCGGAAAGCCGGCCTGCGTCAACGTGATGACCGATCCGACCGTGATGAGCCCGGCGTCGGTGATCTTCTACCAGGCGCTCAAGATGGAGTAAATTATGATAAGCATTGCTTTTTACGGTGGAGTATATGAAACGTCTGTTGCCATTAACCAAAAGACGGGAGGTTCCATGAAAGCACTGCAATTTTCCGCATCTGCGGCGAAGTTCCTTGTTCTCAAACCCCTGGGCGCGCTGTTCCCGTCCCTGTTCTACAAAGGGCCGCTGGCGACGGTTAAATTTGTCGATATCCCGGAACCCGCCCTGCCGGGGCCGGACTGGGTGAAGCTCCGGACGCTGATGTGCGGGTTCTGCGGCTCCGATCAGAGTCTGATTTTCCTCAAGGACTCCCCCACCGCCTCGCCCTTTACCTCCTTTCCCTGTGTGCTCGGGCATGAGTTGTGCGGGGAGATCGTCGAGGTTGGCAAGGGGGTGACGGATCGCAGGGTCGGGGATCGTGTCACGATGTCGCCCGGCCTGACGTGCACGGCCCGGGGGATCGATCCGGCCTGTCCGAGCTGTCGGGCCGGCCGGCCCGGCAGTTGTGAAAACACGGCCAAGGGTCGCCTGGCCCCGGGGATGTTCACGGGGATCTGCAAGGACGTGGGCGGCGGGTTTGCCCCGTATCTCGTGGCTCACGAAAGTCAGATCTACAAGCTGCCGGCCGGGATGTCTCTGGAAACAGCGTCCATGACGGAGCCCCTGGGCGTGACGCTTCAGGCCGTCATGGATAACCGGCCGGTGGCCGATGACAAGGTGCTCGTCATCGGCGGCGGGGTCATCGGCAACCTGATCGTTCAGTCGATCCGGGCACTCGAGATCCCCTGTTCCATCACCGTGGCCGAGCCCTCGCGGTTTCATGCGGAGCTGGCGGCCAAGGCCGGCGCCGACCATATCGTGACGGACGGCGACATCCCCGGCGCCGCCCGGCAGGTCACCGGCGCCGAATCTTACAAACCGCTCCTGGGGAAAAGCATCCTCATGGGCGGTTTTACGAAGATCTTCGACTGCGTCGGACATACGGACACGCTGCGGGCGGCGATGCGGGCCATGGCCGGAGGCGGAACGCTGAGCGTCGTGGGCATCGGGGACGAGGTCAAACTGGATCTGACGCCGCTGTGGCTGAAGCTCCAGACGATCAAGGGGGTCTATGCGCACGGCGTCAATCTCGTCGACGGCCGGCGCGAACATGTCTTCGAGACGGCCCTCCGGTTTGCCGCCGCGGGCCGGGTGCACCTCCACGAGATGGTAACGCACACGTTTCCGCTCACGCGGTATCAGGACATGATCGAAGTCAACATGCGCAAATCAGCGAACCGGGCCGTCAAGACGGCCGTATCCTTCACCTGACGAACGGAAGGATGACATGCGGGCATTCGTGACGGGAGCGGGAATACCCTTTTGATGTCCTTAAGTGAAACTGTTCTTCGTGACGATATCCGCGGATACAATCGCTATGGCCACAGGCTCGTAAATTTACGTCGTGTCGTCAAGACGACCGTATCTGCTCTTGACCCGCATGTGAGATCGGCTTTATTGGCGGTGCTTCTGCTAATCCTAAGCTTTATTTTATACCATATTGGTATGCATTTCAAAGTCCAATACCAATTATCCGCGATGAGTAACCATAATTTTAGACAGTCACCTTTCAATTCTATTGACTTCTCTCCTCCATATAAATACATTCTAGACAGACATTAAAAATCTACACGATGGGAAAATGATTTCACTTGTTAGGGAGGGATCATGAAAATCAAAATAAGAGATGAAAAGATCATCAAGGCCATTAAAGCGATGGAGGGGATTGACATCATTCTTAAGACCGCAGAAGATGCCAAGCAGTCTATGTATCTCATCCTTCGCAAAACGGAAACATCCCGCACGAAAGACTACGAAGGCCTTAAGGATATTGCTGTCACCAAGTCGGTTGAGCATGTTACCAGTGCTGTGGAATATCTTACATATTACGAGGTTGAATTTATTCTCACCGATGACCGCTTCCTCGAAATGGAAATCACTTTGATTAAGGAACTTCAGGCTATTTTTGAAAAATACTAACTGGTAAATGGACATATCGCTGTAGATCAAACGGTAATGGTTGAAATATTTTAGCACCGCCGGGAAACCAGGCGGTAACCGGAGAAAACAAACATCAACCTGTGGTATCTGGAGAAACCGGTCTACTCAACTAAATGAAAGGAGGAATTGTTATGTCAGTGTACAAAATCGTTGAAATTGTAGGGACAAGTCCAAAGTCGTGGGAAGACGCCACGCAGAAAGCCCTTGCGACTGCCGCAAAATCGCTCGCAGAGCTGAGGGTTGCGGAGGTCGTGAGGCAAGATGTCACCATTGAAAACGGAAAGGTAACAGCCTTTAGGGTAAGGTTAAACCTGTCATTCAAGTATCAGGAGTGAGGATGTTCAATCGATTAAAAATACTCGCAATGCACAGAAGAGGGGCCAAAAGACCTGGCCCAGGGCGATACCCCCTCGCCGGCCGATCCGCTCCATACTGAAGCCCCAGACCAGGGCGCCGAATGCCTGCCCCACCACATAGACCGTGCCGGGCACACCCGCCGTAGCCTTCTGGCCGCTCAAATCAATACCAACGAGAGCGTTGACAGTGAAGGCGTCAATGAATCCTGCCGAGCTCAGGCTCTGGGAGAGGAACAACACGATCGTTATCTTTCGGAGTTGTGACCAAAAAACCTATTCTGAACTGCAAAGTCTTAGATATTGGCTGTGGAACCGGAGACAATTCCATATGGCTTGCCCAGAACCGCTTTCAGGTTATTGGTACTGATACTTCGGATATTGCTATAGAGAAGGCAAAAGAAAAAGCGCTCATACATTAGCGACCCAATATTTGTACCCAACATTCCCTTGACTTATCGGTCTGTTCTTTTTATACTTCCATCGTCAAAAGGCAATATTTTATCAATAGTTATTCTCATATCCCGACAAGGGGGAACGGATGGACCTTACTTTTTCGCCTTGGCTCGTCTGGTTCTTGGCCGGCATTGCCGTCATGCTCGCTGAGCTTGCAGTTCCCGGTTTTGTGATCATCTTCTTTGGATTGGGGTGCTGGGGCGCCGCGGTCGTGGCGTTCTTCTCCCCAGACGCCTATTCAGCGCAAGTAGCCGTCTTTTTAATAGTATCAGTCGCCTCTCTGATGACGCTGCGGAAGGTGGCCATGCGCATCTTTGTCGGACGCAGCGAAGGCCCGGAGACCGAGGATTTGGGAAATGTTCCCGTGGGAGCGCGGATAACCCTCGACCAGGATCTGGAAGCTGGACAGGTAGGGCGGGTGCGTTTTCGCGGAACCATGTGGGACGCCGTTTCAGAAGATCGAATCCCTGCCGGATCTGATGCTGAAATCACGGGAGTGGACAAGGCCAATCGATCCTGCCTCAAGATTAAAGGTGTCTCGCGTGTTTGAGATAGCGCTCTGAAGTGTAGAGTTCATGTGTCTTCTCCCACACGAGTGGGCACAGCGGTGGCTGGCTCCACCTAAACCCTAACCATGTAAGCCTAATAAGGAGGATTATTACTTATGACTTCGACGCTCGTTGCCTTGATCGCCATCGCCGTATTGGTCTTTGTCGTGCTCATCAAGGGCGCCCTCATCGTCCCTCAAAAAAGTTCCGTCATAGTTGAGCGCCTGGGAAAGTTCCATCGCACCCTCGATGCGGGCTTCCATATTCTGATCCCCTTTATGGATCGGGCCGCATACAAATTCAGTCTGAAGGAGCAGGTGGTGGACATCCCCGCCCAGATTTGCATCACCAAAGACAATGTGAGTGTTGAGGTGGACGGCCTCATCTACCTTGAGGTCCAGGACGCGCACAAGGCCGCCTACGGCATCGACAACTACCTCCGGGCGGCCTCGCAGCTGGCACAAACAACCCTGCGCTCGGCCATCGGCAAGATCGACCTCGATAAAACCTTCGAGGAGCGGGATAAAATCAACACGGAAGTGATCGACGCCATTGACCAGGCAGCCCTCTCATGGGGCGTGAAAGTGCTTCGCTACGAGATCAAGGACATCACACCGCCCGTATCGGTGAAAGAGGCCATGGAGGCCCAGATGACGGCTGAGCGCCAGAAACGGGCCAACATCGCCACGTCCGAGGGTCTGCGGCAGAGCATGATCAATCAGTCCGAGGGTGAAAAGCAGAAGCAGATCAACGAGGCCCAGGGCAAGGCGGCGCAAGTCACGCTTGTGGCCGAAGCCGATGCAAAACGGATCGAACTGATCGCCAAGGCGACGGGCGAGGGAATCAGCAAGGTGGCCGCCGCCATTAAGGATGAGGGCGGAATCGAAGCGCTCAACATGCGGCTGGCGGAGCAGTACATTGTCCAGTTCGGCAACCTGGCCAAGACGACCAACACGATTATCATGCCCAGCAACGTAGCCGACGTCGCCGGTCTCATCGCCGCGGCCATGTCCACGGTGAGGGAAATCAAATAGAATGACCTTATTAATACCTTCGCCATCTGTCTCCCCCAATACTTTGCGGAAGTTCATCGAATCCTCGCAATGGACGTTTGCCAGGAAAATGCCGGAATTGCCCACGAATATCTGGTTCGAGACTGGGTCGACAGTGTGTTCTTCGAAGTTTTGGTTCGTTACATCCGTCAATGCGGTTTCGAGGGACGCTTTTTAAGAAAATGCTATTTTCATACTCAGACTTGTCAAAGAGCAACGCCTTATCAATGCAAGCAAGTCTTAATGACAAAACAAAATGAAAAAAGGCAGCTGAAAAGGAGAAGGGTATGGACATCAGACAAGTCGTTAAAGAACGCAGAAGCATCCGTAAATTCAAACCGGATCAGGTCCCCAAGAGTCTGGTACGCGAAATTCTGGATGAAGCGCGATGGTCGCCCTCCTGGGGAAACACGCAGCCTTGGGAATTTTATGTCGTCACCGGTGAGATGCTAAAGAAATTCAAAATTGCCAATTGCAGCAAATTGGACGAAGGAGTCCCGTCAGCGCCGGATATCAAGATGCCTGAAAGTTGGACGGAACGGCTTAAAAAGAGATATAGTGCTATTGGAAAGAGCACGCTCGATGCGCTCGGCCTTGCCCGAGAAGATAAAAAAGGCCGAACCGAGCAGGCACGCACCATGTTTCGTCTCTTCGATGCACCCTGTCTCATTGTAGCCTGTGTCGACAAACGCTCCTCTTCCATTGAGTATGCCATGCTAGACGTGGGGCTCTTCACACAAACCCTCTGTCTTCTTGCTCATGACCGAGGACTGGGAACATGCATTATGGCATGTGCAGTCTGTTTCCCCTCTGTGTTAAAAAATGTCCTACCCGACGCAGAAAATAAACTGATGGCTGCCGGAATTGCACTGGGCTATCCGGATCGGCAAGCGCCTATAAACAACTTTGAGCGTGAACGGGCACCGCTGGAGGAAAGTGTCACCTGGGTGATGTAAAGCAGTGGTTATATGTGTTGCCGAGTTCCGGAGCCGCCCATTTTCCCATAAATCGCGCTGTAAATTACAATAAATAACAGTGATTTCTCGCAGTGGCTGCCACTGCCTTTAGCGGTGATCTATGCCTGAATCCCCGGAGAATGATCCCGGCACGAATTTGCCTCTGCTCATCGGGAGGCGCTGGAGAAAGGGGCCTCCTGTATGACTTGGGGCTCTATGCGTGGTAATGATCTTTGCCATCTGTCCCGCGTAGACGACCACGTACCGAAGGACAAAACCGCCCGCGAGAACCGATACGGTCACCGCGCCGGAGATCCAGGGGTTGTGCTCCCGCATCGCCACATGGCTGATGAAATGGGGGATCAGTTCGTAGACCTCCAGGGAAAGCGGAAACAAGACCCCCACCACGACGGCCATTCCCCAGAAGAGAAAGGTAAATTCTCCGCCCATGATGAGACCGGCGGCCTCCACCGAGCTTCGGGGGGAGGTATAGAGGCCGAAAACGAAAAGGAAGAATCGCGATGATCGACAGGATCATCAGAAAAAAATCGATGGAATGGATGACGAATTTATTCGTCTCGATCTGCTCCCGGCTCATCCCGCCGAAACCTTTGACGACACAGCCGACGAGACAGATCGAGGCCGTCCCCGTCTTCAAGGCGGACACCAGAAAGAGCATCGGCAGCATCGGATTGTTCCAGAAGGGTCGGGCGACCAGCGCACCCAGAAGAACACCCGTATAGATGCCCACAGAAAGAGAGACCGGAATGCCGGCCATGGCAATCCATCCCCGTAAGGCCATTGAGATTTTTCCGGTGCAATTTTTCCAGGAGCGGATTCGTCTTGAGCAGGCGGACGATCGCCCATTTATCCCAACTCGGGGGGGTCCGCCTGAGCAGTTCCACGACATCGAAGCGATCGGGAAGCCAGAGGTAGAAGTAAACAAAACTGAGGAGGGAAAAGATCACCAGGAGCCAGGCCCCGAGGGACATGATCGAATGGACCTGCAGGGTAACCATCAGCTTCCAGAAGAGATGCGGTCGTTCCAGATCGTAGATGAGGAAGAGGAGGCCGAACATCAGGGGAAAGGGTGCGATGTACGCCCCGATCCGGGTGATGTCCTGATATTTTTCCTCGCCGAGAAAATAGGCAAGGGCGGATATGGCAAAGGCGCCGGCGCTTACCCCGGCGACAAAAAGGTAAACCGCCACCGTCCAGTTCCAGAAAATAAAGATCGTTCCTTCCATGCCAAACTCCTTGCGGACCGTTCGTGGTCCATGACCTCGACAGATTCGGATGCGTTACCGACGCTTTTTACGAGAGGATCATACTCTGCCTGATTCGCCTCCGGCGAATCCGCTTCAGCTTCACCCACCCCCCGTTTTGGGTTTGAAGTTTGGATCTTCCTTCCCGAAAGAGGCATCCCGGTAAAAGGCAGGCGTATTCTTCGCGTACGCAAGATCGACCGGCTCGTTCACCTTTTCCGAAGCCGCGGTCATTTTCCATAATTTTTCCTGGTTGCCCAGCGTGGGAACGGTCTCCGTCTTGCTGCAGCCCGCGAGCATGGAGAGGGCGCCCGCCGCCAGAGCGGCGATGCTGAATTCAATGAATCTTCTTCTGTCCATGATCCTTCACCTTCCCGTTTTTCGTTTCATGTTGCAAAAACAGATGGATGAGCTCGACGGCATTCCGGTAGAAGGGATGGGGATTGGCCTTCTCCATTGCTCCTTTGAGCTCCGGGATCCAGTCCAGATGATCCTCGATGAACCGTTCAATCTGCTCATCCGATGCGAATCGATACAGAAGAGCAAGGAATTCCAGCTCGAGAACCAGATGATCGGGCATGCTTCGGAATTCCTCCGGAACTTCCAGGGACAACTGCCGATAGATCTCCTGCATGTGGAGCGCGCAATCCCCCATGAGGAGACCCGTGGATGCGGCAAACACCATTCCGCACTCCTTGTCCGTGGTCCAGGGCTTGTAGGTGGACTCCACCAGGGAAATCTTCTCCCTCCCACTGGCCGAAAAGGCGCTCGTATTCTCCCTGCAGAGCGGAAAGGAATTCTTCCCTGTCTGCCTCTTGGATAAAGACCGATGGCAGTTGCCCGTCACCGCCCCACTGCCGGACATATTCCCCGATCAGCGAGCGGAGTTCATCCTGCTCCAGATCATCCACCATCGCCCCGTCCGGCGGCGCGAAGAGTGATGCGGCGAAGGCGCAAAATCGCTCTTTCTCCCCGTTGGTCATCGCCTTCAGGCCTTCCGGTAAAAAATCCTCGGTTTGGTGTTCATTTCCCCTTTGAATACCCTCAGGCGATGCCCGTTCTTGGCGATGAACTGTGAAATTTCGCTCTTGGGATCGTCCAGATCCCCGAACAGGCGAACGCCGGTCATGCAGGTGGTCATGCAGGCGGGTTTCCCGCCTTCTTCCACGAATTCGATGCAGAAGCGGCACTTCTCGATGTACCCTTCCTTCTTGATGATGCGGACATTATAAGGGCAGGCGGCGATGCAGTACTTGCAGCCGATGCAATCTTTTTCGTTGACCAGGACAACCCCGTCCTTCCTTTTGTGGGACGCACCCGTCGGGCAAACCGACACGCAGGGCGGATTGTCGCAATGCTGGCACTGGACGGGCAGAAACTCCCGGTTGAAATTGGGGAACTGCCCGAATTCCCGCTCTTCGAGGAAGTTGTAGGCCTCATTCTCCCGCAGGTGGTTCTGATTTTGACAGGCGACGCGGCAGGCATAACAGCCGACGCATTTCGTCTCGTCGATGACCATCCCGTATCTTGCCATATTCGCCTCTTTACGCCTTTTTCACCTGCACGATGACTTCCGAAGACATGGCATGACCCACGGTGGGATCGAACAGCGTCGGGAGGAAATCGTTGTAGGATAGCCCCTGATCATAGGCCGTCGTCAAATGCTTGGAAAAAATCCCGTAACCGCTGGGGAGCCAGACGCAGGAGGGGTGGAGGCCCTCGGTCAGCTTCACGCGGATCTTCCCTTCGCCGACCAGGGATTTGATTTCCACCACATCCCCATCCTTCAGGCCGATCTTTTCCGCCCGTGCGCGGTTGATCAACAGCCGGATCATGTCGTACCGGCGGCTGATCGCCATGAGATAGGGCTGGTTGGCCGTCATGGCGTGGGTATGAATGGCCTGTTTGCCGTGGATCAAGACGGAACGAATGGGGATCCTTGTCGTCCGGCGAAACCAGGGGCGCTTCCCAGCGCGGGATCGCCGGGTAACCGAGTTTTTCGAGGGTTGATGAGGCGATCTCCACTTTTCCCGAGGGGGTCTCCAGTTTCCCGAACCCTTCCTTCCACTGCTTCCCGACCGGCAAAATGCCCTTGGCCTTCAGATCCTTTAAGGCTGACCCCCAGGGGTTTCAGCCGCAGTTCGTTCGCTTCATCCAGGGTGAAGTTGAAGTACTTGCCGACGCCGAGGTGCTTGGCCAGATCGCTGATGATCTGGAAACCTGAACGTGAATCGAACAGCGGATCGATGACCTTCTGCTGGATGCTGACCTGCGCCCTCTTGCCGTAGTGCTTGGTATCCACCGCCTCGTCCGCTTCCAGATAGAAAGAGGCGGGAAGCACATAGTGGGCGATCGAGGCGGTTTCCGAGAGAACCGGATCGATGACCA
The DNA here is from genome assembly GCA_963842685.1 of uncultured delta proteobacterium. GTDB lineage: Bacteria > Desulfobacterota > Syntrophia > Syntrophales > UBA5619 > JAKAFS01. The sequence goes on along the minus strand of CAWJHT010000081.1, from coordinate 14,620 downwards.
CGAGAAGATCCAGCTTTTTGTATCCGGCGATCACCCGCTTGGGGTTGGGATTCGTTCGGAGCGGGTTATGGTGATAGACAAAGCCGCACTTCAATACCCCGCGCAGCGCCAATTCGGGGATGGCATGGGATATCCCGTCGCCGTAAGAACCCAGGGGATATCTTCCGGGTATGCCCGTTCCATCGGCCTTCGGACCGGAGGGGCCGGCCGGGGCCGGATGGGTGGGTTGCAGCTCCCCAAGTTCGGCCGATTCGGCGAAATAGATTCCCCCTTTCCGGTTGATATTCCCCAGAAGGGCGTTTGCGATGGCCAGGGCCCGGGCGGTCTGGAAGCTGTTCAGGTACTGGGCGCCGATCGCGCCGTGATAGCCCCGGTGGATGAGGGCGTGCGGTTTCTCGCGGGCGATCTCCCGGGTGATGCGGATAATGGTCTTCGCGGGGATGTCGCATATCTTTTCGGCCCACTGAGGGGGATAATTGATGATCTCATCCTCCAGTTGCTGCGAACCCCACGGTGTTGTTCTGCGACAAACTCCTTGTCGTACAGCTTTTCATCGACCATCACATTGATCATCGCCAGCAGAAGGGCCAGATCCGTTCCCGGTTTGACGGGAAGCCATTCATCGGCCAGGATCGCCGTTTCATTGTGCCGCGGATCGACGACGACCACCTTGGCGCCCTTTTCCTTTGCCTTGACGATATCCTTGACCTGTCCGAGATCGATCCCGCCGGCGGGATTTCGCCCGATGATCATGATGAACCGCGAATTGGCCAGATCATTGGAGGGGAGTTTCCCCACGGTGAAATTCCAGGCGGCGTTTCGGGCGGTATAGCAGGTGGATCCGTGGGTGAAATAGTGGGGGCTGCCCAGGGAGTGCATGAGCCTGAGCGCATACGCCTGGTTGGGCTGGGGATAATTGACCCAGAAGATCGATTCGGGGCCGTTTTCCAGCAGGATGAGGTTGATCTTCTGGGAGATCTCCTTATAGGCCTGTTCCCAGGAGATGGGCTGAAACTTTCCCTCCACCCTTTTCAATGGGGTGCGGATCCGATTGGGATTATAGAGGTCATGAAGATACCCGTGACCCTTGGGGCAGACCACACCCTGATTGCCGTTGGCCTCCGGGTTGCCTTCGATCCTCCAGATGCGTCCGTTTTTCACGTAGGCAAAGACGGCGCAGCGATTCCCGCACCCGTTGCAGAGGGTGGGGATGCGGCTGACGGGCGCCTCGGCGCTCGTCTTGGCCCAGCTTTGGAAATCGAGGAGCCCCAGGGAAAGGGCGCCGGCGGTCACTGCGGATCCCTGTCAAGAAACGCCGTCGTGATATCTTTAAAGGCTTTGCTTGCATTGTTATCGGGTATGATATCCTCAGAAAAATGTTCGCTGAGAGAATGCGGGCGCCCGGATGATCTCCGGGCGCCCCCCTGCTTTACTCGATCTCTCTGTCTTAACGCTCAACCGGATAGCCGGCTTTGACCCAGTCTTCGTACGAAGCGTCCATCAGGACGGCATTCTTGTATCCCAGGTCGTTGAGGGTCTTGGTGGCCAAGGCGGAGCGGGCCTTCGTTTTGCAGTAGACGTAGATCTTCGCGTTCTGATCGGGAATCTTGCCGAACACGTTAAACTCCAAGGTGCCGCGGGAGATGTTCATGGCGCCGGGAAGATGCCCGGCGGCAAACTCACCCCCATCGCGGACATCAAGGAAGATGGCCTTTTCCTTCGAATCGATGGCGGTCTTGACTGCCTCGGGCTTGACCATTTTTATCGCTGCTCTGGCCGAGTCAAGCATCTCCTTGACCTTGGGATTCATAGCCGGCGCCATCCGCGACATGCCGATACCGACCATCGATAACGCGAGTGCCACTCCTACCATAAAAACCAATACTTTCTTTAACATCTTGTTCTCCTTTCTCATTTTTCAAAATTGATTTCTAAATCACCCATAACCGTGATATTCACTTCGCTCTGTTGATTCAGCTCCTCATCTCGCCAAAACCAAGCATTGCGACACCCGCTTCGCAAAGGAAATGCCATTATTTGAAAGCTGAAGAAATAAATAGTGCAAGAGGAGATTAACTATCTGATATACAGATGGTTAGGAGCATGGAAAAGATAACGGTCACCGAATCCATCCCGAAACATGAATGGTCTGTGATGCGGGTTATTGTACAAAAAGAGACACTCACAGGACATGAGTGATGATAACCATTCAAATCAATTTAGAAAATCTTCATATGTCTGTAATCAGACATGTTGCTTGAAAAGAAACAATAGGTGAGGAGCAGGTCTAAAGCAAACAAGGGAGAAAAAGCTCACGATGGAGTTAACGCATCGGCGCCTCTACGGCGCCTTTATCCCGTGTTTCTCCATCCGGTAGAGGAGGGCCGAACGGGTGATCCCGAGGATCCTGGCCGCCTGGACTTTATTCCCCTTTTTTATCCTTAAGGCCTCCCGGATGTAATTCTTTTCCACCTCATCCAGGATGATCCCCTGCGGAGAAAGGGCAGGCTGGTGGCCCCTCCCTTCCCGATCGCCCGGCTTTTGATGAAACAGGAAAGGTGTGTTCCCCGTATCGTGTCCCCCTTTTCCAGGAGGATGATCCTTTCCGCCGTATTTCTGATCTCCCGGACATTTCCCGGGCCAAGGATAGGCGAGCAGTTGTTCTTCCGCATCCGCGTCGATCCTCAAGAATCTCTTGTTGAACTGCTCATTGAATCTCTCCATAAAAAAACGGAAGAGCGGGCAGGATGTCCTCTTTGCGGACCCGCAGAGGAGGTATGGATAACTTCACCACATTGAGCCTGAAGTAAAGATCGGCCCGAAAATTTCCCTTCTCCACCTCTCCTTCCAGATCCCTGTTCGTGGCGGCAATGATCCTCACGTCGGCCGTCTTTTTTTCCACCCCGCCGACCTTAAAATATTCCTTCTCTTCGAGAACCCTCAAAACCTTCACCTGGGCCGCGGGAGTGAGGTCCACCACCTCGTCGAAAAAAAGCGTCCCTTTTTCGGCGGCCTCCACCTTTCCCATCTTCCCTTTTTCCGAGGCGCCGGTGAAGGCGCCTTTTTCGTATCCGAATAGTTCGCTTTCAAAGAGATCCTTCGGGATGGCGCCGCAGTTGATGGGGATGAAAGGAAAAGCGGAACGGGGGCTGAGAAAATGGATATATTCGGCGAGGAGCTCCTTCCCTGTTCCCGTCTCGCCTTCGATGAGAACCGTGGTATCCGTCCCCTTGGCGACCTTTCCGGCGAGATCGAGGACATCCTTCATTTCCCGGCTCACGGCGATGATCCCGATGCGGAACTTTTCGCGATACTGCGCCCGGAGCCATTCCACCTCTTTTTTCAGGCGTATACGATCCAGAGCCCTTTGCACCAGAATTTCCAGCTGTTCCAGATCGAAAGGTTTGACCAGAAAATCAAAGGCGCCCATCTTCATCGAGTTTACGGCGAGCTCGATGGATCCCTGGGCGGTCATGATGATCACCGGGATTTCCGTATCGCTTTTCCCTGATCAGGCGCAGGACTTCATCCCCGTTCATCCCGGGCAGCCAGTGATCCAGCAGGATAAGATCCGGACTCTCCTTCCGAAACAGCATCGAGTCCTTCCTCTCCGCTCTGGGCCGTGATGACTTCATAGCCGGAGACCTTCAGGGCGATTTCGAGAGAATTCCTGAGGATGGGTTCATCATCGATGACAAGTATCTTAAATCTCATGGCGTCTGCGACTCCTATCGCCGGGGCACCGGCTTGTGGCCTGCATATCCTTCCTTTTCAACAACTTCTTGCCTATGTCGATTCCATTCATACGTCGACGGCCGGGAAGCGGATGGTGAAGACCGAGCCCTTCCCCTCTTCGCTGGTCACATCGATCAGCGCTCCGTGATTTTCCAGTAATTTCATTGTGATATGGAGAGGCCAAGCCCTGTTCCTCTGGATTTGGTGGTAAAGAACGGATCAAATATTCGCTTCAGATGTGCCGCGGATATTCCCACTCCGGTATCCTTAACTTCAATGCCCACTCCACCGCTGTCTGTTAAAAAAGTCCGCACCGTCAGAGCGCCGCCCTTATCCATGGCATGAATCGCGTTGAGCATGATATTGATCAGCACCTGCTGAATCTGGTGCCGGTCAATCTTGACGTGCGGCAGGTCCTCTCCCCGTTCAAAAGCGGTTGAGATGTTCGCATTTTTCAATTGAACGTTCAATACATCCAGGCTCTTTTCCACGATGGGGTTGATCTCTTCCTTTTTATATTCGGCCGCCCTGCGGCTTGGCATAGTCCAGCATGTCCTCTACGATCTTTTGAATCTTTTCAATCCCCTCCAGGGTGCTTTCCAGGAGCTGCTTCTCCATGGCAGGAAAGTCCTTCTTCCTGGCAAGGACCTGGGTATTGATCTTGATCCCTGCCAGGGGATTGCGAATCTCGTGGGCCACTCCCGCGATCAGCTCACCCATGCTGGAGAGTCTTTCCGAGAGCAGCAGCTTCTCTTCCGCCTTCTTCATCTGGGTAATGTCCTTGCAGATCCGTGATGCGCCGACAATCTTTCCCGACGCATCCTTGAGAGGGGAGAGGGTCACGCTGACCGTGATCTCCCGGCCCCCTTTGGTCTGTCTTTTGACCTCCACATTGGAAACCACCTCTCCCTTCCAGACCTGCGCCATCAACCCATGAAACCGTTTTTTCTCCCTTGCTTTCAGGGTTTCATCCTGAGGGAAAAGAAAATCCAACGGTTTCCTGCCCAGAACCTCTTCCTTCCGGTAGCCATAAATCTTCTCCGCCCCTTCATTCCAGTAAATGATCTTCCCTTCCCGATCCACCACCGTGATGGCATCTCCCGCCTTCTCGATGATGGATTCGAGAAAATTCCTGGCCTCGATCAGCTCCTTTTGAAGCCTTACCTTCTCGATCATCAGATTGTAACCCTCAATGGCCCGGTTGACCACAAAGGGAAAGGCCTTTGCACATTCCGCGGAACGGTTGATGTAGTCGAAGACGCCCTCCTGCATGGCCTGAATGGACATCTGGGGGTCTCCCTTGGCAGTGACAAAGACGTGGGAATGCCGATCCCCATCTTGTTGAATCGCCTGAGCCATTCAAGGCCCTTCCCATCCGGCAGGGAGTGATCCAAAAGCAGAATGTCAAATTTGTCTCCCTTGAGTTTCTTCAGGCAGTCGTCGCCGGAAGAAACCGTCTCCACCTGATACTGATCCCCTGCCTGCAAGAGAGAGGTTTTTATCATTTCGATAAAATCACGATCCTCTTCCGCTACCAATATCCGCATGACCCGACTCATGAACTGCCCTTCAGTCACTCGTTTTCGAGTAAGTCGAATAGTTTGCTATTTCTCGTAATACCCCTTTCCCTGGCAGGCGAGGCACGCGTCGCCCTGGCTGGCGGGATAGGCCTCGCCGCATTTGGAGCAGATCTCGATCTTCCCCTTCTTGATTTTCCCATGGTACTGGACGACCCGTACGGGAACGCAGGAGAGCATATGCCTTCCCGCCTCCTCGATGCTTTTCAAAAGGACATCGAGGGGGAGATCCCCTTTCGGCGCCAATCGCATATACCAGTTGTAAATATCGGGAAAACGTCTGCTCTTCTCGAGATCGAGCCAGACCCTGATGCCTTCCAGTGTCTTCTTGTCGTAAAGGGTCAGGGCAAATTTGTCCCAATCGACCACCTTCATCCATCCATTGCCGTAGGTGCAAGGCGTAAAGAGCTGGATCGCGTCCGGCAGACAGTGGATGGTCTCCACGATCGCATCCGCTTCCACATCGGGGCCGATATGCTCCTGCGCCAAATCCACCATGAAACCGCCGATGACCACACCGGGAGCCTTCCACCCGTGGAAACGCTCGTATCGTGTTCAAGAAATCTTCGTAATGATTTACCGCAGACGGTCAGCGGGTTCTGGCATCACCTGTCCCTCCTTTCCCGTTTTCAGGTGATTTCGGGAGAAATTTCCCCTTCGGAGGCCGGCTGCGTTTGCCGGCGGCCAGGCGGATCGAATCCGTCGGACAGGTCTCGATGCAGGTTCCGCAGGCGAAGCAGTCCGGGATCGTCCTGTCCTGTTTCAGTATCGCCCCCATGACCGTCGAAGGACAGGCCTTTTCGCAGGACCGGCAGCCGATGCAGGTCTCATAGTTCACGATGATCTTGAAGAGACTGACCTTCTCCAGCAGCCAGCCGACGAGTCCGAACGGGCAGAAGAACTGGCACCAGGGACGGTAAACGAAGAGCGCGGCGATCAGAATCAATCCGAGAAAAATCCCGCCCCCGATGCTTATCGCCGCCGGTTTGTAGATCTTGAAAGGATCGATCGGCTCGATCAGATCGGTCGCCCAGGCAAAAGCGGCCAGCGGTAAAGATCAGGAAAAAGGCGATCCGGATCGCATTGGACCAGAGGAACGGCGGACGGTATTGCCTCAGGATGCCTTTCGTATCCCGGCTGTTCCGGTTCAGACGGAAGATCAGGTCCTGGAGCGTTCCCACCTGGCATCCCCAGGAGCAGATGAATTTGTTGGCGAGAACGACCAGACAGAAGAAAGACCGTCAGTGCGATCATCCGGGGCGGGAAGATCACCCCTTTGGCTCCGTAAAGGGCGATCGCATCCTTGATCGTGCCCATCGGACTGGGGTCCGATCCGAGAATGATTCCGAAGACCGCAATCGCGGCGAGATAGAGTCGCCTTGCGGAGGCCGGGGGTGATCTTTTTCCGGCGCATCAGGACAAAGACCATGGCGAGAAAGAGCAGCCAGAGAGTGAACTTCAGCGGTATCTTCACCCAGTTCTTCGATTCGTATTCCGCTTCCAGCGTCCTCGACCGGTTGATCCGCTCGCGTGATTTCGGCCCGGGAGAGGTTCAATGCCTCCAGTTTTTTCTCCAGGTCTTCCTTGCCCTGCAGCTGAAAAGCCTTCTTCAGAACGGCGTTCGGCAGTTCGTTCTGCCTGGCCGAATTCAGCGATGGTCATGCCGTCGCGAAACACCAGCGGGGCGGCATCCCCTGTTTTCTCGGATTTCCCCTGCCACAGGCCGGAGGCAGCGAAGGAAAGCAGAACGACGGCGATGACGAGTGTGAAGAACGTCAGCCATACCCGTGATTGCATTCGTTTTATCACCCATTTGTCGATTTCTCCGGGGAAGCTCATGAGTAGCGCCCTGTGCTGCTTCCGCTTTGTTTGTTTCCGTCATTCCGGCGGCATCTGCACCTGGAGAAGCAGGTGACTCGCCGGATCCTCCTGCCGAGGTGTCGTCTACCATGACCGCTTCCGTTTCCACAAGAGCCGATGTGTCTGCCGCTTTGACCGGCGGCTGGGAAGCCTGTGTATCCGGGCCGGACAGCCAGAGGGGATGTCGGTGCCTGGCATAGTCGAGACGGACTGCCCCCGTGAAGATCCCACGGACCATCGGCCGGTTCGGTTTGAGGATGATGGCGCCGATATGACCCGCGAAGGCCAGAATGAACAGGACAAAGAAGATGTTGTGCAGCCAGGTCGACCAAAGGATGAGCGTATGGGAGAGGTCCGGGGCATAGACATTCTTGTACGTCTTGACCAGACCCGTGAGGATGATGACGGCAATGATGCCGGCCATCCCCAGATAGGCGAGCCGCTGTTCCGGAAGGTATTTGTCGAACGGCGGTTCCTCTCCCTTGCCGAAGAAGGTCTTGACGACGGCAATGGAGGCCTTGAGATCGCCCTTTTGGGGGATCAACCCCCGGTCCTGCAGGAGACCATGGTAGAACAGATGGAAGAATGCCGCAACGATAAAGACCACGGAGGCGACATAGTGGACAGTCAGAGAGGTGATGAAGTCGCCGGACCAGGCGAAACCCGGGATGGCTGTGATCTTATAGCGGGCGGCCATCGGGAGCTCGAACAGGCCCGACAAAAGAAGGACCAGGCCGGAGAGGGCAAGCGCCCAGTGTTCGGTCAACTCCAGAACGCCGTGGCGGACGATACGGTTTTTTTCTTCATTGATGGATATGGACATGATTAGCCCTCCTTTTTCATGCGATCTTTTCTTTTGGACACCAGGGCGAAGGCCCCTGCGACGCCGGCGGCAATACCGATTGCCGGGGCGGCGAGAACCGCCTTACCCATCGTATCCGTACCGGCCATCCGCCTCTTGACCGCCCCGAGACCCGGTTCCCCGGGTCCTTTCCGGATCGCGCCGTCGAGGCGATCGAAGGGTACGGGAGAAACGTACAAGGTGCTCGTTCCACCGTTTTCCGTCTTGCCGTACAGGTAACCGCCGATCTTCTTTGCCAGCTCTTCGGCCTTTGCGTAGATCTCCTTCCGGGGACCGATGGTCATCGCCTTTTGCGGGCAGGCCTCAATGCAGGCCGGCGTTTTTCCTTCTTTCAGTAAGTCGCTGCAGAGATCACATTTGACCATGATCCCGTTTCCCATGAGCGTCGGAAGAACCTTGAGATAGACGCCGATACCCGACTGCCGCTGGGGAATCTCCCAGGGACAGACCGTCTTGCACTTGGCGCCGCCGAAACAGGTCTCCTGATCGATGACGACGGCCCCGTTCTCGAATTTGTGGTTGGCGGCGAATGGACAGAGCGTCGCACAGGCAGGGTTGTCGCAGTGCATGCATCTTCTCGGAATAAAGACGGTCTTCTTGTCGCCGCCGATATCCACCTCCGCCTTCTGGACGAAAATCAGGTTGTAGGGGGTCAACCGGTTGTTGACTTCCTTCTTCTTTGACCAGTCTTCGACCTTGCGGGTGGGAAAGGGAATGGGGATCGGATCGACCGGTTCGGGAAGTCGACCTGTCTTGATTGTCTTGCAAGAGGAAACGCAAGCCGGCGTCGCCCGGTCCACGCACCCGTTGCACCGGGTAAGATCGATGAGGGTGGCCAGCTTACCCTCACCGGCCTCCGCCGTACGCGGGACATTCAGCACACCTGCCGTTCCGATCATCGCTGCCGCCGTCGCGGTCTTCAGGAACCGACGACGGGTCAGGTTTATTGTTGGTTTCATTATTATCTCTCCTTTTTTCATTTAGGCCATGTCGATATACCGGGAAAGAGCTCTTCTGGAATTCAATCTTTTTTCTCTCCCGATCCGCTTCCGGTTTATTGGCTGAATCCACCAGGCACTGGTCGAGATAGATGCGGACGACCTCCGTGCCCGCTTTTTTGATTGCCCCGGTAACCGCGGAAACCTGGGTCAGGATGTCGAGACAGGGGGCCTCGTTCTCTATCATTTTCTCCAGGCCGCGGATCTGTCCTTCAATCCGCTTGAACCGGTTGACGATCTTTTTCCTTCCTCTCTTGTCCATAAATACCTCTTGGCGGGTAAAATACCCATGGGGGGTATATTTGTCAAGAAGTTTTTTTGAGAGAAAGGGCTTCCCCGCATCCCTGCCGTTGATACCTTCATATTTTACCAGGGTAGAGGTCTTGAAACGGAGGTGGAACGGACTCTATTACGACGAAATGAGCCGGATCCTGGGTGTTCACATCTGCTTGACAAACGAGGTCTGCCTTCGTATGGTCTCTCCGTGAAAAATGAAATCTTATCAATATCTGCTTTCAAGAGATCCTACCGCAAAAGGTCAGGGATGCATTTGGCACATGGACTCGTCGAATCTGAAAATCATATATCAACGGTACCCTGATTGAATTATAATCTCAAATCACACCTTGCAATCATCGGGGCCAATACGATTTGGGGCCTCAATTATGTCATTGCAAAAGGGATCATGCCTGATTTCCTTTTACCTCGAGCCGTCGTCTTTCTCCGAGCATGTGGCACGGTCATTCTTTTCTGGATACTGCATTTTTCCCTTCCATCGGAAAAAGTCGAAAAAAAGATCTACTAAAGATGGTCCTTTGTTCCGTCTTTGGTGTGGCGGTCAATCAGATTTCATTTTTTGAAGGACTGAGCCGGACCACACCGATCAGCGCGTCTATCATCGCAACGGGTACCCCCGGCGAAATCTTGCTGGAGGAATTTTTGAAGCCGATGGGGATTACCCAGTACCGGCTCGCCAAGGAAATCGGAGTGCCGCAACGGCGCATCGGAGAGATCGTCGCGGGCAAGCGGGCCGTGACCGCCGATACCGGCTTACGCCTGTCTCGCTTTTTCGGCACCAGCGACGCTTTCTGGGTCGGCTTGCAGACCGATTACGATACGGCGCAAGCCAAAGACGCCCTCTCGGATGTGCTGTCGCGCATTCATCGTTACGAGCCTGCTCATGTTTAACAGATTGCAATAACAGGTGATCTCACTTGATATCAGCCGGTCCCGAGGGAACCTGAATGCTATTACCGATCAATATCCGTGAACTACTCCGCGGCAAAAATGTCGAATGGGAGCGACTGGAGTTCAAGGAGGGGTGGAACCCCCTCGGCACGCTTCACACGATCTGCGCCTTTGCCAACGACTTCCACAATCTTGGCGGCGGCTATATTATCGTCGGGGTTGGAGAGAAGGGCGGACAGCCGGTTTTGCCCCCAAAGGGCTTGATCCGGGGAGCATAGACGCCATCCAGAAAGGGATTCTCAACCTCGGGCACAGCGCCATCCAGCCGGACTACCACGCCATCGTCGTGCCCTATGAAATCGACGGGCGCACCATCCTTGTGATCTGGGCGCCGGGTGGCCAGGCCCGCCCGTATAGGGCGAAGCTCAAGTTGGGCAAGAACGATAAAGAGTACGGCTATTTCATCCGCAAAGGTTCCAGTACCGTCCGGGCAAAAGGAGCGAAGGAAGAATACTTGAAAGACATATTGGCCAACATTACTTCGGATCAGGCCGTTCATATACTGAAGGTGCTTTGGGAAAAGCGACGTGACGTTAGAGAGATAATGGTTAACGAGGCGGAAAAGCTGCTTGGACCCGTCGATCCGGATGAGATTGCCGAGGACCTGTTTTTTGCTTTGGAGTCAATCGATGTACACGAACTATGGGATAGGTCCGGTTCCCATAGCGATGGATACACGTCACCCGAAGACATGGCCATGGAAATGGTTGAAGAGGAGCTTGACCAGTTCAGCGACCAAATCATGAGATATCATAACCTTGGACTGCACGAGGAAGAAAAGTTATTTTGCATGGGAGTTCTCAAAGGACTTTACAGATTCGACAAAGAAGCCAAGTCCGAATTCCGGGATTGGGCATCTGACGTAGCCGGCGAATGCTTCGAATTTGTTCTAAAAAATTGGCAAAAACAAAAAGGGAACGAGCGGTTTACAGGCGAAATGGATGAGTTCATCAAAGTGACCTGCCCGAAATGGGCAAGGTAGTCTCGGAGGCATGAGCTATGAATGGTGTCACTCCGTGCTGCCTCCCGCGACGGCCGTTCCTGCTACATCCATCAATACGCTCGTGAACGTCGCGCTCCGCGAAGCCGACATGCAGCGGTTTTTTCAGATCACGCCGCCGAGCGTGCATTCGATGGTGCTCACGCTGGAGAGGCGGGCTTCATCGGCGCTCCGACAGGCGCGCAGCATCACCCTGCTCGTTCCCCGAATCATTGCCCCCATTGAAACCAGTCCTGTCTCACCCAGTCAAACCATGAAAAACGCAACTAAAAAGCAAGGCGGCTGGAGCGCTATCCGCCAACAACTCGCCACCTGGGACAAACCCGCGCTGCTCAGCTTGGTGAAAGACCTGTACGAAGTGGCCGCTGAGAACCGCGACTTTATCCATGCCCGCAGTAAGGCCGGAGAAGCTGGCGACGAAGCCCTGGAAAAGTATCGAGGCAGGATCGTGGAGCAGTTCTTTCCCGCACGAGGCGATGGCAAACTGAAGTTGGGAGAGGCGCGCAAGGCCATCCGCGATTACCAAAAGGGTACGGACAACCTCCCCGGTACGGCAGAACTGCTGATGACCTATGTGGAGAACGGTACGAGATTTACCCACGAGTATGGGGACATGAACGAGCGGTTCTACGACAGTGTAGAGTCGGCGCTGGACGAACTGGCCGCCTTGTTGCGCGACGAGGCGCGGGGGATGTATCCACAGTTCCGCGACCGGTTGGCGAAAGTGGAGAAGATGACCGACGGCATCGGCTGGGGATTTCACGATTTCGTCGGCGATGTCGTTGGGCAGTTGGAGGATGAACTCGGCGGCCGGTGACCGGCGTTAGAAGTGACAGATTTAGAGGTGGGGAAATTGGCTGATGCCGTCACCCCGCAAGTTACCCCGCAAGTCAGTCGGCTGCTGGAGGTTTTGAAAGGAACGGGGGTGAGGGATTATGGACGATAGCGCTTCCGTCCTATGCGGCGCTCTTCATCGCCCGGTAGGGTTGGATCAGCACTTCCGCTGAAATGCGCAGCCCTTTGCATAGTTTGCGGATCATTGCCATCGTCAGGGGACGCTTGCGGTTCAGTACTTCGGACACGCGGGCACGGCTGCCGATGAACGGTTCGAGATCGCAGCGGGTAAGGCCCCGGCTTTCCATGTGATAAAGGATCGCCTCGATCGGATCGGGCAAAGGAGGATTCCTGGCGGTGACGTTTTCATATCAATACTTTTATGCGACGGTCGACTCCTGCGCCTCGATTAATCGGTTTGTTTTCGCGATAAGTATCCACCTGTTCAAATTGTATCCACATCGACGATCGGAAACATCAAAAAAGAGGATACCTGGCGAGATTATGCTGAAATAAAAAAAACTTGACATAATTGTTTAGGTGTGCGCTTAATCATTTGCACCATGTTGAATGCAAATACCGGAAGAGTAGTGATGGAGCCTGTACAGATATTCAAAACCTTGGCGGATGAGACGCGGTTCAAGCTGATCAGGCTGCTCCTGACCCATGACCTTTGCGTGGGTGCCCTGGCGAAACATTTGGGAATATCGGAAGCGGCCGTTTCCCAACACCTGAAATCTTTGCGGGAAGCGGGATTGGTCAGGGGGGAGAAGCGGGGATATTGGACCCATTACATGGTGGAAAAGGAGAAGCTGCACGAGCTGGCCGGACTCCTTGGAGACTTGACCCGCCTGGAACCCTGTCTTGAAGGTGTTTGCATCAAAAAACTGAACAACAAAATCGATTGTCACAAGGAGGAAGAAAAAATGTGCGACTGTAAATGTCAACAACCTGAGAAGTTAAAAAGCAAACCTGAGGAGTGCACCCTTGAGCAGATCAAGGAATGCCACGGGGACCAGGAACATCCCTGCGTGGACGAAAAAAAAAGGCAAGGTTAAGCGTAGCGAATAAATAGTCATTCCGGCAGTTTTCCAACTGACAAAAACATGGTAACTTGGCGGCATTGGAACGGATTGCATCTTCCGTTCACGAAGGAGAGGTTTATTCATGAGTAAAACGCCGACGATTCAAGAGTTCTTTTTGTCCTTCTTCCGACTGGGGTTGACCGCCTTCGGAGGTCCTGCCATGATCGCCGAGATCCGTAAAACGGCTGTAGGGAAAAAGGAATGGCTCTCCGAGGCGTCATTCCGCGACGGCGCGGCGCTCTGCCAGATGGTTCCGGGGGCGACGGCCATGCAGGCGGCCGCTTATGTCGGCCTGCGTTCGCGGGGCATCGGCGGCGGCGCCGCTTCGTTTATCGGCTTCGGCCTTCCCGCATGCATCCTCATGCTGATCCTTTCCGCCCTCTATGCCCGCGCGCACGCGCTGCCCGCCGTCGTTTCGGTGTTCAGCGGGCTCCAGGTGGTGGTCGTGGCCATCGTCGCTCACGCGGCCTTCACGTTCGGAAAAACCTGGCTCAAAGATTGGAAAAGCGTGTTGATTGCTTTGACTGCCGCCGTGATGTTCGGTTTCGGCGTCCATCCCATCGGGGTCATCCTGATCGCCGGCCTGTGCGGCCTTGGGTTTTATTATCGGCAGACCTTCCCGGCCGCCGCGGCGTCCGACGACCGGAAATCCTATTCCTTAAAACCCCTGGTCTGGATCCTGCTGATTACGGCGTTGGCCTTCATCCTGCTCTTCCTGTTTCAGCGACGCTTCTTCGATCTGGCCTTCCTCATGACCAAGGTCGATCTGTTCGCCTTCGGAGGCGGATTTTCCTCGGTCCCGCTAATGTTCAACGAGGTAGTTCACGTCCGCGCCTGGATGGACGGTCTCACCTTTCTGGACGGGATCGCCCTCGGGCAGGTCACGCCCGGACCGATTGTGATTACGGCCACCTTCATCGGCTATATGCAGTATGGACTCATGGGCGGCGTGATCGCTACCGTCGCTATTTTCTTGCCCTCCTTCCTGATTATCGCCGGACTTGTTCCTTACTATGACCGGGTCCGCTCGTCTCCCTGGTTTCACTGGGCTCTGCGGGGCATCCTGTTTTCCTTTGTAGGGCTTCTGCTGTCCGTAACGATTCGTTTTGCCCTGAACGTTCCCTGGGACGTCATCCGGATCATCCTCGCCGGCGGGACGTTTGCAGCCCTGTTTTTCAACGTCAAGCTGATCTATCCGGTCATTGTCGGGATCCTGGTATCGCTGCTTTTTCTATAGAAACGGTGATAAAATCACTCATGCCTGAATCTTCACCCGCTGCCCGTCATCATAATCCGGCAACGGCTGCCGCTCCAATGGTCCAGTTACATCTGGATTGGAAGATGTGGTCGTCATCCTCCGGTCGTTGATGCTGACGGGGGCATCGACGGGGTGGATACTTATGATTCGGTTTGATCGCGAA
>CAWJHT010000080.1:0-18991 GCA_963842685.1 uncultured delta proteobacterium | reverse complement strand
CATAGCTGTCTGCATCGTTCAAAAACCCTTATGGAAGGGATACGTTCATGAATCATCGAGAAGGCATGCTGACTCAGTTCCATCCCCTCATCCGGAAATGGTTCACGGAAAGGTTGGGAGCGCCCACGGACATCCAGTCGCGGGCATGGCCGGAAATCGCCCGGGGAAGGCACGTTCTGGCGACCGCCCCCACGGGCAGCGGCAAAACCCTCACGGCATTTCTCTGGGCGATCAACCAATTGGTCACCGGCGTCTGGGGCAGGGGCCAAACCCGTGTCCTTTACGTCTCGCCGCTGAAGGCCTTGAACAACGACATCCGGAGGAATCTCACGACGCCCCTGGAGGAGCTTAAATCCTATTTCCGGGAGGCAGGAGCGGATTTCCCGGAGATCTGCGTTCTGACCCGAAGCGGCGATACACCCGCCGAAGAGCGCCGCCGGATGGTCAGGCGGCCGCCGGAGATCCTCATCACGACGCCCGAGAGCCTGAACATCCTGCTCAGCTCCCGAGCCGGCCGGGCGATGCTGACGGGGATCGCCACGGTCATCCTCGATGAGATCCATGCCGTCGTCGGCACAAAACGCGGGACCCACCTGATCACGGCCGTCGAACGCCTTGTCCGCATCTCCGGCGAATTTCAGCGCATCGCCCTCTCGGCCACGGTGAAGCCTCTTTCGAAAGTGGCCGAGTTTGTCGGCGGATCGATCCAAAAGGGCGATGCGAAGGCCGAACACTACGAAAAACGCGATGTCGCCATCATCCAATCCCGGGACAAAAGAGGCTGCGAGATCCGGGTCTCCTTTCCCCCGGACGCCCGGGAACAGCTCGTGGACGCCTCCTGGTGGCCCGTCCTCGCCCAATCCTTCCGAAAGATCATCCGGGAAAACCGCTCCACGCTGCTTTTTGCCAACAGCCGCCGGACTGCGGAGAAGGTGACCCGCCTGATCAACGAAGGCGAGCCGGAAGAACTTGCCTATTCCCACCATGGATCTCTGTCCCGGGAGATCCGCCTGGCCGTGGAGCAGCGTCTGAAGAAGGGAGAGCTCAAAGCCATCGTCGCCACCAGTTCCCTCGAACTCGGGATCGACATCGGGGATCTCGACCGGGTCATTCTCATCCAGACGCCGCCCTCCATCGCGTCGGCCATCCAGCGCATCGGGCGCTCCGGCCACAGCGTCGGCGGCATGAGCCGCGGCCTCCTCTACCCCACCCACGGTCACGATTTTCTCTACGCCGCCGTCGTCGCCAGAGGCGTGACCGAACAGGACATCGAATCCGTCCTGCCCGTCGAGTGCCCGCTGGATATCCTGGCGCAGGTGATCGTCTCCATGACCGGCATCGAACGATGGGACATCGACGAACTCTATGCCTTCCTCAAGACCTGCCATCCCTACCGCCATCTGTCGCGCCGGCAGTTCGATCTCGTCCTGGAGATGCTGGCGGGCAGGTACGCCGACACCAGGCTTCGGGAACTCAGGCCCCGCATCTCGCTGGACAGGATCGACAACACCGTGCACGGCAAAGACGGGGTGCTCCGGCTGATCTATCTCTCCGGCGGCGCCATTCCGGACCGGGGCTATTACGACCTGCGGATCGAGGAAACACGTGCGAAAATCGGTGAGCTCGACGAAGAGTTCGTCTGGGAAAGGAGGGTCGGCGACACCTTCACGCTGGGCACGCAGGTCTGGCGCATCCGGAAGGTGACGCATAACGATGTCGAGGTGCTCCCGGTGGATGCGAAACCGGGCATCTTCCCCTTCTGGCGGGCCGAGGACCTGAACCGGGATTTTCACTTTTCCGAAAAGATCCTCCTGTTTCTGGAGGAGTTCAATAACCGCCTCGAAGCCCCTTCCTTGAAAGAAGAACTCCGCCGGGACTATTTCCTGGACGACACGGCGGCCGACGAGCTGATCGGCCATCTGAAAAGGCAAAAGGAAGCGACGGGGACGGATCTCCCCCATCGGCATCACCTGCTGATCGAGCACTTCGACGATCCCCTCAACACCTCGGACAGAAAGCAGGTCATCCTGCATACCCTGTGGGGCGGCAGGATCAACCGGCCGTTCGGCCTGGCCCTGCAGGCGGCATGGGAGGAAAAATACAACACTCACCTCGAAGTCATCGAGAACAACGATTGCATCCTGCTCATGCTCCCCCACGCATTTTCCGCGGCGGATCTCTTTACACTCGTCCATCCGGAGAACATCGAAAGGCTGCTCAGAAAGACCCTGGAGACGAGCGGATTCTTCGGGGCGAAGTTCAGGGAAAACGCCGGCAGGGCGCTTCTGCTGCCGCGCGCGGATTTCAAAAGACGCCTCCCCCTCTGGCTGAACCGGCTGCGCTCGAAGAAGCTCATGGATGCCGTCCTGCCCTATCCGGATTTCCCCATTCTCCTGGAGACGTGGAGGACCTGCCTTCAGGATGAATTCGACCTGGACCATCTGAAGCAGCTCCTCGACGAAGTCCGGAGCGGCCGGATCAAAATCACGGAGACGACGACCACGGCGGCCTCCCCCTTCTGTGACGGCCTGATCTGGAAGCAGACCAATACCTACATGTACGAGGACGACACGCCCGGCTCGGGAAAGACCTCCCGTTTGAGCCAGGAGCTCATCAAGGAGGTGCTCTTTTCCAGCCGCCTCAGGCCGCGCATTCCCGAGGCTTTGATCGCATCGCTCACGGCAAAACTCCAGCGGACGGCGCCGGGCTACGCGCCCCGGTCGGCGGACGACCTTTTGGACTGGGTAAAGGAGAGGCTGTTCATCCCGGCGGCCGAGTGGCAGACGCTGATCGACGCGATGGAACGCGACGGCGAGATGGCGGTCAGCTGAAGCGATCAGCGGCGATCCGGGAAAAGATCGTCGCCATCCGGCTCCCCGGGACATCCGCACCCGGCGTGTGTGCCTTGGAAAACCTGGCCCGCATCGCCAGGGCATTTCAGACCCGGCCCGAAGAACTGGTCGCCGGGGATATTCTCTCCGATCAAATCCTCGGCGGCAGCATGTCTCTTCTTGTCGCGCCAGGGGAGGAGCCATCCGGCGGGTCCGCCGCGGATCAACCCCTTGTCGGCAACGTATCTCCTCCTGCCGGGACGTCTCGATCGGAACGGTTCTTCACCCGGAGGAGGCGCAGGAAGAAAGCACCCTGCGGGAGTTCCTGATCCAGTGGCTCTCCTTCTACGGCCCTGTCCGGAAATCATCCCTCAAAGAGACCTTCGGCCTCGATGAATCCTTTCTCGATGACCTGCTCGCCGGCCTTGCGGAATCCCAGGACGTGGTCCTCGATCTGCTGACGGAAAATGCCGAACAAGATCGAAGTCTGCGACCGGGAGAACCTGGAAATTCTCCTCAGAATGGCCCGGAAGTCGCGGCGGCCTTCCTTCCGGGCGCTGCCCGTCGATCATCTCCCCCTGTTTCTTGCCGCCTATCAGGGACTCACCTCGCCGGGCGACTCTGTGGATGATCTGCAAAACCGGCTGGATCAGCTCTTCGGATTTCCGGCCCCCGCCGAGGCCTGGGAGAAACAGTCTCCTGCCGGCCCGATTGTCTCCCTATTACTCCGCCTGGCTGGACAATCTGATGCAGACGAGCGGGCTTGTCTGGTTCGGCTGCGGCAACCGGAAAATCAGCTTTTCCTTCTCCGACGACCTGGAGCTCTTCATCGAACGGGAAAGAGGCGGGGGCGATGCGGGCACATCGGAGGAGCAGGTCCCCCCGGATGAACTCTCCGGCCTGCTTCCTGAAAAAATCGGGCGCTACACCTTCTTCGACATCGCCCGGCACGCGAACATGGACAGTCGTGCCATAACGGAGAGGCTCTGGAAACTCGCCTGGCAGGGACGAGTGACCAACGACGCCTTCGCGACCGTCCGCAAGGGAATATTGACCGATTTTGCCCCTTTCTCCTCTGAAACAGGAACGGGGCAGGCCCTCGCGGTCGGGTTACAACCGCTGGACGGCAAGCCGTCCTCTGTCAGGAAACTGGTATACGATCGACAGGGAAGGAATGGATAAGGATTCCATTGACGACATGGAACTCGTCAAAGACCGAGTCCGCCAGCTCTTCAAACGCTATGGCATCCTCTTCCGGGAACTCCTGGCAAACGAACTGCCGCTCCTTCAATGGGCAAAGACCTTCAAGGCCCTGAGGCTCATGGAACTCTCCGGCGAGATTCTCTCCGGATACTTTTTTGAAGGGATTCCCGGCGTACAATTCATCTCCCATGAGGCCTTCCGGTTTTTGAATGAACCCCTTCCCGAGGAATCCATTTACTGGCTGAATGCCGGCGATCCGGCGTCTCTGTGCGGCATCAGACTGGAAGCCCTCAAGGGCAGCCTCCCCAGCCGCATCCCCTCGACGCACATGGTCTATCACGGTAAAAGACCGGTGCTGATTTCGCGCCGGAATGGAAGCATCCTGGAATTCCTGGTATCGCCCGATGACCCGCACATCCCCGAGTATCTCTCCTTTTTCAAGGTGCTCCTCACCCGGGAATTCCAGCCGGAAAAAATGATCCTTGTGGAAACGATCAATGAAAAACCGGCGCTGGAAAGCGAGTATTCCCGACCCCTGAGAGATTTCGGCTTCACCGGATATTACAAGGGATTGGAGCTGGTGAGGAAGTATTGAATCCCGGTCGCCTCCGTATGGCCGGGATGGGCAACCGCGTAAAATGTGCTTGCTTAAATTCCCTGGTACTACCACATCGATCTGATAGATAAGCGCGAGGAGGGTTCATAAAAACGACATGAATGAAGAAAGGGTTTTTTTCGGGGAAGGTCGGGTGCGCCTGGAGGGGCTCTTTGCCTCTGCTGGGGGAACGAGGGGGGCAATGATCTCGCACCCGCATTCCCTCATGGGCGGGGATATGTGGAACCCTGTCGTGGAGACCGTCGCACAGGCCCTCTTTAGCGCCGGGATCTCCACGCTCCGCTTCAACTTCCGGGGGGTCGGCGGGAGCGGGGGAAGCTTTGACGAGGGGCGGGGGGAGCAGGAGGATCTCCTGGCGGCCCTTGCCTTTCTGGAGGATCGGGGGCTCAAGGAGATCCTGCCGGCGGGGTATTCCTTCGGGGCCTGGGTGACCGCCGGAGTCATCGGCCGTCGGGCGCTGGCGCCGGCCCTCTTCGTGGCGCCGCCGATCGAGCTGTTTCCTTTCGACCTGGAGACTCTACAGAATCGGGTGGGGCTCATCGTCTGCGGGGACCGCGATCCGTACTGCCCGGCGGACGAGGTCCGAATCATGGCAGCGGCGCTATCCTGCCGGCTGGAGCTCATCCCGGGGTCGGATCATTTCTTCATGTCGCGGGAAACGGATCTTGCCGACTGTATCGCCACCTTTGCACGAAATGGGGGGATATGATCGCCGCGCAAGACAGCCTGGAACTCCCGGGACTGGGGGTCTCTTCGCCAGGACGGTGATAATCTTCTTTTTCAATGAGTTCTTCGCAAATCTTCCCGCTATGGGAGATAAAGGGAGAAGACGCTTCCGTTGTAAGTCCCCCCGTTCATGGTGCGGATAAAGCCTTCCCTTCCATCCCGGGCGTGCGATTTGGCGACCAGGACGGAAAAGTAAAGTCCGAGACCCGTGCTGCCGGTCAGGAAGGAAACGTGACTTCCCGCCGAACCGCTTTTCTGGCGACTGTCCATGAGAAAACCATCCGGATATCCCGGGCCGTTGTCTTCAAGCTGAATGACCAGATACTCCTCTTCTCTCCTCGCGCTGACCATCAGCTTGTCTTTCGTGTACAGATACTCGTTATTCAGCATGCTGTCGAGGATGCCCATGATGAGTTCCTTGTCGAAAGACCAGAACAGATCTGCGGGACACTGCAATTCGATATCGATCCCCTTGGAAGTCAGGAGGGGCTCATTGACAACGATGGCCTCATCCAGGCAATCACAGACCGAATGATAGTCAAGGCTGATGGGGAAGTTGGCTTTCTTGGCCTTGTACAGGGACAACATCCGGATGAAATTATGGTTCAGGCGCCGCAGTTCATACTGGAGGAGGAAATGGTCTTTCTGGACGGGGCACCCTTTTTCCTGGCACTGGCTGATCAGTGTATCCAGGGTGTTGTAGAGCATTCCCAGTGAATTTTTCGTATCATGCATCGTCGATGCAAGGATATCCGAAAACTCTAGAGTGTCGCTGTCATCCATGATAAGGGCTCCTTGGAAATTTCCCGATAGACGGAAAGCAGGTTAGGAAGATCCCTATACTGGGGATCGTTACGGTACACACGCTCGAGATAGTTTTGCGCCTTCTGTATATTCTCATACGTCTTTCCATTTTGCTTCATCTCAAGCATGCAGGCATAAGCAGCATTGGCATTGATCAGCGTGTTGTCGGGCAGGTTTTCCGCAGCCCTATCGAAGTAGGAGGTCGCCTTGACAAGCTCACCCTCTTTCACCAGCTTGACGCCCTCGTTGTTCAACTCAGCGACCTCTTCGACAGCCGCATCGAGCAGCTCTTGACCCTCTTGAGCCATGTTGAGCCCTTCAAACATCTTTTTCGTGTCTGCGATCAGCTCTTCGTTTTCATGGTTGCTTTTAATCAGTTTTCGTACGATTTCTTTACCTTTTTCTGAATCGCCGCTCTGGATAAGGGATTTCGCCAGCTCCAGTTCGACATCGGCAGGTAGTTTTACAGACGATTTTCCCGCCGCCCGGATCACTTTATTGATGGACTCCCTCGCTTCCTCCTGCCTGTTCAGTTTTTGGTAGATAAAGTTCTCCGCAAGGCCTAATTGGACCGTCGCTCCCATGTCACGGGGAAATTCCTGATGGGCATCCTTGAGGACGCTAAGGCCTTCCTGGGAAGAATCCGCATCCACCAAGACCTTGGCCAGGGTCGTGTAATCGGACGGCGTCTTAAAGGCTGAATTCTTCCCATTTTTCACCGCCGTCTTGAATGACAGGACGGCAGTTTTAAGATCCTGGTTTCTATGGGCGATGGCGCCCAGTTCCCTTTGTCGTCCCAGCGCACGGGGTGAGATTTCCGTCGCTTTCATCAGAATGGTTTGCGCTTCTTGCGGATTTCCCATCGCATCAAGGACTTTGGCCAGCCAGTCGTAAGCGGCCATCACCTTGTCGTTTATCTTGATCAATTGGGTAAACGTTTCCTTGGCGTCCTCCAACCGGCCCTGCAGGTACTGGCATTTTCCGAGACCGAACAACGCCCACGGCATCTTGCCCATGGAGGAGACTTCTTTGTAGAATGCTTCCGTCCGTTGATGATCTCCTATTTTTACAAAGATCTCCCCTTTGATCCGCAGAACTTCTCTGATGTGTTTTGGGCCTTTTCCGATCACCTCATCACACAAGGTCAACGCCCTTTCGTAATCCATCACCTCTATGGTTTGGATGATCTCTCTCAGGGCGATTTTTTTCTCCAGAACGGACAGGAGTTTTTTCTCAAGCATCTGCTTGGTGAACGGTTTCATCAGATAGTCGTCCGGCATGTATTCCACGACGCCCATGACCATGTCCATGCTGTTTTCAGCCGTCACCATCATAAAGATGGTCATGTAACTGATATACTTGTAGTGCTTTGCCTCTTCAAGAACTTGCTGCCCGTCCTTACCCGGACCCAAATTATAATCACAGAGTACGATATCGTATTTCGCTACAGACATCCTCAGGAGGGCGCTTTCGCCGTCGAACGCATCCACGATATGGGCAACGCCGAGGCTTGCCAGCATACCCTTTAACGTTCTCCGGAAATTGACGAAGTCATCAACGATCAGGACCTTGAGATGCCTCAGCTTGTCTACCGTCGGAGCAATTGGGTCTTTGTGCAGATATGCCACCGGTCATCACTCCTTTCATACGCTATGGTATCCATTTTATCACATCTTCGTCGTGATGTCCCTCAAAATAATCGGGTCGGCTCATTGACTTCAAATACCTTGACGGTGTTTCCTCAATGCGCCGCAGTGTTTGCAAGGAAGAGTTGAATGAAACGCTCATGACGGAGTCCTGTCACAAAGGGTGATAAAGATGACCCCTCCCCTCTCCCCTTTCCTCAAGGGGAGGCGGGAGAGGGGGAGGGTGTTTTCAGATGAAAATCATGATAAGCTTTGAGGAAGAAAAGAGGAGGGAGGAAATAATGAAAACCACTATATTCGCTGGTGAATACAGATTGCTTCGATCGGATAAAAAGAAGTGCGCTGCCGGGGCTGCTGATCGCTGTTTTTGTAGCAGGAGTTGCCGCCGCTGCGTCAGAGCCCATCTCCGCCAGGAACGTTCACCTCGTGGGTCACCTCGATCTTGAGGGCGGGGGAATGGTGGACGTGAAAGGAGACCTTGCCGTCGTGGGACATATGGGACCGCCCTATGCCACCACACTGCTCGACGTGGCCGATCCGGCACGTCCCCGCATCCTGGCGCGAATACCGGTGCGCGCCGGGACCCACTCCCACAAGGCGAGGCTCTGCGGCAACCTCCTGGCCATCAATGTCGAACCCTATGGCGGAGGCGGCGATGGTACGGCCGGTCTGGCCCTTTTCGATATCGGCGACCCGCGGCATCCGAGAGAGATTGCCTATTATCGCATGGGAGGGCTCTCGACGGGCGGAACGGGGGTCCACCGCTTCCAGATGGACTGTGCGCGCAAGCTGATTTACGCCAGCGGCAGCGCCGACGGGTTTCAGGGGAACTTCGTGCTGATCATCGACATCTCCGATCCCACCCACCCCAGGGAGGTCGGCCGGTGGTGGATGCCCGGTCAGCATGTGGCTGCGGGAGAGAAGCCTGTACGGTCCGGCGCCGCCTACCGGACCCACCATCCCCTGCGGCTCGGCGACCGGCTCTACGTGTCTCTCTGGTACGACGGTTTTGCCATTCTCGACATCTCCGATCCGGCCCGACCAAAGTTGGTGAGCCACGTCGGCGATCGGCCGGAGAGCGGCGCTCCCACGCACACGGCACTGCCCGTCGGACACCGAATCCTGGGACGAAACTGGCTTGTCGTCTTCGACGAGGAGATGGGCGGCGGCAATCCACCCGCCTTCATGCGGCTCTATGACATCACCGATGAAAAGCGGCCGGTTCCCGCCGCAACGTTTCATGTCCGGCCGGACCCCTCCGGAAAGACGGGCGGCCGTTTCGGCGCCCACCAACCCCATGAATCCGTCGGGACCGACAACCTCGTCTATGCCGCATGGTTTTCCGGCGGTTTACGGGTGATCGATATCTCGAATCCCTACCGGCCGCAGGAAGCCGGTCACTACATCCCGCAGCCGGGACCGGGAGCACAATTCGCCCAAAGCAACGACGTGTTCGTGGACGAGCGGGGCCTCATCTATCTCATCGACCGTGTCGACGGCCTCGACATCTTGCGGTTGACGCTTCAAAAAAAATAGCATAACCGCTAAAAGCGGCGATGCATTCATAAAAATCAACGGCGCAAAAGGATCTCATAGACAGGAGGTCGGGAGGCGGCCAGGGTCATCCGGCCGCCGAAACCTGCTTCCTGCTTGAATATGATGGTCCTGTTCCGCACTTGCAGCTTCGGGTTACCGATCTCCCCGATACGGTACACGATCCGCGTAAAAGGCCTGGAAAGCCCCCGGGCGTCGAAAGCCCCTCCCGTATGAAAGAGGTCGTCCACATCCCCGGCGGAGACGCGCGGAGGGGGAGTACCGTCCGGGGCGGCGAAGGTGACCCGATCCTGGATGAGGACGCCGCTCCGGGTGAAGAAAGCCTCTGTCACATCGAGACCGAACTGGGAATTTCGCCAGGTCAGGGTCATCCGCTCGCCATCAGGAAGGATGGCAGAGAGGATCTTTGCCGCCCTTCCTTCCTCCGTCAGCTCGATCCTCGTATATCCCGCGGGGGTGAACCGAAATAGAACCCAGAGAGCAATGACGGAGGCGGAGATCAGGGCAACGATCACTGTCCTGCGGCGCATGCCTATTCCCCAAAGAACCGAATGATGAACGGGGAGCCCGGCCCTGGATGACCGGCGCTCCCCGCTGCAGAGGCAACCATGTCTTCAACCCTGCCTTGAGAGGCCGAGAACTTCACATTTCGACATACGGTGCAGGATCTATTTCAGCGCACCCTTTTCCTTGAAAAACTTCTGCGCGCCGGGATGGAGATAATTCAGCGCATCCGGCGTCACCTGTCCAACGGCCATTGCCGGCGTCAGCGTCGTTGCCCCTTTCCAGACGGCACTCAGTTCCACCTTGTTGTCGAAGATCGCCTTGACGATCTGGTAGAGCTTATCCGCGGGGAAGGTGTCCATGGCCTGGAGGACCGCCGTGATGGCGATCGCCTCGACATCGCTCGTGACGCTGGAATATTCGACCCTTGGCAAACACCGTCTTGTGGAACACACCGGGATTCCCCTTCATGATCTTTTCCGCATTCTCACCTCCTACGGGCAGGAGCACCATCTTGAGGCCCGGCGTGGAGGCCAGGTCGATGATGGAGGAGGTCGGCACGGCGCCGCTCCAGAAGAAGGCGTCGATCTTGCCGTCCTTCAACGCCGAGACGGATTCGCCGGCGCCGAGTTTTTCCCTCTTGATATCCTTGTTCCAGTCGATGCCGAGGGCCTTGAGCACGTAATCGGCCTGTTCTTCCGTCCCGCTGTTCGGGGCGCCGACGGAGACGCGCTTGCCTTTAAGCTGCATCACAGACGTGATGCCGGCACCCTCCTTTGTCACGATGTGGAGCGGCTGCTCGTAAAAGCCCATGACCATGCGGATCTTGTGCTTCCCGGAGAGTCCCGGCACCTTGCCGTCATTCGCCCAACCGACGTGGTAGTCGTAGGCGAATGAGAGTCCCGCCTTTCCGGCGGTGAGCAGCTTCATGTTGTCGATTGCGGCGGTCGTGGCCTCGGAGGTCGCCTCGGTGTTGGGAACGTACTTGCCGATAATGCCGCCGATCGCTCCTCCCAACGGATACCAGACGCCGCCCGTGCCGCCGGTGACGATGCTGAAGGACATCTTCTGCTGAGCGTCCGTTCCCGCCGTGAAACAGAGAGATACGGCCAGGATCAGCGCCGCGCAGACCATTGTTCGATAACTTCTTGCATTCATGATTTACCTCCTCGTCTGTTGATTAATTCATTTGCCAGGGCGATGTCGCCCTGACCCTCTGTTGCTGACTCCGCTGAGGAAAATCCCGCGGAGAAGGATCATCCCGAAAAGGAGACGGAAACCGCGTTATCCCCGGACGGACGTCTCGTCATTCCTTCCAATGTTCCTGTTCGTCTTGATGTGATACAAAATCAGCAGGGCGCCGGCGACCAGCGGCGCCAGTCCCGCGAACGGACAGACCGACAGGCGCTATCAACATGGCCGATGGCCACGATGATCAGCAGCATCCTCTCGATCAGGGGAATGGTCTTACGCATATATCCGATGATGCCCAGAGAGACGAAGAACAGGGAACAGATGCTGGTCGATCACGGCCAGGATAAAATCGGGCCAGTTCGCCCCCACAATCAGAAGGCTATATGCCGACGGTGGTCGTCGAAAAAAAGAAAGGCACCAGGAAGGCGGGCAGGGAGTACTTCCAGGCCTGCATCATCGATCCGAAGGGGTTTCCGCCCGTGACGGCCGCGGCTGCGGAGGGGGAAAGGCCGACCGGCGGAGAAACCTCCGAAAGCACGGCAAAGTAGAAGACCAGCAGGTGCGCCACGTGCATCGGGACGCCGATCTTGACCAGGGCCGGCGCGACCATGACCACCGTCATGATGTAAGTCGCGGTGATGGGGAGGCTCAGACCGATCAGCATCGAGGCGAGCAGGGAGAGCAGGAGGGCGGCCAGCACGGAGCCGCCGCTCACGACATGATGATGGAGGAGATCTTCAGCCCCAGGCCCGTCAAGGTGAAGGTCCCGACGATCAGCCCCGCCGCGGCCAGCAGGACGGCGACCGGAAGCATGTTCTTCGCCCCCTCGATCACTGCCGTGACGATCTTACGGGGGTCAGCCATTCAGCTCCGGTCGCGGCTCAGAAAGCTCGTCAGAATCGTCGTCCCGATGGCCCCCAGCGCCGCGTATTCGGGCGACTTGTTCCAGAGGACCAGAAGCGCCACCAGAACGAGGATCGAAATCAGATGGTATCCCTTGGTAAGCATCACCTGCCGGACGGTCTTGGCTTCGGTCTCCGGAGGGGCGAAGCGGTACTTGCGGGCTTCCAGTTCCACCATGAAGAGCGTGCCGATGTAATAAAGGATCGTGGGAACGGTGACCATGACGACCACCTCCCAGAAAGAGACGCCCAAAAACTGCATGATGAGAAAGGCGGCGGCGCCCATCAGCGGCGGCGAGAGGACGGCCCCGATCCCGCCGGTGGCGATCAGCCCCGCGGCCATGTCCGGCGAATAACCGGCCTTCTTGAGGATCGGCCACATGATCGGCGTGACGGACATGGTCGTCGCCACGCCGCTGCCCTGGGGGCCGCCGAGGAGCGCGGAGGTGATCACCGCGCCCCTGCCCGCACTCGCCGATTGCCGCCCCATCGTCGCGAGCGACAAATCCAGCCAGAAACCGCCGGCCCCGGCCACGTCCATGAAGGTGCCGTAGACGACGAAGAGCATCACGAAAGAGGCGCTGACCGAAAGCGGCACGCCGAAGATCCCTTCCAGCGTCATGTACATATGGCCGACGATCCGATCCAGGTCATAACCCTTATGGGAAATGACATCCGGGAAATAATTTCCGAAATACATGTAGATCAGGAATCCCACCACGACCAGGGTGAAGGTGTTGTCGACGATGCGGCGGGAGATTTCCAGCAGCAGAAGGATCGCCACGATGCCGAAGAGGAGATCCAGAGGTTCCGGAAGAGTGGAGCGGCGGATGAACTGATCCGTGTCGATGAAGGCGTAGGCGATTGCAGCCACACCCAGAAGGGCCAGAGGCAGGTCCACCCAGAGTGTCCAGCGGCCGGAATCCCTCCGGATCGGGTAGACGATGAAGGCCAGACCGAAGATGAAGGCCATGTGGATCATGCGGAAGGCGTAGGTTTCGACGGGCCATAGGGCGCCATAGATCGACCAGCCGACGAAACCGACATAGAGAAACCCGACCGCTATGGCGGTTTTCCCATGAAACTCTCGCATCATTGCCTCCGTTTTCGCTTCTTTCAGCTCCTGCTCACGTCAAGGAAAATACGAAATACTAAGAGCAACACCCCCTCGCATTTCATACGTTCCGGACAAGCAGGGAGAATATGGATGATTATGACAGAGTTCCCTGTGGGCGGGGGACCGTTTCGACAAGGGTTCTCTTGTGTGCGGTCACTATAGAAGAATTGATCGTCCTGTCAAGGGGAAAATGGGGGTGCGAGCGCCATCGCATAAAGCGACAGCAGGGCCTTACTGCCCTTGAAAACGACTTGGTTGAGGAGTCGCGATGATGGCATGGTAAAAAACCTGGAGCTTTTTTATGCCGATGCCGGTCCGTCTTCCTTCCGAAGGATGATACGGGCGTCCGCGACCACGCAGTGTCGGGAGGAGCACAAAAGCGGATTGACATCGATCGATTCGATCCCCTCCCCCAGTTCCATGACGAGAGAGGAGAAGGAAAGGAGGGTTCCCGTCAGCATCTTGAGATCCACCCCCTCTTTGCCTCTGTATCCCGTCAGCAGCCGCTGGGCCTTGAGCCCCCCGATCATCGCCAGGGCGTCTTTCTCGGATATAGGGGCCATCCTCAGGGAGACATCCTTGTAAATCTCCACCCCGGTCCCCCCCATCCCCAGCAGGACCATGGGCCCGAACTGGAAATCGACCTTCGCCCCCAGGATAAGCTCGATCCCGGTCACCCTCTCCTCCACAATCATACCGACGAATCCATCCAATCCCTGAAAACGCCGAAACGCCTCCGCCAGCTGCCCGGCGTCGGCGATCCCCACGACCACGCCGCCCACGTCGGACTTGTGGAGGATGCGGGGAGAAACGACCTTGGCGACCACCGGATACCCTATTTCCCCGGCAAAGCGGATCGCCTCCTCCGGTGTCCGGGCAAGGGTAAAGCGGGGAACCTTGAATCCTGCGATGGCAAAAAGGCGCTTGGCATCAGGTTCGAGGACCCATCCATCGGCACGGGCCGCATCGATGATCTTTCGCATCTCGGAACGGGAATCGGTCATGGCCGGTTCCTCCTCAGGGCATCCACCATGAGCACCGCCCCCTCGATGGAGTGGGCGACGGGCGAGCCGTTCAGCGTGAACCCCTCGATGAGCATGGCATACTTCTCCACGTTGGGCACATAGGCGATCAACGGTATTCCGCACTGCCTGGCGATGCTCGCCGAGTTTCGCGCCGAGATCGGAGGTGATTCCCGGGACGTAAGGAAGGAGCAGGGCGAGCACACAATCGATATCCTCCATGGAGCAGAAGCTCCTGACGGTGGCGACGAAATCCTCGTCGATCCCGCTACCGGTGAGATCGACGGGATTGGTGAGCGTGGCGATATCCTGAACGCTCGGACTGAGGTTTTTGCGGAGGTCTTCCCGGATGTTTTCCGGCAGTCCCGGAACCAAAAGCCCGCGAGCGGTACAGGCATCAACGGCGATGGCTCCATGCCCGCCGCTGACCGTGACGATCCCTACCCTTCCCTCGATGGGTTTGGCATAGGTGCTCAAGGACTCGCAGAAGGAGACGAGCTCCAGTTCGTTTGCCGCCTCTACGATATTGTACTGGGAAAGCACCGCAGAGAAGCTGGCATAGTCACCCGCCAGAGACGCCGTATGGCTCGAGACGGCTTTGCTCCCACCCGGGCTCTTGCCGGACTTGAGCACAACCACCGGTTTGCCGCACTTCTCGGCCTTGAGAACAAACTCCCTTCCCTCGTTCCCGCCGAAACCTTCAATGTAGAAGGCAATGACCTTTGTCGCCGGATCCGCGGCGAAATAATCGAGGAGATCCAGTTCGCCGATCAGAGCCTTGTTCCCGATGCTGATCGCCTTGGCGAGCCCCACTCCTTCGGTCGTGAACTTGATCATCTGATCCACAAGGATCCCCCCGCTCTGGCTCACGAAGGAGACATTCCCGACGACGGGGTTCACCATCCGTTCGCCGGGCAGGAAGAACGTATCCACATGGGAGGGAACGTAGATGCCCAGGCAGTTGGGGCCGACAAAGGGAAAGGCGGCCTCCTTCGCGATGGCGACGATCCTCTCCTGCAGGTCCCGCCTGCCCACTTCGGTAAATCCTCCCGAGATGACCACGGCGGAACGGACCTTGGCCTTGATGCAGTCGGTCATCACCTCCGGAACGAGATCGGCCCTGACCGCAATGACGGCAAGGTCGATCGGTTCCGGGACTTCCGAGATGCTCCGGTGGATCGGCTGGCTGTTGATGGTTCCTCCGCGAGGATTCACCCCGTATACGCAGACCGGGTAGCGGAGCATGTTTTTGTTGAATATTTCGTTGGCCGGATGCCGGTAGTTGCTCGCTGACACCCCGAATACCGCCATGGTCCGGGGCTCGAAAAGCGGTTTGAGATCCATCAGGTTCTCCTTATCCCGTTCTTTAAGCTCCTACCCCCGCAGGCCTTCGCGCCAAACCGGGAGAATCACGATGACGATCAGAAAGGCTTAGGTATTTTGAATCTATACCATATCATCGTACAGAATTGCCATACGATCTGCTCTGATCGGAGTCTGTGTTTCCCGGTTCGCTCAGCGGATGTCCTGATGATAACTCTGGAGCGATTTCACGCCCGCCCCGCCGGACCGGTATTCGGCAATCCCCACGACGGAAGCGCGCGCAGCGGCGGTCGTCGTGAGGTAAGGGATTCTGTATTTGATGGCCGCCTTGCGGATATAGGCGTCGTCATGCGCGCCCATTCGGCCGATCGGCGTGTTGATGATGAGCTGGATCTCCCTGCTTTTGATCTCGTCGACGATATTCGGTCGCTGGGGTTCATGAACCTTGTAGCTCAATTCGGCCTTGACGCCGTTCTGCCGGAGGAATGTGCAGGTGCCGCTGGTCGCCTTGATTCGGAAGCCGAGTTCCTGGAATTTGCGCGCCGCTTCGAGAATATAGGGCTTGTCGCTGTCGGTCACGGAAATGAAGACCGTGCCTTCGAGCGGCAGCGGCGATTGCGTCGCCTCCTGGGCCTTGAAGTAAGCCAATCCGAACGTCGGCGCCATGCCCAGCACTTCACCGGTGGAGCGCATTTCCGGTCCGAGGACGGGGTCCACTTCGGGGAACATGTTGAACGGCAGGACGACTTCTTTGACGCCGATATGCGGGATGGTTTTATGGCTGAGGTTCAGGTCGCGCAGTTTCGTCCCCAGCATGAGCTGCGTGGCGATGCGGGCCATCGCCACGTTGCACACCTTCGACACCAGCGGCACGGTGCGCGAGGCGCGCGGATTGGCCTCCAGGACATACACCTTGTCCTCGCAGATGGCGTACTGGATGTTCATCACGCCGCAGACCTTCAGCTCGCGGCTGATGCGGAGGGTGTATTCCTCGATGGTCTTGATGTGCCGCTCGTTCAGCGTGACCGGCGGAATGGCGCAGGCCGAATCGCCGGAGTGGATGCCGGCCAGTTCGATGTGCTCCATGACGGCCGGCACAAAGGCATCGACGCCGTCGGCGAGCGCGTCGGCCTCGGCCTCGATGGCATTGGCGAGGAAGCGGTCGATCAGGATGGGGCGTTCCGGCGTCAGGTCCACGGCGGCGTTCACGTACTGCTTCAGCATCTCATCGTCGTGCACGACTTCCATGCCGCGGCCGCCCAGGACGAACGACGGCCTCACCATCACCGGGTAGCCGATGCGCTCGGCGATCTGCTTGGCCTCCTCGAAACTGGCGGCCATGCCGGATTCGGGCATGGCGATGCCCATCTTGTCCATCATCTTGCGGAAACGGTCGCGGTCTTCGGCCAGATCGATCGTATCGGGCGAGGTGCCGAGAATCCGGACGCCGGCCGCGGCGAGTTCGCCCGCGATGTTGAGCGGCGTCTGGCCGCCGAACTGGACGACGACGCCTTCCGGTTTCTCCTTCTCGTAAATCGCCAGGACGTCTTCGACGGTCAGCGGTTCGAAGTAGAGCTTGTCGGAGGTGTCGTAGTCGGTGGAAACGGTCTCCGGGTTGCAGTTGACCATGATCGTCTCGTAACCGGCATCGCGCAGGGCGAAGGCGGCATGGACGCAGCAGTAGTCGAATTCGATCCCCTGGCCGATGCGGTTCGGGCCGCCGCCGAGCACCATGACCTTCTTCCGGGAGCTGGAGGGCACCTTGTCGGGCCGGTTGTAGGTCGAATAGTAATACGCCGCGTTCTCGACGCCGCTGACGGGCAGGGCATCCCAGGCCTCGACGCAGCCGATCTTCTTGCGCTGCTCGCGGATTTTCGCCTCGGCGACGCCGAGCAGCCGGCTGAGATACTTGTCGGCGAAACCGTCTTTCTTCGCCTGGATGAGCAGGTCGTCGGGCAGGTCCTTTCCCTTGAACTTGAGGATCTGCTCCTCCAGTTCGACCAGCTCTTTCATCTGCTGGATGAACCACGGTTTGATGTAGGTCTTGGCGAAGAGATCCTCCACCGTGGCGCCTTTGCGGAGCGCTTCATACATGATCCACTGCCGCTCGCTGGACGGTTCGTTGAGCATCGTCATCAGTTCGGGCAGGGAACGCTTGTTGAAGTCCTTGGCGAAGCCGAGACCGTGGCGGCCGTTTTCGAGCGAGCGGATCGCCTTCTGGAAGGCCTCCTTGTAGGTCTTGCCGATGCTCATCACCTCGCCGACGGCGCGCATCTGCGTGCCGAGCTTGTCGTCGGCGCCCTTGAATTTCTCGAAGGCCCAGCGGGAGAACTTCACGACGACATAGTCGCCGGAGGGGGTGTATTTCTCCAGGGTCCCGTCGCGCCAGTAGGGGATCTCGTCGAGCGTGAGACCGCCGGCGAGTTTGGCCGAAACGAGCGCAATGGGGAAGCCGGTGGCCTTGGAGGCGAGGGCCGACGAGCGCGAGGTGCGCGGGTTGATCTCGATGATGACGACGCGGCCCGTCCTGGGATCGTGGGCGAACTGGATATTGGTCCCGCCGATCACCCCGATCGCCTCGACGATCCGGTAGGAATAATCCTGGAGCCTCGCCTGCAGCTTCGGGTCGATCGTCAGCATGGGGGCGACGCAGTAAGAGTCGCCGGTATGCACGCCCATGGCGTCCACGTTTTCGATGAAGCAGACGGTGATCATCTGGTTTTTGGCGTCGCGGACGACCTCCAGCTCCAGTTCCTCCCAGCCGAGCACCGACTCCTCGATGAGGATCTGGCCGACCAAGCTGGCGGAGAGGCCGCGGCTGGCGATCACCCGGAGCTCCTCGACGTTGTAGACGAAACCGCCGCCCGTGCCGCCCATGGTGTAGGCCGGCCGAACGACGACGGGATAGCCGATTTCGGCGGCGACCTTTTCGGCCTCCTCGACGCTGAACGCCGGAGCGCTCTTGGGCATGTCGATGCCCAGCCGTTTCATGGTTTCCTTGAAGATGATGCGGTCCTCGCCCTTTTCGATGGCGTCGGCTTCGACGCCGATGATGCGGACGCCGTATTTGGCGAGCACGCCGGCCTTGGCGAGCTGCGAGGAGAGGTTGAGGCCGGTCTGGCCGCCCAGGTTGGGCAGGAGGGCGTCGGGCCGTTCCTTCTCGATGATCTCCGTCAGGGCCTGCACCGTCAGCGGCTCGATGTAGGTGGCATCCGCCATGCCGGGGTCGGTCATGATGGTGGCGGGATTGGAGTTGACCAGCACGATCTGGTAGCCGAGGCCGCGCAGGGCCTTGCAGGCCTGGGTTCCGGAATAATCGAATTCGCAGGCCTGCCCGATGATGATGGGGCCGGAGCCGATGATCAGTACTTTTTTGATGTCATTGCGTCGGGGCATAAGGGTTTCCTCTATGTTTGTGTGAGATCAGCAAAAAGCCCGCCCGGGCTGGCCGCTGCTCTTTTCGTAAGGGTGATCGGCAAACATTTGCCGATCGAACAGAATCTTGTTTTAATGGAGGGGACGATACGAAGGATTGTTCATGATGTCAAC
>CAWJHT010000079.1:0-48537 GCA_963842685.1 uncultured delta proteobacterium | reverse complement strand
CCCATTGGCGTCCCGAGGCCGTGGAGTTGACGGCGGAAAGGTTGAAGGATTTTATTCGGGAACATGTTTCCCTTCCCACTTTGCCTCCGTCCGGCTACCGTGTGGAAAGATCCGAGATGACCCAGCTCGGCGATCTGGCCGTCATGCTGGGTCTGCCTGTGAATCAGCGGATCTTTCCCCGGGAGAAGGTTTCGATCCGCAAAATCATCGGGGCAGGAGGGGAACCCTGGCAACCGCAAAAAACGGCGGATGTCCTCGTCCTCGGCGACAGTTTCAGCAACATCTATTCTCTCGGGGCCATGGGATGGGGCGAAGGGGGCGGCTTCATCGAGCAGCTCAGTTATGCCCTGCAGCGGCCTTTGGATCGCATCACCCGCAACGACGACGGCTCTTATGCCACACGGGAAATTCTTGCCGGTGAACTGGCAAAGGGGAGGGATCGTCTGGCGGGAAAGCGCTTGGTGATCTATCAGTTCGCCATCCGGGAACTGGCCGTGGGCAACTGGAAACGGATCGACCTGAAAACCGGGACGCCTCCGCAGGTGAAGTATCTGACCCTTCCTCCGGGGAGTGAAAGGATCGTCCAGGGGAAAATCGAGGCGGTCTCCGCCGTACCGAGGCCGGGGACGGTGGCCTATAAGGATCATGTCATGGCGATTCACCTGACGGATCTGGAAACGGACGGACGCCCCCTGGCCGAGACGGAGGCGATGGTCTATATGAGAAGCATGACGGACAATGTCTGGACGGCGGCGGCTCAGTACCGGCCGGGAACGTCGGTGACGCTGCGTCTGATCGCCTGGTCCGATGTCGCGGAGCGGTATGAAGGGATCAACCGCAGCGAACTGGACGATCCGGCGCTGCAGCTTGTGGAACCCTGCTGGGGCGAGGCGGTGAAAAAATGAGAAGGGGATCTCCTTTGAAGAGGTGCAAACGAAGATGAGACGAAAAAGACTTTCTGTTCTCCTGGCAGGGTTCGGTTTCTGGTTCATTGCCGTGACCTCATTTGCGGCAGAGGTGGAATCCGTCCGGAAGGTGATCGATCAGTATGCCTCCCTGGCCCGGTCAGCGGAGCAGCAGGGAACCATGACCGTTTCAGGCAAGGAGGGATGGCTCTTCTTCGGTCCGGAGCTTCGCTTCGTATCGGCGGGGCCTTTCTGGGGCCCGGCGGCGGCAAAGGTCAGCAGGGCGACCAAACCCGAATTCGCCGATCCCCTTCCCGCCATCGTCGATTTTTACCGGCAACTCAAGAAGATGGGTGTCGAGCTGCTGATGGTTCCCGTCCCTCCCAAAAGCGTCGTGTATCCCGACTTCCTGTCCGATCAGCTGGCGGTATCCCCTGAAAATCCGCCTGTGCGAATCGATACGGAAACACAGGCCTTTTATCAGCTCTTACGAAAAGAAGGGATCCGGGTCCTTGACCTGACCTCCTTCTTTCTGGCCAACCGTTTTCACCGGGAGGGCGCCCCATTCTGCAAACAGGATACCCATTGGTCAGGAAATGGCTCTGTCCTGGCCGCCCGGAAGATCCGAGAGGAAATCGAAGGGCGACCCTGGTTGAAGGCGATTCCGAAGACGACCTATCCGTCGGCCTGGAAATCTCTGCCCATCGCGGGGGATCTCTGGAAGGCCCTGGGTGAAAAGGGCCTTCCTCAGGAGATTTTGTCGGTCCGACAGGTGGGCACAGGCAGCGCGGGGGCCCTGAAGTCCATCGCACCCGATCAGAAAAGCCCTGTCCTTCTCGTCGGCGACAGCCACAACCTCATCTTCCATGCCGGCGAGGACATGCAGACCCGCGATGCAGGCCTGCCCGATCAGCTGGCCCTGGAGCTGGGTTTTCCGGTGGATCTGGCCGCCGTGCGGGGCTCCGGCGCCACACCGGCCCGCGTGAACCTTCTGCGGCGGGCGCAAAGGGATCCCAACTACTGGACGAAGAAAAAGCTCGTCATCTGGTGCTTTGCCTCCCGGGAGTTCACGCAGAGTGACGGCTGGAAAAAGGTGCCCCTGTTACCCTGACGCGAGAAGATCGGCTTTCAGATAAGGAAGATGTAATTTCATATGGTCGAAGCCATGCAGAACGATCCGGTCCGGGGGACGAAAGAAAAACTCACCTTGCCCGTGATCCTGAGAAAATTCCGGACGCTGATCCGCATCCTCTTCAACCTCCTGCTGACGCCTGTTCTCTTTTCTGAAGGGGCTGCCGCACAGCGGCCGGAAGGTCCTGAGGGTTCTGCTCTCATTCTTCGAGGCGCTGATGCGCAGAGGGATGAAGGTCTTGCGGATCGTCCATCAGGAGGGATGGCTGGGTCTGTGGTACGCCTTCGAGGAGCGCTTTCACTCTGGCGGACCTCGAAATCTACGAGCTTTGGCAGAGAAGACACCGTTTGACGCCCAGGGATCGCAAGCGGATCAAAGAAGAGATAAAAAAGCTCCCTCACCGGCCGCTCATTTCCATCCTGCTGCCGGTTTACAATACCGATGAGATCTGGCTGAGAAAATGCCTGAATTCGGTTTTGGGCCAGCTCTATCCCCACTGGGAGCTCTGTATCGCCGATGATGCCTCTACGGCAAAACACATCCGCCGGGTCCTGGAGAAATACCGGGCCAGGGACGGGCGCATACGGGTGGTGTTCAGGGAGGTCAACGGCCATATCTCGGCGGCGTCGAATTCAGCCCTTGCCCTGGCTACCGGAGACTATGTCGCGCTCCTGGATCATGACGATGAGCTGACCCCCGATGCCCTGTACGAGATCGCCTCGCTCGTCAACCGCCAACCCGAAGTGGATATGATCTACAGCGACGAAGACAAGATCGATACAGCAGGGCAAGAGGCATTCCCCCTTTTTCAAACCGGACTGGTCGCCCGATACCTTTCTTTCCCTCATGTATACCTGTCACCTGGGGGTGTACCGGACCGCCCTGGTCCGTCGGATCGGCGGATTCCGGGAGGGTTTTGAAGGGAGTCAGGACTATGATCTGGTGCTCCGTCTGACCGAGCACACGGAAAGGATCTGTCATATTCCCCAGGTGCTCTACCACTGGCGTTCCATCCCGGCATCGAGCGCGGCGAATTTTCAGACGAAGGATTATGCCCAGGATGCCGGACTCCGGGCCATCCGGGAGGCCCTACAGAGACGGGGAGAGGAGGCTTTCGTGGAGCCTGTCGCAGGAATGTGCGGACGCTACCGGGTAAAGTATAGCCTCCAGGACCGGCCGAAGGTTTCGATCATCATTCCCACCCGGGACCTCTCTGCATTGCTCGAAACCTGCCTGAAATCCATCTTTGAAAAGACCGCCTATGACCACTTTGAGGTCATCGTCGTCGATAACGACAGCCGGGAACCGGAGACCCTGGAACTGTTCCGCCGGTGGAAAGAAAAAGAGCCCTCCCGTTTCCATGTCGTACCGCTGCCGATCCCCTTCAACTTTCCCGCCTTGATCAATGAGGGAGTGCGGAACGCCGCGGGTGAACTGGTCCTTTTGCTCAACAATGACATTGAAGTGGTTTCAGAGGAGTGGCTTTCCGAAATGGCCGCACAGGCGCTACGCCCCAGGATCGGCGCCGTAGGCGTGAAACTGCTCTATCCCGACGATACGGTCCAGCATGCCGGCGTCGTGCTCGGCATAGGCGGAATCGCCGGCCATAGCCATAAATACTCTGCGAATGATCGGCCCGGTTATTTCGATCGGTTGCGGATCACGGCAAACTGCGCCGCCGTGACCGGCGCCTGCCTCATGGTGAAAAAGGCGCTCTTTCAGGAGGTGGGCGGATTTGACGAAGCCCTGTCCGTGGCCTTCAACGACGTCGATTTCTGCATCCGGCTTCTGAAAGCAGGGTATTATAACCTCTGCCTTTCCCATCTGACGCTTTACCATCATGAATCGCAGACGCGGGGTCCCGAGGATACGGTGGAAAAACAGATCCGCTTTCGGGGTGAGATCGATCTGATGAAAGAGCGCTGGGGGAGCCTCTTAAAGAACGATCCTTTTTACAGCCCCCACCTCACAAGGGACATTGAAGATTTCTCCATCTGTGTGGATCCGACATGAAGAATCAGCTGAAAAATCCCCATTTTTATCTGATGCTCCTCGGCGATGCCCTTCTGTTCGCCGCGGCATTGACCTTCGCCTATCTCTTCCGCTTCGAATTCTGCCTTGGATGCCTTTTATGTCCGGCAGCTCAAGCAGATGCTGATCTTGATTCTGCCGCTGAAGCTGGGCACCTTCTTCCTGTTCGATCTCTATAAGGGGATGTGGCGATACACGAGCACAAGGGATTTCTGGCGACTTCTGCAGGCTTCGTTGACCTCGACGCTCATCATTCTGGCGTTCATCTTTGTCTTTTACCGATTTGAGGGGGGGTATTCCCGGGCCGTCTTTGTGATGGACGGCGGTTTGACCTTCCTTCTGACCGGCGGTCTGCGCATGGCGATCAGGACTCTCTATCTGAGAAAAGACCGGAACGGACAGACGGTATTCATTCCGACCGCCCAGCGCAGACGCATTCTCATCGTCGGCGCCGGGGATGCCGGTGAGAAGATTTTACGGGAAGTCATCGAAAACGATCAACTTCCCTATACCGTCGTCGGCTTTATCGATGACGACCGGAAAAAGTACGGCCGGTCGATTCACGGCATTCCCGTTCTGGGATCGTTGAACGGATTGGCAAAGATTATAGAAGATGAAGAGATCAAGGAGATCCTGATCGCCATCCCGTCCGCCACGGGGGATCAGATACGGCGGATTGTCGAGACCTGCAAAGTCTGCCAGATCGCCTACAAGACCCTGCCGGGAATAGGCGAGATCATCGATGGCCGGGTCAGCATCAAGGCCTTGAGAGATGTCAATTATGAAGATCTCCTGGGACGCTTGCCCGTGCAGCTCGACATGGAGGAAATCCTGGGCTATCTCGACGGTAAAACGGTCCTGGTCACCGGTTGCGGAGGATCGATCGGGTCTGAATTGTGCCGTCAGATCGTTCGCTTCCAACCCAAGAACCTGATTCTTCTCGATGCAAACGAATCGAACCTTTTTCATATCGAGCTGGAGCTCCGCAACAACCTGCATTACGATCGATTCCTGGCGGTGCTGGGCCGTGTCCAGGATGAAGAGCTCATGACGTCCGTTTTTAAGAAATACCGTCCTCAGGTGGTTTTTCATGCGGCGGCTTACAAACATGTGCCCATGCTGGAAAGAAATCCCTGGGAAGCGGTGTTCAATAACATCACCGGCAGTCGCGTCATCATGGAAATGGCGCTTAAACATCAGGCGGAACGGTTTGTCCTCGTCTCTACAGACAAGGCCGTCCGACCGACGAACGTCATGGGAGCGAGCAAACGGGTGACGGAACTGCTCATGCAGACGTTTCAGGACGGCGGTACCCGCTTCATGGCAGTCAGGTTCGGTAATGTGGTAGGGTCCTCGGGATCCGTCATTCCCGTATTCCGGAATCAGATCGAACAGGGGGGCCCGGTAACGGTGACCCATCCCGAGGTCAGACGGTTTTTTATGACCATTCCCGAGGCCGCCCAGCTGATTCTCCAGGCCGGGGCGCTGGGACAAGGGGGGGAAATTTTCATCCTGAAAATGGGAACGCCGGTAAAAATTGTCGATATGGCAAGGGATTTGATCCGGCTTTCCGGCCGGGAGCCGGATAAGGACGTGAAGATTACCTTTATCGGCCTTCGGGATGGTGAAAAACTCTACGAGGAATTGATCACCGTGGGGGAAGGGATCGTTCCGACGAAACACGAAAAGATCATGGTCCTTCGCACCGACGGTCAAGCGGTCTCCCCGTCCCTGCGGGAATGGTCTGCCCTCCTGGATGCACAGCTCAAGGAATTGAATGAGGCGGCAGATCGGTTCGACGCTCCGGCGATCAGACGAAAACTCCAGGAGATCGTTCCCGAATATACCCCCTGCTCCCCCTCTT
This sequence comes from uncultured delta proteobacterium, assembly GCA_963842685.1. Classification (GTDB taxonomy): domain Bacteria; phylum Desulfobacterota; class Syntrophia; order Syntrophales; family UBA5619; genus JAKAFS01. The sequence goes on along the minus strand of CAWJHT010000079.1, from coordinate 42,605 downwards.
CCGAAATTCTGCGTGATCGCAGCGGGATCGATAGCGTCATATCGACCGAGCGATGCCGCGACCTTTTTACGAAGCCGTCAGGGGTTTCGCCTCGTCGATGAGCATGATCGGGATCTCTTCCCTGATCTCGTAAAGCAGACGGCACCGGTCACAGATGAGGCCGTCTTTAGTCGGGTTCAGACGCACGTCGCCCTTGCACTTAGGGCAGACCAGAATCTCCAATAGCTCCTTACTGATTCCCATCCTTTACTCCTTTCCCTTCTGTCAGCATTTCCTTTGTTGCCGTAAAAACCTCTTCAACGGCGATCTCCTTCATGCACCTTTTTGTCTCGCATTGTTTCCTGAAACAGGGCATGCAGTTCAGTCCGCTGCGGATGACCCGGTGACCGGGACCGTAGGGACCCGTCCGGGCGGGATCGGTCGGCCCGAAGAGGGCGACGACAGGTGTTCCCACCGCCGCGGCAAGGTGCATGGGGCCGGAATCGGTCGTGATGACGAGGGCGGCCTCGCTATAGAGAAAGGCCAGGTCCCGGAGCGTCGTCCGCCCGCCGAGATTGACGGCCTCTGTTTTCATCTGCGCCCTGATCCGGTCGAGCGGTCCGGCCTCGCCTCCCGTCAGGATCACGCCGATCCCCAGTTCCTGACGGATCCGGTCGCAGAGGTCCGCAAATTTTTTTTCCTCCCAGAGTTTCGTCTCCCAGAAGGCCACCGGGTTGACGGCCACAAAACGTCCTTTCGATTTTTTCCTCCCGCCTGATTGCCGTTTCCTTCCCCTCCATCATCCGCAGCGTTGAGAATTTCCGCCTGCTCATGAAGGAGGGCCGCCACGCGGCTCCGCTCCTTTTCACCGATGACGATGGTGAATTCCGGCTGTCGACGCCAGACAGTCGATTTCACTGTCGTCCCGCTCGCTCTTGGCGAGATAACGGACAAAGTCGAGGTAGCGGTCAACGGCGTGCTTCCCCATCTCCTCGGGGATTTTTTCGTTGTAGAACAGGCCGCTCCCCTCCTGGAGGCTGTCGTAACCCAACTTTCGTTTTCCCCCGCTGAGAAGGACGATGACGGCGCTCTTGAGGAGACCGTGGAAGTCGATGACGAGGTCGTAGGGGCGGCTCCGGAGTTCCCGGAGAAAGGCCTGCATTTCCCTCAGGGGCGCTGAGATCCGCCCCCGTCGGACGTCTCTTATCCAGGTTTTGCGGCGCGAGACAAGGACCCGGTCGAGGTCGGGGTGACCGGAAAGCAGATCGGCGGCGGCCTCCTCGACGACCCAGGTGATGTCCGCATCCGGGTAACACCGCCTCAGGGCGGCGAGCGCCGGCAGGGTGTGGATGACGTCGCCGATGGCGCTCAGTTTGACGATCAGGATGTTCACGGTTTGCGGTTCCTCACGATCCATTGGACGGCGGCGAGGATGTCTTCGGCGATATGGACCGGCCGGAACAGAGCCGACGCTCCTCGTTGGGAGGCTCCTTTTCGCCGGGAATCTTCCGTCGCCGGTTCTTCATCCGGGACTCAGAGCAGCGGCGGCCTCCGCGCCGTAGCCGGTCCGGACGAGGATCCCCTGCGCCCCGGCCCTGGCCCCCGCCTCGATGTCCTTCAGTGTGTCCCCTACCATATAGGAGCGGGCGGGATCGAGATTGAGGTCCGCCGCTGCCCGGAGGAGCAGCCCCGGGGCGGGTTTCCGGCAGTCGCAGGTCATCAGGTATCGCTCCCGCCCTTCCGTCGGGTGGTGGGGGCAGAAATAGATTCCGTCGAGGAAGGCCCCTTCCGCCCGGAGCATCTCCCGGAGTCGCATATGGACCGTATCGACGAAGGCCTCGTCGAAGAGCCCCCGGGCGACGCCGGACTGGTTGGTCACGACAACCGCCTTCATGCCGCTTGCATTGATCAGGCGAATCGCCTCGGCGGCGACCGGGAATCAGCTTCAGCTTCTCCAGGCGGTCCATATACCCCACCTCTTCGTTGATCGTCCCGTCGCGGTCCAGAAAGACCGCCGCCTGTCGATTTCCCTCCCTCATCCTTTCTACTCCTTTTAAAAGCATCCGTGCCGCGCCATAGACCTCCTCCACGCCGATCAGATCCATGCAGCGAAAATCGGTCGGGCAGACCGGTTTCAAACAGGGGCTGCACGGCACATCCTGGTGGATGACGATGCTCTTCTCCCCCACGGGCGATGTCGTTACGGGGTTCGTCGAACCGAAGATCGCCACAGTGGGGATTCCCAGCGCCCCGGCGACGTGCATCAGGCCGGAATCGTTCGAAAGGAAGAGAGCGCAGCGGGAGATCAGGGCGATGGCCTCCTTCAGGTTCGTTTTCCCGGCGATGTCGATCAGGGGATGCCGGGCGTTTCGCGCCACCGCGGCGGTGCTTTCCCTGTCGCCGCCGCTGCCGAACAGAATCGCCTGCGCCCCGGTGTCATCGATCAGGCGGTCGACGACGGCGGCGAACCGCTCCGGAAACCACTTCTTCGCCGGCCCGTAGGCGGCGCCCGGTGCGAGGCCGATCAGGGGGCGTCCTGCCTCGATACCGAATTCATTGAAGAGCTTTTCCGCCACGCCATCGTAATCGTTCCCGGGGTGCAGTTGAACGCTCCGTTCCGCGGGCGTACAGCCGAGCGCCCGGACCATCTCGAGATAGTAGTCGATCTGGTGAACCTGACGGATCGCCTTTGTCCGGCGGACCGAATGGGTGAGAAGCAGACCCCGGCCGTCGGAGTTGTAACCGGCGCGAAGCGGGATGCCGGCCAGCCGGGCGAGGATCGCCGCCTCGATCGCATTCTGGAGGAGGATGGCGCAGTCGAAGCGGTCCTTCCGGAGTTCCCCGGCCAGGCGGAGCTTTCCCCTGATGCCGGCATGACGTCCCGGTTCCTCAAAGACGATGACCTCATCCACGTCCGGAGAGAGACGGTAGACCTCGGCGACCCAGGGTTTGGCGAGGACGGAGATCCGAGCGCCGGGCCACGTCTTTCGGATGGCGGCGACGGCAGGGAGTGTCATGACGACATCGCCGATCCAGTTCGTCCCCCGGATCAGCATCCGTTCGATTCCTGCCCCGGGCAGCTTTTTCCCTCCCCTGACCGCGAGAGGCATGCCATCCTGCTTCTACTGCCTTCATTTCATATTTTGCCATTTCTTTCGTTTCCGTACTACCTAATACGCAAGCCGGGAAAAAATCAACTCTGCAAATGGATCGGCAGGCGTGATCTCCATCCCGATCCGGAGAAGGGAGATCTCGGTCAGGAAATCGGGGAAATCGGCGAGGCGGACGCCGTCCTTCTCCGTCGTGACGATCCGGTCTGCACCGGTCTTCTGCGGCGAGTCGCCGGAGGGAGTCGATGTCTGCACGGGCTGTAGGGATGGTGGTCGGGGAAGGGCCGGAAAGAGACGATTTCAGCATCCAACTCGTTCAGGCTCCGCCGGAAGGCCTCAGGCCGGCCGATCCCGGCGAAGGCGCACACCTTCTGTCCTTGAAGCGAGGCCGCCGGGAGGAGACGGCCCGTTCCCCCCTCGACGACTCCCAGCGGCCGGTGGAATCCCCGGAAAGAGGGCATGTCAGGGATCTCAGGAAGCGGTGGTTCAGGCTCTCTGCTGCCGCCTGTCCGGATGAGAAGATGGGCTCGACGCAGGGCCTTCGCGGGTTCGCGAAGCGGTCCCCCGGGAAGGAGCCGACCGTTTCCGAAGGGACGCGCCGCGTCGATCAGGACGATATCGAGATCCCGGTAGAGCGCCCGGTGCTGGAAGGCATCGTCTAAGATCAGGACGTCCGCGCCGAAATGCTCCGATGGCGGCCCGTCCCGTGAGGAGCCGCCTGGGGCCGGTCAGGACAGGGACTCCCGGTACGGAGCGGGCGATCAGGACCGGTTCGTCTCCCGCCTCGTGCCACCCCATGAGGATACGGTTTCCATCGGAGACGATATTGACGGGGGCCTTCGTGCGGGCCGCCGTAACCCCGGCTCAGGACCGCCGGTCGGCGGCCCTTTTCCCGGAGAAGTGTTGCGAGGAGGATCACCATCGGCGTCTTCCCGGTGCCGCCCACGGTGAGGTTTCCCACGCTGATCGACCGGGCAGGGGAGTCTCGTCTGTCGGAAGAGTCCCCGGTCGTAGAGTGCGTTTCTCAGGGCGACGGCGCCCCGGTAAGGGAGGGAGAGGAGTCTCAGAAGCGGACGCTAAAGGGTGTGATACGACTCCCCGTCCGGTCCTCGTCCCAGCTCCTCTGCACCGTTTCTTCCAAAGTCATTGTGATGTGCTCCTGACAGCCATTGCGAACAATGAAACGGGACTTCGGGAGACGCGCTGCCCCTATTTCTCCTCGCTGCTCCGGCCGTTGTCCTTGAACTGCATGTTGTAGAGGCGGCAGTATTCCCCCTGGCAGGCGAGAAGAGCCTCGTGCGTTCCTTCCTCGCGGATCTCCCCGTTCACGAGGACGATGATCCGGTCGGCATTGCGGATCGTGGAGAGGCGGTGGGCGATGACCAGCGTGGTTCTCCCCTTCATGAGATTCTCCAGGGCGTCCTGAACCTCGATCTCCGCCTCCGAATCGAGGGAGGAGGTCGCCTCGTCGAGGATCAGGATCGGGGCGTCCTTGAGGAGGGCGCGGGCGATGGAGATCCGCTGCCGCTCGCCGCCGGAGAGTTTCGTCCCCTGCTCGCCGATGAGGGTGTCGTAACCCATGGGCAGGCGCAGGATGAAATCATGGGCGTTGGCGGCCTTGGCTGCGGCGATGATCTCCTCCTCGGTCCTCGCGATATCGCCGTAGGCGATGTTGTTCCGCACCGTGTCGTTGAAGAGGATCGTCTGCTGGGTCACGATGGCGATCTGTCCCCGGAGCGACTCGATGGTGACGTCGCGGATGTCCTGGCCGTCGATCAGGATCGCCCCTTCCGTGACGTCGTAGAAGCGGGGGATCAGGTTGACGAGCGTCGTCTTCCCCCCGCCGCTCATCCCCACGAAGGCGACCACCTCGCCCGCCCGGATCGTCAGGTTGATGTTCTTGAGGACCGGCGCCTCCTCGTAGCGGAAGGTGACGTTTCGGATCTCGATCTCCCGCGAGATCCGGGGCAAGGGGAACGGAGTCGGGATGGTTCCGGATCTCCGGGACGAGATCGATGATGCCGAAGACCCGCTCGGCGCCGGCGATCCCCTGCTGGATCGTGTTGTTCACGTTCGTCAGCCGCTTGACCGGTTCGTAGAGCATGATCAGCGCCGTCAGAAAGGAGAAGAAGGTTCCCGGCGTGGATTGGCCGTGGATGACCTGGTAGCCGCCGTAGAAGATGATCGCCGAGATGCCGAGGCCGCCGAGGAATTCCATGAAGGGGCTGGAGACGGCGTTGATCGAGACCGCCTTCAGGTTGAGGCGGAAGAGCCGTTCGTTTTCTCCCGGCAAATCGCCTGTTTTCGTACTCCTCCATGCTGAAGGCCTTGACGATCCGGGTTCCCGAGATCGTCTCCTGGAGGAGGGTGGTCAGGCTTCCCAAGGTGACCTGGGTCCGCGTCGCGATCTGCCGCATCTTCTGGCCGAACTTGGCGATGGGATAGACGGCGAGCGGGAAGACGAACATGGCGATGATGGCCAGCTGCCAGTCCCGGTAGAAGATGACGAAGACGAGACAGATGAGCGTGAAGGAGTCCTTGAGAAGAGCGGTGACCGCCTCCGAGACGGCCCCCTGGATGAATCCGACGTCGTTCGTGATCCGGGACATCAGGATCCCGGTCGGGTTCTTCGTGAAGAAGGCGAGCGACTGGGTCTGGATCTTCCGGTAGAGTGCCGCGCGCAGGTCGGCCACGATCCGCTGGCCGATAAAGTTCATCAGGACCGTCTGGGCATAGCTGCACGCCCCTTTTATGAGGTAGATCCCGACGACGGCGAGCGGGATCCACTTGCAGCAGCTGCGGCGTTCTTCTTCAGAAAGATCTCATCGAGGGTCGGTTTGACGAGAAAGGCGAGCGCGGAGGTCGTCGCCCCGACGACGAGCATGCAGAGCATGGCGATGGAAAATTTGACTGCATGCGGTTTCGCCAGTTTCAACAGTCGTTTGAAAATGTCCATGATCTTACTCCTCATCGGCATTCGATAGGAAAGCATGTCGCAGGCGATCCGCGCCGTCCGCTGCGACGCCCCGGGCGTTCCTAATTTCCCCCGGATCTCCGCCAGCGCGGCCTTCATCTCCCGCGCTTTTCCGCGCCGGACGATGAGTTCCCTGACCTCGGCGGCGATCCGCTCCGGATTGGCGTCGTCCTGGATCAGCTCGGGGACGATGGTCCTCCCGGCGATGATATTCACCAGGCTGATGTGATCCACGCGGATGAACCTCCGGCCGATGGCATAGGAAGAGGCGGAAACCTTGTAGACGACGACCATCGGGGTCTCCAGAAGCGCCGTTTCCAGTGTGGCCGTTCCCGAGGCGACGATCGCCACGTCGGAAACGGCGATGACGTCGTAGATCTCGTCCCGGATCACGTTGACCTGGACGGGAAACTGCCGGAGGATGTCCCGGACGAAGTCGGGATCGAGCGTTCCGGCGAGCGGCAGAACGAACTGGAGCGGGGAGAGCTTCTCCGTCAGGATCCGGCAGGCCCGGAGCATCTCCGGCAGGAGCCGCGCCACCTCGGACCGGCGGCTGCCGGGGAGAATGCCGACCGTGATCGCCTCGTCCTTAAGGCCGAAGCGCTTCAGCGCCTCCGTCCGCGCATATTTTTTCCTCACCTCATCCAGAAGCGGATGGCCGACAAAGGTGACATCCACACCGGCTTCCCGGTAGAACTGCTCCTCGAAGGGGAGGATGACGGCCATCCGATCCACGGATTTTCGGATCGTGTCGATCCGCCCCTTTCGCCAGGCCCACACCTGGGGGCTGATATAGTAGAGGACCTTGATTCCGAGCCGTCCGGGCGGCGCGGGCGAGGGGGAGGTTGAAATCCGGGTAGTCGATCAGGATGACGAGATCGGGTCGTTCTTTCCTAAGTGAGGTCTTCAGGCGATGCATGACCCGGAGGATCGTCCCGAGCTTGAAGACCACCTCCGTCAGTCCCACCACGGCCATGTCGGCGGCGTCGGCGAGGAGTTTGACCCCCGCCGCTTTGCATCCGCTCTCCCCCCACGCCGTAGAAGGAGAGGTCCGGATCGATCTGGTGCATCGCCCGGACGAGATTTCCGCCGTGCAGATCGCCGGAGGCCTCTCCGGCGACGATCATGACCTTCCGCGTACTCACGGTTGTGTCCGATCTCCCGCAGGCGATCCGCCGGGAAAAGAAACGGCAGGCGGAGGAACGGGCATGGCGGAATCCAACGGGGCGCGGGCCCGGTTTCTTTCGATGGCGTCGTTGATGCGGAGGGCCAGTTCCAGGGCAGCGCGGCCGTCCCTCCCGGACACCGGCGGCGGCGTCCGGTCGGCAACGGCCCGGACGAAGGCGCGGATCTCCTCTTCCAGCGGGTCCTGCATCTGGATCTCCACGGGATTTTCCGTGATCGTCACCTGGCCGTCGGCGCCGTTTCTCCTGCCCAGGGAGACCAGTTTCCGTCTTCTGATAATCCACGGCATGGTACCCCTCGACGCCGAAGAAACGGATCTTCTGCATGATCTTTCCCGTGACCCGGCTCGCGGTGATGTTCGCGACGCAGCCGCTCGCGAAGGTCAGGCGGGCGTTGGCGATGTCCACCTTGTCCGAGAGAACCGACACCCCGACGGCATCGACGGTTTTCACCGGGGAGCGGACGAAATGGAGGATGATGTCGAGATCGTGGACCATCAGATCGAGGATGACGTCCACGTCCGTGCCGCGTTCGAAAAAGGGGTGAAGGCGGTGGGATTCGATGAAGAGAGGTCTTCCCATCACGCTGTGCAGGGCCGCGACGGCCGGATTGAACCGCTCGACAAAGCCGATCTGGAAGACGAGTCCCTTTGCATCGGCCAGGGCGATCAGTTCGTCCGCCTCGGCGAGCGTCACGGCGATCGGCTTTTCCAGAAGGACGTCCACGCCCGCCTTCAGAAAGACCGAGGCGACCTCATGATGGGCGCCGGTCGGCACGGCGATCGAGACGGCGTCGACCATCCCGGCAAGCTTCCGGTAATCCGTCACGGCCTCGCAGCCATAGAGATCCGCCGCCTTCCGGGCGCGCTCCGGGACCGAGTCGGCAACCCCGACGATCCGGCACTCCGGTATTTTCTGGTATTTCTGCAGGTGGTAGCTGCCGAGATGGCCGATGCCCACCACGCCGATTCTGATTTCTTCCATGATTCAGTCCTTGACCAGGCTCTCGTTTTACACGGCAGATCCCCCGTTTCCGATTCCGGATGAAATCGAGGAACTGCCGGACCTCGGGTAGGTCTTCCACCTCCTGTTCGACCTTTTTGATCGCCGCGGAAAGGAGCAGCGAGGAACGGAAAACGATCCGGTAGGCCTCCTTGAGGGCCTGGATCGTTTCGTCGGTGAACCCCCGCCGCTTCAGGCCGATCATGTTCAGACCGAAGAGCTTGGCAAAGTTGCCGGAGGCCATGACGAAGGGGGGGATGTCCTTGGTCACCGCCGAGGCGCCGCCGATGATGCAGTGGGCGCCGATCCGCGTGAACTGATGGACGCCCGACAGTCCGCCGATGATGGCGAAGTCCTCCACATGGATGTGGCCGGCCAGATTGGCCGCATTGGCCATGACGATGTGATTCCCCAGCTTGCAGTTGTGGGCGACATGGCAGTAGGCCATCAGCAGGTTGTGATCGCCGATGAGGGTGACGCCGATGTCGGCTGTGGTCGCCCGGTTGATCGTGACATACTCCCGGATCGTGTTGTAGTTGCCGATGACGACCCGCGTCGTCTCCCCCCGGTATTTCAGGTCCTGCGGGGCGCCGCCGAGGGAGGCGAACTGGGAGATGCGGCATCCCTCGCCGATGTCGGTGTGGCTCTCGATGACCACATGGGGGCCGATGATCGTGTTTTTCCCGATATGGCAATCGGGACCGATGATGCTGTACGGTCCGACCTCGACCCCTTCGGCAAGCGTCGCGTCCGGGGAGATGATCGCTGTGGGGTGGATATTCATAAAGGTTCCTTTTCTTTTTTTTCCTCCAGCGCCGTGATCCGCCGTTGAAGGGCGGCAAGGGTCTCCCGCATCTCCGGCAGTTTCGGATCGGCAGGCCTCCATCTTCAACCATTCCCGATGGGGCATATGGGGTGTGCCGGCGACGATCTGACCCGCGCGGGACGTCCTTGTGGACCCCCGATCCGGCGGCGATCATGACATGATCCCCGATCCGGATGTGGCCGACGAGGCCCGCCTGACCGCCGATGATGACGCCTTTTCCCAGTTGCGTGCTTCCCGAGATGCCGACCTGGGCGACGACGATGGAATATTCTCCGATCACCACGTTGTGGGCGATCTGGACGAGGTTGTCGATCTTTACCCCCCGCTGGATCCAGGTCCTGCCGAGGGTGCCGCGGTCGATGGTCGTGTTCGCCCCGATCTCGACGTCATCATCGATCTGGACGTAGCCGACCTGGGGGATCTTCACATTGTCCTGTCCGGGTCTGGCAAATCCGAAGCCGTCGCTCCCGACGACGACGCCGGCGTGGAGGACGACCCGCCGGCCGATCAGGCAGCGGCGGTAGACGGTGACGCGGGGATAGAGGATGGAGGCCTCGCCGACGACGGCATCCCTGCCGATGAAGACCCCCGGGTAGAGCACCGCCCTGTCGCTCGACGCGCGCCCCGCGGCAGACGTGGACGCCGGGATAGACCACGGCCTCGGGAGAGACGTCGGCCCCGGCTTCGATGCGGGCATTCGGGTGGATTCCCGCTGTCTCTTCTTCCTCGGGATGGAAGAGGGCAAGGAGCCGGCCCAGGGCGATGTAAGGATCCGCGACGATCAGGAGGTTTTTCCCCGTGACAGACCGTCCCGGGGCGACAAGGATCGCGCTTGCTCCGGTGGTTTCGAGTTTTTTCCGGTACTTCGGGTTGGCCACGAAGGTCAGATCTCCCGCGCCGGCCTCATCGATGCCCCGGATCCGCTCGATCACGAACCTCGCCGTCGCCGTTGACGTCGCCGCCCAGGAAAATGGCGATTTCGTTGAGTGTCTTCTTCACTGTTTTCTTGCTGCCTGCTTGTCGAGTCATGTCACTTCTTGGGTTTGTACGTCTTGTTGAATTCCTCGATCACCCGCTTCGTCAGGTCGTTCTCCTTCGCGTAATAGGCCAGAGGGATCGGCGCTCACGTCGATGATCATGCTGTATTTTTCCTTTTCGCCGATCGCCTGGACGATCTTCAGAATATCGGGAATCAGTTTCTTGGAGAGTTCCTGCTCCTTTGCCTGGAACTCCTCCTTGGAATCCTTGACCATGAATCTGATAATCCCGAACTTTCTTCTGAAAAGCGAGCTCCTTTTCCTTTGCAACGTCTTCCTTGAGAAGCGGCCGCTGTTTTTCGAGCTCTTCCTTGAGCTTCTTCAGTTCATTGTCCTCTTTCTGCAACTTTCTTCTCTGGTCTTCTTGAAATCCTCGACCACTTTCTTGCCGGAGTTGGAGGAGAGCATGACCTCCCGAATATCCACGAACCCCGTCTTTTCGGCCGCCGCCGCCCATGATCCCATAAGGACAAGATCAGAATCACCAGCCCCGCAATAAACAAACCATATCTTTTCATTTCCCATTCCCCTTTCGAATGTCCTCGTATCTGTTGTCTTAGTGATGGTAATGGACCGGATGCGTATCTGCCCGCCTTTCTCTACATGAACATCCCGATCGTGAATTCCCACCGGCTGGGGGATTCATCCTCCTTTCGGTCGAGGACATATCCCCATTCCAGACGGAGGGGGCCGATCGGAGAGTACCAGCGGACCCCCACGCCGGCCGTTTTCCGCATATCGCCCAGATAATAGCCGCTTTCCCAGGAGTTGCCGGTATCGAAGAAGACAAGCCCCTTCATTCCGGCGTTCTTGATCAGCGGGAAGACATACTCGACATTGAAGTTCAGCATCGTCAGACCGCCGATGACATCCCCCGTGCGGGATCTCTCGGTCCCACTTCCCGGAGTCCCCGCAGGGAGTTGATCCCGCCGAGATAGTACCGTTCGTAGATCGGGACCTCCTTCCCTTCGTTGGCGTTGCATATAGCCGATCCTTCCGCGGACGCCGAAGACCGTATCCAGGGGCAGCGGGAAGAACCAGGAGGAGGTCACGCCGTAACGGGTGATAGCTGACATCGCCCTGGAAGAGGCCGCCGGTATATTCCACCGAGGCGCTGTTCTTCGATCCGGTGGAGGGGAACATCACATCGTCCGTCGAGTCCCGGGTCAGCGCTGAGGGTGACGCCGCTGCTCGTCGTTTCGCCCGCCTGTTTCTTGATGTAATAGGAGGCCGTATCCAGGACGTCCTTCACATTGTCCAACGAGAGACGATACCCGACATAGCCGGTCACGTACTGCCAGAGGGGATAACCCAACGTAGCCCCGAATCCCTTGGAGTCGAGCTTGTAGGAGTCATACTCGCGGTAGAGGTTCCAGAGATCGAACTTGCTCCAGAGGGGCATGTCGAAGAGCCAGGGCTCGATGAAGGAGAGGTCGTAGAGCTGTGGAGCTGGATCCGAGACTCGCCTTGAGGCTCAGGGTCTGCCCCCGGCCGAAGAGGTTCTGCTGGGAGACCTGGGCCGAAACGACGGCATGGTCCAGGGCGCTGTATCCGGCGCCGATGCTGAACATTCCCGTCGGCTTCTCCTTGACGCTGGATGTTCACATCCGTCAGGGTTTCATCGGGGCCCTTCTCCGCCTGGAAGTCGATCTCCTCGAAGTAGCGCAGCCGGTTCAGGGCCATGTAGCTTTTCTTGAGCTTGGTCCGGCTGTAGAGATCTCCCTCGACCACGGAGAGTTCGCGGCGGATGACCTTGTCGCGCGTCTTGGTGTTGCCGGTGATGTTGATCCGGTTGAAATAGACCAGCTTCCTCTTGGTGATTTCGTAGGTCACGTCGACGGTCTGGGTCTTCTCCTGCGGTTCGGTGCGGGGGGCGACGTCGGCGTTGGCGTAGCCCTCGTCGTTGCAGACCTGGGTCAGATAATCCATGTCCTTCATGATCGCTTCGCGATCGTAGAAGTCCTTCTTTTTGATCTGGAGTTTCGCCAGAAGGTCCGCCCGGGGGATTTGTAAGCTCGTCGCCGGTGATCGCCACCTTGCCCACGCGGAACTGCTTCCCCTCCGAGACGGGGATCTTGATGGTGATCCCGTCCCGGTCATAGGTGATCTCGGGCTCGCCGACCTGGGCGTTGATGAAGCCGTTGTTCAGATAGAAGGCGTTGATCTTGCCCACGTCCTGTTTGAGCTGGTCCTTCTTGAGGAGGCCGGAGTCGGTGAAGAAGTGGAAGATGCCCCATTCGTTCGTGGTCATCATGTTCTTCAGTTCCTTCGTGGTGAAGGTCCGGTTTCCCTCGAAGGTGATGTTCCGGATAAAGAGTTTTTCGTTTTCGACGATGCTGATGACGATGCGGACGTCCCGTTCGCCCTCCTTCTCGATCGCGTAACGGATCTCGGCGTTGTAGAACCCCTTGCTGTCATAGAGGGCCTTGATCTTTTCCATGTCGGCCTTGAGCTTTTCGGGATTTACGGTCTGCCGGTTCCGGACGGTCATGACGCCCTCGATCTCGTCCTTTTTCAACGCCTTGTTCCCCTTGATCCGGATCTCGGTGATCATCGGTTTTTCCATCGACGATGAAGGTGATCACCTTTCCCTCGGCAACATCCGTCACCTCCGCAGTGACGTCATCGAAGTAGCCCATCTTGAAGATGGCCTTGATGTCGGCGGAAAGATCCGCATCGGTAAAGATATCTCCCGCGTGCGCTTTTCAGGACCTGGTTGATGGCGCTGCTCTCGATCTTGCGGTTGCCCTTGAATTCGATGCGGGCGATCCTCTGCTCGGGGGCGATCCTGCTCATGATGTCCATCCGAAGCTGGGCGAGAATGGCGCCGAGGTTCTGCCGGCCCTTGCCCTGAACGAAGACTCCCGGCAGGACTTTCCCCGTTTGGACATCGATCAGCCGCACATCCACGCTGATCTGCTCACCGAATTCGGTGAACGCTTCCCGTGACGGTATAGGCGGCGCCGGTCTTTCTGCCCACCTCGAGTGCCAGGGCGTCGTTAAGGCGTTTCCCTGCGGTGGCGGCGATGATGGCTGTCCTTTTCGACAAGACGGATGGTTTTTCGATTTCAGAAGTTCCGCGGCGACGCCCTGGTAGACCGTTTCCCGGAGGTCGGCGGTGCTTTCTGCGCGTGGTGCTGTTGATTTCAAAGGGAAAGAGAGCGACTTTCTTGATGTTTTCTGCCGCCGTCCCCCGGGCCGGCCAGAAGAGAATCATGACCAGAAACATTGCGACGCATGCAAAAAACCGTTTTTTATTCACGGGTATAAATCCTTCCGTCGCGCAGACCGATCTGCTGGGACATCCGGTCGGCCAGTGACTGGTTGTGCGTGACCACGATCAGCGTGATCCGCTTCGTCCTGTTCAATGTAATCAGAATCTCTTCTATCTTCTTTCCGGTTTCCGTGTCAAGATTTCCTGTAGGTTCATCCGCGAGGAGGATCTCCGGTTCGAGGATGAGCGCCCGGGCGATGGCGACCCGCTGCTGTTCCCCGCCGGAGAGCTCTCCGGGTTTGTGGGTCATCCGGTCGCCCAGCCCCACCTCGTTGAGGATCGCCTCCGCCTTTCGCCGCGCCTCGGCTTTCGGCATCCGCCGGATCAGGGCGGGCATCATCGTGTTCTCCAGGCGGTGAATTCGGGCAGGAGGTTGTGAAACTGAAAAACGAAGCCGATCTTCCGGTTCCGGAAGGCGGCAAGCCTCTGTTCCGGCCAGGTGAAGACATCGACGCCGTCGAAGAGGATGGTGCCGGATGTCGGATGGTCGAGAGTGCCGAGGATATGGATCAGAGTGCTCTTCCCCGAGCCGGAGACTCCCACGACGGCCAGGGATTCCCCTGTGGCGATGTGGAGGTTCAAGCCCCTTGAGGACCTCGATTTTGAGACCGTCCTTGAGGAAGGTTTTGCTGAGGTTTTTGACCTCGATCATACGCGATTCCTTTCCCCGTCTGATCGCTCCGACCTCATATCATAGCGCAACGCCTCCGCCGGATCGAGGCGGGAAGCCCGCCAGGAGGGATAAATCGTCGAGAGAAAACTGATCAGCAGCGTGCCTGCGATGATGATCCCCACATCGCCGAAGTTGACCTGCGAGGGGAGCTCGCTCAAGTAGTAGACGTCGCCCGGGGAGGATCTTGAAGCCGAAGAGTTTCTCCACGAAACGGGAGAGGGCCTCCAGATTGAAGGCGACGGCCAGTCCCGCGAGACAGCCGAGAAAGGTGCCGATGGCCCCCACGATGAGTCCCTGGAAGATGAAGATCTTCATGATCCCCGCCCGGGTGGCGCCCATCGTCTTCAGGATGGCGATGTCCTTGTTTTTTTCCATGACGATCATGATGAGAGCGCTGATGATGTTGAAGGCCGCGACCAGGACGATCAGGGAGAGGATGATGAACATCACCCGCTTCTCCAGTCTCAGCGCCGAGAAGAGGTTTTTGTTCATCTCCATCCAGTTTCGGCCCCAGTAGGGGTAACCCAGTTTCTTCTCGATCGACTTTGCGATCCTGTCGGCCTTGTAGATATCGTCGACCCGGATCTCGATGCCGGTGACCAGGTCTGCCCATGTTCAGGAACTCCTGGCAGGTCTTCAGGGAGATGTAGGCGAGCGTCGAATCGTATTCGTAAAAACCGGATTCGAAGATGCCGACCACGACAAAAGGCTTCATCCGCGGGACCATCCCCATCGGCGTTGAGACGCCGGAAGGGGAGACGATGTAGACCGTTTCGAAGAGAAAAACACCGAGGTTTTTTGCCAGCTCGCGACCGATGATGATTCCCGGGAGCGCGGAATGCTCAGGTTTCAGGCCGGGGATATTCCGTTCCCCCTCCCGGAGATATTCCAGCTTCCCCTCCCGGATCTTCCCCAGATTGATGACCTTCAGGGCATCTTCCAGCGAGAGACCCCGGAGCACGATGCCGGTCACATTGTTCCCGTTTTTCAGCATCGCCTGGCTGTAGATGAAAGGGGTGGCGGCGACGACACCCGGAACTTTGGCCACCTCCTGCATCACCCGGGGATGATTCCGCATCCCGCCGCCGTGTTCCATCACGATGACGTGGGAATTGATCCCCAGGATCTTGGTGCGCAGATCGGTTTCAAAGCCGTTCATCACGGCGATGACGATGATCAGGGCTGCGACGCCCAAAAAGATCCCGGCAATCGAGATGAAGGTGATGATGGAAACGAAGACCTGTTTCCGTCTTGCCCGGAGGTAGCGCAGGCTGATGAAAAGTTCATAGGACATCAGTGATCCGTTTCCACCGTCTTGAGAATGGCTGATTCATCCCGGGGAGCTTCCCTGGTCCTGAGGAGCGGGAAGAGGATGACGTCCCGGATCGAGGCGGAATCGGTGAAGAGCATGACCAGCCGGTCGATGCCGATCCCTTCACCCGCCGTCGGCGGCATCCCGCACTCGAGGGCGCTGATGTAGTCCTCATCCATCTCATGGGCCTCCAGGTCGCCGGCCTCTCTTTCCTTAAGCTGCATCTCGAAGCGCCCGCGCTGGTCGACGGGGTCGTTGAGCTCGGAGAAGGCGTTGGCGATCTCCTTTCCGCAAATGTAAAGCTCGAAGCGGTCGACAATGGAAGGGTCCATGGCGTTCCGCCGGGAGAGAGGCGAGACGTCCACGGGGTAATGGGTAACGAAGGTCGGTTGAATGAGCTTTGCCTCGACCGTCTCTTCGAAGATGGCCATCAGCACCTTGCCGGGGGGATCGCTTTCCTTCACCTCGATCCCCAGCTTTCGTGCATGGTCGGCCATCCGTTCTTTGTCGTCGAGGACCGACGCCGGGACACCGCCCATCTCGATCACCGCATCCCGCACCGTGATCCGTCTCCAGGGCGGCGTCAGGTCGATTTCATTCCCCTGATAGCTTAACGTGAGGGACCCGGAAAGGTTTCGGCTGACAGAGGCGATCAGCTCTTCGGTCATCGCCATCAGGTCCTCGTAGGTCGCGTAGGCCTGGTAGAACTCCATCATCGTGAATTCGGGATTGTGGAAGGTGGAGATCCCTTCATTACGGAAGTTCCGGTTGATCTCGAACACCCGCTCCATTCCGCCGGTGATCAGGCGCTTGAGGTAGAGTTCGGGGGCGATTCGGAGAAAGAGGTTCATCCCCAGGGCGTTGTGATAGGTCTTGAAGGGACGGGCGACGGCGCCGCCGGCCCGAGGCTGCATCATCGGGGTCTCCACTTCCAGGAAGTCCCGCTCTTCCATGAAGCGGCGAATGAGACTGATGATCCGGCTCCGCTTCTGGAAAACGCCGCGGACCTCCGGATTCACGATCAGATCGAGGTGACGCTGCCGGTATCGGATCTCCACGTCCGTCAGGCCGTGCCATTTTTCCGGCAGAGGCCGGATCGCTTTGGAAAGCAGGCGGAGGCCGTTCTCCTCCACGTCGATGGTCAGTTCGCCGGTTTTTGTCTTGAAGACCCGACCGGCGATCCAGACGATATCGCCGATATCCAGTTTCTTGAAAAGCGAAAAGGCCTTTTCCCCCAGCTGGTTTTTACGGAGGAAGGCCTGGAGCAGTCCTTTGCGATCCTGGATGCTGATGAAGGCGCCCTTGCCGAAATCCCGAACGGCCATCAGTCGGCCGGCGAGGGTGAAGCGTTCCGTCACCTTTTCCAGCGCTTCGTGGTCGAGCAAACCGAACCGTTCGCTGATGGCGGCCGTCGTTTCCCCGACGCGGACATCGTTGGGATAGAGGTCGATTCCTTCTTCCTTCAGGGAATCGATCTTTTCCCTGCGTTTTTTCAAAAGTTCACTTTCTTCCATAAATAAACAACTCCGATGTGTTTCGATATGAATCGAATTTGACTATATTTTTTTTCGGTATTAGTCAAGCACGAATTGAAGCCTTGAAGCGGACAGGCGGCGGGGAGACGGCGGATCCGCGTATTTTCGCATTGCGGCCGGGAGGCAACTTGTGTATGATCATCGACAACGATGTTTTCAGGAAGGGGGAGGGTATGATCAACAAGGCAATCCTGGTGGGCAGGCTGGGGAAGGATCCGGAGGTGAGGTACACACCGGACGGTATGATGGTCACGACGTTTACCATGGCGACGGATGAGCAGCGGAAGGATAAAAACGGGGAAAGGGTCAGAACGACCGAATGGCACCGGATTGTGACCTTCGGAAAGTTGGCGGAAATCTGCGGTAAGTATCTGATAAAGGGGAAACTGGTGTTTGTTGAGGGGCGGATCAGGACACAGGCTTGGGAGGACAAGGAGGGCAACAAACGTTCCACGACCGAGATCATTGCTTCAGATATGCGGATGCTCGATTCGAAAGGGCAAAAGGGGGCCGATGTGTCTCAGGAAGAACCCCCGACTACAGCATACCGGCGGTGATGGGCCTTTGCCCGAGGACGATGTCCCCTTCTAAAGGCTAAAGCGTCCATCTGCTGCATCTCACCCTTCTTCTCTTCGACCGGTTCAGGTCACGTGCCTCTCCTGAAGAGCCGGTACAAACCGCGAAGGGATTGGATCTGCAACGATATTGTAAAAGGGTGCTCAGGGCTTTTTCTCTTCGGACGTCTTTTCGGCAGGAGGGGGTGTGACGTCGATTTCGTTCGGCTCGCGGGTGGCTTTCTTGAAGTTCTTGATGCCCCGACCGAGCGCACTGCCGATCTCGGGGAGTTTACCGGCGCCGAAGATGATCAGGATGATCACCAGGATGACCAGCAATTCAGGCATGCCTATTCCGAACATGATTTTATAACCTCTTTCTAATTTTTCTTTTCGACGATCTTAGTCCATCGGCAGACTGTTGTCAAACGGTATCTTCTGGCGCGCCTTTTGTTGAAACCTGCCCAGGAACAAAGGCTTTCTCAGTGAACACATGAAGAGGATCGATTTCTTCAGGGCGATCTTTTCTCCTGTGTCTTTTCGGGCAGGCGTACATGGATGACCTGCCCCCGTTTCCCCAGGCTTTCCAGGGGCTTTCCCTGGAAGATCAAGTTGATTCCCCCGGCATTACCGATATCGAGCAGGAAAGAGTCGGAGGCCATCCGCTCAATCCTGTCTCCCGGCTTGAGGAGGAACTGATATGGAGGGATTCCGGTCTTCCGTAATCCTTACCCAGGTCAGTTCCACAGCCTCTATAACGAGGTGGAGCGTTTTTCCCGGATAGGGTTGCGGCAGGAGGAAGGGCGGCTGAGACGGTCAGGGGCAGGGACTGTCTTGGTCATCGCCGGGGTGGGTGGGACGGCTGGCAGGGACTCCGGAAGAGGGCTTGGTCTGTGCTGTCGATGGCGTCTCGACAGATGGGGCCGGGACGATCTTTGCCTGCGGAGTCGATTCGCCGGTTTTTACCGGGGAAACGGAGTTTCCGGATTGATCATAGAGAAAAATGGCATAGACCAGAACGCCGGCGACGATCACTGCGGCCAGGGTCCCAAAAAGGAACCGGTACCGTCGGCCGTCTTCCGGCCAGGGTTTTTGAACCTCAGTCTCCTCGCGTGACGGTGTCAGACCTAGTCTATGCTTTTCATAGCGGTCGAGGATGGGCTTTTCGTCGACCCCGACGGCCTGGGCGTATTTCCGGATGAAATTCCTCGTATAGACGGGGGGCGGAAGCCGATCGAAATCGTCATTCTCCAGCGCCTCGAGGTTGATCCTGCTGACCCGCGTGGCATCAAAGACGTCATTCAGGGAAAGACCTCGGGCCTCCCGGGCGGTCTTCAGATTCGACATGTTCTCGCGCGGGAGCTCTGGTGTTTTTGCCTCTGCCGGAATATCCTTTTTTTCATTCATTGTACAAAACCTCTCGTAAGCTGCGGATACGATTAGCACCATTTAGCTGACCGTGCAACAGAAATGATGGTGATGATACCAAAGGCGGATAATTTGGGCTGGTTTTTTGTCTGGTTTTGTGCTGGTATGGTGCCCAATAAGGGCAAGGGAAGAGGGCGCTTAAGTTACCCTGCCCATTCGTATTGGATGGTGAGAATATGAAAGTAATGAACGATTACAGACAGTTCACTCGCAACGGTCATCGTTGAGGCGGGGGGGCTGCTCAAGGAGAGACTGAATGAACGCCATACGGTTCAGTACAAAGGGGAGATCAACCTGGTCACAGAGGCAGATCTGCTCTCCGAGACGCTCATCGTGGAACGGATCCGTCGGTCCTTCCCCGGACACGACATCCTGACGGAAGAGTCTCCCGAAACGACGAATGGCTCCCGCTTTCGATGGATCATCGATCCGCTGGACGGTACAACGAACTATTCCCACGGCTACCCGATCTTCTGCATCTCCATCGCCCTCGAAGTGGAGGGAGAGATTGTCCTGGGCGCTGTCTACAATCCGATGTTGATGGAGCTGTTCATGGCGGAGAAGGGGGAAGGCGCCTTTCTAAATGACAGCCGTCTATCCGTCTCCCGGACGGCGGATCTGAGCAAGGGGCTCCTCGCGACCGGCTTCCCCTATGATCTCCGGGAGGACCGGAACAACAACATGAATTACTTCAAGGCGCTGGCCATGAGGGCCCAAGCGGTCCGCCGGTCCGGTGCGGCGGCCCTCGATCTGGCCTACTTGGCGGCCGGCCGTTTCGACGGTTTCTGGGAACTGAAACTGATGCCCTGGGATACCGCCGCCGGCTGGTTACTCGTCACCGAGGCGGGCGGTGTCGTTACCGACCTCTGCGGTGGGCCTTACGGACTTCGCAGCCCCCATATCCTGGCCGGTAACGGTATGATCAACGGTGAGCTGCTCCGCGTCATCGCCGAGACCGATCCTCTCGACACCCCATAGAAAACCATTCATCCGGCTATCCTGCGAATACTTATTCAACCTTTCTCCGCCCCTTTTTCCTACTCGTCCGCTTACGTTTTTTGCCCGTCTTGACAACTGAAAACGGGTGACTATATTACGGGCCAATGAGGAATGAACTGAACGATAACAGATTGTTGAGATGTTATCATTCGCGGCTTACGATAGAGTGGTTCAGGCGGTTCGGTCATCGGATAAGGTAATTAAAACACTTTTTAGGAGGTGAGAGATATGTTTAGACCCGTATTGTGGAGATTTGGCGGAGCGATGAATCCCCTGAGGGAGATGCAGCGTCTTCGGCAGGAGATGAATCAGGTTTTTTCCGGTCTGGATCAACCCCTGAGCGAGGAATTCCCCTCGGTGAATGCCTGGTTGGGAGAAGGTGATATCATCGTCACAGCTGAACTGCCGGGTGTGGATCCCGGGAAAGTCGATATTTCCGTGGTGGGAGATACGTTGACGATCAGCGGTTCAAGGGAGACCGAACCCCTGAAGGAAGGGGAGAGCTACCACCGTCAGGAGCGGGGACACGGAAGATTTACACGCTCCTTACAGCTCCCCTTTCATGTGGAGGCCGGTAAGGTCGAGGCGAAGTATGACAGGGGAATTCTCCGGATGACCCTGCCGCGTGCGGAAGCGGACAAACCGAGAAAGATCTCGGTTAAGAGTGAATAAGGGGGTGAAATGATGGAAAACAAGGTTGAATATCAGAGAAAACCGGCTCAGACCCCGATGGAAACGGAAAGAACCAGGAATCGGAAGGTCTATGTGCCGAAAGCGGATATCATCGAAACCGGGAATGCGATCGTACTGTATGCCGACATGCCCGGTACGGATGAAAAATCGGTCGATGTGACTCTGGAGAAGAATGTCCTCACGATCACAGGAACGGTGAAACCTCAGGAGCAGGCAGGGCGAAGCTTCTTTTATGCCGAGTATGATGTCGGCGATTATGAACGTGCCTTTACCATCTCGGACGAGGTGGATCGCGACCGGATCGAGGCGGTCGTAAAGAACGGCGTCCTCAAACTCATCCTGCATAAGGCGCCGCAGGTCGAGGTCAGAAAAATAACCGTCCGGACGGAATGATCCGGGCGCTTCCTCCCCCGGAGGGAATCCCCTCCGGGGTTTTTTTTCAGCCGGCGGTCAGTCTGACCAGCACCTTTCTCGTTCTCGGTCCGTCGAATTCACAAAAAAACAGCGATTGCCATGTTCCGAGGACGAGGCTTCCTTCTTCGATGAATACCGTCTGTGACGCCCCGAAAAGAGAGGCCTTGATGTGGGCGGCGGCATTTCCCTCCCTATGCCGGTAGTCGTTGGAAAACGGGATGATCCGATCCAAGGCCGTGATGATATCCCGCGGGACATCCGGATCGGCATTCTCATTGATGGTGACCGCCGCCGTGGTGTGAGGGATAAAAACCTGGCAGATTCCCTCCCTGATCCCGCTGTCCCGGACTCTTTCCGCTACGAACCCCGTAATGTCGATCATTTCGCACCGGGTTTGGGTTTTGATGGTGAATGACGTCATGTCTCTCTCCTTTGTCACAAGTCACGGTGTCTCCTCCATTCGATGGATGAAGGGCAGTGTGAAGAGCAGTGTGAAGGGCTGTTAAAGTGGGGTTGCCTAACCGACGCAGCGCTGAAAGCAGCAGCCGGTCAGCGACCCGATGAGCCGTCCCATCTTGCTCTTTTTGATGAGATCGTCCGTGTTCCGGTGGATATGGGTGAAGCGGTTGATCCGTCTGCCGGTGAGGTGAGAAGTGGCCGTCATAAGCTCCGCGTATTCGGGCCGATGCGCAAGGCTGTAAGTCATTGCCACTGCGTTGAGCGACGGCCGGATCACCGGGTGGTCTACGACGTTATCGATCCGCTCCCCGAAGAGGTAAACCATCAGATTCAGTTTCCTAAGACTCTCCCTGTACTGACCACCCGTCATCAGCATGGCTTCCCTCCTGTTCGGCGTGATTGGTCTTCCGGATCAATTCTTTCCATTGTCGATAGTGCCATTATATGTCAGGTCAACCTGCTTTTGTACTCTTTTTTAACTGGCTCTTCGTCGATCTACCGCTTATCGTCATCCTGACGATTTTTTTTCTCTAAAGTATTTTCATCCTTTTGCCGATAAGAGTATCGGATGAAAATCATCACACGAAAAATGAGGATAGTTTTTAATAATAAAATGATTTCTTTTGAGATGTTAGAGGTTTTTTTGCTTCAGGAGCGTAAATTATCATTGACAATTTGAGATAATTAAAATACAATGTAAGCGTATTTGTTTCTAGTTTGTATTACTTTATAATATTAAGGAGGCGAGTGATCAAGCGACCGACCGGTTACAAAGGAGGTCTATCCGCTTAAATTATTAAGAGTAATAACAAATTAGACCTGAAAAGGGCAAACCACTACGAAAGTGTGGGACGCAAAGCCGCTGACTTAAGTCCTGAATTAAGGATATAGCCGCAGGGTTGCCAGGCGAAAGCAGTACCTTGATCGTGCTGGTTTCGTATGGCGGAACGAAAGCAAAAAAGGTTCTGCTATGAAAATTTTAAAAAAACGTCACCCATTCCAGCCATCCTTTCCCCATTTTTTCTGTTTAGCGTCATCCTGG
This sequence comes from uncultured delta proteobacterium, assembly GCA_963842685.1. GTDB lineage: Bacteria > Desulfobacterota > Syntrophia > Syntrophales > UBA5619 > JAKAFS01. Next base: position 20,110 of record CAWJHT010000079.1, on the reverse strand, counting down.
CATTTATTATTGCAATGCCTCTTGTCTCTGCCGCCTACACTGGTGGACGAGATGTGACTTTGCAATGGGATGAGAGCATCGACGCCCCCAATCTGCAATCATACAAAATCTATTACTATACGACACAGGGTGTTGTCGGATCGCTCAATACTGCCGACTATGCATTATCATACACCCTTCCGGGAGGAACTCCGATCCCGATTAATCCTCTATCCGATCCCAAGCCGATTACGATTGATAAAAGTCATACTCAGATTACCCTTCGTCTAGATCCGAGCAAAAATTATTATTTTGCCGCGACAGCCATAGATAAGCAGGGACTCGAAAGTGTTTTTACCAGTGAGGTCACTGCGCCGGCTATTCCGCAGAATCCGGCGTACACGGTGACGACGGTTCCCGAGGGGTTGTCGGTGATGGTGGACGGGGTGACGTACACGACGCCGAAGACGTTTGGCTGGGCTCCGCGGTTGCGTTTTATATCCGTCACGCAGACGAAGGCGGGCGAGCCGGGGACGCGGTATGAGTATCAGAGCTGGAGTGACGGGCAGGCTCAGTTCCACTCGGTGACGATGCCCCAGGCGTCGACGACGTATACGGCGACGTTCGGGAAGCAGTACAGTTTGACGACGGCGTCGAATCCTGCGGTTGGGGGTGCGGTGACGCCTGCGGGGGTGAGCTGGTGGAATGCGGGTGCGACGACAACGGGAGTGACGGCGACGGCGAATTCGGGGTACCAGTTTACGGGCTGGAGCGGGGCATCGTACATCGACGGCGAATCCTGCGCCTGGGATCGTGATGGACGGTCCGAAGGCGTTGACGGCGGAATTTGCGAAGCTGTTGGGTTACACGGTGACGAGCGTTCCTTCGGGTCGCCAGGTGGTGGTGGACGGGTGACGTACACGACGCCGAAGGTGTTCAACTGGCTGCCGGGGACGAATCATACGATCGGGGTGACGTCTCCTCAGCTCGGGGGGACGGGGACGCGATACCTGTATCAGGGTTGGAGTGATCAGGGGGCACAGAGTCATACGGTGACGGCGCCTGCGACGGCGACGACGTACACGGTGACGTTCGGGACTCAGCATGCGGTGACGGGTTTGGTGAATCCCTCCGGGGCGGGGACGTTGACGTTGAGTCCCGCGGCGGTGGAGGTGGAGGGAGGCCGGAGCTGGTATGCGGTGAATCAGGCGGTGACGGCGACGACGGCTCCGGTGAATGCGGGTTATGCCTTTGCGAGCTGGACGGGGGGTCCTGTGACGCCGGGCCGGGGCGGGAGCCGGGGGAGCGGTCGGGACGGTGGTGATGGACGGTCCGAAGTCGCTGACGGCGAACTTCAATGTGGCGTACACGGTGACGACGGTTCCCGAGGGGTTGTCGGTGATGGTGGACGGGGTGACGTACACGACGCCGAAGACGTTTGGCTGGGCGCCGGGGTCGGTTCATTGGCTTTATGTATTATCACCGTCACAGACGAAGGCGGGTGAGCCGGGGACGCGGTATGAGTATCAGAGCTGGAGTGACGGGCAGGCGCAGTTCCACTGGGTGACGATGCCCCAGGCGTCGACGACGTATACGGCGACGTTCGGGAAGCAGTACAGTTTGACGACGGCATCGAATCCTGCGGTTGGGGGGTCGGTGACGCCTGCGGGGGTGAGTTGGTGGAATGCGGGGCGACGACACGGGAGTGACGGCGACGGCGAATTCGGGGTACCAGTTTACGGGTTGGAGCGGGGCGTCGTACATCGACGGCGAATCCTGCGCCGGGGATCGTGATGGACGGTCCGAAGGCATTGACGGCGAAATTTGCGAAGTTGTTGGGGTACACGGTGACGAGCGTGCCTGCGGGTCGCCAGGTGGTGGTGGACGGGGTGACGTACACGACGCCGAAGGTGTTCAACTGGCTGCCTGGGACGGAGCATACGATCGGGGTGACGTCTCCTCAGCTCAGCGGGACGGGGACGCGTTACCTGTATCAGGGTTGGAGCGATCAGGGGGCACAGAGTCATACGGTGACGGCGCCTGCGACGGCGACGACGTATACGGTGACGTTCGGGACTCAGCATGCGGTGACGGGGTGGGTGAATCCCTCCGGGGCGGGGACGTTGACGTTGAGTCCCGCGGCGGTGGAGGTGGAGGGAGGCCGGAGCTGGTATGCGGTGAATCAGGCGGTGACGGCGACGACGGCTCCGGTGAATGCGAGTTATGCCTTTGCGAGCTGGACGGGGAGTCCTGTGACGCCGGGTTCCGGGGCGGGAGCCGGGGGAGCGGTCGGGACGGTGGTGATGGACGGTCCGAAGTCGGTGACGGCGAACTTCAATGTGGCGTACACGGTGACGACGGTTCCCGAGGGGTTGTCGGTGATGGTGGACGGGGTGACGTACACAACGCCGCAGACGTTTGGGTGGGCTCCGGGGTCGGCTCATTGGGTTTATGTATTATCACCGTCACAGACGAAGGCGGGTGAGACGGGGACGCGGTATGAGTATCAGAGCTGGAGTGACGGTCAGGCGCAGTTCCACTGGTTGACGATGCCCCAGGCGTCGACGACGTATACGGCGACGTTCGGGAAGCAGTACAGTTTGACGACGGCATCGAATCCTGCGGTTGGGGGTTCGGTGACTCCTGCGGGGGTGAGCTGGTGGAATGCCGGGGCGACGACGACGGGAGTGACGGCGACGGCGAATCCGGGGTACCAGTTTACGGGATGGAGCGGTGCGTCGACATCGACGGCGAATCCTGCGCCGGGGATCGTGATGGACGGACCGAAGGTCTTGACGGCGAACTTTGTGAAGGCGCTGAGTTGATCACGAGTGCGAGGCACTGCCGGCAACCTATGCCCCGTCTAAGAGCGTGAATGTGTCGATAGGGATCGTTCCCGGCCAAACTGCGCCCAGTTATGCAGTGGAGGATCAGCCGCCTTCTGGGATGGACGGTCAGTGACATCAACGAAGGTGGTGTCTGGGACGATAGTGACAAGAAGGTCAAATGGGGTCCGTTCTCCGACAGGCCATACGACTGTTAACCTACAAAGCGACTCCGCCGGCTGGAGAATCGGGGGTCAAGACCTTTACAGGTGTTGTCCGTTACGGTGGAATCGGAGCGGCGATGAGCGGTAACTCCCAACTCAGTGAAGATGAGTCGCCCATGATCTATGTGGATCAGGCAAGCGGAGCGACTTCCGCAGACGGTACGCAGGAGAATCCGTATCGCACCATCCAGGAAGGCATCGACCATGTATCATCCGGAGGTACGGTACTTGTGGCTGCCGGAAGATACACAGAGAATCTCCTAATCAATAAGGATGTCAATCTGGTCGGGTCGGGCGCCGATCAGACGATCCTTGACGGCAGCACGGCAATGATGCCGACCCTCCAATTCACCGGGGTGGTTCAGGGAACCGTTGAGGGGTTCTATATCCTGGGTGGTAACGGCGCCGGAATCAGGGTCGAGACCTCCGGTGTGACGATTCAGAGCAATATCATTTCCGATGTGAATGGCTCGGGCATCGAGGTGGTCTCCGGTTCACAGGTGGCGATCCTGAGCAATTGGATCATCAGCAATGCCCAGGATGGTCTCAGCATACTCGGTGATGTCGGACAGGGCCGGATTGTAAACAATATCATCGCCGCTAACCGCGGAGATGGTATCCGCGGTATCACCGGGAGAAACATGACGATCACGAACAACATCATCGTGAACAATGGCGGATATGGTGTGGCGGTGGATCAGGCCCCCTCCCCGCTGCTCGCAGATAACGATGTCTGGAACAACCTGTCCGGCAGTGAAAATGGCAATTATCTGGGTTGTGTTCCGGGTGAGGGAAGCCTGTCGGTGGATCCTCTGTTCATGGACGCGGCCAACCGGGACTATCGTCTGAGGATTGACTCTCCCTGTGTGGGGATCATACAGTAAAAAGTGACGTAAACGAAGTCGGGAGCTTCTCCGCTTTTTCCGCACTCCGCTTTGCATGCTCTCTCCTGTCCGGCGGATGTCAGGGGTGATCCCGGTGGGATGGGTGAGGAGGGTCTGCCGGGGTGGATCTTCCCGGGCTTCCTCCTCACCTTATGCTCTCTCTTGACCTCCTGGAGGTGTTACGCGACCGCCCGCTCTGGGGAAAATACAAGGGGTGCAACCTTCGGAGGCAACGCCCTTAGATTTTCCCTCGTTCCTGGGCGATTCGGATATAGGTTTCCATCCCTGTCTCCGGGGGGACATATTGCTGAGTCTCGGGTTTTTTCACGAGACGCACGGCGTCCGTCGGACAGGTGGAAACGCACAAACCGCATCCGATGCAGCGTTTCAGATTGATGACGGCCTTTTCCTCGACGATGTCGATGGCCTCCATCTGGCAGCGGTCCAGGCAGGTTTCACATCCCGTACACTCCTCTCCGTCTACCTGAGCATAATAATTGCTTTTAACCGCCTCCGCAGGATTTTCCTGTTTTTTTAGAGATCTGAGCATCCCGCAGCAATCGCCGCAGCAACTGCACATGCCGCCGGCATGCTGGGCATTGAACGGTTGCATCACAAGGCCGGCGGCTTCATTTTTTCGGGCAATTTCTTTTGCCTCTTCCTTGGTGATGTACCGCCCCATGCCGTTATCCACATAAAAACTCGCGTGAGATCCGAAGAGAAAACAGGCCTCCATCGGCTTATCGCAACCCCGACCGTCTTTTTTTGCCATGGTTCGGCAGATGCAGTGCGCCACGGCAATTTTTTTCTGATCGTCAAAAATCTTCATGACATCCTCGTAGGGTGCGATGGGCCACTCCGTCACAAGCTCTTTGTTGATCGGGATGGTTCTCATCACAGGCGTGCTCGAAGGCCGCAAAACTCTTCCCCAGGGCTGCGTGGTAATATTCTTCAACATCCCTGGCGAGCGTCTCATCAGCGGAATTGAGCTGATACTCAAAAATTCCGACCACAAAAGGAACGGCCGCGTATCGGGCGACATCGTCTTTCACCTGGCGAAACAAAAGACCCCGCTTGGCCATCGCTTCGAGGTGCTCCGGCCGTCTCCCCCAGCGGCAGATTCAGCCGCTCCGCTATGCTGTCCGGAGTCTCCAGCATCGGGGACAAAAGCAGAAATAGTTTCGCGTCCGCTTCAGTGAACAACTGCTTGAGTATTTTGATTTCTATGCCGCTTTGCGTCGCAGGAAAGCCGGTTCCCATATCATCGAGTCTTTGCCGGAGCTTCTCATGCACATCATCCATATCCCTGTCCCCTCCTTTTCTTCCTTACGTGAAAACATCGGGCAAGCCGTAGTACGTCGCAAATCCCCTTGTTTTTGTTGGTGCGCCCAGCAAGATTCGAACCTGCGACATTCAGATTCGTAGTCTGACGCTCTATCCAGCTGAGCCATGGGCGCAGAATTTTTCTCAATCAATGGCGGAGAGAGCGGGATTCGAACCCGCGGTACACCTTTGAAGGGCGTACAATCGCTTAGCAGGCGATCGCTTTCGGCCACTCAGCCATCTCTCCGTGATCTTATTTCTCCATTTTCGCGACCCGGGCCGTTGGGTCGGTCTATCTATCTGGCGGAGGGAGCAGGATTCGAACCCGCGAACCTTTCGGTCAACGGTTTTCAAGACCGCCGCCATAGACCACTCGGCCATCCCTCCGCACGTATTTCATGTTACCCCGCGGCGGGAATCCTGTCAACCCCTCCCATGTAGGGCCTGAGTGCCTCGGGGATCACGACGCTCCCGTCCGCCTGCTGGTAGTTCTCCAGGATGGCGACAAGGGTCCTTCCCACGGCGAGCCCGGAGCCGTTGAGGGTGTGGACAAATTCCACCTTTCCGCTTTCTTCGCGGCGGAAGCGGATCGAGGCCCGGCGCGCCTGAAACTCCTCGAAATTGCTGCACGAGGAGATCTCCCGGTAGGCATCCTGCCCGGGGAGCCACGCCTCGATATCGTAGGTCTTCGCGGAGGAGAAACCCAGATCCGCCGTGCAGAGGCTGACCACCCGGTAGGGGATCTTCAGCCTTTTGAGGACCTCTTCGGCGTTCAGCGTCAGCTTTTCCAGCTCCTCGTAAGAACTCTCCGGCTTCGAGAACTTGACCAGTCTCCACCTTGTTGAACTGGTGCTGGCGGATCAGCCCCCGGGTGTCCTTTCCGTAGGAGCCGGCCTCCGCCCGGAAGCAGGGGGAGTAGGCCACATAGCAGATCGGGAGCTCCTTTTCACTCAAAATCTCATCCCGGTGGATATTGGTCACCGGCACCTCCGCCGTCGGGATGAGGAAGTAATCCACCTTGTCGATCCTGAAGAGGTCCTCCTCGAATTTCGGGAGCTGTCCCGTTCCCGTCATGCTCTCCCGGTTGACCATGAAGGGGGTCAGCATCTCGGTATAGCCGTGTTCCTGCGTGTGGAGGTCGAGCATGAAGTTGATGAGCGCCCGCTCCAGCCGTGCGCCGAGCCCCCGGTAGAGGGTGAAGCGCGCCCCGGTGATCTTCGCGCCCGCGTGCGAAATCCAGGATGTTCAGGCTCTCGCCGATCTCCCAGTGCGGCCTCGGCGTAAAGGAGAACTGCGTCTTTTCCCCCCAGACCCGGACGACCGGATTGTCCTCGGCGCCCTTGCCGCAGACGACCGACTCATGCGGGACGTTGGGGATCGTCATCAGGATCGCCTGGAGCTCCTCGTCCGTCTGCTTCAGCGTCTCATCGAGTTCCTTGATCCGATTGGAGACCTCTCCCATCCGGGTGATGAGGTCGGTGGCGTCTTCCCTCTTTTTCTTCTTCTCGCCGATCTGCTTCGAGACGGTGTTGCGTTCGCTGCGCAGCCCCTCGACCTCCTGGATGATATCCCGCCGTTTTGCGTCGAGGGCGATGAAGCGATCCAGGTTCATCGCCTGGCCCCGCTCGCGCATCTTCCCGACGATAAAGTCGATGTTCTGTCTGAGATATTTGATATCCAGCATGGCCCACTTCTTCTTTCCAGTCCAAGGGACGTTTCCCCTATCACTTTGAACATTTGAAGTCAATCAATTTATTGGCGGCGGTCTTCTTAACACATCAGATCTAAGGATATGTCGGTTCTACACCGGGATTCCTGAAGGGGTCATCGGGTCGGCATTGTCTATAAAAATGTAATTAAGGTGGAGAGGTAAAAAGGAAGAGATCTGGAGTAAAATATGGTATAAATCCTTCATCGGAGGCCGGAGGCGCAGGAAAGGTTTCTGCGAAAGGAGAACCCATGAAAACAGATCTGTTCTACTACACGGGCACCGGTAATTCTCTCTGGACGGCCCGGACGCTGGCCAGAGAGATCGGTGACGCCCAGATAATCCCCATCTCCCGGATTCCCGGAGAAAAAGTTGAGCAGCAGGCCGACAATGTGGGGATCATCTTCCCCGTCCATATCTGGGGTGTGCCGCGCCGGGTGATCGCCTTCTTGAACCTGCTTGTAAAAGACCCCTCCCGGTACTATTTCGCTGTGGCCGTGAACGCGGGCCAGGTGGCCGCCACGCTGCTTCAGTTGAAAAAGCTGATGCATGGAAAAGGATTATCCCTTTCCTCCGGGTTCGAGATCGTGATGCCCTCCAACTACATCCCCTGGGGCGGTCCGGGACCGAAGGACAAGCAAATCGTGAGATTCACAAAGGCGGGGGAAAAGATCAAGGCCATTGCCGACGTTGTAACCAAGCGAGGACAAAGACCGGTCGAAAGGGGTCCCCTTTGGCAGAATATTCTGTTTACCGGGCTCAACAGGCTCGCTTTTCCTCATGTCCCCACGATGGACAAGGGCTTCTGGGTCGATGAGAAATGCAACTCCTGCGGGATCTGCAAGACCGCCTGCCCCTGTGGAAATGTCGAGCTGAAAGAAGGCAGACCTGTCTGGCTTCACCACTGCGAGCAGTGTCTCGCCTGTATTCAGTGGTGTCCGGCGGAAGCGATCCAGTACGGCAAGAAAACGCAGCGGTATGAGCGCTACCGCCATCCGGATGTGAAACTGTCGGATATGCTCTCCGTCTCGGCGCCGCAAGGGGAGAAAGAGAATATATGAACGCCCTCGGCAAACTCTCGGATGCCTGGGCGATGGCCGATCTGGATGCCGGTGCGGAATATCTGAAAAAACAGCCTGTCGTGTTCACCAATTCCATCAGCTGCCTGGGATTCCGCATGGGGGAGGTTTCCCTCCCTATGCCGCGCACAGAAGGACTTGAAGGCGGCAGTCGTTTTACGGTCGCACCATCAACAAGATCACCCCGCTCCAGCCCCAATCCACTGTGGATCTGGCGCCGGGAATCACGGCCCGCTTCTCGGAAATTACGGGGCGGCAGACGCGGGCATTCCCGTCGACGATGTCAGAAAACTCGAAGAAGAGCTAAAGAAAAACAACAAAACATTCGATATCAAGATATACCCGAAGTGGCGGACTACTCGGTGACGGTTAAGGACTACCGTGATTTTCTTTGCATTCTGTTCGATGTCTGGTATAACGACGGTCAGCCGGTGGCCTCGATACGGCTTTTCGAAAATTTTCTGGCGATCGGAATGGGCGTCGAACCTGAGATCTGCGCCTTCAAGAACCGGTGCGGCAGTTACGTGGTGGTCGAATACAATGGCGATGTCTATCCATGCGATTTTTTTGTGGAAGAACAATGGCTGCTGGGAAATCTGCTGGAAACGCCGATCCAGGATTTGATGAAAAAAAGGAAGCGGCGGGAATTCAGCCACCGCAAAATGGAACAATCGTCCGGCTGCAAGGCCTGCGAATGGAATGTGATCTGTCACTATGGCTGTCAGCATTATCGTTCCGTTCTCGGAGAAAATGTCCTGCGTGAGGCCTACCGGGAGTTCTTCCGTTACACAGGGCGGTGTTTTGAAGTATTGAAGGAAAACTATCTTAGAGGGCATTCTTGATGAGACCCATATGAGGCGTATCAGAACACTATCTGCCCAGATCCTATTCACGGTCATCCTGGTCGCGCTTCCCCTTACTGTGTTCGCGGTCGGGAGCTCATCCCAGGATAAGGCGCTGCTTGCCGCTCACGACGCCTTTCTTGCCGGAGACAGGGTGAGGCTTGCCAGGCATGCCGAAAAAATCCAGGGTCATGCACTCGATATCTATGTGAGCTTCTGGCGGCTCCGGTTGCGCCTGGAAGAAGCCGGTCCCGGCGAAGTGCGGGCTTTTCTGGCCAAGCACTCAGGGACGGTCCTTGCCGAGCAGTTGCGCAGAGACTGGCTGCGTGTCCTGGGCAGGACCGGACAATGGGGGCTTTTCCGGGAAGAGCAGCCCGCGCTCGTCAAAGACGATCCTGATGTGGCCTGTTATGCGCTTCAGGAGCGTTGGCGCCGGCAGGACGCCTCGGCGCTCGGCGAGGTGAAGTCTTTCTGGAGAGCGCAGAAGGCGCTGCCGGAGGGCTGTGTGCCGCTCGCCGATGTGATGCTGAAATCCGGAGAGCTCACACAGACGGATCTGAGCGATCGCTTCCGGCTTCTTGCTCAGGCCAACCTCTTGACGGAGGCCAAATGGGTTCTGGAACGTCTGCCGGCGGAGCATGTCCGTTCCATCGGTCAGATCGATAGGATAACCAAAGCGCCGGCGAGATTTTTGGACCAGTCCGGCGCCGACCTGAACACGGCTGCCGGGCGTGAATTGACGATCTTTGCGCTGACCCGTCTGGCCCAGAGCGATCTGCAAAGAGCCGTTCAGTACTGGAGCGGCGAGCTGCGGGAGGGTTTTCCTCTTGCGGACCAACAGTACGTCTGGGCGGTTCTTGCCACCCTTGGCGCACGGCGCGGCCTTCCGGAGGCTGTGGATTGGTTCAGGCAAGCCGGGGAAGCGCCGCTTTCAGACGAACTGCTCGCCTGGTGTGCGCGAGGCGCCCTCAGGCAGGAAAACTGGCCGGAGGTGAAAAACGCCATTGAAAGGATGTCTCTGTCTGCCCGCAGCGAGTCGACCTGGATCTATTGGCTGGGACGATCGCTGTGTGCCCTCGGAGCGGAAGAAGACGGGAAAGCGCTTTTTGGCCGCATTGCCGATGCAGATCATTTCTATGGCCAGCTCGCCGCGGAGGAGCTGGAAATGCCGTTGCAGATGCCACCGCAGGCGTCGCCGCCGACGCGGGAGGAACTGAAACGGGTCGCTGCCCTGACCGGCCTGCAGCGGGCGCTCATTCTGTACCGGCTCGGTCTGCGGACCGAGGCCACGGCCGAGTGGGTGTGGACGGTCCGCGCGATGGATGACCGGGAACTGCTGGCCGCTGCGGAGCTGGCGCACCGCAACGGGATCTGGGACCGCGCCATCAACACCGCCGACAAAACGGTCGTCACGCACGACTTCACCCTTCGCTACCCGACCCATTACCGCGATGTGCTCTCCAAGCAAGCGCAAATCCGTAACCTGGATGAACCGTGGGTCTTCGGACTGGTGCGCCAGGAAAGCCGCTTTCTTGTCGAAGCCAAGTCCCCTATGGGCGCCGCGGGGCTGATGCAGCTGCTGCCGTCTACGGCGCGCTGGGTTGCGAAAAAAATCGGCATGAAAGAATTCAAACTGTCTCGGGTGAACCGGCCGGAGGTGAACGCCGCACTGGGCGCTTTCTATCTGCGGCACGTCCTCGACGGATTCAACGGCAACCCGGTGCTTGCCTCCGCCGCCTACAACGCGGGTCCGGGCCGTGCACGCCGGTGGTGCGACACAAGGCCGCTCGAGGGCGCGATCTATATTGAGACGATTCCTTTTTCCGAGACTCGCCAATATGTGAAGAAGGTGATGGCGAACACCGTCTATTACGCCGCCGTGCTGGGCGGGGAGCCGCGTTCTCTGAAGTCTCGTCTGGGGACAATCCCTTAAATCCGGTCATCCATCCAATCCAAGGAGAAAAAATGAACGACGTGTCGAAGGTTCTGGGAATTTTCGGCAGCCCCAGGAGAGGGGGAAATACGGACCTGCTCCTCGAAGAGACCCTGAAGGGGGCGGCAGCGGAGGGGGCTCGGGTGGAGGAGGTACGGCTGTGCGATTTCCGGATTACCCCCTGCAGCGAATGCCTCAGCTGTTTCAATGACGGCGCCTGTGTGATCCCTGACGACATGCAGGGCATTTACCCCCGTCTGTTGGATGCGGATATCGTTATTCTTGCCTCGCCGATATTCTTCTATGGGATCACGGGCTGGGCAAAGGCCATGGTGGATCGCAGCCAGGCGCTGTGGGCAAGGAAATATAAACTTCACGATCCTGCTCTGAAAAGGGAGCGCAAACGGAGAGGCTTTTTTATTTCTGTGGGAGGAACAAAGGGCAAGCGGATGTTCGAGGGTTCCGTCCTCACGGTCCGGTATTTTTTCGATGCCTTCGACACGTCGTACTCAGGCGATCTGCTCTTCCCGGGTGTCGATGCCTGCGGCGACATACTGAACAATCCCGATGCGCTTCCCCAGGCCTTTTCCGCCGGCCGGAAACTGGTTTCAGATCTGCGGATGAACGAAGGCCCCTGAACGAATCCTGTAAAACGGCAAAGGCGAAAGCGTCCGTCGATATCAGTCCCATGGTATCACAACGCCCGCATCCACTCCGGCTTGAGACCCACTTCTCCCCGCAGGGCCGCATCGATCAAATCCAGGGCCTTTTGCTTGCCGCTCGGCAGCTTTGCCTTGACCGGCAGGTAATTGGAGGCATGGTTCGAGAAAAAATACCCCCTGGTCAAATGGGTGTAGGTGATCATTTCCCGCAATTCCCTGAGCAACCCGTGCTCATCGGGCAATTCAAATCGACCGTTGACAAAATCCTGATAAAGAGGTGTTCCGGGAATGAGCATGACCGTCAAGGCCCCGACAAAATCGGGGTCCATGGCGCTCAGCAGCTCGCCTGTCGCCCGGGCATGCCGGAGCGATCGCTCGCGACCGCCGATGCCCAAAAGAACCGTGGCCGACAGCTGGATGCCCGCCTCCTTGACCCGGCGTCCCATTTCTATGCAGGTCGCGGCGGTGGAACCTTTATGGATCGCCTTTCTGATCTCATCATCGCCGGTTTCGACGCCGTAATAGAGGATGCCAAGGTTCATTTCGCGCAATTGCTTCAGCTCTTCCAGGGATTTCCTCTTGATGCCCTTCACATTCGCGTAGGCCCCGACCCTTTTCACCCGCGGCAGATGCTCTTTGATCCGTTCCAGGATCCACATCAGCCTTTTCTGGGGAATGATCAGGGCATCGCCGTCCATCAGAAAGAGGCGGTCCTCCTGCTGCATGTGTCGGGCGGCATAAAGGATATCGCTCAGAATGATCTTATCCTCCTTGATCCGGAAGCGCTTGTCCGGATAGGAGCCGCAAAAGGTACATCGGTTATGGGAGCAGCCCAGCGTGACCTGCAGAAGGATGCTGTCGGCCTCACTGGGCGGTCGGATACAATATCCTTCATAGTGCATACCTTCATTTTCAGAAACCGGATCCATCTTTTTTCTCCTCTAGGGTTGCTATGGGGATGAAGATATAACTCCATAGGAGGGAAAGTCAATTTTTTAGTTTTTCCGCCGGTTGTGCCGACGAAGAAATCCACGCTTTTCCGGTCGGCGGTGCTGCCGGCGAGGGCCTCACAATTTTTCTTGACAATGCAAAAACTTTTACGTAAGTAGACAGTCAGTGTAGAGGGGAGTAGCAACCGGCGGAAGTGGCGCCGGGCCGCGTTGCGTCAGCACGGTGGGGATTCCACCCGGACTCGGCATCGCGACGTGTGTCGGGATATGGCAAGACCTTTACTCACAGCATTTAACCATGCCGTGGGTAGAGGTTTTTTTTTACCCTGCGGCAACAAAAGGAGGGGATTATGATTGATATGGGTTGGTTGGGGCAAATTACATTCACTTGGCAATTCTTCGGCGCGGTAATGAGCATCGTCTTTATCGACCTGGTGCTGGCCGGCGACAACGCCGTAGTGATCGCCATGGCATGCAAGAACCTGGAGGGCAGGAAGCGTCTGTGGGGGATCGGCCTGGGGGCGGGCGGCGCCGTCGTCATCCGGGTCATCTGCACGTTTCTGGTGGCCCAACTGTTGAACATGCAGTTCATCAAACTCGTCGGGGGGGCGGTGATCATCTGGATCGCGGTCAAACTCCTCACCGAGGGATCCAAGGAGGAGTGCAAGGACCATGAGTGCGGAAGCCTCTGGCATGCGCTCTGGATCATCATTGTGGCAGACATGAGCATGGGCATCGACAACATGCTGGCCGTCGGCGCTGCGAGCCACGGCAATCTGTTCCTGCTGCTTTTCGGCCTGGCCCTCTCGATCCCCTTCGTGGTGTTCATGAGCAACATGCTTTCCAAGCTGATGGACAAGTACCCGATCATCCTCTGGGCCGGTGCGGCCATCCTCGGCAAGGTCGGAGGCGAGATGATGATCACCGACCCGTGGGTGCTCGGCCTGCTGAGCCCGCCCAAGTGGGTCGAGTACGCGGTGATGATCTTCTTTGTCCTTTTCGTCTGCGGACTCAGCAAATGGATTCTCAATCGGCGTAAGGCGGCAAATGAGATTGAGCAATGCACCGTTACGGACGCCGCAGTCTGAACCGGCGTTTCCTGTTTTAAGATCCGGACGATTCTCATCCGGTTCATGTCTTTAAGATGCCCGATGCGAATCTGCGGGTGAACCCATTCCCGCAGGTTCGCATCGTTCACTTCCCGTCCGATTCCTCAATAAAGATTTTAAAAATCCTCAGGATTTGCTAGAAGACATCCGTTAAAATACGCACGTCGATGCCGATGAGGGCAGTGGTCTGGAGAAGCAATGATGGAGGAGCCTGATGAGTGTTGAGCGGAGTTGGCACAGGAGTTACGCTCCCGGCGTACCGCGGGAACCGGATTTTGAGAAGATCACGATGCCCGAGGTCCTGACGCGGACCGCCGAGCGGTTCCCGGATGTTACGGCGCTCGTCTTCATGGGGAAGAAGATCGCATACAGGGAGCTGGAGGCGCTGGTGAACCGTTTCGCCAAAGCCCTGACGGCGATCGGGGTGAAGGCGGGCGACAAGGTGAGTCTGCTCCTGCCCAACATGCCCCAGTTCGTCATCGCCAATTACGCGGTCTTGCGGATCGGCGCCGTGGCGGTGATGAACAACCCTCTTGAGACCGAGGAAGAGCTCATCCATCAGCTCAACGACTCCGACTCCGCGGTGCTGATCACCCTGGACCTCCGGCTTCCCTCGTGGCTCTTGCTCTCAAGAAAAAAACGGGCATACGATCGATCATTGCCTGCCACATCACCGACTACCTTCCCTTTCCGGGGAACAAACTCTTTCCTTACCTCCAACCTGCTCTCTACCGGAAGATCGAGCCGGAGCCGGGGATATACGATTTTCTCGCGCTGCTCGGAAAATATCCCGACGCGCAGGTGGAAAACGGCGCCCGCTGGGAGGAGGTGGGGGCGCTCCTGTACACGGAGGGGACGACGGGGCCAAGCAAAGGGGTCATGCTGACCCACGCGAACATCTCCTGCAACACCCAGCAGTTCCGGTGCTGGTTTCCCGATTTGAAGGATGGGGAGGAGAGCATCCTGGCCGTCTTTCCCTTCTTCCATTCCGCCGGCTGGACGGGCGTACAGCACCTGTCGATCCTTGCCGGCTGGACCGATATCCTCGTCCCGCATCCGGAGCCGCAGGCCATCATAGAGATCATGAGGAAGCACAGGCCGACGCTCCTGCCGGGACTGCCCTCAGTGTACCGCAGTCTCCTGGCCCGTGAGGAGTTCCGGAAGCTGAACCTCTCTGCGCTTAAGGGCTTTCTTGCAGGGGCGGCGCCTCTGCCCGTGAAGGTGATCGACAAGCTCAAGGCCCTCAAGGACAGTCCTGTTATCAATATCTATGGTCTTGCGGAGACCTGCCCGATGGGGACGGCCACCCCCTGGAGCGGACCGGAGAAGCCGGGGACCGTGGGTCTGCCGCTCCCCGGCACCGATCTCAGAATCGTCGATGCGGAGACGGGAACAAGGAGTCCTGACGGCCGGAGAGGCGGGGGAGATCTGTTTCAAGGGGCCTCAGGTGATGAAGGGCTACTACAAAAAGCCCGAGGAGAGCACGGCGGTCCTGAGGGAAGGCTGGCTCTTCACCGGCGATATCGGATTCCTCGATGAGGACGGCTACCTCACCATCCTGGGCAGGAAGAAGGACCTGATCATGGCGAACGGCTGCACGATCTACCCCGGGGAGATCGACGAGGCCCTCCTGGCCTGTCCGAAGGTCCTCGATGCCTGTGCGATCGGCATTCCCGACGATTACCGCGGCGAGACGGTAAAGGCCTACGTCGTCCTCAAGCCGGGGGAAACGGCGGATGCAGAGGAGATCATCGCCCACTGCAGAGGGATGCTCGCCCACGACAAGGTCCCGCAGGCCATCGAGTTCATCGACGTCCTTCCGAAGAGTGCGGTCGGCGAAATTCTCAGGGTCAAAGTGAGAGAACTCGAAAGGAAAAACCGGGAGGAAAAAGGACAGGGGGTTCCGCCCCGAGCGGATCATTGAGACATATAAGGAGGTGCATGTGTGCGTACAACCGAAAAAACATTTACCGCGATGACATTTACGGAGCCGGACCCGGGCGTGGGGCTCATCACCATGAACCGTCCGGAGCGGCTCAACGCCATCAATCCCGACATGCTCATGGATTTCGAGGCGCTTTTCACGGGCCTCGCGCAGGATGAGACGATCCGGGTGATCGTCCTCACCGGTGCCGGCCGTGGTTTTTGCTCCGGGGCCGATCTGAACGAGGCGATGGCGAACCGGGATTCGGAAGTCTTCGCCGATCCGGAACGCTTCCTCCACCTTGCCCAGGAGCGCTACGCCGGCTTGATCCTCGGTCTCCGGGCGATCCCCCAGCCGGTCATCGCCGCGGTGAACGGCGCCGCCGCGGGCGCGGGCCTCTGTCTCGCACTCGCCTCCGATGTCCGTTTCGCGTCGCCGGCGGCCACCTTCATCGCCTCGTTCATCAACATCGGCCTTTCCGGCAGCGAACTGGGGACCACCTACTTCCTCCCCCGCCTCATCGGCCTCGCCCGGGCCGCCGAAATCCTCTACACGGGCCGGAAAGTCCCTGCCGAGGAGGCTGAGCGGATGGGGCTGGTGAACCGGATCGTTCCGCCGGAGGAACTCCTCGAAACCGCGCTTGCCTGTGCGCGGCAGATGACAGCCAAAAGCCCTGCCGGAATCCGGTTGACCAAGCGGGCGCTCGACAGGAACATCGATGCCACCTCGCTTGCGGCGGCCATTGATTTCGAAAGCCGGAATCAGTCGCTGATGGTGTTCTCCGGGGAATTCTTCAAATTGATCAAGGCCTTCGCAAGGACTCCCGAGAAGCGATAACCGCCGGAATTGAGGAATTCCTTCCGAAGGGGGATACCGGATGGGATTCCCGATCCTCTTCACGTTTGACCGATGAAAAGATATTGCCCCGTAGGACGTTAACTGGTATAAAAAGCCGCTTTTCGGTTTTCACCCGTTTTTTTGGAAAGGGGATCATCCCCTTACCGGACGGGAGGAGATCGGGTTCTTGTCATGTCCTCCGCTGTACATTCACCCCGACTTTTTTACGTCGGGGATAGTCCGGTGCCCTCTGAGAAAAAGGACTTTGGCGGCGGTGCCATTAGCCCCGGACCGGCAATCCGGAAAGGATCCATCATGGCAGAGATCGAAGAAGAATTCATGCAGGCGCTCCTGGCCGTGAACCGTCTGGCGGCAAAGCGGCTCATCGTCGGGGCAGTCGGAAGCCTGACGCCCCTGGAGATCGCAGAAAAAATCATCGTCAACGCGCTCGAACGGATCGGCGACGGCTGGCAGAAGGGAGACGTCTCCCTCTCCCAGGTGTACATGAGCGGGCGGATCTGCGAAGAACTGGTGGACGATCTCCTTCCACCCGGCGATTCTGCCCGCAAGGCCCAGCCCGCGATAGCGATCGCCGTCCTGGACGATTATCACCTGCTCGGAAAGCGGATCGTCCACTCGGTCCTCCGGGCGGGCGGGTATGATCTTCACGATTACGGCCGGGTGACGGTCGATGAGGCCGTCCGGCGTACCGGGGAGGACCGGATCCAAATCCTCCTGATCTCGACGCTGATGCTCCCGTCGGCCCTCCATGTCCGGGATCTGGTCATGAGGCTGAAATCCGCCCGAAGAGAGGTCAAGGTGATCGTCGGCGGCGCCCCCTTCCTCTTCGATCCGCAGCTCTGGCGCGAGGTCCATGCAGACGCAATGGGCCGTTCGGCCTCCGAAGCCGCGGGGCTTATCGAAACCATCGCGGAGGGAATGAAATGACAAGGCCTGTGATGACTTCCCTGCAGCGTGTCTTGACAACGCTCGGCCACCAAGAGCCGGACCGGGTGCCTCTTTTTCTTCTCCTCACCCTGCACGGTGCGAAGGAACTGGGACTCTCCATCCGTGATTATTTCGCGAAAGCCGAGCATGTGGCGGAGGGCCAACTCCGCCTGCGGGCAAAATTCGGTCACGACTGTCTCTACAGCTTCTTCTATGCCCCCGTTGAGATCGAGGCCTGGGGCGGCGAAGTGATCTATGCCGCCGACGGGCCGCCCAACTCCGGTGTCCCTTTTCTGAATTCGCCGGAGAAAATCCTCAACCTCGAACCGCCGCAGATCGAAAAGACCCCCTGTCTCGTCAAGGTACTCCAGGCCACGGAACTCCTGAAAGCCCGAAGTGGTGAAGATTGCCCCATCATCGGCGTCGTCATGTCCCCCTTCTCCCTGCCCGTCATGCAGATGGGATTCGACCACTATCTCGATCTGATGACCGAACAACCGGTACTCTTTGAAAAGCTCATGCAGGTCAACGAGGCTTTTTGCGTCGCCTGGGCGAACGCCCAGCTCAAAGCCGGCGCCACGGCCATCTGCTATTTCGATCCCGTCTCCTCCCCGACCATCGTTCCCAGAGAGACGTACCTCCGGACGGGATTCGCCGTCGCGAAACGCACCCTCGCCCGGATCCAGGGGCCGACGGCGACCCATCTGGCCTCCGGAAGGACGCTTCCCATCCTCGGCGACATCGCCCGGACCGGCACTGCCGTCGTCGGGGTGAGCTGCCTGGAGAGCCTCTCGGAAGTCAAGGCGGCCTGCCGGGGAAAGCTCACGGTCCTGGGCAACTTGAACGCCCTGGAGATGCGCCGCTGGAACCAGGCGGAGACGGAAACGGCCGTGAGGAGAGCCATCGCCCAGGCGGGACCGGGGGGCGGCTTCATCCTGGCTGAAAATCACGGGGAGATCCCCTGGCAGGTTTCCGACGACGTGCTGATGACCATCGCGGAGTCGGTGCGCCGCTGGGGACGCTACCCGCTGGAGGAGATCGAATCCCATGGGGCGTAGAATCGCCATACTGGTCTGTGAGCACTACCGCCGGGAAGTGTCCGCCGTTATTGCCTCGGAGAGGTTCGAAGACGTCGTCACGGCCTTTTTCCCCGCCCGCTGCGGACGCCTGCCTCTCTCCTCGGAGGAGCTCGCCGGGATTCTCCTTCCCCTCGGCGATGTGGAACGGGTTGAGATCTTCGGCGCAAGCTGTCTTCCAGGCAGCGAAAATCTCCCGGAAAGCCTGCGTCACTGCCGTACCAACCGCCTGGGGCAGTGTTTTCACCTGATCGCCGATTCCGACGTGGTCGATGGGTGTCTGCTCGCAGGCGACTACCTGGTGTCTCCCGGCTGGCTGGCCGACTGGCCGGCCTGCCTCGACCGCCTGGGATTGAACCGGGAGACGGCCCGGGAGATGTTCCGTGAAACCACGTCCCGTGTGGTCCTCCTCGACACCGGGGTCGGAGAAACGAGCGACTCCCTTCTGGCATCGTTCGCCGGATACGTGGACCGACCGTACGAGGTGATCCGCACGGGGCTTTCCTTCCTCCGTCTTCTCTTCACGAAAACGGTCCTTACCTGGCGACTGGAAAATGAGCAGAAAGCCTCCGCCGAAGTGGTCCGCGAGATCCGGAAGCAATCGGCCGATCATGCGATGGCCCTCGATCTCCTGGGCCGCCTCGCCCAGCTTACGGAAGAATCGGAGGTGATCGAGGCGATGCTTGATGTCTACAAGATGCTCTTCGCCCCGAAAAGAATCGCCTATCTGAGCTTTAACGACGGTGTGCCGGACAAGCTCTGGGTGCAGCCGACCGTCCCGGAAACACCTGATACAGAGGCGATCAAAAGCCGTCTCGCCGGTTTTCATGAGGAGAATCGCTGGACCGAGTCGACAAACGGATTTCTCCAGCGCATCGTCTACCGGGGTGAGACGCAAGGAGTCATTGCGGTGGAGGAGATCGCTTTCCCCGAGCATCGCGACCACTATCTGAACCTCGCGCACAGTATTTTGAACGTCTGCTCTCTCCCCATCGACAGTGCCCGAAAATACCGTAAAATCATGCAGACGGAGGAGATGCTGAGGAAAGCCAACCGGGCACTCTATCATCTGGCCACGACGGACGCCCTGACCGGGATCCCCAACCGTCGCTCTTTTGATGAGTATCTGGATAGGGAATGGAGGCGGATGGTCAGGGAAACGGCCCCTTTGTCGCTGATCATGTGCGATATCGATTTATTCAAGAATTACAATGATCTGTATGGACATCAAGAGGGTGACGCCTGCCTGCAGGCCGTGGCGCAGGCCATTCAGGGTGGTGCGGTTCGTCCTGGGGACTTCGTGGCCCGGTACGGAGGAGAAGAGTTCGTCGTGGTCCTGCCCGCTACCCCCGCCAAAGGGGCGCTGCATATTGCGGAAGCGATCCGAAAGGCAGTGTACCGGCTGCGCCTGCCCCATGGCAGTTCACAGGTTGACGATTTTGTCACTTTGAGTCTTGGCGTTTCCAGCGCACTGCCTTCCGCAGAGAGCAGCCCTGATGACCTCCTCAAAGCGTCGGATGCGGCCCTCTACGATGCCAAGCAGCAAGGGCGGAACCGCGTCATCCTGCGGGGCATCGAATCCCTTCATTGCGATGCGTAAAACGCCGTGGAGGAGTGAACCCCTTTTAGCATTCCCGTTTTTGTTCAGAACGAGGAGATCTTTGCTATGGCGGATATGAGCGGCAGGGGCATCGGCCTGATCGCCGACAGCCACGGCAACCTGGACGCCACGGCGGAGGCTATCCGTCTTCTGAAGGCGCGAGGCGCCGGCATCCTCGTCCATCTGGGGGATTTCTGCGATTCGGTT
>CAWJHT010000078.1:0-34064 GCA_963842685.1 uncultured delta proteobacterium | reverse complement strand
CGAAATCCTCCAGGTGAGGATGCCTCTGCAGCAATTTTCGGATAATCGCTTCTGCGGTCGTGTCATCGTCGATTTTCCGAAAGACACCGCTCACGGTGAGGGCTCGAATATCCTTTCGCCTGTCGGTCGATATCCTCTTCGCGGGTGTCGATCAACAGACTTACGGCGCTGTTCCCCTCGAGATTCCGGTATTTCTTTGTTGCCGGAAGGGTGAGCATGTAGAATTCCCGGCAGTCGTCGTCGGTGACGTAGGACATGAGCGAGCAGTGGGGCTCCCCGCCGGACACGGTAGACAAGACACAGACATCCTTGCTTTTGATCAGTGATCTTATGGTTTCCAGCATGATCGCTTCTCCTTGAAGAGCTTCAGAAAGACGAGGATGGCCCCTGCGCAACCTGCCGGTAGAAGCCAAGCATAACCGTAAACGTCCGTCTTGTCCACCAGTAAACCGAAAAGGGGAGGGCAGATCAGGCTCCCTATAAAACCAAAGGCATAGCCGACGCCGGTTGCCAGTCCCGTCGATTCCTTTTCCACGGTTTCGCCTACCATCGTGAGATAGATGGCGTTCCAGCCGATCCCGCTGATCCCGAAGGCGAGAATAGCGGTCAAGAGCAGAGGGGAAAAAGCGGGGAAGAAGGAGATCAGGCCCAAAGCCAGCGAAGAAAAAAACAGGATCAGGGTGATCAGGCGCAGAATCCCCTTTCTTCGGCCGGCAAGAAGGTAATCGCTGGCCAGGCTCCACAGGACGCGGCCGGCGGCTCCAATCAGGAAGGATAAAGCAAACCAAAGGCCCGCCTGGACAAGCGAATAGTTCATTTCCTGGGTCAAAAACAGGATCAGGTAGGTGGAGAAACAAAACTGACTGGCCATGAAGCAAAACGCGATTCCACCCAGAATCAGCATATCACGCTGCATCGCCATGTGAAGCATTTTTCCCCAGGCGAGGGGAGCTTGGGTAGGTTCGGTTCTCAACGGGGATTCCTTGAGCAACCGGTAGATCAAGGCTGCCGAGGCCATTTCCACCAGCCCCACAGCCAGAAGACTATGACGCCAGGAAAGGGAGATCGTCAAAACCGGGAGAAGAAGCCCCGCGAAGATCCCTCCGAAGTTTACCCCGGTCTGTTTTACCCCCATGGCCGTTGCCCGGCCGACAGCGGGAAACCAGTCCAGGACGCTTTTGCTCGTGGCGGGGCCGACGATTCCATTTGCCCCGCCATAGATCAAAAGAATCATCAGGGCGATCCAGTAAAAGGGGGCCAGGGAAAACAGAACAAGGATGAATCCGATCAAGCCGACCGCCACAGTCAGCATCAGGCGAACGCCAACAAAATCCGTGATCAGCCCCGCCGGCATCTGGCTGAGCGAGGCCCCGATGGACAGGGCTGAAATCAGAAATCCGATCTGAAACGACGAAAGATGAAAATCCTCCTTGATGAAGGGGGCCAGGATTCCCAAACTGGAGATATTCATGAAGGCAATGGCATGAACGAGCCACAGCATTCCCACAATCACCCAGCGATAATTGGATGTTTGACTATTTTTCACCTGACCTCGGGCAAAGCTTTTGGAGATGATCGTTCTGAGTCACCAGGATGGATGACTTCGCAGTTAAGGGACCTTTCCGGGTATTTGGAACATTTGCCGCATGAGATGCAGGCGGCTTTCTCGGTGCGTCCGTTCTTCCACTCGTTGGGAAGATTCGGCTCGCGGATCAACGGCCTGGACAGGGAGATGAAATCGGCCCAGCCTCTGATCCAGAATCTCTTCCGCTGTCTCCAGGGACCTGATCCCCCCGACCAGCAAGAGGGGTATGGAAACCACTTCCTTTAACCTTTTTGCATAAGGCAGAAAATACGCTTCCTTTTCCCGGCTGTCGATCCCGGCCCTGATGAAGCCGACTTTGCTTTCGGCCATTCCACCGCTGATTTCTATGGCGTCGATGCCGAGACGCTCCAGGCGAACGGCGATTTCAGATACCTCTTCGATGGTGATGCCGCCTTCCAGACAGTCATCCGCGTTGAGTTTGACCAAGACGGGGTAATCGTCTCCCACCTGCCGCCGGACCTCTCTGTAAACTTCCGTGATGAAACGCATCCTCTTTTCCGCGGTTCCTCCCCACTCGTCCTGTCTTGTATTGGTATAGGGCGAGTTGAATGAACTGATGAGGAATCCGTGGGCGCCGTGTATTTGAACCGCATCGAATCCTGCCGCCTTCGCCCTGCGGGCGGCCCGTCCGAATGCCCTTATCATTTCCTCGATCTCTGCATGGGTCATTTCACGGGGAGTCAGCCCGGTCACTTTGTTCGCGACGGCTGAGGGCGCGATGGGGGTCTTGCCGATCACCGCCGGTGTGGTTTGCCTGCCCGCATGGTTGATCTGGGATACCGCCTTGGCGCCATATCTGTGTATCGCCTCGGCGATCTTTCTGAGACCGGGGATATGGCTGTCATCGTATATGCCCGTCATACTGATCCGGTTTCTCCCGTCCTCCCGCACACAGGCGTGACCCAGGATGATCAGTCCCGCCCCTCCTTCGGCCAGATCCGAGTAGAGCTTTTCCATCTGCGGTCCGCATGTGCCATCCGGATGGGCCATCCTCTCCGCGGTTGCAGATCTGACCAGCCTGTTGGGAATTTCCATCGTCCCTATTTTCTGCGGCTCAAACAACACTGACATGTTAATGAAATCCTTTCTTCAGACTATGCCATGCTAGTAGACGGGTGATTTTCTTGCCTTAGACCCCTGAGTCACGCCATTTCTTTTTGACGCGATCCGCCGGCGGACCGACTTCAGCGTGATCGCGATCTCCGGGCTTTTGACGAAAAAGGCGGTCGTGAAGAAGGCGGCGGCGCCGCCGGCGACGCACAGGATCAGGTAAATCAGCCTCGCGTCGAAGGGTCCGGAGGTGTGCCAGGGGTAGAGCAGGCCGATGAGGAGGATCACCCCCCACATGACGAGCGACGCAAGCACGGTCTTGCCGAGGGAAAGATAAAACTCCGAATCCAGGATGGTTCCGATCCGCCGATTCAGGATCACCCAGAGCATTCCGACATTCACGGCCGAGGCGATGGAGGTGGCGAGCGCGATCCCTCCGTGCTTCAGGGGGAACATCAGGGCGACGCTGAAGACGGCGTTGACGATCAGGGCGACGATGGCGGCCTTCATCGGGGATCGGGTGTCCTGGAGGGAGTAGAAGGCCGAGACGATGATCCGGATGACGGAGAAGGCCCAGAGGCCGACGGCGTAACAGAGGAGGGCCTGCGCCGTGAGCGGTCGTCGACTGAACGCCGAACTCGCCCCGCTGGAAGAGGACGGAGATGATCGGGACCCGCAGGGCGATCAGGGCGACCGTCGCCGGGATCGTGATGAAGAGGATCAGCCGAAGCGAGAAGGCGATCGTCCGCTTCAGTTCATCGATCCGCCCCATGGCCACCTGCTCCGAAAAGCTCGGGAGCGTCGCCGTCCCCACGGCGATGGCGAAGACCCCGAGGGGGAGCTCGACGATCCGGTCGGCGTAGTAGAGGTAGGAGACGCTCCCCGGCGGCAGCAGGGAAGCGAGGATCGTTCCGATGAAGATGTTGATCTGGTAGATCGCCGCCCCGAAGGCCGCGGGAAGCATCAGCAGGCCGATCCGCTTCACCCCGGGATGGCGGAAACGGAAATCGGGCTTCAGCCGGACCCCCATTTTGATCAGAAAGGGCCACTGCATGGCGAGCTGGAGCACGCCGCCCGCCATGACGCCGACGGCCAGGGCGACGATCGGCTCCCCGAAAGAAGCCCCTGAGCGTCAGGGCGGCGAGGATCATCGCGAGGTTGAGGACGACGGGCGAGAGGGCCGGCGCGGCGAAATGCCGGAGCGAATTGAGGATCCCCATGCAGAGGGCGACGAGCGAGATGAGCAAGATGTAGGGGAACATGAACCGTGTCAGGAAGACGGTGAGATCATACTGGGCGGGCGTCCTTGACGAAGCCGGGCGCCATGACCGTCACGATGAGCGGGGAAAAGAGGACGCCCAAGAGCGAAACGACAGACGAGGAGGATCGACAGGGCCGTGAAGGTGATGTTCGCCAGTTCCAGCGCCTCCTCGCGGGTCTTGTTCCTGCAGGTATTCGGTGAAAACGGGGACGAAGGAGACGGTCAGCGACCCTTCGGCGAGGAGCCGCCGGAGGAGGTTCGGGATCCGGAAGGCGACGAAGAAGGCGTCGGTGGTGAAGCCCGCGCCGAAGAAGCCGGCCACGATCGTGTCCCGGATCAGACCGAAGACGCGGGAGAGCATCGTGGCCATCCCCACGACCCCTGCCGCCCGGACGACCCTTGAATTTTCGGAACGAAGTCCTTCTTCCATCAAGGAGCCTCTGACGGTTTCGTACAAGAATTCCAACTTCTGCGTTCACATGTATTCTTCCCTCTTCCTCTGACTCCCTGTTATGATCGAGGAAGGATTGCGGCGATCGCCCCCGCCTTAATCCCTTCAACGGCGACGGTCTTGGTCCGGGCGGTATGGCCGGCGATGATCGTCACCTGCGCCTTTTTCACACCGAGAATTTCGGCGAGAAGGCGGATGCACTCGTCGTTCGCCTTTCCCTCCACGGGAGGCGCGTTGATCCGGAGCTTCAGGGCGTCGCCCTGGATGCCCGCCATTTCGCTGCGTGAGGCCCGCGGGACGACCCGGATGCGGAAGACGGCGCCGGCGGCGGTTTCGCGAATGGATATCGGCGATCCGGTCATCCCGGTCACCGGAATGAATATCCCAGCTGCATCAGGCTCGGCACCAGGAAGCTCTGGAGAAAGACGATGGCAAGCAGGATGATCATGGGCGAAAGGTCGATGCCCATCCCCCGGAAGGGGATCCAGCGCCGGACAAGGGCCATGACCGGTTCGGTGACCTGATAGAGCATCCGGACGATCGGGTTATAGGGATCGGGGTTCACCCAGGAGAGAACCGCCCGGATGATGATGATCCACATATAGATGGTCAGCGCGATATCGATGATTCGGGCCACGGCGACGATAAAATTACCGAGTACAAACATAGGTCTTACTTCATCTCTCGTTTTTCATACGCTCTGCTAAGGCAGCGAATTCACGAAAGCCGTCAGGGCCTCGTTGAAGGCCTCCGGATTCTCCATCATGACAAAATGTCCCGCCCCTTCGATCAGGGCAAGCCTTGCCCCGGGGATGCGATCCCGGATGAACTGCGACAGGGAAGGCGGCGTCATCTTGTCTTCCGCGCCGCAGATGACCAGCGTCGGAATCCGGATCCCCGCGACGGCCTCCGTGATATCCAGACCGTTGCAGGCGGAGAAATCGCCGTGGATGATCCCGGGATTGACCAGGGAGAGGCTTTCCGTGAGGAGGCCGGAGAATCGCTCCCGATTCTGCTTTGCGACGGAGAACTTGGCGGCCAGGCCGATGACGGCGGCGGGGTCCTGCTGGAGTCCCTCCAGAATCATCGGATTGACGGGCATCTTCACGCCGCCGCCCACGGGGACGACCGCGGCGGCTGCCTCACCGTACCGGATGACGAAACTCAGACAGATCGCGGCGCCGAGGGAGTGGCCGATCAGGACGGGATTGACAGATCCCGAGGCCGTCCAGGGTCTTCTTCACCCACTCCACATAGGCGGCCACCTCCTGCTCGCCCGGTCCTTCGGACCGGCCGTGACCGGGCAGATCGATGGCCGCGATATTGAAACCATTTTTCAGGGGGGTGTACTGCTGTATCCAGTTCGTATGGTCGCCGCCGGAACCGTGGATGAAAACCAGTGTCCTGCGGTCGGGAAGAAAGCTTCCGTTGTTGACCCAACAGGCGATCCTGCGCCCATCGATTTCCTGGAGATTGATCATGTCCCTCTCCCTCTTTTGTGATGAATGATGTCCATGCCTATCATAACCCGGTCCGGTTGTGCAATTAAAGATTGAATGGACACCGCGATATGAGGTAGAGGATCATGCGACTTTGACGTGATGACAGATGCTTCTCGACGAAGGATTTGCGTTGAATCGGGAGGGCGCTTTATGTTCGAGCCGCTCGGAGAATGCTAGTTTCGGGCCAGTTCAATCGCCTCCGTCGAGGAAAAACCGGGAGGTTCAGATGTTGAAAGGAAAGAAGATCGGCGTGGTCGGCGGCGGGAAGATGGGAGGCGCCCTCATTGAAGGGATGATCTCCAGAGGCATGGTCGGGGCGGCGGCCCTGACGGTGGCGGACAAGGATGAAAAGCGGCTGGGAGAGCTCGCGAAGGCCTACGGCGTCCACGTGACGACCGACAACCGGGAAGCGGTGCGGGGCGCCGATCTGGTCATCCTCTCCGTCAAGCCTCAGAACATGGCGGATGTCCTTTCCGAACTCGCCGGGGAGGCGGCGCCGGCGGCGCTATTCATCTCCATCGCGGCCGGAATCGCCACGACTTTCATCGAGGAGCGCCTCGGGAAAGGGGTGCGGGTCGTCCGGGTCATGCCGAACATGCCCGCCCTTATCGGGGAGGGGGCGGCCGCCCTTGCGCCCGGCGCCTTTGCCACTAAAGCGGATCTGGAGCTGGCGCGGCAGATCTTCACCGCCGTCGGGATCGCTGTCGAGGTGGAGGAATCGCTCATGGATGCCGTGACGGGACTCAGCGGCAGCGGTCCCGGCTACGCATTTCTCATCATCGAGGCGCTCATGGACGCCGGCGTCCGGATGGGGCTCACCGGCGATGTGGCCCTGAAGCTGTCCGCCCAGAGTCTCCTCGGGGCGGCAAGGCTCTGTCTTAAGGGGGAGAAACACCCTGCGGAGCTCAGGGACATGGTGACCTCCCCCGGTGGGACGACGCTCGCCGGTCTCAAGGTCCTGGAGGAGGGTCGTCTTCGGGCGACGCTGATTGCGGCCGTGGAGGCGGCGACGCGTCGCTCTGCGGAGCTGGGCGGCCGGAAATAGGTTGTGCTCCCCTCCCCTTAATCCCCTCCCGCCAGGGGAGGGGAGAAAAGCAGGTCTCCCGCAAGGGGAGGGGAAAATTTACTTTTTACGAGGCCGTCACCTTCAGTCGATCAGGGTTTCGAAGACTTTTTTGAGCCGCTGCAGCGGGTCATCGTGATTCCCGTTCGCCTTCTCCGGCTTCTCCGTCGGAGCCGGACTCTTCGGGACCTCCGCGGTGCGGGGGGTGATGCTCTTCCGGGGATCGGGTTCGGTCACTGCCGCCGGCGGTTTGATCCGGACCGGTTCGCGCGCCGATGGCGCCGCTTCGGGGGGTGATTTCGTTTCCGCAGCCGCCGGGGTCGCCGTTGCAGGAGGCGCCGCCGGTGCCGCCGGGACCGTTGATGCCGCCGGAGCCGCCTCCGCAGGCTTTTCTCCCGGTTTCTTCCTCCGGTGACGGGAGCGCCGGTGGGATTTTTTCTTTACCGATTCCTGGCTTTCGGCCGGAGGGGGAGTTGCCCCGTTTTTCTTCGGTTCTTCCGCTATTGGCTGCGCCTCGGGTTCCGGTTCTTCCACCTCTTCGTCTTCTGTTTCCTTCAGGGACTCCTCGGTCTCCAGTGCGAGCTTGACGGGCTCGGGCGCGTGCGGCGTTTCCCGTTTCGTCGTTTCGATCCTGCATTCATCCCATGCCATATCGGGGTTTCCGGAAATGTGGATCGACATCTCGTACTCGCTCTCCAGATGGACGATCTCGGAGCGTTTCTGATTCAGGAGGTAGTCGGCCACTTCATAGGGGAGGCTGACCTTGATCTCGGAGGAGAGGCCCTTGACGGCCTGCGTTTCGATCTTCCGATAGGCGGTCAGGGCGGTGTATTCGAGTGACGGCCGGATTCCCCGTCCCCGGCAGAAGGGGCAGGGCGTATAGCTGATCTCCTGGATCGTCGACTGTTTCTTCTGGCGCGAGAGCTCCATGATGCCGAACTTGGAGATGTGGGAGAGCTGGATCCGCGCCCGGTCCAGATCGATCGCCTTCTTGAAGACCTTTTCCACCTCCGCGTTGTGCTTCTGATCCATCATATCGATGAAGTCGATGACGACGAGTCCCCCGAGATCGCGCAGTCTGAGCTGGCGGGCGATCTCTTCCGCCGCCTCCATGTTCGTCTTGAAGGCGGTCTCCTCAACGTTCCGCTTGCTGGAACCCCGGCCCGAGTTCACGTCGATGGTGATCATCGCTTCGGTAGGGTTGATGATGAGGTAGCCTCCCGATTTCAGCTCCACACGTTCCTGGTAGATGACCCGGATCTGATCCTCCAACTGGAATTTGTCGAAGAGGGGGGTTTTCTCCTTGTCCAGTTTGATCACTTTGACCATGCGGGGGGCAACGGCCTTACAGTAGGCCCTCATCTGCCGGAAGGTTTCCATGTCGTCGACGAGGATCTCCTCGATGTCCGGTGTAAAGTAATCCCGCAGCGACCGGACGCCGAAGGCGCTCTCCTGATAGATCAGAGACGGCCCCGCGGTTTCGGAGGACCGTTTCTGGATCTCCTTCCAGAGTCGGGAGAGGTGCTGATAGTCGCGGGTCAGTTCCTGCTTGGTCCGGTTCATCCCGGCCGTCCGGACGATGAATCCGAGCCCGTCTTCGGTCGTGATCTGCTCGACCAGTTCCTTGAGTCTTTTCCGATCCCCCTCGTCCTCGATCTTCCGGGAGATGCCGCTGCTCTCCTTGTTCGGAAGAAGAACGAGGTATCTTCCCGGCAGGGAGATATAGGCGGTAAGGAGCGCGCCTTTCCTCTCGCTGACCTCACGGAGGACCTGGACGAGAATCTCCTGCCCGACCTTCAGCGTCGGCCTGCTTCCCTCACGACCGACAGGGTCCGTGAAGTTGTTGTAGCTGACGTCCTTGAGAGGGAGAAAACCGTCCTTTCTCCCGCCGTAGTTCACAAAGGCGGCCTGGAGGCCCCGTTCCACCTTCATGACGATCCCTTTGTAAATGTTGCCGGTAATCGGTTCCTTCACGGCCATCTGGATGTTGAATTCGACCAGTTTGCCGTCCTCCACGATCGCCATGCGTTTCTGTTCCAAGTGGACGGCATTGATCAGCATCTGTTTTTTCATACAAAATCCTTTCTATAAAAGGGTGGATACATCGCCCTTTCCTGTCCTGATCACCTCGATCCCTTCGGGAAGGAGGCTGACGACGCTGGACGGTTCAGCCGCGATGATACCTCCGTCGATGATCATGTCCACCCGCTTGCCGAAGAGCTCTTCGATCACCCGGGGATCGCTGAGGAGTTCGCCTCCTTCGTCCTTGACGCTGGTGCTGATGACGGGAGAGCCCATCTCGGCGACGAGGGCATTGCAGATCCGGTTGTCGGGGATCCGGATGCCGGTGGTCTGCCGCTTGGGGAGGATGATCTTGGGGACGATTCGGGAGGCCTCGAGAATGAAGGTGTAGGGTCCGGGGAGGAGACGCTTCATGATCTTGTAAGCCTCATCGGAGACCCGCGCGTAGCGGCTGATGTCCTTGAGATCGGAGCAGATGAAGCTCAGGGGCTGCTTCCGGTTGCGGCGCTGGATCTCGTAAATCCTTTCGATTCCCCGTTTGTTGAACAGATCGCACCCCATCCCGTAGACCGTATCGGTCGGGTAGATGATGATCCCCCCGCTCTTGAGGATCTCCACCGCCCTGCGGATCAAACGCGTCTGGGGGTTCTGACTGTTGATGGCTGCCAGCATGTCGTCCTTGTCTGATATCGGGAAACACTCCCGAATTTTAACCTTTGCAATTTATCAGAACCAGAGGTGATTATCAATAAAAGATCTGACGGCTTTTGCGACTTTTTGCAGGGTCGTCGATCGTGATTCGAAAATTGCGCGATAAATGGTCTTGACAAAGGGTTTCGCCATAGTGTAGCTCTTTCCTCGGTTTTATCATTGGTACACATCCGAGAAGCAGTGGACGGGATCAAATCCCAAGTGAATAAGGGGGCTGCCATAAAAAAACCGGTGCGAGTGGGAATTGTGGGAGCCGGATTTTCGGCTTCTTTTCATCTTCGATCCTATCATCAGGTGAAAGAAATCCCCGTGGAAATTGCCGCGATAGCCGGCAAGACCAAGGATCATGCCGAGCAATTGGCCGGCCGCTTCGGCATCCCCAAGGTATATAGCGACTATCGCTTCCTTCTCGATGATCCTTCCATTGATGTCATCGATCTCTGTGTCCCCAACGCCCTTCATCTCCCTATGGTTCTGGAAGCCGTCAAGGCGGGCAAGCACGTCATTTGCGAGAAGCCCCTCACGGGCTATTTCGGCCAGGGCGAGCCGGACAAAGAAGTAGGCGCCGCATCGAAGCGGAAGATGCTGGACAAGGTGAGGGCCGACCTTGCCGAGGTCACCCGCGTCATGGCGGAACACCCCGTCAAGTTCTGCTATGCGGAGAACTGGATCTATGCGCCGGCTATCCGAAAAGCCCTTGAGATCATCGACCGATGTGTAGTCACAGGGTCCATTCTCGAGATCCGCGGAGAAGAATCGCACAGCGGGTCGCACTCGGAGTATTCAAAATCGTGGCGATACGCGGGCGGAGGCGCCCTCGCACGGCTTGGAGCCCATCCCATCGGAGCCGGGCTGTTCCTGAAGCACTTCGAAGGCCTGAAAAAGACGGGCCGGCCGATCCTTCCCGTTGAGGTGTTCGCGGATGGGGTCGATCTCACAAAGACCCCCGCATTTCACACTGTCAAAAATTCACCTCTTGTCACGGGATGGGAGGATGTGGAGACGTGGTCTCAGGTCACCGTCACCTTTTCGGATGGGACCCGGGGGATCTTTTACGGCGCGGACAACCTGCTCGGCGGGATGGAATCGACGATGGACATCCGTCTTTCCAATGCCCGGCTGAAGCTCGATATCTGTCCGGTTCGGATCTGTCAGTTCTTCACGGTGGATCCGGCGCCGGTGCAGGATGTCTACTTTAACGAAAAGCAGGAGACCAAGGCGGGACTCTCCTTTCCAAGCCCGGATGAAGAATGGATGCTGGGCTATCCCCATGAAATTCAGGACTTCATGGAGGCCATCGCACTCGACCGGGCTCCCCTGAGCGGCCTTGATCTGGCCAAGCAGGTGGTGGAGGTGGTCTATGCGGGATATCTTTCCATGGAAGAAAGGCGTAAAATCGTTCTGTCCCTGGCCTAACAGGTTGCGATCTCAACTCGGAGGAAAAACGTGAACGAGGACCTTTTTCAATTACCGGTCAAGATCGGCGATGTGACGCTCCGTAACCCTTTTATCGTCGGTTCAGGGCCGACAGTCAAGAACATCGAACAACTGGAGCTCATCGAGAAGTGCGGATGGGGGGCGGCCTCCACAAAGCAGACGTTCAATCCCCGGCCTTACATCAATTACGATCCCCGTTACCGGTGGTTGAAGAAGGAGAAACTCCACATCTTCACGGCCGAGCACCGATTGGATATGGAAAGCGGCCTGCGGCTCATCGAAGCGGCACGCAAGCGTTGCAGGGAATTGGTGATCATCGCCAACTTTTCCGATAACAGCGTCAATATCGAGGGATGGGAGGAGGGGGCGCGGCGGTTTGAGGCGGCGGGCGCCCAGATCCTGGAGCTCAACTTCTGCTGTCCCAACATGTCCTTCAGCGTCGACGTTTCCGACAAACGCACCCAGGCCCCCCGCCCCTCTTCGGGAGCGAGCATGGGCCAGGACGAGAACGCCGTAGCCCATGTGGTCCGCAGTCTCCGTCGCGCGATCCGCATTCCGATCATTGCCAAACTCACCCCTGAAGGGGGCCGCATCGCAGAGGTTGCCAGGGCCGCCTTCGAAGCCGGCGCGCACGCCGTCAGCGGTGTTGCGAACCGTCTGGGAATCCCGCCCGTCGATATCCGGAATTATAGAAAGCCCATCTACAATCTCCAGGGCGAAAACACCATGGGCTGCATGTCGGGGCCTTGGATCAAACCCCTCTCCATGAGGGATGTCTTCGAAATTCGCAGGCTGGTGGGGCCGGGCCCGCACATCAACGGCACCGGAGGCATCGCCTCCATGGAAGACGCGGTACAGATGATGATGTGCGGCGCCGACTCCATCGGCGTGTGCACGGAAACCATGCTGCGGGGATTCGGTTTCCTGGAAAAATGGATGAAGGCCCTGAAGGCATACATGAAGGAGATGGGTTTCAGCACGGCCGGGGAGATGCGGGACCTGCTGATTTCCGAGATCAAGTCCGCGGCCGACCTGACGCTCCGGCCCGGTTATGCCAAGGTGGACAAAGAGAAATGTTCGGGCTGCGGGCTGTGTGTCGAAATCGGGCACTGCAATGCCATCGTCATGACCGATGTCGTGGCCTCCATCGATCCCAAACTCTGCAAGGGCTGCTCCACCTGCATCGACATCTGCCCCAAACAATCCATCCGGATGGTTGAAGAAGACGCGGCGAAGAAATAAGGAGTTTGGGGCATCGATCATGCCATCTGTATAGCAGGAGATTTGACGGGAGTCACTTGGGCCGATGGGCTTTCAGGTGACATTGAGACCGGTTTTTTTAACCATAGGGAGGTGAACATGAAAAGGAACAAATTTTGGATGATCCTGGGAAGCTTCGCGCTGGCGATCCTATTGTCGGTATCCCTGCTGGGATCATGCGCCGAAGCGCAGGCCCCGAAAGCCGGGCAGCAGAAGATAACCTGGGTATTTGCCACCAATCCCGGACCCGCAGCCAACACCTGGTCATTCTATCCCTATCCGCGCTTTCAAAAGCTTCTGGAGAAAAACTCCGGAGGACGGCTCGTCCTGGACACCAAAATGTCATTGTTCCCGGTGAATGAAGTGGTCCATGCGGTCATCGCCGGACGGGCGGACGTCGGTTGGGAGAGAATTCCCTGGGTGGCAGGCACTTTTCCCCAATGGGATTTCGCCCTCCCTTTCCTTTGGGACAGCGTCTTCGAATATGAGGCTTTCCTGAATGACCCGAGGATGGTGGAAATCGAGCGTAAATCCTATGCGGAAAAAGGGCTGGTCAAGATCGCCGATATCCCTTCCGAGGCCCTGGATGGGGTTTGGGGGAAAAAGGCGATTGCCACGGTGGAGGATTTCAAGGGGATGAAAATCCGGACCTCCGGGTTGATCACCACGCTTGCCATGCAGCGCCTGGGCGCCTCCCCCTTGACCATTCCCAACGCGGAAATCATGGAAGCCCTGCAGAGGGGGACGGTGGATGCGATTCAGACCTCCCGCGGCTGGGGTCTGGGCTTCGGACTCCCGGATGTCTGCACCAATGTGAGCTTCTGGAGATTTCAGTCGGTGTTCGGCGGGATGCTGGTGGTGAACAAGGCCAAATTTGATAAGTTGCCGGCCGATCTGCAAAAAATCCTTCTGGCGACGGGCAGAGAGATGCAGGGGCAAACCATGTTCGGCGCCAAGATCGAGGAATATGAAGCGGAAGTCGGTCTGAAGGTCAGCCGGATGAAGGTCACTCAGCCGGTTCAGGACGAAATCAACAAGGCAAGGGAAATCGTCCGCCCTGCCGTCGACAAATGGCTTGAGCTTGCGGGTCCGAACGGCAAGCAGATCATGAGTATCGCTTCCGAATATGCAGGCGGCGCCAAGATCATGCTCAAGAAATAACCCACCCCCTGCTCCCTCCCCCGTCGAGGGGGAGGGAGACAGGGAGGAGGTCTTCATATAAACTTTTTCCGGAGCCGGTGAAAACGATGAAGCGAATCGGTATCATTGTCGATAAAATCGCGTATCTGGGCGGCTGGTTTGGGGGATGGCTCGTGCCGCTCATGATGATGCTGGTCGTCGTGGACGTCTTCATGCGGTATGTCATGAATCGGCCCCTCATGGTGTCCGATGAGTTCAGCGCGTACATGCTCGTTGCCCTCTCCTTCCTCGGTCTTGCCTATACGTGGAGGGAAAAAGGGCATGTGCGCGTTGAAGTGCTCGTCACCCGGTTCCCGCCCCGAATCTATGGCTGGGTAAGACTGCTGGGCCTGATCCTGACATTGATCTTCATGATCCAAATGGACCTGGCCGCTTACAAAATGATCGCCTATGCCCTGCAGATCAACCTAAGATCGTCCACCTGGCTGATGTTCCCCTTGTTCTGGCCGCAATTGACCGTATTTCTCGGGTTTGTCATGCTGACCCTGGTACTGATCGTCGATATTGTCCGGGCCGCCGTCAAGGTCCGGGCAGGTGTAAAGAGTGGAGGTATAACGCGGTGAGCCTGGCATTCATGTCTCTCGTCATTCTCGGTGGGCTGGTTCTCCTTTTGGCTTTGGGAATAGAAATCGCCCCGGCAATGGGGATCGTTGCCGGGCTTGGTCTTGTTCTTTTCGTTCATCAGCCCCTGGATTATTTTGCCCGGGCCGCTTTTGAAATCATGAACTCCTTCACGTTTACCGCCATCCCCCTCTTTGTCTTCATGGGGACCATTTACGCCAATACGGGGATTGTCAGCGGGCTCTTTCGGGGAGCTGAAAAAATATTCGGAAGCCTTCCCGGAAGCCTGTGCTCGGCCATGATCGTTGCCAACGCCATTTTCGGGGCCATCTCCGGCTCCAGTCTGGCGGCCACGGCCACATTCGGCCGGATCTGTTTCCCGGAGATGGAAAAAGCGGGATATGATACAAAACTGTCCCTCGGGGCCATCGCCATTTCCGGCACCTTGAGCGTTCTCATCCCTCCCAGCCTGATCATGATCGTCTATGGAGGCTGGATGGATATCTCCGTGGCCCGGCTCTTTGCCGGGGGCGTGATCCCCGGGATCATCCTGACTTTTTTCTTCGTGCTCACCGTCACCATCATGGTCTTGCGCAATCCGGGACTCGCGCCCCAAGCCTCGATCCGGAAATACACCGTCGGCGAAAAACTGACGGCCCTGTGGGATTTGTTTCCTTTCCTGGTAGTGATTACGCTGGTTTTGGGCACCATCTTCACAGGAATCATGACCCCTACGGAATCGGCATCCCTCGGCGCTTTTTTGAGCATCGTTCTCGCCCTGCTTTTCCGGAAAATGACGTACAAGGCGCTCAAGGAGAGCATGCTTTCGGCGGTGAACATCAGCGCGATGATCGCCTTTGTCCTGTTTACGGCGAGGATGCTGGGGCAGGTCTTTCAGTACATCGGTCTTACCGAAGCGACGTCGGTATTCATGCTGGATATGGGTCTGGGGAAATATGCCACCCTGGCGATCATCTGCGTCCTCTACCTCATCCTGGGATGCTTCTTCGATTCCCTGTCCATGCTGGTGTTGACCCTTCCCTTTGTCGCCCCCATCGTCAAGAATCTGGGATTCGACTTCATCTGGTTCGGCGTTCTTTACGTCGTGCTCGCGGAAATCGGCCTGGTCACCCCGCCGTTCGGTCTCAATCTTTTTGTTCTCAAGGGGGTCGTGCCGAAATACGAGATTACCTATATCTTTGCAGGCACCTTGCCGTTTTTGATTCCTACGGGGATTCTCATCGTATTGATGATCCTTTTCCCGGAGCTCGTTCTGTGGCTCCCCAGAATACTGTACTCGAGATGATATCGCTCATCAGGAGAGTTTCTGAGCCGAATCCTGATCCAGATATATCTTTACCCGGGAATGCATGCGCAGCGCCGATGACGGACAGGCCGAAGAGAGGGGACCCTCCCACATCTTTTTTACCGCCGCCGCTTTTTGCGGTCCGGGAACGATCGTATAAATCTCCTCGGGCGGAAAGGATCGCCGGAACGGTCATCGTAAACGCCCTGTGGGGGACTGCTTTGAGTGAGACATAGCGGGCCGCGGGGTTCGGGATGGTCTTTATAATCACGGTATTGCTGCCTGACCGAGCGGTCATCGAGGCGAATGATCCGGACCGTCCGGGGATCGTACAGATCGGAACCGGGATCGCAGAAGGCGATGTGCCCGTTCTCTCCGATCCCGATGCAGGAGATATGGATGCCCCCGCTTTGCTCGATGAGTTGGGCATATTTTCGGGCAATTTCCCCGGGAGTCCCTTTCAGAGCTTTAATGAAATGGATCTGTTTCGGCTGCACCGCGTCAAAAATATGCTCCTGCAGGTAAGCCTCGAAAGTATTCGGATGGTTCCGGGGAAGATCCACGTACTCATCCAGGTGGAAGCAGGTCACCCGGGACCAGTCGATGTTTCTTTTCCTTGACAGATGAACCAGAAATTCATCCTGCGAGGGGGCCGCGGCGAAGACGATGTTGACGCTCCCTCTTTCCTTGATGAAACGGTTCATGGCCTGAGCGACATCCCCGGCAGCCATTTTCCCCATTTCGTCCCGTGTGGGAAGGATATTCAACTCCAAAATCCGCTTGATCGGTAGTGGACTTTTCATCATTGCCCTCTCCAGAAATAAGGAATTCCCGGATTCCAGAACTCCGGACTTGTTGAATTACAGTCTCAACCCGCCAGAGCCTCGATCTTTGCCCTGGCTTCTTCGGTCAGAAAATCCCAGAGGCCGATCTGTTTCAGTGTGGCGGGGGTCGGGATGCCGGAGGGGGTCCAGC
The DNA here is from genome assembly GCA_963842685.1 of uncultured delta proteobacterium. Lineage (GTDB taxonomy): Bacteria > Desulfobacterota > Syntrophia > Syntrophales > UBA5619 > JAKAFS01. The sequence goes on along the minus strand of CAWJHT010000078.1, from coordinate 17,659 downwards.
CCCGCTCCCGGTAATAGGCCTGGATCAGTTCGCGCAGCTGCTCCTTGCGGTGTTTCATCAGGAGTTCCCGCTTTTCCGCGGTCGGCATGATCCCTGATCTCTTCCGGGGATTTCCCCAGGAACCGGCACAGTTCCCCGTCGTTATACTCCTTTTCGGCATCGTAGAGATCATCGTCGATAGGTCCGATGGCCCGCTCCGGTATCCAGTCCTGTTTGCCCGTTTCCGCGCCGTAGACCATGACGTTCATGACCCGCTGCAGATTGATGTCCCGATCCGTCTGCGCGAAGATCTCCTCCCAGGTCAGATCCGTTCCCAGCATCCCGTTGTAGAAATCCGCATAGATCTCCTGCGAGGCGGGATTGATGTACTTGTCCGTATCCTTCATCTTCTCCGACTCGGGATTGAAGACATCCACCCAGGGGAGCTTGCACAGGCCGAGATTGTCGTTCCCCAGGCGGACCCGCGGATAGGTGATCAGCGCCCGGGCCTTGTCCTGAAGGGTGGGGAAGGCGCCCAGGAGGTCCACCTTGATCAGCCAGGCCGCGGCGTGATGCGCCCCGATGTCGCTGGCGGCGGCGTAGGAGCCCTGCATGGAGAGCGAGCGGTGGGTCCGGTAGAGGGAAAAGGGCAGCCCCTTGGTCTGCATGGCAAATCGCAGCAGCTCCGCCCGGGGATCGGCCTTGCCGGTTCTCCGGACATATCGGGCGGCGATCCAGTCGACCAGGGGCAGCATCCCCTGGCCCGCCACCCGGGCGAATTCCGTCTCCCCGTGGGCGATGCTGATGGATGAAGCTGCAGGACCGCCTCTTCGTTTCCCCAGGTCAGCTCCAGCCCGTCCGTATCCTCCCGCGTCAGATATCCCCGCTGGAAGCATTCCATCAGAAAGGCGATCGTGACGGCCGTGGTGATCGTATCGATCCCGTAGTTGTCGCAATGCCAGTTGGCCTCCATGATGAATTCGGCGTTCCAGATGCCGAGGTTGGAGCCGAAACCGGCGGCGGTTTCGTACTCGGGGCCGTCCACCCACACCCTGCGGCCCTTGTGCTCGCCGAAGCTCAGGGTGACCCAGCCGCCCTTGGTGCAGCGCAGGTTGCAGCCGGGGAAGCAGCCGTCCATCCCCCGGTGGTCGAAGAGGTGCTCGGCGTAGAATTTCCCCGTGATCTGCTCCGCCCGCGGATCGGAGCCCAACTGGTAATTGTTCACGGGCAGCGATTGGTACTCCTCCTTGTTCATGAAGGTGATCAGCCCCGCGCTCCCCTTGCGGTACATCTTGAGCGACTGCGGATCGACCTCCCGGACGACCTTCGCCGAGCCTTGCCCCCGCCTGTTTCACCTTCTCCCAGTCGGCGGCGCCGTAAGGATTTTCGCCGTGCGGATATTCGGCCAGGACGACGATGGCCCGGATCTTCTTGTCCATCATCACGGTGCCCAGCCCCGTCCGGCCGGCCTGCTTGGTCCGGAAGAGCCCCTTGGTCCCGTCCACGTGCTTGGTGGGATCGAAATAATGGCTGTTGATGCAGCCGTAGGTGGTATGGGCGGCGCCGATGCCGGTCGTCAGAAAGACGATCTCCTTGCGGTCGCGGCCCTCCTGGACGAACCGTATCGACGATGGCCTTCTCCAGGTCGAAGACCTCGATCGATGAGCGGGCGCTTCCGTCATGGAGATCTCCCTGCTGAAAGCCGTCGATGACGATCATGACGTCCGTGTCGGACTTTCCCGTGATCTCCAGGGCGTCGAAACCGGCGTACTTGAGATAGGCGCCGAAGTGGCCGCCGAAATTCGAAACCCCCGGAATGCCCGTCAGCGGCGAGAGCGAAACGGCCATGCACTTGCTCGTCCCCGGAAACTGGGGAATGCCGGCCAGCGGACCGGGTGAAAAGATCAGGGGATTCTCCGGGATCACAGGGAGACGGTCTGCGCGGTGATTCGCCGGTGCAGGAGATACAGCCCCAGGGCCCGGCCGCCGAGGAAGTAATTCCGCTGCTGTGGGATCGAGTCCGGGAGTCGTGATTGCCCTGCTTCCCAGATCGATGGAGATCATTTTATCGGCATATCCATGTTGGAGCGATGAGCCTGTATATTTCATTTTACTTTCCCTTCCGGCCGCCTCGCATTGAAGGCGGCATTGGTTTTTTTGCCGTTCAAAATGGCTCTATGAACTGCCATGGTCAAATCGATCCTGTCAAGAAATTCTTTGCGTTGGCATCGGATCGATTATTTGTAGATATGGACATCGGATCGATTATTTAGTAGATGTCCTTTCGTACAAAGTAGATTCCCCTCGGCAGGCGATCGGATGTTTAAAGTCGATTGATGAGGTGAACCTTTTTTATGAAGGAGGAACCATGCGTGTCCGGGTATCGGCGGTATTTGAAAGAGAACAGGAAATCCTCTGCATGAAGTACATCTACGGCGGCAAAGAGGTTTTTGCCCTGCCGGGCGGCGGCGTGGACAAGGATATCCCGCTGCAGGAGGCCATCATCGGTGAATGGCGGAACGAGATCGGCGTCAAGCTCGATGTCGGGGAGATCATCCTGATCGGCGAGGCGCCTGCCACCAAGAGACATCCTCAAACCCTGCATATCATCTTTACGGCCCTCGAAATCAAAGGGACGCCCAAGATCAGGCCGGACAGCACCCGCTCCCTTGACATTGCCTGGGTCCCGGTGGAAAAGCTGCCCCAAACCCCCCTCTATCCGGATGTGGGAAAACAGCTTTACGAATATCTGAAGGGCGGCTCCGGGCGCTCCCTCGAGTTCATAGGGAATTGCATGGAGAGGGGATTCTGGTGATCCCGGGCCTCAACGCCATCATGCCCGACAAAAGACGGCAGGAAGCGGACCGGCAGGTATGGTGAGATTGGAGCAGGAGATCAAAACGGTCAGGACCATGATCGGCATGTATTGCCGCAGCCGGCACGGCGGCGGCAAGATGCTTTGTGAGGACTGCCGGAGTCTCTGCTCTTATGCCGAACAGAGGATTTTGAAATGCCCGTTCGGGGAAAACAAGCCGGTATGCAGCAAGTGTCCGATCCACTGCTACAAACCGCAGATGAGGAAGCAGATCGGAGAGGTGATGAGATTTTCAGGGCCGAGGATGATCTTCCGTCATCCCCTTCTGGCCATTCGACACCTCGTCGCTCAGCGGAGCTCGAGTAAAGCATCAGAGTAGGGGCGCCTGACGACGATCAGGTTTTGAACCTTTGGAAATGAGGCAGCATCGTATACCTGGACCGGATAAGAAAGGGAAATCGAGATATGGAACAGGCCAATTCATCACCTCCCGTCTGATTTTATCAGGGATATCATCAATGAAGACATGAAAACCGGCAAGCATCAGGGGCGGGTGGCCACCCGTTTTCCACCCGAGCCGAACGGCTACCCCCATATCGGACACGCCAAGTCGGTCTGCCTCAATTTCGGGATCGCCGCCCAGTACGGAGGCACCTGCAATCTGCGAATGGACGACACGGACCCGAGCGGCGAAAGCGTGGAATATGTGGAGTCGATCATCCGCGATGTGAAATGGCTGGGTTTCGACTGGCAGGATCGTCTGTATTATGCCTCCGATTATTATGACAGGCTCTATGACTTTGCGCTGCGGCTGATCGGGATGGGCAAGGCCTACGTCTGCGATCTGAGTGCCGGATGAGATCCGCGAGTACCGGGGCACCCTGACCCAGCCGGGCAAGGAGAGCCCTTATCGCAACCGAACCGCGGAAGAAAACCTGTCGCTGTTCGAGAGGATGAGGGCCGGGGAGTTCGACGAAGGGACCCACGTCCTGAGGGCCAAGATCGATATGAACTCTCCCAATGTCACCATGAGGGATCCGATCATGTACCGGATCAAGAAAGTGAGCCACTATCGGACGGGGGATGCGTGGTGCATCTATCCGATGTACGACTTTGCCCATTGCCTGTCGGACTCCATCGAGGGGATTACCCATTCGATCTGCACCCTGGAGTTTGAAAACAACCGCCCCCTGTACGACTGGTTCCTGGAAGCGCTTAACGTCGACACCGCGACCGCAGCAGATCGAGTTTGCCCGTCTCAACCTCAGTTACACGGTCCTGAGCAAGCGGAAGCTCATCGAGCTGGTCGGAAAAGGGGTGGTCAGCGGCTGGGACGATCCGCAGATGCCCACCCTCTCCGGCATGCGCAGGAGAGGGTACACTCCCGGAGCGATCCGCAGCTTCTGTGAGAAGATCGGCGTTTCCAAGAACGACAGTCTGATCGATATGGCGCTCCTGGAGAACTGTGTCCGGGAGGATCTGAACGAAAGCACGCCGCGGGTGATGGCCGTCCTGCAGACCGCTCCGGGTGGTGATCGACAACTACCCCGAAGACCGGGTCGAGCAGTTCGATTGCCCTTATCATCCCAAGCATGCCGAGATGGGATCCCGGAAAGTGCCCTTCTCCCGTGTCCTGTATATCGAGCAGGACGACTTTATGGAGAATCCGCCCAAAAAGTTTTACCGGCTGGCGCCCGGCAGGGAAGTCCGTCTCCGCTATGGTTACTTCATAAAATGTGTGAGTGTGGTGAAGAATCCGGATACGGGAGAGGTTCTCGAAGTGCACTGCACCTATGATCCGGAGACGCAAAGCGGGTTTGCCCCCGACGGCCGGAAGGTCGACGCCACCCTCCACTGGGTGTCGGCGGCCCATTCCGTCCCGGCGGAGGTGCGCCTCTACGACCGTCTGTTCCGCATCGCCGATCCCCTGGGGGGCGACGCCGATTTTACGGAGTACCTGAACCCGAAATCCCTGGAAGTCCTGAGCGGATGCCGCGTGGAGCCCAGTCTGGCGAAGGCGGCGCCGGAAAGCCGTTTCCAGTTCGAGAGGCTCGGCTACTTTTTCGTCGATCCGGTCGATTCGCGCGATAGCGCCCTGGTATTCAACCGGACGGTGACGTTGCGCGATTCCTGGGCGAAGATAGCGGAAAAGGGGAGCAAGCGGTGACGGCAAGAGAAATCGTGTTTTTTCTTGACATCTCAAGATTTCTTCCCTACTAATATAACCTCGTTTTGTTGGTGTTTTTTAGAGGGCCAATCGACGCATTGACCGCACTTCTCTTTCCACTTCTCCCCTGGACCGGCGCTTACCCGCTCTCGGCCCGATGTTTGCTTCTGTATGAGTAACCGACCGCGGTATTTCACATCGCGGTCATTGATGTAAGAAACCCGTAATCTATCATCATGATGTCTGCATTCGCCGGTTCCGGCATCACTTCCGGGCAGCGGCGATTGTTCGGTGCTCCATTCGACTCAGGACATGAGGTTCAACCGTGAGAGTGGCCTTTATCGCCCGAGCTTGACGAGTAGTTTTTCATTTCTCATGAACTCGTAAAAAGTAAATTTCTCCCCTCCCCAGGCGGGAGGGGATTGAGGGGAGGGGAGGGTTCTTAGACTTTTTACGAGGGCATCATTTCTCAGGAGGTGGTCAGCGATCTGAATCTTTTCCAATCGTACGATGGGGAGTCAACCTGAAACTTTAACCTAAAAAAAGGGGGAATATTATGAAAAGGCTAAGTTTTCTCAAGGTGATCCTGCCGGTGTCTTTACTGGTCATCATGATGTGTTATCCCGCCTGGGGACGGACGATCAAGATCGGCGTCATCGGACCGATGAATTTTGTCCAGGGCAAGGGGCATTGGAACGGCGCCGTCATGGCCGCCGAGGAGATCAATGCCAAAGGGGGCGTTCAGGTCGGCAAGGAGAAGATGAAGATCGAACTGATCAAGTCCGACTCCAATGAATTCCTGAACCTGACCGATGCCACCAATGCCATGGAACGGTCTGATCACCAGCGACAAGGTCGATTTCATTGTCGGCGGTTTCAGGACCGAGGCGGTCCTCGCCATGCAGGACATCGCCATGGACAACAAAAAAATCTTTATGGGCGCCGGCGCCGCCCATCCGGAACTCTGCCTGCGGGTCGCCAAGGACTATAACCGCTACAAATATTTCTTCCGTGTCACTCCGTTCAACTCCAATTATCTGGTCAGGACCAGTTTTGCCCATATGGGGTTTGTCGGGGAAATTCTAAAAAAAGAATTGAATCTCCCTGCCGTAAAAGTGGCCATTGTCGCCGAGAAGGCCGTTTGGGTCGATCCCATGATCGAGGCGGCCAAAGGCGTCATCCCCAAGATGGGCATGGAAGTGGTCGGGACGTGGCGGCCTTCGGCCGTTGCGACCGATGTGACCGCGGAACTGTCCGCCATCCAGCAGAGCGGAGCCAATCTGATCTTTACCATTTTTTCCTCCTCGGTGGGGATTCCCTTTGCCCGTCAGGCCGGGGAACTGAAGATCCCGGCCGTCCAGGTGGGCATCAATGTGGAAGCGCAGAAAGACGGATTCTGGGAGGCCACCAAGGGGATGGGAAATTATGTCCTGACCACGAATACCTTTATCCGGGGGGTCGAATACAATGAGCTCACCAAACCTTTTGTAGAAGGCTATTACAAGCGGTTCGGCGAGGTCCCCACGTATACGGCCGACACCCATACCGCCATTGTCGAAAGTCTGGTCCCGTCCATAGAAGCCGTGGGGAGTCTGGATGCCGACAAGATCGTGGCCCATCTGGAAAACCGCGAGTACCTTTCACCCGCCGGGAAGATTAAATATGAAAAGGATGCCCAGGGCCGCCCGACCCATGACTTGACCTGGGGACCCGGGTACCTCACCAGCCTGGGGGCGCAGTGGCAGGACGGCAAGATGGTCGGGGTCTGGCCCAATAAATGGGTGGCCGCCCCCGGGGCGCCCGAGGTCACCTACAAAGGGATCGTTCCCCTATAAAATTCCGCCCTGGATGAAAAAATAGCCGATAAGCCGTTTTGAAAATGCCCCGCTCCTCCCCTGCCAAGGGTGGAGCGGGGTGAGGGTGTACGGTTATTTCCCCCTCCCTCAATCCCTCCCGCCAAGGGAGGGGAAATGTGACTTTATACGAGTCCATCATCTTTATATTTATAAATTCTTGAGGTGTTATGAACATCATCATCACCGGACTGATTACCGGCAGCATGCTGGCCCTGCTGGCCATCGGTTTTTCCCTGATCTTCGGGGTGGCCCGAATCGTCAACATCGCCCACACCGCCTTTTACATGGTCGCCGCTTACTGTATCTATTACCTGACCGGTAAAGCTCGGCCTCAATCCGGTCGCGGGAATGCTGATCGCTGTGGCGGCGGTCACCGTGCTCGGTCTGCTGGCTTATAAATTCCTCATCGATCCGATACGGGAACACGAAGCGGCGGTTCTGATCGCCACCATCGCCCTGGCCATGATCTTTCAGGAGGCCATGCTGCTGATCTTCACCGGGGATTACCTGAGCGTATCGTCCCTGATCCAGGGATATTTCCTTTTCCTGGGCGTCAAGATCTTCTATCAGCAGGTCCTGACCTTCGGCGTGGTTCTGCTGATCCTGGCCGTCCTTTGGTTCCTGCTGATGAAGACCAGATTGGGCCTGGCCATCCGTGCCACGGCCGAGGACCGGGAGGTGGCCAATCTGATGGGGATGAACGAGAGCCGGCTGGCGATGATCACCATGGGCATCTCGGTCGCGCTGGCCGGATTTACCGGGGCGGTGATTGCCCCCCTGACGGTCTTGAGTCCCTATATGTGGATGGAACCCTTGATCATGATGATGGCCGTGGTCGTCCTGGGCGGACTGGGCAGCATCAAGGGGAGTTTCATGGCGGCCTATATCCTGGGATTTACGGAAGCCCTGGTGGTTTTCCTGATCCCGAAAGGCGCTTTTTTGAAAGGATCCGTCGCCTTGTCGATCATGATCCTGGTCCTGCTGATTCGGCCGGAAGGCCTCTTCGGCATTTCCTTTGAGGAAGAGAGGTAGCATTTTCCTTTAATGGGAGCGTCAACATGGTCCTTCCGGGATTGTATCTGAAAAAGCTCTTATACGATCGTCCGCAGAGAGGTGCTGGTCCTCCCCAGTCGAATCGTCGTCGCCCTTTTCTTTATCGTTCTCCTGGGGATGCCTTTGGTCAGCCAGAATCCTTATCTGATACGGGTGATCATTTTGACCAGCATCTTTGCCATCCTGGCCGCGAGCTGGGACCTCCTGTCCGGATTCACCGGTCAGATGAATTTCGGCCATGCCCTTTTCTTCGGCGTTGGGGCCTACACCTCGGCCCTGCTGAATATCCATCTTCATATTCCCCCCTGGGGAAGCGTTCCTCTGGGGGCCGCGGCCGCGGTCCTGGCCGGTCTTATCGTCGGGATTCCCTGTCTCCGGCTCGAAGGACACCTACCTGGCCCTGACGACCATGGCCTTTCCGATTATTTTAATGGGGATCGTTTTTGCCCTGCCCGATCTGACCGGCGGCGAGCTGGGCATTTCCGGGTTGCAGCGCATCTCCAACTCGCTCGTCGTCAACTACTACATATACATCGTGACCATGCTCGTTCTGTGCACCGTCATGTGGAAAATCACCGATTCCCACACGGGCATCATTTTTCATGCCATCCGTGAGGATGAACTGGCGGTGAGGGCCTCCGGCATCAACACCACCCGCTATAAACTGCTGGCCTTTTGCCTGAGCGGTTTTTTTGCCGGCATCTCCGGCGGCCTCTACGCCCACTACATGAGGATTGCCGGTCCTTCCACCCTGGAGGTCTCCATGTCGTTCTCCGTGGTGATCTGGGCGGTCTTCGGGGGGATGGCAACGATCTATGGTCCCATAGCGGCGGTATTCGTCCTTTTTCCGCTCTTGGAATTCGTCCGCTTCTGGCCCGAGTATCGCACGATGATCTTTGCCGTCGTCGTCCTGCTGATCCTGTTGTATATGCCGGAAGGGTTGATCCCCTGGGTGAGAGACAAGATAGAAAAGCAATGCCCCCGCTGCAAAATCAGGAATGTCGCGACCCGGAAAACCTGCCGGGTTTGTACCGCAGTTCTCGACTGAAAGGAGTGAATGATGAACCCTAAGGAAGCGTATCTGTCCAAACCCTGGCTGAAATACTATTCGGAAGGCGTGCCGGCCGATATCGATATCCCGGACACTCTCCGTGCCGGAGCTTTTCGACCAGATTGCGGAAAAATACGGAAACAGGCCCGCCCTCATCTTTTACGGGAAAAAGATCAGCTACCGGGAGCTCAAGGAGCTGGTCGACCGCCTGGCCACCGCCCTGACCGATTTGGGGATAAAGAAGGGAGATACCGTGGCGATCTATCTCTTGAACAGCCCCCAGTACGTGATTGCCTATTTTGCCGCTCTCAGGCTGGGGGCCAAGGTCACGCCCATCAGTCCCGTCTATACCAGCATCGAAGTCAAACACCAGATCACGGACAGCGAGGCCAGGACCGTCGTCTGCCAGGACATCCTCTTCGACAACCTGGATAAGGCCGGGGTCCATCCGGAATGTGTGATCCTGACCAGCATCGACGAATACCTTCCCGCCTTGAAAAAATGGTTCGGCAAGAGCGCCAAGGCCAAGGCCTACGGCGGAAAGCCGGCGGTGATGGCGGAATCGATCGGCAGGCCGGGGATCTATTTTTTTCAGGATCTGTTGAAAAAATATCCGCCTCAGCCGCCCCCCGTGACCATTGATCCCCGGACAGACCTGGCGGCCCTGCCCTACACCGGGGGCACGACCGGGCTTCCCAAGGCGGCCATGCTGACCCACCGTAATCTTATCGCCCTGCAGGGCCAGGTCCGGGCCTTCTGGCCCATCTATCGAAGAGGGGAAAGAGGTGGTCATGGCCTTCCTGCCCTTTTTCCATATCTACGGCCAGGTGGTGGTGATGATCGCCGGATTGGCCCAGGGGTCGACCCTCGTCCTTTTCACCACCCCGGATATCGATGAAATTCTCTCGGCCATGGAACGCTATCAGGCCTCCGGATTCTACGGCGTGCCCACCCTGTTTGAATATCTCAAGGAGTACGAGAAGACCGACCGGGTCAACTGGAAAAGGCTCAAACTGATCGTCTGCGGGGCCGACACGCTGCATGAATCGACCATCGACGCCTGGGAAAAGCGGACCGGGTCTCAGATCTATGAGGGTTACGGAATGACCGAAACCACGTCCGTCAGCCACGGCAGCCCCCTGGGCCGGCCGAAGAAGGGCTCTTTCGGGGTGCCCATGCCCAATGTCAAGGCCGCCATCATCGACCAGGATGGAACGGAATTCCTCCCGGTGGGGGAGGTGGGCGAACTGATCATGTCCGGTCCCAACATCATGCAGGGGTACTGGAAAAGACCGGACAGCACCAAAGAGGTCATGATGGAAATCGACGGAGAGACGTGGATGCGGACCGGCGACCTGGTCAGCATGGACGAAGAGGGGTATTTCCATTTCTTCGACCGCAAGCGGGACCTGATCAAGTACAAGGGATATTCGGTCTTCGCCCGGCATGTGGAGGAAGTCCTCTATCAGCATCCGCAGATCAAAGCCGCCGGCGTGGTCGGCGTGCCGGATCCCGCGGTGGGCAACCTGATCAAGGCCTATGTGGTCCTGGAGAGCGAGGCCAGGGGCAAGGATCTCGGAAGAGGAGATCATCTGTTTCTGCAAGCAGAAACTGGCCCACTACAAGGTGCCCAAGATCGTCGAATTCCGGGGCGAGCTGCCCAAGACCGATGTGGGCAAGGTCTCCCGGCGGGAACTGCAGGGAAGAGTGTGAGGAGTGCCTGATATGGCCGTACCGTTTCTGGAAGTGGAATCGCTGACCAAAAGCTTCGGCGGACTCAAGGCGGTCGACAACGTCCGCTTCCGCATGGAGCAAAAGGAGATCCTGGGCCTCATCGGCCCCAACGGGGCGGGAAAGACCACCTTGCTCCGTCTGCTCACCGGGATACTGAAGCCGGATTCGGGAAGCGTTCGCTTTAAAGGAAAACAGCTCGTCGGCCTGAAGACCTGGGATATCGTCAATCTGGGGGTGGCCTGCACCTTTCAGAACATGAGGCCCTTTCGCCGGCTGCCCATCATTGCCAATGTGATGGTCTCCTGTCTTTCTCCCCGGTCGATGAAACGGGGGGAGTGGGTGAAGGTGGTGGAGGCCAAGGCCATGGATGCCCTGGAATTCGCCGGTATCTCGGACATGGCCCTGGAAAAGGCGTCCACCCTGTCCCAGGGCGACCTGAAGCGGCTGGAAGTCGCCCGGGCCGTGGCCACGGACCCGGATCTGCTCCTTCTGGACGAGCCTTTCGGCGGACTCAGTCCGGCCGAGACGGATTTGATGGCGAAATCCATCCGGAGGCTTCATAAGGGCGGGCGCTTCGGCCGCCTGCACAGCGAAGGCCCGGCGATGATCATCGTCGAACACAAATTGCAGCAGTTGATGAAGATCGTCGATCGCATCATCGTCCTCAATTTCGGGACCCTTCTGGCCGAAGGGACGCCCGAGGAGGTGGTGAACAACCCTCAGGTCATCGAGGCCTATCTGGGTCAGGGAGGAGGCCAATAACCGTGCTTTTGGAAATCGCCCATTTAACCGTCCGCTATGAAAAGGCCGTCCTCATCAACGATCTGAGCCTGTGTGTGGACACCGGAGAGCTGGTCAGCCTGGTGGGTCCCAACGGGGCCGGAAAATCCACGACCCTGCGGGCCATCAGCGGCCTGGTGGCCTGGGAAAGGGAGATCAAGCGCCGGTCCACTGCGGGCGATATCTTTCTGGAAGGAACGGTGACCTTCAACGGCGAGCGGATCGATCAGATCCCGGCCCATGAAATCGTCCGGAGGGGGCTCGTCCTTTGTCCCGAACGGAGAAGGCCGTTTCGGGAAATGACGGTGCTGGAAAATCTGATGGCGGGGGCCTATCTCCAGAAAGACAAGAAGAAAAGCCGGGAGACCCTGGACAAGGTCTATGACATGTTTCCGGTCCTCAAGGAGCGCTCCCGTCAGATCTCGGGAACCCTTTCCGGAGGAGAACAGCAGATGCTGGCCATCGGCCGGGCCTTGATGTCCGAGCCGAAACTGCTGTGCATCGACGAACCTTCCACGGGGCTCGCTCCCCTGATGCGAAAGGAGGTCTTTGAAAAAATCGTCGAGGTCAAAAATCTCGGGATCACCATTCTGCTGGTGGAGCAGGAGGTCAGCACGGTCTTTAAGCTGGCTTCGCGCAACTACGTCCTTTCCTCGGGCAAGATGATCGCCGAAGGGTCGGGAGAAGACCTCCTGAAGGACGAAATCCTCCGCAAGACCTATCTGGGTTTGTAAAATGAAATGGGACAGCGCCCCTACTTTCACTTTTTGAGAAATAAGAGGGGCGCTGTCCCCTTTTTTACTCATATGGATTAATTATCGGCCCGATTTTCCTCCCGGGATCGAGAATGATCCGGCAATCGGCGACCGTCGCCCCCTTCCCCTCCTCGTGGACCAGAAGCGGATTGATGTCCAGTTCGATGATCTCCGGGTGGTTGACGACCATGTCGGAGAGCCGGATCATGTTCTTCTCCAGGATCTCGACATCCGACTTCGGGCGGCCGCGGAAGCCGGTGAACATCTTGTAGCCCTTGATCTCGCGGACCATCCGATGCGCCTCGTCGCGGTCGACGGGGGCAAGACGGAAGACGACGTCCTTGAAGATCTCGACGAAGATGCCGCCCAGACCGAACATGATCAGCGGTCCCAACGGCATAGCGGTTCATCCCGAGGATCACCTCATCCCCCGGCGCGGCCATCTTCTGGACGAGAACCCCCTCGATGACGGCCTGCGGGATCGTAGGCCCGTCGCGTTGGCCATGATCCGGGTGAAGGCCTGCTCCGCCTCCTCCTTCGTCTTGATCCCGACGACGACGCCGCCCGCATCCGATTTGTGGAGGATCTGCGGGGAGACGATCTTCATGACGACCGGAAAACCGATCTCCTCGGCGATCTGCATCGCCTCCGCCTCGTCCTTCGCGAGTTTCGTCGGCAGCGTGCTGAAACCGTAGCACTTCAGAAGCTCCAGGCCGTCCAGCTCGCCCAGGCGGGTCCTTCCGGCGGCGAGACATCGCCGGATGATCTCCTCCGCTCCGGCCCGGTCGTGCTTGGAGCGTGAACGGCGGGAGATGCTCGCGGTTCAGCCAGTGGGAATACTTGTAGAGCGCCCCCATGGCCTTGGCCGCATCCTCGGGAAACTTGTAGACCGGATAGCCGTGTTCCTGGAGGTATTTCACCCCGGCGGAGACGTCGACCACCCCCATGAAGCAGCAGAGGATCGGCTTGGGGGAGCGGCGGGCGACGCGGACGATCGCCTCGGCCGTCCCCAGGGCGTTCGTCATGGACTGCGGGGTGAGGATGACCAGGGCGCCGTCCACCCCTTCGTCCTTGATCACGGCGGAGAGGGCCGTTTTCGTAACGGTCGGAAGGGGCGTCTCCGATGACGTCCACGGGGTTGTGGATGTTGGCCGTCGTGGGGAGGTGGCTCGCCAGCTCGTCGATCGTCTCCTGCTTGAATTTCGCCAGTTCCAGGTCGGAGGAGACGGTCATGTCGGTCGCCAGGATCCCCGGACCGCCGGCGTTGGTCACGATGGCCACCCGTTTGCCGCTGGGGATCTTCCGCTTCGCCTTGCCGAGGGCGCTCTCGTGCTTGTAGGCAAAGGCATTGGCGAAATCGAAGAGCTCGGCGATGGAGTCGGCCCGGATGATCCCCGCCTGTTTGAAGATGGCGTCGTAAACCGCCTCCGTCCCGGCGAGGGCGCCGGTGTGGGAGGCGGCCGCCTGGGCGCCGGCGCTGGTCCGTCCCGACTTGATGATCGATCACCGGTGTGGGACGGTGGCCGGAGGTGATCTCCTTGACCGCCTCGATGAACTCCTGCCCCTTGCGGAGCTCCTCGAGGTAGAGGATGATGACCGCCGTGTTGAGGTCGTTGTGGAGGTAGAGGAGCAGATCCAGCTCATCCACGTCCGCCTTGTTGCCGATGGAGATGAACTTCGAGAAGCCGAAATCCCGGTCCGCGGCAAAATCGAGGACGGCGGTGCAGAGCGCCCCGCTCTGGGAGATGAACGAGATGTTCCCGCAGGCGGGCATCCGCCGGGAGAAGCTCGCGTTCAGGCTGACGTCGGGAAGGGGATTGATCACGCCGAGGCAGTTGGGGCCGACGAGGCGGACCTTCGGCCTCCCTGCAGAGGGAGACGATCCGGTTTTCGATCTCCAGCCCCTCGCCGCCGACCTCGCGGAAACCGGCGGAGACGATCACGATCCCCTTGACCCCCTTGGCGATGGACTCCTCCACCGCCTTGAGGCAGGCCTGCGGCGGCAGGATGATGATGGAGAGATCGACCTTGTCGGAGATCGCCGTTGATCGTCGGAAAGGTTTTGACGCTCAGAATCGACTTGGCCTTGGGATTGACCGGATAAAGGGTCCCCTGGAAACCGCCGTGGAGGATGTTGGCAAAGATGTCATGCCCGACCTTGCCGGGCGTATTGGAGGCGCCGATGATGGCGACGGATTCCGGGGAAAAAATTGCATCAAGACTGTTCATGGTTTTTCCTTCTTCGTTCAGGTATTTCATCAGAATTTCACCCTGAACCCTACCGACGCGTTGTGACTCTCAAACTTCACCTCGGTCGCCGTGGAGCTATTCCTGTTGAATTTGGCCTTTGCAGTGCCGAAGTAGCGGTAGCCAAGGTCCAGCGAGAACATCCTCGTGAGGGCAATCTCCAGACCGGCTCCGACCTGGTAAGCGAAGACGGTATCGTCGTCAGAGTGGTACAATCTTTCCCGATATCCGGTATTTGTATCTGTTCCGTAGGTATCGTCCAGGCTCAGAGTGGCAAAACCGATGCCGCCGCCGATGTAGGGGGTGACGGGAGAAGGGTTGCGCATGTCGAAGAAGGCATTGAACATCATGGCAGACACCCCCACTCTGCCGTCCACATTGGCGAATCTGGTTTGGCTGATTTTCTCGGTGATCGCTGACATCTCCCCGTTTTTATACGAAAGCTCCCCTTCTATACGGACATACCCGAAATCGAAACCGCCCGAGCCGCCGATGGAGTAAGAGGGATCGAACTCAACGCGGTCATTGAAGGTTTTTGTGCCGGGGCCGTATTGGGTCGACGTCACATCCGTGTCTACCGGGAAAGTCACGCCCAGGAAACCGGATACATAGGGGCCGGGGCGCGGGGGCAGCGCTGAACCTATCGCGGGGATAATGAGTATTGCCAGGGCGACAAAAACAATCAGTCTCTTTTTCATGATAGTCCTCCTTGCTTCAAGTTCGTATGGGCCGGATTCTACCGACACTGTCATTTGACGGTCCTAATTTTTCTATTTATTCCTCGTATCCGACGGCGCTATATTATCTACACACCGTATCCGTGAGCTTCAGGCTCCGCATTGACTGCTTTGATAAATGTAACGGGAAGGCGCTTGTGTGTCAAGGATATTAAATGCAGGGATATTAATAACGATTTTTCGAACGCCTCCTGCGTCGGGGGAAGAGGCGATTTCCGGTACTGCCGTTTTACCGTTGACCTGCTTCAAGATACCTGATAGCAAGCATCCGCGGGGCAATGTCGGGCGCTTTTCGTGTGGAGAAGGGAAGGGCGACTGTCCGGCGTTGCTTCCAAAGTAAAAATGAGTGTTTAGAGGAGAGAGTGTATGAACAAGATTCTTGTGGTTGAACATATCCATCCGGCCGGCGAGGCGATGCTGGCCCGGAAAGCTGAACTGGTCTATCCGCAGCCGCAAAATGAGGAAGGCATTCTCGCTGTGATCGGCGACTGCAACGCGCTTGTTGCGCGGAACACAAAGATCACCCGGCGGATCATGGAAGCCGCGCCGCAACTTGCCGTGATCGGGCGGCACGGTGTGGGTTACGATACGGTTGATATCGGCGCCGCGACCGATCTGGGGATTCCCGTCGTCTATACGCCGGCGGCCAACACGGAAAGTGTGGCGGAGATTGCGGTCGGATTCATCATTTGCCTCTGTCGAAAAATCATCCAGGCCCACGGCGCCATGCAATCGGAAGAATTGCTCAGCGACACGGTGACCCTGCCTATCATGACCAAGCAGAGAGGATTGGTCAATACGGACCTGTGGGGAAAGACCCTGGGCGTCATCGGTGTGGGCAGGATCGGTTCTTCCGTCTCCCGGAAAGTGACCGCGGCCTTCAACATGCGTGTCCTGGGCTACGATCCCTATGTGGATGCGGAAAAGATCGCGGGCGTCGGCGCTGCAGAAGGTGGACCGGCTGGAGGAGATGCTGCCCCAGTGCGATTTTGTGAACGTGCATTGCTCCGGCGGCGCGGAGACGAGGCACATGATCAACGCAAGAACCCTGGCCTTGATGAAACCGGGCGCCTATCTGATCAACACGGCGCGGGGCACCATCGTGGATGAGGCGGCGCTGGTCGAAGCGCTGCAGAGAAGACGGATCGCCGGCGCGGCCATCGACGTCTACGACCCGGAGCCGCCCCGGCCGGGCAATCCGCTGCTGCACATGGAAAACGTCATCGTGACGCCGCATTTCTGCGCCCAGACGGAGGAGAGTCTGTACAACATGGCGACCATGGTGGCTCAGGGAGTCCTGGATGTTCTTGAGGGGAGGCGGCCGCAGTACCTGGTCAATCCCTGAGACTCGTAAGGAAAGAGGACGCCAGGCGGTCCGTAAGCTTTACGAAAAGGGGCTACAGCATAAAATCTGTAACCCCTTGATTTTTTTGGCTGGGAGACGTGGATTCGAACCACGATTCACGGAGTCAGAGTCCGTTGTCCTACCATTGAACGATCCCCCAGTATTTCCTGCCTGCGATTTTACCGCCGGGAATAAAAAAGGTCTCTTTCCGTGAGCGGTCGCACGATGATCATGCCACTATCACGAACAGATTTCATTTTCAATATGGGAAAAAGATTTTTTTACTGCATCGTTCCATTTCATCGGTTTAGCTGCTTTCTAGTGGACCTCCCGGCATCTGACGTTCTCTTTAACCCTCCTTTTTCGCCTCCTGCGTGTCCCGGTGAATAATTAAATCATTGGTGCCCCTGCCGCGATTCGAACGCGGGGCCTGCGGCATGCTTTTGGAGAGATTTCGGATTCGATGAGATAGAGAATGATATCCTCCGTTACGTTTTTATGGATTCCGCTCGCTGCGATTATGCCCGTAGGCCTCGGCCGGCACCGGGGTAAAATCCTGCTGGCCGGGCGGTTGCCACTGCAGTGACAGGGCCGCGCTTCCTTTGCGCTGAAAATAGCGCACCTTGAGATCGTACCAGCCTTCCTGGTCCACGATGACCGTGGATGGGCCGCAAAACCGGTCCCCGTGGACATCCGGGTCATCGAGGACCATGCGACCGCCGATATAAACGCGAATCCCATCGTTGGAAAGGGCCTTGAACCGGTAAGACCCGGCCGGGGACAGGCGGATTAGGCCGTTAAGTTCCAGGCCCACCCCGCTGCTCTGGCCACTGTCGAAGACATTTTGGTTACTGAAGCGGTGGTCCAAAAACAGGATGGGTTTGCCAGGTTTTCCCTTTTGGGTCGCCGCGGTCCCGGAAGGCAACTGATCGATGTGACTCGGGAAAAAGGCCAAAAAATACACTACGGTCAGCCCGGGGATCAAACTTGGGGCAGGGGACAGGGCCTTGGCCGGCGAAAGCCCTGTGATGGGACCTGAAGGTGAAGCCATTGCGGCCGGGCCTTGCCCTGGATGCATACAGCCGGAAAGCAGCAATCCAAGAACCAGGGCGCCGGTAAGAAAACGAAATCGAATCTCTC
>CAWJHT010000077.1:0-14082 GCA_963842685.1 uncultured delta proteobacterium | reverse complement strand
GAATATTCGTCAGGAGGGCGCGCTGGATTTTGTCTCCATCGGCGCGCTGGTTCACCGTCTCGACCCGGGGATCGTTCCGTTTCGGAAAGCGACGAACTGCGCAGATCCACGTCAGCGGCGGCGAGTTCAACTGCGCCGCCAACCTGTCCGACTGCTTCGGCATGAAGACCGGCATCGCGACCGCGATGGTCGACTATCCCATCGGCGATCTGATCGCCGAGCGCGTGAAAGCGATGGGCGTCAAGCCCTTTTACAAAAAATTCAAACACAACGGCGTGAACGGTCCGAATATGGCGACGGTGTACAGCGATCGCGGGCAAGGCGTGCGCGCGCCGGTCGTGTTTTACAACCGCTCGAACGAAGCCGCGGCGCAACTCAAACCCGGAGACTTTGACTGGAAAACGATTTTTGCCGGCGGCGTGCGCTGGTTCCACAGCGGCGGCATCTTTGCGGCATTGTCGGAAACAACCGGCGAAGTGATCATCGAAGGGATGAAAGCGGCGAAGGCGGCGGGCGCGGTGATCTCCTTCGACCTGAACTATCGCGCCAAGCTGTGGAACATCTGGGGCGGCCACGAGCGCGCGCTGTCCGTCATCAGACGCATCGTCGAGAATGTGGATGTCATCGTCGGGAACGAGGAAGATCTGCAAATGGGACTCGGCATCCCGGGTCCGGAGGTCGCCGCCAAATCCAAACTCGACCCGAGCGCGTTCTTCGGGATGATCGATCAGGTGGTGAAGAAATTCCCGCAGGTCAAGGTCGTCGCGACGACGCTGCGCGAGGTGCACTCGACCAACCGGCATTCCTGGGGCGCGGTGGCCTGGATTGACGGCAAGACCTACATCTCGCCCACCTGCGAACTTGACGTTTACGACCGCGTCGGCGGCGGCGACGGCTACGCGTCCGGCTTTTTCTACGGCCTCCTCACGGGCGAAGAGCCGCAGGAGGCCGTCAATCTGGGCTGGGCGCACGGCGCGCTGCTGACCACCTTCCCGGGCGATACGACCATGGCGACCGTGGAGCAGGTGCGCGCGTTTGCCAAAGGCGGCTCGGCGCGCATCCAGCGGTAACCGATGACCGATTGCGATCCCCCATTCATCCTATTGATGGATAGGACAGCAGTTCATGGACAGTCTAATTAATTCGTGATATTAGTAATTTCTGATGAACGCATAACCATCCGATGAATGAACAAACGGATCAATCCCGCCGGACTTTATGAACCGAACCGGGGCATCTATACCCAGGTGATCACTGCCGGCGGCGGCACTCAGATTCATATCGCCGGCCTGGTCCCTTGGGACAAGAACAAGACCCTGGTCGGCAAGGATGACATGGCGTCACAGGTGAAACAAATACTGGACAATATGGATCAGGCGTTGACCGCCGCCGAGCGCCGGCCGTGGCGACGTGGTCAGGATCAATGTTTACACCACCGACGTCGAACGTTACATCCGTGAGGGCGCACCCGTACTGATCACCTATTTCGGCAACACCAAACCGACCTCGACGACCGTCGAAGTCAGGCGTCTCGTACATCCCGACTGGCTGGTCGAGATCGAAGCGACAGCGATTATCGACTGAGCTTGCCCGCTCCTGCAGGAAATCGCCGGGGCCGATTTACTATTCTCCGGCAAGAGCAATAACATGATAAAGACGAGCGATTAGAATGACGGTTTCGTAAAAAGTCTAACAATCCCTCCCCCTCGACAGGGTCATACACATTTCCCCTCCCCGGCGGGAGGGGATTAAGGGGAGGGGGAGAGTTTTTAACTCTTTACGAGGCCGTCAATCATAGGACAATCATGCATTTTTTTCCGGAAGCGACGAAAGCCCTGATATTCGATGTCGACGGCACGCTGTACGATCAGGGCAAATTAAGAAGAAGGATGCTTCTGAATTTATTTTTCAGCCTTGCAAGGAACCCTCTGTTTATACAGAGATATCAAGGTGTTGTATACTTTTCGGAAAAAACGTGAACTGCTGTCGGAAAGCAGCGATGAGGTCGGCTGTATTGACAAGCGTCAATATGCAGAGGTGGCTCAAGCCTTGGGATTGAGCATCGCGGAAGTGCGACGCATCGTTGGTGATTGGATTTTCGAGAAGCCCTTGAAACACCTTGCCCGGTGCGTCTACCCCGGCGTCAAGGATCTCTTCTACTGTCCTCAAGCAGAAAAAATATAAAATTGGCATATTTTCCGATTATCCCTGTCATGCCAAGCTTCAAACTCTTGATTTAAAAGTGGATGCGATGGTCTGCGCCACCGATGAGCAAGTCGACCGGTTCAAGCCCCATCCGGCGGGCCTCCTCTTTACGGCCAAGGCACTGGGCGTTCCCGTCATGAATTGCTTTTTTATTGGAGACCGGGATGATAAGGACGGCGAGTGTGCGAGAAGGGCGGGGATGCCCTATCTGATACTTTCACGACGTCAAATTTCAGTTTTCGATTGGTATCAGGAAGCACTTGTGCAGATAAGCCGGATGGATAGAAAAACTGATTGATCAAAGGTCTTACAATGTTTGAATATATAAAGATTGCCCGACCGGATCACTGGTTTAAAAATGTGTTCATGCTCCCCGGGACTGCCCTCGCCCTGGTCATTTTTCCAGATCGTCATGAACATCTCTTTTTTCAACTCCTGCTGGGGCTGATGAGCACCTGCCTGATTGCTTCCGCCAATTACGTCATCAATGAATACCTCGATGCGGAATTTGATAAATTCCACCCGATAAAGAAAAATAGACCCTCCGTGGTCGGCCTGATTCATCCGGTTTATGTGGTTATCGAATATTGCCTCCTCGGCATTCTGGGACTCGGCATCGCTTGGGCGGTCGGCAAACTGTTTCTATTTTTTTCCATACTGCTTTTGATCATGGGTATTCTTTACAATGTATCGCCGATTCGCCTTAAAGATCGAGTTTTTATAGACGTTCTGTCCGAATCTTTTAATAATCCGATCCGCTTTTTCCTCGGGTGGCATATCGTGGAAAAAAACTACCTGCCCCCTTCCAGTGTTTTACTTGCCTATTGGTTCGGCGGTGCATTCCTCATGGCCGTCAAGCGCTACGCAGAGTATAAAAAAATAGACAATCCCACCTGCGCAGGGTCTGTACAGACGTTCTTTCCGGTTTTATTCCCCCAACAGCCTGCTGCTCTCGATGTTCTTCTATGCCATGAATGCGGCACTGTTTTTGGGTGTCTTCCTTGTTAAATACCGCATTGAGTTTATCTTGTGCTTCCCGTTCATCGCCCTGCTTTTTACCTGGTATGCATGGTACGGCCTCAATGGTGATTTGGTTACTGAAAACCCGGAAAAATTATACAAGAAGGGGAAATTCCTTCTTTACACGTCCTTTGTTGTTATCCTGATCTTTGTCCTGTTCTTCATCGACATCCCGGGATTGATGTTTCTCATGGAAAAGCATATCGTAAGCGGAATCGGAATATTGACTCTGCCGTGACGGGACATGTGGACCCTGTGGAATGGACTCATCAAAAAAACATAGGCATTTTGCTGAATATTCTCCGGAAATTCTATTCGCAGTCATAGCCGCCTTTTTCGGTCTCCTCATGGCTGTCATCGTCCCCCCCTTTCAGACGCCGGATGAACTCGCCCATTACTATCGTGCCTATGACATTGCGGACTTCAAATGGATTCCCCAAAAGACCGCTTTGGGCATGGGTGATGAATTGCCTCAGTCTCTATACAGGATCGCCGAGGAACTGACCGATGAGATCCCTTTTCATCCCCAGAAGAAAATTTCCGTGCAAAAGATCATCACCTATCTCTCCATCCCCCTGAATGAAACGGTGAAAACATTTGTCCCTTTTCCTACTACGGCCCTTACGTCACCTGTCGTTTATATTCCACAGGCACTGGGTATGGCGACGGGAAAAGCACTCCATTTACCTCCTCTGATTTTTCTCTATCTGGGCAGGGTATTTAATCTGATTGCCTGGATGACCCTCGTCTTTTTTGCTATTCGCATCACACCCATCGGAAAATGGCTTTTCTGCCTTCTGGCCTTGCTCCCCATGTCCGTATTTCTAGCCGCTTCTCTTTCCGCCGACCCCGTGACCAATGGTTTATCCTTCTTGCTCATTGCCTGTATTCTCAAAGAGGCGCTCAAGGACAGGGAATCTCCATTGCGTCCGTCTCATCTTGTCGCCATAGGGATCCTGCTGGCCCTTATCTCTCTGACAAAGCAGGCCTATCTCTTAACCCCTTTTTTGTTCTTGTTGATTCCCGTTAAAAGACTTAAAAATACAAGGAGATATTTAACCCTGTTCGTCGGGTTGGTAGCGGTCTTTTTCCTTGCCGGCAGCCTCTGGTTTTTTGCAGTGAGTAAAATATATGTCCCCTATCAGGCCGGTGTATCACCCGGGGATCAGCTGCATTACATCCTCGATCATCCATTGACCTATTTCATGACGATCATCCAAACCCTGATCGCACATGGTTTTTATATCCGCTCGTTCATCGGAAATCTCGGATGGTTGGACACCCCCTTACCTCTGGGCATCTACCTGTCCTACCCTTTTTTACTGTTGGCCACCTCATGGTATGATGACCCAAATCGTCGATTTCTCACAATAAAGCAGAGGGCATGGCTGCTGCTCCTCTTTGTTTTCGGATCCATGCTGATCTTCACCATGCTTTACCTCTCCTGGGAACCTGTCGGTGCGGAATCCATTCCCGGAGTTCAGGGCCGCTATTTTTTCCCGATTGCTCCTCTCTTTTTCCTGATCTTCCAAAGGGGCTTTCAGCGCAAATCAGGCTATCCCTGGAAAAATAAGGTATTTGCTGTTTATGCCGTAGCCTGCCTGACCTGCAGTGTCTACGTGCTGATGATGCGTTACTATATTTAGATAGAGGGGAGGAGGTTCGTCCTGAATCCTCAGAATATCATGCGTATCAGGTGATGAAGTGACGAAACAAGCCAGTGGTTGGGATTTTTTCGATCGCATTTACTGCATTTCGGTCGAAGAACGTAAAGACCGCCGGCAGGCGGCGATGAGGCAGTTCAATAAAGTCGGTCTGGCCGGCAGGGTTGAATTTGTCATCGTCAAACGTCATCCCACAGAATGTCGAGCAAGGCATGTATGAATCCCACATGACCTGTCTGCGTAAAGGCCTGGAGGCCGGTGCAGAGCGCATCGTCGTATTTGAAGATGACGTCCTCTTTGATCGTTTTGATGCCGGGCGCTTCAACCGATGCACCGGATTTTTATCCGCCCATCCGGATTGGCAAGTCCTGCTTTTGGGCGGTCTCATCCGCTCCAGTCAGAAGAACAGCCGATCCCTGTGTCCAAAAAGTCCGGTATCAAAGCCTGGCCCATGCCTATGCCGTAAACCGCCCCTACGCGGAAACCCTTGCTTACACGCCCTGGCAGGGCATTATCATCGACACCGTGTTTCGGCCTCTGACCGACCACATGTATGCCGTTTGTCCCATGTTTGCCTTTCAAAACAATTTACCGTCAGACAATGATAAATATCGGTACCTGGAACTGTTCAGACGTTGTTGCGGCGGGCTTGAGCGGATCCAGAAGATGAATGAATTTTATCATCGCCACAAATTCGGGATCATCGCGGCCCATGTCCTGATCCTTTTGGTTCTCTTGTGGTCCGTTCTTTAAATATCCCTTAAAACAGGATACAAGGAAACCCAAAACCGAAGGAGGAACATCATGGGGGAAATCGTTCATACATCGAAAATCAGAATCGTCAGGGAAAAGGGGCCGACCCGTATGGCCATGATCGAGGGGTTCAGCGAACCCATCTATTACGGCGTCCATGGCGGGATCAAGAAATTCTATAACGTCGAACCGGAGAAGGAGCATGCGGCCACGCTCGATCACATCGTGGCCGCGACGGCGGCCTGAATGATGGGGACACTGGCCGCGGTGCTGGCCGGAAAAAAGATCACGACTCCCGAAGACCGCTACCGGGCGGACGTGCAAGGGCGACATCGAAAACGTCGCCGGCGTCCTGAAGATCACCCGGATCGGCGTGACGTACCACCTGAAGATCCCGCATGAGAAGGCCGAAGAGGCCCGGGAAGCCTTTTCCACCTATATCAAGCGATGTCCGGCCGCACAAAGCGTGATCGGCTGCATCCGGATCGAAGATGACCTCGTCATCGAAGAAATTGTGTAATTCTCGAAAGCGTATTACCCGGCCCACAGGGCGGGGTATCTTTTTATAAAATCTGGAGGCGGGGGATTGCATCTCCCATACCCCTGCTCCGCATTCATCCCCGTCCACAGAACGCGGTATTCTGCGGGTTATGATTATGAGGGTTCCGTGGTCCGACTCACATCAAGCTGCGGGGAATACGAGCCCGAAGCGTTTTAAACGCGGGGATGAGGGAGGGATATGCAAGAAATTCTGGTATTGATCGTGATCGCCCTGGCGATCTTCACCCTCCCCCGTGTGATCGGCAGGAAGCGCGCCCCCGTCAGAGAAGTCCGCCGGCCCGCCCTGACGGGATGGATGCGCCTGGCCATCCTCGTCACGGTATTCTGGATCGCGGGATCCGCGGTCATACAGAAACCCTGGCAGGGCGACGTGCTGCCCTTTTTCTATACCGGCCTGGCGCCTGTGGCCGCCCTATGGGGCTCGACCTGGGTCTGGTTCGGCTACCGAAAATACCGCCGTTGAACTTCCTATCAGGCGAGGTTGGAACCGACCGGGATTAACGGCGTCCTCCTCCCCTGACTGCGGGTTCATGGCGTTCCAAAGTTCTTTCACTGCCCTGACCATGTTGCGCAACCCACTCTTTTAGCGCGGCATCGATGCGTGCCTGCCAGCCGGGACCTGTAGAACGAAAATATTCCAAGACATCGCGGCTGTAACGAACCGTTACTGGTTCCTTCGTCGGCATCTTCTGAGCCCCCCGTTGCCCCGGCTTTCGTTTCGGCAATACTGCCAAAAGCTCCTGTGGCAAGACCTCAGCGGCAGGTCGGAAACGCTTTATATCTTCCCTGGTCAATTCCCGGACTTCCCCGGATTTATCGGTCAGCGGTTTCATCCTCATAATATCGAACCTCCCTTCTGTTTGCCTTGCGAAAACTGATAATCCTCGCGCCACCGTCAATGGGCGTGAAGCAGATTACATGCAACCGCTCTCCCAGAAATCCCAAGGCGATAATTCTTGTTTCCGGGTAATCCACACGGTTATCCTCGTAGTAGATAGCTGTCTCCCAATCAAAATCACCCGCCCTGTCAAAAGACAGGGATCGCAACTTGGTGTTCTGTTCGCTCTTTACCGGGTCGAAGTCGATTTTCATGGTTTTATCGTAACTACAATTAAGCAAATAGTCAAGAACGATCTCCCGGCTTTTTTATGTATTTTCTGTGTTCTTACCCCAGATCTCTTCCGCAAACAAACAGGCCGCAAAGTGGTTTTTTCTCACCTCCCTGAGCGGAGGTTCCTGATCGCGGCAGACCTCTTTCGCGTAAAGGCAGCGGGTGTGGAAACGGCAGCCCGGGGGCGGGGCGATGGGGCTGGGGACGTCCCCCGAGAGGAGCACGCGCTTCTTCTTCCGCCGGGGATCGGGGATGGGCGCGGCCGACAGGAGCGCCTGGGTATAAGGGTGGAGGGGAGTTTTGTAGAGGGTCTCGGCATCGGTCAGCTCCACGAGTTTCCCGAGGTACATCACGGCCACCCGGTCGCTGATGTGCTCCACGACGCTCAGATCGTGGGAGATGAACAGGTAGGTCAGGCCGAACTCCTTCTGGAGATCCTGGAGGAGGTTGATCACCTGGCCCCGGATCGACACGTCGAGGGCGGAGACCGCCTCGTCGCAGATGATGAGCTTGGGGTTCAGGGCAAGCGCCCGGGCGACGCCGATCCGCTGTCGCTGGCCCCCCGAGAACTGGTGCGGGTAGCGCCGCATGTGCTCCTTCTTCAGACCCACGACCTGGAGAAGATCGAGGACCCTGGCCTCCCTTTCCTGACGGTTCGTCATGCCGTGGACGTAAAGCGGTTCCCCCACGATGTGGGCCACGTTCTTCCGGGGGTTCAGCGAAGAGAAGGGGTCCTGGAAGATGATCTGCATCTCCCGGCGGAGCTTCCGCATCTTCTCCGCGTCATGCCCCAGGATGCTTTCCCCCTGAAAGAGGATGTCGCCCCGGGTCGGCTCCTCCAGGCGGAGGATAATCCGGCCGAGTGTCGATTTGCCGCAGCCCGACTCCCCCACGAGGCCCAGCGTCTCGCCGGGGAGGATCCCCAGGCTCACCCCGTCCACCGCCTTGACCGAGGCGATCTGACGCAGGAAGATCCCGCCGGTGACGGGGTAGTGTTTCACCACATCCCGCACTTCCAGCAGCGGTTTCCCGTTTCTTCCCGAGTATCGTTATCCATACCTTTCCCACTCTAAAACAGGGGACAGCGCCCCTATTTTTACCATCAAAAATCTTTCGAAAAAGCACCCACCGTCACTCCGACGGAAGCCGGGAAATAGGGGCGCTGTCCCCTATTTCCTTCCTATTCCGATATAATTCACTTTTATCCATATTTATGACACCGAACGAGATGTCCGCCTCCGAAGTCGATCATGGGCGGCGCCACCCGGGCGCAGGGCTCGAACACATCCGCACAGCGGTCATGGAAGAGGCACCCCTCCCCGAGGCTGAACAGCGACGGGACGACGCCGGGGATGGTGCACAGCCGCTGCTGCTTCATCCCGACGCCCAAAATGGGGATCGAACACATCAGGCCGACGGTGTAGGGATGCTTCGGCTCCGCGAAGAGGGTGTCCACGTCCGCCACCTCCATGATCTTCCCCGCGTACATGACCGCGACTTTCTGCGCCATCTCGGCGATGACGCCCAGGTCGTGGGTGATGAAAAGGATCGAGGCGCCCGTCTCCTCCTTGAGCCGGTTCATCAGGTCGAGGATCTGCGCCTGGATCGTCACGTCGAGGGCCGTGGTCGGCTCGTCGGCGATCATCAGCTTCGGATGGCAGGCCAGGGCCATCGCGATCATCACGCGCTGGCGCATCCCGCCGCTCATCTGGTGGGGGTAGTCGTCGATCCGCGACTCCGGGGCGGGGATCCGCACCAGCCGGAAGGCCTCGATCACCCGCGCCCTCGCCTCCTTTTTGGAGAGCTTCTCATGGAGGGTGATCACCTCGGAGACCTGGTCGCCCACCGGAAAAACCGGGTTCAAGGAGGTCATCGGCTCCTGGAAGATCATCGAGATCGCTTTTCCCCGGATCTTTCGCATCTCGGATTCGCGAAGCTTCAGGATGTCGACCCCCTCGAAGAGGATCTCCCCCCCGGCGATCCGGCCGGGCGGGATGGGGATGAGGCGCATGACGGAGGAGGCGGTCACGCTCTTCCCGCAGGCGGATTCGCCCACGAGACCGAGCGTCTCTCCCGCGTCGATCGTGATGCTCACATCGTCGACGGCCTTCAGGACGCCGCCGCGGACGTCGAAATAGGTTCTGAGATTGCGGATCTCAAGGAGAGGGCCGTTCGCCGCCATATCAGTCCCTCAGCCTCGGATCCAGGGCGTCGCGCAGGCCGTCGCCCAGGAGGTTGAATCCGAGGACCGCGAAGAGGATGGCGATCCCCGGAAAGGTCATCACCCACCAGGCCCGCAGGATGAGCTGCCTTCCCTGGGCGATCATCGCCCCCCACTCGGACAGGGGCGGCTGGGCCCCGAGCCCGAGGAAGGAGAGGCCCGCCGCGTCGAGGATCGCCGCGCCGAAGCCGAGGCTCGCCTGGACGATGATCGGGGCCAGGCAGTTCGGGAAGATCGCGTTGAAGATGATCCGCCGGTTCCCCGACCCCACCGCCCGGGCGGCGGTGACATAGTCCTTCTCGTACTCCTCCATGACCGAGGCCCGGACGATCCGGGCGAAACGGGGGATGTTGATGATGCCGATGGCGATCATGGCGTTCCGGAGCCCGGGACCGAGGTAGGCGACGATCACGATGGCCAGGAGGATGTGGGGAAACGCGAGGATGATGTCCATGATCCGCATGATCAGGTTGTCCGGCCAGCCCTTGTAAAAGCCGGCGATGGCGCCCAGGAACGAACCGATGAGAAAGGCGATCCCCACGCTCACGACGCCCAGGGTGAGGGACACCCTGGCCCCGTAAATCATCCGGGTCAGCAGATCGCGGCCCATGTCGTCCGTTCCGAGAAGATTCTTGACAGCCCCTCCTTCCGCCCAGACGGGGGGCTTGAGCTGTTCGTAGAGGGCGTTTTCGTTCGGGTCGTGCGGGGTGATCACCGGCGCGAGGATCGCGACCAGCGTGAAAACCGCGATGATGATGAGCCCCGCGACCCCGGTTTTGTTCTTCAGGAATTTTTCCAGCTGATCGAAAAAAGGATGACGGTCCTCGGGGCTTCTTGTCCTGCGGGGACAACCTTGCGGCAAGGTGTCCCCCTCCCAGTCTTGGCGGGTGCGGTCTCGCTCACGGTCTACCTCACGCTGATCCGGGGATTGATGATGGCGTAGAGCACATCGACCAGGAGGTTGACCAGGACGAAGGTGGTCGCGACCAGAGCGTCCCTCCCTGGATGACCATGTAGTCCCTCTTGACCACGCCGTCGAAGAGCCATTTGCCCACGCCGGGCCAGGCGAAGACCGTCTCGGTGAGGATCGCCCCGCCCATCAGGATCCCGAACTGGAGGCCGACCACCGTGATGACGGGGATGAGCCCGTTGCGGAGGGCGTGCTTCATGACGATCTTGTATTCCTAAGCCCTTTGGCCCGGGCCGTCCGGATGTAGTCCTGACGGAACATCTCCAGCATCGAGGAGCGGGTCATGCGGGCCACGATGGCCAGAGGAATGGTGCTCAGGGCGATAGCGGGGAGGGCGAGGTGGCTGAGGGCGTCCCAGAACGCCTCCCAGTTCCCGGTCAGAAGGCGAATCCAGCAGGTAGAAATTGGTGATGACCTTCAGATCCATGTCGACCCCCAGCCGTCCGGACATGGGAAACCATCCCAGGGAGAGGGAAAACACCAGCATCAGGACCAGCCCGAGCCAGAAAACGGGCATGCTGACCCCAACGAGCGAGACGACCATGCTCCCGTAGTCGAACCAGGAGTACTGGCGGGTCGCCGATATGAGTCCCAGGATGACCCCCAAGAAACTGCTGATCAGCATGGCCGCCACGGCCAGTTCAATGGTGGCCGGGAACCGCTCCTTCACCTCCATCCACACCTACTCGCGGGTCCAGATCGTCTCCCCCAGGTCGAATTTGACGACCCTAGAAACAGGCCGTACTGGACGTACAGGGGTTCGTTGAGGCCCAGGTATTCCCGCATGGCGTCGAGCGACTCCGGCGTCGCCCGCTCGCCCAGGAGAAGCTCCGCCGGGTCGCCAGGCGTGACCGCCAGCATCGGGAAGACGACGACGGTCACGCCGAGCAGCGTCGGGATGACCGTCAGGATCCGCCGAATGATGAAACCTGTCATTTTACTTTACCTAAATAGTAACGAACGTCCGCAAGGGGCGTTTTTATCGAGTAGACACTTTGTTCGGGGCACGAACTTCTTTCGAAAGTGCACTTCCTCGCTCCGCTGCCGGGAAATAACTCGCTCCCTCGGCGCTCAGCCAATTTTCCCGGGGCCGCCCCGCTGGGCGGCAGGGTGGCCGGAAAACATCTCTAAGCGTTCCTCCAAGTCTCTCCCCTTCCGGGGGGTGTTTAGACTCTACTGCGACCACGCACTCTTCATGCGGACCGATCCGTGGGATGGAGCTTGAAATTCTGCACGTTTTTCAAGGTCGGCGACACCACGCCAGAGTGAGCGATCGGAATGACCGCGCACCTCGTCGAACATGATCTGCTGGGCCTTCTTATAAATCTCGGCCCGCTTGTTTGGTCCGTGGTCGTCGGCCCTCCTCCATCAGCTTGTGGAAAGCCTCATTCTGCCACTGGGTCCGAACGCGACGACCGCCATCCGTCGAACAGCACGGCCAGGAAATTGTCGGGATCGCCGTTGTCGCCGGTCCAGCCGAGCTGGAAGAGGTCCATGTCCTGGTTCTGTTCTCTCTGGCGCTTCAGATAGGTCCCCCACGTAGCTGACGATGCGCGCGTTGATGCCGATCTTCTTGAGATCGCCGATCATGGCCACGCCCACCTTCAGCCCCTCGGGGTTATAGGGCCGCGGCACGGGCATGGACCACAACGTGATCTCGGGAAGGCCCTTGCCCTCGGGGTATCCGGCCTTGGCCAGCTCGGCCTTGGCGGCCTCCACATTGTAATATCCGGGGACGTCCTTGTTGTACCCCCACATGAACGGGGGAATGGGGTTCTTGGCCAGTTCGCCCATGCCCTGATAGATATTGTCCACGATCGCCTTTCGATTGAGGGCGTGGGCGATGGCCTTGCGCATGCCGGCGTTCTGCCACAGTGGCTTGGTGTGGTTGAACCCCAGGTACCCGATGTTCATGCCGGGCTGGGTGGGGACCTTGAGCTTCGGGTCTTTCCTGGCCAGGACGATATCCGCGGCGTTGGGGAACTGGCAATGTGGATCGTTGCCGGCCTTCAACTCCAGGAATCGAACGGAGTTCTCCGGGATCACCCGGAAGACGAACTTGTCCAGAAAAGGCCCTTTGGACTTGTCCCAGTAATCCTTGTTGGCCTCCAGGATGATCCGGTCGTCTTTGACCCACTTGACGAACTTGTGCGGGCCCGTCCCCACCGGGTTACGCACGAATTCCTTGGGGTTCTTCATGAAGGCGGTGGGGCTGATTATGTCCGCGAAGTCCATGCCCAGGTTGGCCAGAAAGGGGGCCTCGACCCGCTTGAGCTTGAAGACCACGGTGTATTCATCCGTGGCCTCGATGGCCTCCACGGTCTTGTCCATCTCCATCGTCATCCAGTACTCGGGCGGCCGCTCCTGTTTGGGGATCTCCCAGCCCTTCCCGAACCACTTGAGCTTGGGCTCCTTCATCTGACGGCCCAGGGTGAAGACCACAGCGTCGGCGTTGAAGGGGGTGCCGTCGTGAAACTTCACGCCCTTGCGCAGACGAAACGTGTAGGTCTTCCCGTCCGCGCTGACCTCCCAGGATTCCGCGAGACCCGGCTCGATCTCGGTGGACTCCTCCTTGTAGAAGACCAGGGCTTCCAGGACGCTGTCGCAGATCATGAAGGAATTTCCATCGGTTTCGTACGCCGGGTCGAGACCGACCGAGTCGCCCCCTCGGCCGAAGATCAGCGTTCCCCCCTTCTTCGGCGTCATCGCCGAGGCTTCCGCTTTTTTCGCCCCGGTGGGGCCGCTTCCCCCTTCTTCGGCGTTGCCGCCAGCACAACACCCGCACCCAGCATCACGAAGATGCATACCAGAATGATCCACCTTCTTCATCATTTTATACCCCCTTTCTTTCTCCAGTTGAATTTTTTAAAAAAGAGTCCCCTCCTCGTACCGTCGCCAGGCCGCGAGCAGGGATAAAGCCGAGTAGGGCGCTTCTCGTATAGAGGCTCTCCCGAACGAGATACTCCCGGTCGCTGTGGTCGTGTCTTCCCACCGGACCCAAGCCGTCCACCACGGGCGTTCCCGCCTCCGCGATGGTGTTGGCATCCGAGGCCCCGGCGCGGAACTGCTCCACAACGGTGATGTCCAGCCGACTTGCCTCTCCGGCGATGACGCCGTACAGGGCCTTGTTTCGTTCAGTCGCCTCCAGGATGGGAACCTGCTCCACCACTTCGACCTTTAGCTCCATTCCCTCCGCGTGCCGCCGCTTGAGGAGGTCGTCCAGGCAGGAGTGGAAGAATGCAAATCCATCAGTTGTTGGCGAGCGGACATCGACAGACGCCCAAGCCTCTTCGGGTACGCTGTTCGGGACGATGCCGCCGGCGGTCTGGCCGATGTTGACCGAGACCCCCGGAAATCGGCCGTTCAGTCCTTCCAGTTCGATGATGACATGGGCCAGGTCCAGAATGGCGCTTTTTTTCCCCTCCACCACCTGGGCGGCATGACCCGCCCGACCGCGGGCAGAGAGCCTCAGTTCCAGCCGTCCCTTGCGCCCGGTCACGATCTGTCCCTTCATGCCGCCGGCTTCGAGGACAAAGGCCATCGCGCTGCCGCTTCGCCTCGGCTACGAAGAGGGGAC
>CAWJHT010000076.1:0-44126 GCA_963842685.1 uncultured delta proteobacterium | reverse complement strand
CAATAACGGCCTCATGGGGGCGCAGATCGGGACCGGAACCACGGACGCACAGGGAAATTTCAGCCTTTCCATCGGTTCTTACTCGGGTCCCGTCATGCTGCAGATGACCGGAGGGACGTATACGGATGAGGCGACAGGCATTTCCATGACCATGCAGGCCGGTGATGTAATGACGAGCATCATGCCCCAGGCAGTCGCCGGCGCGGTGATGGGCGGGGTGCAGATCACACCTCTGACCTCGATGGCCCAGGCGAGGGCGCAGGCGATGAGCGGCGGTATGACCCCTGCGAACATCGCGGCGGCCAACACGGCGATGGGGAATTATTTTTCGGTCAATGACATTCTCTACACCCATCCGATGAATCCATTGATCCCCGGGTCGGGAAGCGGAGCAACGCAAGACATGCGCAACTATGGGATTATGTTAGCCGCCATGTCGCAGTATGCAAACAGTATCGGGATGCCGTTCTCTTCGGGTATCGTCACCACCATGATGAATGACGCCGCGGACGGCTTCATGGACGGCAGGATGGGGGGTAATCAGATCATGATGGGCGGCAGGGGCGGAATGATGGGGACGGTGAACGCTCCGCTCTCAGCCGGCTCAGGGACAAGCGGTCTGGCAAGTGCAATGACGGCGTTCATGGGATCGGTTCAAAACAAATCGGGCCTGACCTTTACGGACATGCAGGCGCTTCATAACAAGATCCATGCATCCGGCGGACAGATTCAATAGTTCGGTGCGTTTGAAGGGACGACTTTACGTTACGACCTTCGTTTCTTTGTGAGTGACCTACGGTGGAAATTGGGAATAACCAGGTGAATATTGTAAAAGTATGATAGGAGGTTGGATATGAAAAAATGGCTATGGGTTGTCGTTGCAGGAATGGTTTTTATGGCAGGAGTGGTGTTGGCAAAGGAGTATACCGTTCAGAAGAAGGCCGGCGATTATACGGTGGATATCGCGATGGAGAAGAACCCGCCGGTGGTCGGGACGAACAACGTGGTGATTGCCGTGACGGACAAAGACGGGAAAGGTGTGACGGATGCGAAGGTCCTTTTGACCGCATCGATGCCGGCGATGCCGGGGATGCCGGCGATGGAGAACAAGGCGGACGCCAAACCGGACGGCGGAAAGTACAAGGCGAAGATTGATCTGTCTATGGGAGGATCGTGGAACATGTCCGTCCGGATCACCCAGGGGGGAAAGACGGCCACCGCCAAATTTACCGTTGATGCCCGGTAGAAAACAGCCGCCTTCACGCCGCGGAGTGACGAGAACGGCCTTCATTCCCTGTCTGCAGGAGGGCAAGAATATGATTTTATTAAAGATAAAAAACATTGGATGGTGCGTTCGGATTCTCCTGGGAATGGTTCTTTGGCTGCTGCCCCAGACCGCCGGAGCCGGCGCGCTGGAGCTCCAGCCCCTGATCGGAGAGGCACTGGCGCATAATCGGGAACTCCTGGCCGCCGAGTCCCGGATCCAGGCGGCCGGTTTCCGGATCACCCAGGCCTGGGGGCTTCCCGATCCCATGATCAGCTTCGGATACCAGAACGAGGGGCTGACCAGCTATACCTACGGTGATTCGCCGGATGCGCAATGGATGTATTCCGTCTCCCAGACCCTGCCCTTTTTCGGCAAGCGCGATCTGAAACAGAAAATGGCGGCGGCCGATACCGAAGGGGCCAAGGCCGCCTATGAGGCCCTACAGCTGCGAATCATTGCGCAGGATCAAGGAGTTCTACCATGATCTCTCCCTGACCTATCGGAATCTGGATCTGGTCAAGGAGCGGGCCTCGCTATTTGTGAGGATCGAGGAGGCGGCGCTCGCGCGGTACGCCTCCGGGACGGCCTCGCAGGCGGACGTCGTCATGGCGCAGACCGAGAAGTATATGCTCCGGGAGCGGGAGGCGATGCTAAAGCAGAAGATCCAGTCCCTGGAGGCGATGCTCAGCCTGACCGTCGGACGGGAGACCATAACGCCTCTTGAAAGGCCCCTTCCCCTGGTCTTTGAGCCGTACAATCCCGACGAGGCGGAGCTGATCCAGAAGGCCTATGCGCATGCGCCGGAGATCCGGAACCGGGAAAAGATGATTGCCGCCGCCGAGGCGAGGGTCAATCATGCTCAAGAGGGAATACTATCCCGATTTCACGCTGACGGGGAGCCTCGCGCAGCGCGGGGGGGACTACCAGAACATGTGGAGTGTTTCGACTTCGGTGAATATCCCCATCTTCTACAAGACGAAGCAGGAGCCGGCCGTCCATGAGGCCCAGGCCGCCCTGGAGGGGGCGAAGCATGAACTGGAAGCCGTCAAGCTCATGACCGTCTCCGGCATCCGGGATGCTCTGTCCATGTTTCGGACGGCGGAGTACCTGATGGATCTCTACAAGAATGCACTGATTCCCAAGGCATTGCAGGACTTCGATCTTGCCCTTTCCGGCTATTTGACGGGAAGAAGCGATGTTGCGACGGTCATCGCCCGTCTCAAATCGATTCTGGATTATGAACTTCTCTACCAGGGTCAGTTGACGGAACGGGCGAAGGCCAGAGTGAGGATCGAGGCGCTGACCGAACCGGCCCTGCCCGGGAAATAATGCGACGCGCAGCCGAAAGGTCGGTGCATCAGAAGGATAAAATCATGAAGAAAAAAGGAATGATGATCGGCGCATTGCGTTGCGGTCGGGATTTTGGTCCTCGCGGGGATCGGTTTTTACTTCAACCTCGGAGGCGTCGCGGATAAGATTGATGAGGCATACCGGCGTACCGCGACCCCCGCTGCCAAAACCGAAACCGGACACCAGGGACATGGAGGAGGTGTGCCCGCCGCTCCCCCATCGGCGACGGAGAAGCAGACAGCGGAGACGCAGGCGGCGGAACCTCCGACCGTGGAGATCCCCGCCGACAAGCAGCAGATGATCGGGATGAAGACCGTCGCCGTGGCCGTCCGCTCCCTCCGCCGGACGATCCGGACCGTCGGGCGGGTGGAATACGACGAGCGGCAGTTCCGGACGGTGAACACCAAGATCGAGGGGTGGATCGAACGGCTCTACGTGGATTACACAGGCCGGCCGGTGAAAAAAGGGGAGCCCCTCGCCGATATCTATAGTCCGGAGCTCCTGGCGACGCAGCGGGAATTTCTCCAGCTCCTCAAATGGAGCCGACAGACGAAACCTGAAGGCTCCAGTGTCGCCTACAGAATAATCACCCTGGACGCGGAGGCCCTTGTCGCCGCCGCGCGGGAACGACTCAAGCTCTGGGATATCTCGGAAGAGCAGATCCGGCGGATCGAGGAGACAGGCGAGCCGGTGCGGACGCTGACGATATACAGTCCCGTCAGCGGCCATGTCGTCCAGAAGATGGCGGTCCAGGGGATGAAGGCGATGCCGGGGGAGAAGCTCTTCGATGTGGCCGATCTGTCGACGCTCTGGGTCGTCGCCGACATCTATGAGGCGGATCTGCCCCTGATCCGGCCGGGTCAGGAGGCTCTGATCACCCTTACCGGCTATCCCGGTCAGGAGTACCGCTCCCGGATCGATTTTATCTATCCCTCTCTGGCCGGCGAGACGCGGACGGCCAAGGCGAGATTCACGATCTCCAATCCGGGGGAGAATCTTAAGCCCCAGATGTTTACCGACGTGGAAATCAAAATCGATCTGGGGAGAAAGTTGACGGTTCCCGACGACGCCGTGATCGATACGGGTGTCCGGCAGATCGTCTATGTCGATAAAGGGGAGGGCAATTTCGAGCCGCGGGAGGTGCAGCTCGGGGCGAGGACCGAGGGGTTCCGGGAGGTCCTTCGGGGACTCAAGTCCGGGGATAAGGTGGCGTCATCCGCCGCCTTCCTCGTCGATTCCGAGGCGCAGCTCCGGGGGGTGAAACCCCTGACTGGACAGAAAGACCGGTAACCCCGGATTGGATAGGAGAGCGCTATGATTGCCAGACTGATCGGATTCAGCGCCAAAAACCGGTTTCTCATTTTTCTTCTGGTTCTGGGCGCCCTTGTGTGGGGCGCCTGGGCGCTGAAGCACACCCCCCTCGACGCCCTTCCCGACCTGAGCGACACCCAGGTCATCATCTATACGGAGTGGATGGGGAGAAGCCCCGACCTCATCGAGGATCAGGTGACCTATCCGATCACCTCGACGCTCCTTGCGGCGCCGAAAGTGCAGGTGGTCCGCGGCTTCTCCTTCCTGGGAAGTTCGTTCATCTATGTGATCTTCGACGAGGGGACGGACATCTACTGGGCGAGGAGCCGGATCCTCGAATACCTCCAGGCGGTCAAGAGCAAGCTTCCCGCCGATGTCAATCCGACCCTGGGGCCCGATGCGACGAGCCTGGGCTGGGGGTTCTCCTACGCCCTGGTCGATGAGACCGGACAGCGTGATCTGGCGGAGCTCCGCTCCCTGCAGGACTACCATCTCAAACTCGCCATCGAAAGCGTCCCCGGGGTCTCCCAGGTCGCGAGCCTCGGCGGCTTCGTCAAGCAGTACCAGATCACCGTCGATCCGGTCCGGCTCTCCGCCTTCAATATCCCGATCGGCAAGGTCATGGAGACGGTCCGCCGGAGCAATCGCGACGTGGAAGGGCGGGTGATCGAGCTCTCCGGCGTCGAGTACATGGTCCGGGGGCGGGGGTATGTCGCGGAGCGTCCGGGACCTGGAGGAGATCGCCGTGGGGGTCGAGCGGCACGGGGACGCCGGTCTACCTTGAAGGATGTCGCCCGGATCCAGCTCGGGCCGGATATCCGGCGGGGCATTGCCGACCTGGACGGCCGGGGCGAGGTGGTGGGCGGGATCGTCGTCGTCCGCTTCGGAGAGAATGTCCTTTCCGTCATCGAACGGGTCAAGGAACGGCTGAAGCGGGACATCGAACCGAGCCTCCCGAAGGGGGTGAAGGTGGTCGTCACCTACGACCGGTCCGAGCTGATCGGCCGGGCGGTCGATACCCTGAAGGAGGAGATCCTCAAGCTCTCCATCGCCGTCAGCATCGTCTGCATCGTTTTTCTGTTCCATCTCCCCTCGGCGCTCGTGGTGATCCTGACGCTGCCCGTCGCGATCATCATCTCTTTCATCTGCATGTTCTATCTCGGGGTGACCTCGAACATCATGAGCCTGAGCGGGATCGCGATCGCCATCGGGGCGATGGTCGACGCCTCGATCATCATGGTGGAAAACGCCCACAAGAAACTCGAGGAGTGGGAGGCGCACGGCCGGCCGGGGGACCGGACCGAGGTGATCATCGAGGCGGCCAAAGAGGTCGGTCCGTCGCTCTTCTTTTCGCTTCTGGTCATCACCGTCGGATTCCTGCCGGTCTTCACCCTTGAGGCCCAGGCGGGACGGCTCTTCAAGCCGCTCGCCTATACGAAGACCTTCGCGATGCTCTTCTCCTCCTTTCTGGCCGTGACCCTGACGCCGGTCCTGATGACCCTCTTCATCCGGGGGAAGATCCGATCGGAGGAGAAAAATCCCGTCAGCTGGATCCTGCACCGCCTCTACGAGCCGGTCGCCCGGTTTGCCCTGCGCTTCCGGAAGACCGTGATCGTCCTGGCCCTCATCATCCTGGCCGTGACGGTCTACCCGTTCATGAAACTGGGGACGGAGTTCATGCCGCCCCTCTACGAAGGGACGCTCTTCTACATGCCCGTGACGGTGCCCGGCGCCTCGGTCTCGGAGGTCGGGCGGCTCCTCAACCTCCAGGACCGGATCATCAAGAAGATGCCCGAGGTGGCGCAGGTCTTCGGCAAGGCGGGGCGGGCGGAAACGGCGACCGATCCGGCGCCGCTGGAGATGTTCGAGACGGTGATCAACCTGAAGCCCGAGTCGGAGTGGCGTCCGGGGATGACGGTGGAGAAGCTCAAGAACGAGCTCAACGACGCCCTTTCCATCCCCGGGGTGTCGAACTCCTTCACGATGCCGATCAAGGCCCGGATCGACATGCTCTCCACCGGGATCCGGACGCCGGTCGGGATCAAGGTGATGGGACCGAATCTCGACGAGATCGAGAAGATCGGCCTGGCGCTCGAGGAGCGGCTCAAGACCGTTCCGGGGACGAGGAGCGTCTATGCCGAACGGGTGACGACCGGTTACTTCCTCGACATCGCCGTCCGGCGGGACCGGATGGCCCGCTACGGACTCGACCGTGGACGATGTCCAGGAGCTGGTCCAGACCGCGATCGGCGGCGAGAACGTCACGACGACGGTGGAGGGGAGGGGGCGCTATCCCGTGAACGTCCGCTATCCCCGCGAACTCCGGAACGATCCCGAATCGCTGAAAAGGATCCTGGTGCCGGTCATGATGCCCGGCGCGCAGGGGGCGTCTGCGCCTGCGTCCGCCGGGATGGCCGCCACGCGGAACATCCTCCAGGTCCCGCTGGGGGAACTCGTCGACGTCCGGATCGTCAAGGGGCCGACGATGATCAAGAGCGAGGAGGGGCTCCTGGCCGCCTATGTCTATATCGACTTCTCGGGCAGGGATTTCGGCGAGTTACGTCGAACGAGGCCAAGGCCAGGGTGGCGGGACCTGAAGATTCCCGAGGGGTACCGGCTCACCTGGAGCGGCGAGTACGAAAACCTCGTCCGGACGCACGAGAAGCTCAAACTCGTCATCCCGCTCACGCTCCTGATCATCATCATCCTGATCTACTTCAACACCAAGTCGGCGACGAAAACGGCGATCGTCCTTCTGGCCGTGCCCTTTTCCCTGGTCGGCTCCTTCTGGCTCCTCTATCTGCTCGACTACAACATGAGCATCGCCGTCTGGGTGGGGATCATCGCGCTGGCCGGTCTCGACGCGGAGACGGGCGTCGTCATGCTCCTCTATCTCGATCTGGCCTATGACCAGTGGCGGAAAGAGGGGCGGATGAAGACGATCGACGACCTCCGGGAGAGCATCATGCACGGCGCCGTGAAAAGAATCCGGCCGAAGATCATGACGGTCTCCGTGATCCTCGCGGGGCTCATCCCCATCATGTTTTCCCACGGCGCCGGCGCCGACGTGATGAAGCGGATCGCCGCGCCGATGGTCGGAGGCGTCATCACCTCCACGATCCTGGAGCTGATCATCTACCCGGCGATCTACCGGATCTGGAAGGGAAGGGGGCTGGCGAAACCGTCATTGGCGTTCCCGCCGGATGTATGATACGACGTGCATTCCTATGCGAATGCAGGTCAAGGCAATGACGTCCGATTCCGATGCGACCCATAAAAGCTCCTCCCTGTGGTACGGTTGGGTGATCCTGGCCGTTGTATTCATCGTTATGTCCGTGGTGGTGGGTACCCGTAATTCCTTTGGACTTTTCTTCAAGACCATCTCCGGCGAGTTCGGCTGGAACCGCGCCCAGACGGCGGGCGCCTATTCGATCGGCATGCTCGCGCAGAGCATCTGCTCCCCGATAGTCGGCAGTCTTGGTGAGCGGTGGAGCCTGCGCTGGATGATGGCCTTCGGGGTTTTATTCGGCGGCGCGGCGCTGCTGATCGGTTCGTCGATCAGCGGCCTTTGGCAGTTTTATCTGATGTATGCCCTGTTGAACGTGGGATTTGCCGCATCCACCTTCATCCCCCAGGTACAGATCCTTTCCCACTGGTTCGTCAAGAAGCGCGGCCTGGCCATGGGCATCGCCAATTCCGGCCAGGGATTTGCCGCCGTTCTGAATCTGGCGGTCCCCTTCCTTATCGCGGCGATCGGATGGCGGTACAGTTATCTTGCGCTGGCGGTATTCACCATGATCGGTATCTTTCCGCTGGCGGCCATCCTGCTGCGCGATCATCCCCGGGAAAAGGCCTCAGTTGCCGATGAACCGTTTCTCACCGCCGCGGAGCGAGACGCTCTTGCGGAGAAGGAACGCGCGGCCCTTCGCACCGGAAACGGCGCACCGGTCAGCGCGCCGTTCCGGCAGAGGGTCTTTTCACTCCGCTTTTTACTCATTGCCCTGATTTACAGCGCCATCGCCTTCATCCTCGTCGGGACCACCGTCCATATCGTTCCGCATGCGACGGATCAGGGATTTACCCCGGGAGAGAGCGCCCTGCATCTTTCTGCTCTGGGGGGTCTGCGCCATCGCGGGGAACCTGATCAGCGGCGTCTCCGACTCTCTGGGACGGGTGTCGACATTCGTCGTGGGAACCGTCCTGGGGGTATGCGCCTGCGCTTTGCTCGCCTCATTCGTTCACGGGATGTCTCCGGTTTTGTTCTATGGCGGAGCGGCCCTGTCGGGAGCGGGATTGGGTCTGACAAGGCCTACGGCCTCGGCGCTGCTGGCGGATCATTTTGCGGGGCCGGGATTCGGCAAGCTGAACGGTTCGGCGTTGACGATCTTTGCCCTCTCCGGAGCCGTGGGGAGCTTCGCCATGGGCTATCTTTTCGATCTTACGGGAAGCTACTGGAGCGGATTCATGGTCCTCGCCGTCCTGTCGCTAGCGGGAGCCGGGGCCGCGGTAGCGCTCGGCCGGATGGACCAGCCGTCCGCCATGGCCATCATTCTGGGTTCATTGAACCTTCACGGGATCCGGGTAGGGCCGGCTCTGGAGACCCATCATCCGGGGCTGATCTATTTCTTCTACGCAGCCCTGATCGCCGCCAATTTCCTGATGTACGGAGTTGCCTTGGTGATCATCAAACCGGGGGTCAGGCTGTTCACGATGAAAAAGGAGATCCTGATGCCCATCATTTTGCCCTTGTGCGCGATCGGGGCCTTCGGGATCAATCAATCCGTCTTCGAACTGTACGTCATGCTGACCGTGGGACTGCTGGGATGGGCTCTGTATAAGATGAGGTATCCGCTTGCCCCTATGATCCTCGGGGTGATTCTGGGACCCATGGCGGACGAGAATCTGCGAAAGGCGATCATGATCTTTCAAGGGCAGGGGGCGACACTGATTACGATTCTGTCCAGGCCGATCGGGACGTTGATGCTCGTGGTGATCGCATTGACCTTCTACAAGGGTTTGGCGAGAAAAAGCTAAGGAGGAAAAGAGAAAACGATTTTCGTCTTGACAGTGGGACGGAATTCATATAGAGAGGACAACCTATTTAAAAATGACCGGAAGGAGGAAGTTTTTTGATCGTACACAAATCCGTAGTCAAGAGAAGCCGTCAGGCCTTGAAGCACCGCGAACGCAACGTCTCGGTGAAATCCAGCATCAGGACCAGTGTAAAGACCGTTCTGGAGGCAGTGGAAAGCAAGGATCCCGAGGCGGCAAAGGCGGCGTTGGCCAAGGCCGTTCCGGCGATTGCCAAGGCGGCGGCGAAGGGCGCTTTTCACAAGAAGACCGCCTCACGCAAGACCTCCCGCCTGACGAAGCGCGTCAACAGTCTGAAGGCGTAATCTCCCCTTAGAAATCGGACATCATCAGTCGGTATGCCTTTTCGGCTGAGTCACCGGCCAGCTTGGTGAGGGCGTTTCTGCGAGCGGCCTCCGTCGCCCCGACCCGCTGACGCGATAATCCCCCGTCCCGACGAAGGCTCCGTTCGTCCAGAGGATCCGGCCGCTCACCCTTTCCTCGAAAAAAAGCTCCATGTGCACAGTGATCCGGTCCTCGGCCGAGAGGCTGCCCGTCTTGTAGGCGAGGGGGGCAACCTGCATACTGAGAATGGTTCCTCGGAAGATCGCATCCGCTTCTCCTCGGCTGGAGGCCAGTTTGAAATGGCCGTTCTGAACGATCTCGTTGCTGAAGGCGGTGCGGAAGATGATGTCGAGATTGGGCTCGCTCGTTTTGTTCGTGAATACATCCACATACACCGACTGGATTGTCGGGATAGGCCGATTTGCTCATGCCCGAGAAACTATATCCGCAACCGGACAGCAGCAGGGCGAGAAGAACGAGACTCACCCAACGTAAGTGAATCCCCCAAGGCCGATGTCCGCTCCGATCTTTCAGAACCGCCGTTCCCGAACATCTTTTTTCTCCTCATCATGCCCATGGGCCTGTCACCCATGTCCTGGTCGAGCACCCCGACGGGAGTGGATGCGCCGTCAATCCCGAACGACGATATTCACCAGTTTTTTCGGGACATACACCTCTTTGACGATCGTCTTACCCGCGATCTGCCAGGCGATCTTCTCATCGCTCCGCGCCAGGGCCTTGATCTGCTCGCCCTCCTCATCGGCAGGGACGCTGATCCGGCTCCGCACCTTGCCGTTGATCTGGATCACGATCGTGATCACCTCCTCCGAAGCGACCGCCGGGTCGAAGACCGGCCAGGCCACATCGGCCAGGCTTTCCGTCCGGCCGAGGAGTGTCCAGAGCTCTTCGGTGATGTGGGGAACGATGGGGGCCAGGAGCAGGATGACGGTCTCCACCGTCTCCCGGACGACGGACAGCGCGAGCCGGTCGTTCGCCGCGGGGCGGGGATGCTGGTAGAGGGTGTTGACCAGTTCCATGACGGCGCTGATGGCCGTATTGAAGTGAAAACGGTCCTCGATGTCGGAGGTGACCTTCCGGATGGTCTGGTGGGTCTTCCTTCGCAGGGCCTTGAGATCGTCCTCCAGCGGTTCACCCCCGGCAAAGGGGGCCACGTCGCGCAGATCGTCGAGATAATCCGTGACGATCCGCCAGGTCCGGCTGAGGAACCGGAAAGAGCCGTCGACGCCCTGATCGCTCCACTCGAGGTCCTTTTCGGGCGGGGACGCGAAGAGACAGAAGATCCGGGCGGTGTCGGCGCCGTAGGCCTTGATCAGATAATCGGGATCGACGACGTTCTTGAGCGACTTGGACATCTTTTCCGTCTTGCCGATGGTGACCGCGCAATCGCAGTGCACGCATTTCTCCTCCCGGACCTCCTCCGGGAAGAGGTAACCGTGTTCGGAGCAGCGCATCGTCTCTTTGCAGACCATCCCCTGGGTGAGGAGATTCGTGAAGGGTTCATCGACGCCCAGCGCGCCGAAGTCGCGGAGCATCTTGGTGTAGAACCGGGCATAGAGGAGGTGGAGGATCGCATGTTCGATCCCGCCGATATACTGGTCGACGGGCATCCAGTAATCCAGCTTCTTCCGGTCCAGCCCCGGCTTGGCGTCGTGATGCGCCGAACAGAAACGGTCGAAGTACCAGGAGGACTCGACGAAGGTATCCATCGTGTCTGTTTCGCGCCGCGCCGGTTTGCCGCAGCGAGGGCAGGTCGTTTCCACGAAGGGCCTGTATCTGGCAAGCGGCGAGCCTCCCTCGCCGGTGAGTTCGACGTCGCTGGGCAGGATGACGGGGAGGTCTGATTCCGGAACCGGAACCGTTCCGCAAGTCCTCGCAGATCACCATCGGGATGGGCGCCCCCCAGTAACGCTGGCGGGAAATGCCCCAGTCGCGCAGGCGGTACTGGATCGTCTTTTTCCCCCGGCCGAGCGCTTCGAGATGATCGGCGATGGCATCCTGGGCCTTC
This sequence comes from uncultured delta proteobacterium, assembly GCA_963842685.1. Lineage (GTDB taxonomy): Bacteria > Desulfobacterota > Syntrophia > Syntrophales > UBA5619 > JAKAFS01. The sequence goes on along the minus strand of CAWJHT010000076.1, from coordinate 32,757 downwards.
AGATTTTCCATGCCGTCGAAGGGACCGGAGTTGACCAGGATGCCGTCGTCCGTGTAGGCCTCCGTCATGGTCTTTACGTTCAGAGCCCGGTCGGGGGACTGGATCACCACGATCAGCGGCAGATTATACTTTTTGGCGAATTCGAAGTCGCGCTGGTCGTGGGTCGGGACGGCCATGACGCAACCGGTTCCGTAATCGGCCAGGACGAAGTTCGCCGCGTAGATCGGCATCTTCCGCCCCGTGACGGGATTAAGACACTAGGTGTCGAGGAAGACACCCTCCTTCTCGTAATACTCGGAGGTCCGCATCTTCTTGTCCTGCTTTTTGATCTTCTCCACGAACTCCCGGACGGTCCCTTCGCAGGCCTTTCCCCGGGAGAGGTCCATGACGAGGGGGTGCTCCGCGGCGATGAGCATGAAGGTGGCGCCGAAGATCGTGTCCTGGCGCGTCGTGAAGACCTTGATGTCGCCCTTGCCGTCGGCCATCGGGAAGGAGGCCTCGCAGCCGTAGCTCTTGCCGATCCAGTTCTTCTGCATCGTGAGGACCCGTTCCGGCCAGCCGGGGAGACGGTCGCAGTAGTCCAGCAGTTCCTCGACATAGGCGGTGATCCGGAAGAACCACTGGCTCAGGTACTGCTCGCCGACCTCCGAACCGCACCGCCAGCAGAGGCCGGCCTCCACCTGTTCGTTGGCAAGGACGGTCTCGCACTTGGGGCACCAGTTCACCGTGGAGCTTTTCTTGTAGGCAAGCTCCTTTTCGTACATCCAGAGAAAGAAGAGCTGTTCCCAGCGGTAGTACTCGGGGTCGCAGGTCGCGACCTCCCGTTCCCAGTCGTAGCTGAAGCCCATCCTCTTGAGCTGCAGCCTCATGTTGTCGATGTTTTCATGGGTCCAGACGGAGGGGTGGATCCCCCGCTCGATGGCGGCGTTTTCCGCCGGCATGCCGAAGGCGTCCCAGCCCATCGGATGGAGGACGTTGAATCCCTTCATCCGCTTGTAACGGGCGACGACATCGCCGATCGTGTAGTTCCGCACATGGCCGATGTGGATCCGGCCGGAGGGGTAGGGGAACATCTCGAGAAGGTAATATTTTTTCTTGTCCGGGTCTTCGCGTGACGTTGAAGATCCGCTTCTCTTCCCAGTGCTTCTGCCACTTCTCTTCAATCTCCGCGGGATTGTACTTTCTTTCCATTTAAGAAAAACTCCTCCGTTTTATCCGGTGCCTGCTCTTCGGAATCAAAAATCTCGATTTCTCCGCCCCTGTATTCTTCAGGAACCTCTCCAGCCCTGTACGGATGTCAGATAGTTGATCGACCTTCGCAGGGATTTCCAGACTCAGTGCCGGAAGCCTTTCCGGTTCATGTGCACTGCCGTCAAAAATGCCCGTGATCAGGGCCTCGGTCATTCCGGCAAGTTGCAGAGAACCCCTGCCGGCGGCCGGCATAGGAAGGGCCAGGTCGGTCGCACCGATTCCGCTTACGGTCTTGGCCATCTCGAAACCGGCATTGTAGAGCCTGTCGTAGGTCAGTTCGGAAAGAACTCCCAGACCGAACAGGAGAAGGCGGGAGATGCGGATGCGCCGGGGAAAGGCGCAGGCGATCTTTTCCAGAAAGCTTCCGGAGATCCTGCCCCCGGCGATCTCGGTGGAGATCATCCCGTTGAGACGCCAGTCCACCAGACCGCAATAGCCTCTGGGCGGTCTTTCGTCGGAAAAGAATCCGAGAATCAAGGTCTCACGGGTCAGGGCATCCGGTGACGCTGTCGATATCTTGATCTTCATCCTTCTTGCGCAGCTTTCCGTAGAGGGCGTCCAGAATGCCGTTGATAAACGCGCCCGAATTTTCGGAACCGTAAACCTTTCCGAGGTCGATGGCCTCGTTCAGGGTGACTTTCGGGGGGATGTCATGGCAGAACAGAAGTTCGTAAACAGCCATCCGCAGAATGCTCTTGTCTACACGGGACATCCTGGCCATGGTCCAGTTTTCGGAACTGTCGCTGATCAGTCTGTCGATCTGTTCCCTGTTGCTCCAGGTGCCTTCGATCAGAAGGGTCGAAAATTTTCTGGTCTCCTCCGGTGCGTCGAAATTCGCCCAGAAACGTTCAATGGCCTCCCGGACGTCGATCCCTTGAACGTCCAACTCATAAAGAACCTGCAGGGTCACTTCTCTTGCCTTCCGCCTCTGGTGCATGCATCCCTCAGATATGATCCTGCTGATAAGAGAACCCCGATGACGTACGGCTTATATTACAGTTTTTTGAAAAGATCAACCATCTCGATGGCGGACAGGGCGGCGTCCCAGCCCTTGTTCCCCGCCTTGGTGCCCGCCCGTTCGATGGCCTGTTCGATGGTGTCCGTCGTCAGGACGCCGAAGGCCACCGGCACCTCGGTCTCCAGCCCCACACCGGCGATCCCCTTGGAGACCTCGGCGCTGATGTACTCGAAATGGGGCGTGGCGCCGCGGATGACGGCGCCCAGGCAGATCACGGCGTCGATAGCGTCCGCTTTTTGCCATCTTCTTGGCTGCAAGCGGCAGTTCGAAGGCGCCGGGGACCCGGACGATCTGGATCTCCTTCTCTTCCGCTCCGGCCCGGGTCAGGGCGTCGACGGCCCCGTCGATCAGCCGGCCGCTGATGAAGTCGTTGAAACGGCTGGCGACGATGCCGAACCTCATTCCCTTGGCGACGATCTTTCCTTCGATGATTTTTGGCATGGCTCGTTCTCCTAACAAAATCGGATTGCGCGCAAAAAGGCTGCGGTTTTTCCGTGCGTTCTTAGACCTTCAGAATGTGTCCCATCTTCTTTTTCTTCGTCTGGAGGTACTGGATGTTGTTTTCGTTCGGCCTGATCTCGATCGGGACCCGCTGGGTGATGGTGAGCCCATACCCCTCCAGGCCGACGATCTTCTTGGGATTGTTCGTCAGGAGCCGCATCTTCCGAACCCCGATGTCGGCCAGGATCTGGGCGCCGATGCCGTAATCCCGCAGATCCTCCTTGAAGCCGAGGGCGATGTTGGCCTCCACCGTGTCCTGCCCTTGCTCCTGGAGCTCGTAGGCCTTGATCTTGTTGACCAGACCGATCCCGCGGCCCTCCTGATGCATGTAGACGATCACCCCCTTGCCGGCCTCCGCCACCATCTTCATGGCCCGGTGGAGCTGATCGCCGCAGTCGCACCGCTCGGAGCCGAAGACGTCGCCGGTCAGGCATTCCGAATGGACGCGGACCAGGACCTCGTCCTCGGCGTGATGTCCCCCTTGATGAGGGCCACGTGCTTCATCTCATCCACGTCGTTTTCATAGACGATCAGCTTGAAATCGCCGCCGTACCGGGTCGGAATCGTGGCCGTCGCCGCCCGGCGGATCAGGGATTCGTGCTGCATCCGGAAGTCGATCAGATCCTTGATCGTGACGATCTTCAGATCATGTTCCCGGGCGAAGATCTCCAGATCGGGCATGCGGGCCATCGTCCCGTCGTCCTTCATGACCTCGCAGATGACGCCGGCGGGTTTCAGGCCGGCGAGGCGCGCCAGATCGACCGAGCCTTCCGTCTGGCCGGTTCTCACCAGGACCCCGCCCTTCTTGGCGCGGATGGGGAAGATGTGGCCGGGACTGACCAGATCGTCCGGCTTTGCGTCGTCGGCCACGGCGGCCAGGATCGTCGTCGCCCGATCCGCCGCCGAGATCCCGGTGGTGACCCCCTGCTTCGCCTCGATGGAGACGGTGAAGGCGGTGCCGAAGCGGGAGCGGTTGTCCCGGACCATCGGCATCAGGCGGAGCTTGTCCGCATCCTCCTCGGTCAGAGTGAGGCAGATGAGCCCCCGGCCGTACCTGGCCATGAAATTGATCGCCTCCGGCGTGACGAACTGGGCCGCCATGCAGAGGTCGCCCTCGTTTTCCCGGTCCTCGTCGTCGACGAGGATGACCATCCTGCCGCTTTTGATATCGACGATGGCTTCCTTGATGGTGCTGACACTCATAATCTCTCCATTTTCTATTTCAAAAATCCGTGTCGGGCAAGCAGGGCCATATCGACTCCCCCTGCAGGGCCACCTTTTTCGCCGTTGCCTTCCGGACTCGGCAACGATCAGTTTCTCCAGATACCTGGCCAGGATATCCGTTTCGATGTTGACGGCATCCGACACCTTTTTGAACCCGAGGGTCGTCCCGGCCGCCGTGTGCGGGATGATATTAACATAAAACCGGTTCTTTTCACAGCGGTTGACGGTCAGGCTGATCCCGTCCACCGTGATCGATCCCTTGGCGACGACATAACGGCCGAGTCCCGGATCGATCTCGAAGCCGAAAATGACCGATTGGGAACGGACGGTTTTTTCCACGAATCCTTCCCACGCCGTCCACATGGCCGAGGACGATGTGTCCTCCGAGTCGATCCCCGACGCGCAGGGCCTTTTCAAGATTCACCGCGATCGCCCGCCTTTATGGTCTTGAGCGTCGTCCGGGAGAGGGTCTCCGCCGACACATCCGCCGTGAATCCCGCCTGTCTCTCAGGGCGGTCACGGTCAGGCAGGCGCCGCTGACGGCGATGCTGTCGCCGATCCGGACGTCGTCCAGATCCAGAGAGGTGTCGACCTCCAGCAGGGCGTCTTCGCCCCGGCGCGTCAGGCGCCGGACGGAGCCCATGGCAGCTACAATTCCCGTGAACACCCTCTATCCCTCCTTCTTTCCTCCCTTCCCGGTCCTTCCTGGTGCGGAGGAGATCCTTCAATTCCTCCACAAAGTCGCTGACATCCCGGAACTCACGGTAAACCGACGCGAATCGGACATAGGCGACGCCGTCGAGGGTCTGGAGTTCCCGCATGATCTTTTCGCCGATGGCCGAGGAGGGGATCTCCTTGTCCTGGAATTCCTGACAGGCCCGCTCGACATTGTCCACCACGGTTTCGATGGCGTCGGTGCTGATGGGGCGTTTCTCGCAGGCCTTCTTGATCCCGGCGCGGATCTTCGTCCGGTCGAACGGTTCCCGGCGGCCGTCCTTCTTGACGACCATCGGGCAGGACCTCTTCGACGAATTCATAGGTGGTGAAGCGCTTGCCGCAGCCCAGACACTCCCGCCGCCGCCGGATGGCGTCGCCGTCCTTGCTGATCCGGGAGTCGATCACCTTGTTTTCGCCGTGGGCGCAGAAGGGACATTTCATCGTCGGTTCACCTCGATATTTGCCTCCGCCAGCATCTCTTCGGCGAGACGGTCGCGGTAATCGCCCCCGACCACGATCCGGACGATGCCGGCATTGATGATCATCTTGGCGCAGATGATGCAGGGATGGTTCGTGCAGTAGAGGGTCGCCCCCTTGACGCTGACCCCGTGCAGCGCCGCCTGGATGATGGCGTTCTGCTCGGCGTGGAGCCCCCGGCAGAGCTCATGGCGTTCGCCGGAGGGGATGTGGTTCTGCTCCCGGAGGCAGCCGATCTCCAGGCAGTGGCGGAGCCCCGAAGGGGCGCCGTTGTAACCCGTGGAGAGGATCCGCCGGTCGCGGACCAGGGCGGCGCCGACGCGGCGCCTCAGGCAGGTGGCGCGTTTGCCACGAGCCCGACGATATCGAGGAAATAATCATCCCACGCGGGCCGGTCGGATTCCGCCCTGCCGTTCGGCTGCTTTCCTGTTCCAGGTTCTTCCATGGCTGAAGTTCGCTTTCACCCCGGCGGCCGCTACCGGTTTTCCCTCAACCGTTCCGCGTAGAGCGGGAATCGCTCGCAGAGGGATCCGACCTCTTCCCGGACCTCGGCCAGGCGTTTTTCGTTATGGATATTCCGGAGCACCTCCGTGATGATTCCGCCGATCTGCTTCATCTCCGCCTCTTTCATCCCCCGCGTGGTCAGGGCGGGTGTTCCGATGCGGATGCCGCTGGTCACCTGGGGACTCTTCGTGTCGTAGGGAATCGCGTTCTTGTTGATCGTGATGCCCGTCCGGTCCAGGGTCTCCTGCGCCTCCTTTCCCGTGATGCCCAGATCGGTCAGATCGACGAGCATCAGGTGGTTGTCCGTACCGCCCGAAACGAGGCGGAAACCCTCCGCCAGCAGAGTCTCGGCGAGAGTCCTGGCGTTTTTCACGATCTGAGCCTGATACCGCTTGAAGTCGTCGGTGAGGGCCTCCTTCAGCGCCACCGCCTTGGCGGCGATGATATGCATGAGGGGTCCGCCCTGCATCCCGGGGAAGATCTTTGCATCGAGGGCCTGGGCGAATGACTTCTTGCACAGGATGAGCCCGCCGCGGGGACCCCGCAGGGTCTTGTGGGTGGTCATCGTGACGAACTCGCAGCAGGGGGACGGGAGAAGGATGGAGACCGGCGGCGACCAGGCCGCCGATATGGGCGATGTCGGCCATGATCAGCGCCCCGACCTGGTCGGCGATGGCCCGGAACTTCTCGTAATCGATGGTCCGGGGATAGGAACTGGCGCCGACGACGATGATCTTCGGCTTGTGCTGCTTGGCCAGGGTCTCCACCTCGTTGAAATCGATGGTCTCGGTCTTTCGATCCACCCCGTAGAAAACGCCATGGTAAAACCGCCCGGAAAAACTGGCCGGGCTCCCGTGCGAGAGATGGCCCCCGTGGGAGAGGTTCATACCCAGGATCGTGTCTCCCGGTTCGAGGACGGAAAAATAGACGGCCATGTTGGCCTGAACGCCCGCATGCGCCTGGACATTGGCATGTTCCGCCCCGAAGAGCTGCTTGCTCCGTTCGATGGCCAGCCGCTCCACGATGTCGACGAACTCGCATCCCCCGTAGTACCGGCGGCCGGGATAGCCCTCGGCATACTTGTTCGTCATCACGCTCCCCTGGGCCTCCAGGACGGCCTCGCTGACGAAGTTCTCCGAGGCGATCATTTCAAGCTTTCCCGCCTGTCTGCGGGTTTCCTGCCGGATGGCCTCCGCGACCTCCGGATCGGCCTGCATTAAATAAGACATGTAATCGTTATTCTCCAAAATCTCTAATTGATTTTATTACGCAATCCTCAATTCCGCTTCCCTGATTTTATCGAGACGCTTTTGATGGCGCCCTCCTTCAAAGGGGGTCGTCAGCCAGATCCTGGTCATCGCGCGGGCAGTTGCCGGATCGGTTTTCCTCCCCGCAAGGACCAGGATATTGGCATCGTTATGCAGCCGGCTCAGCTCGCGCCGTTTCTTCGTCGAGGCAGAGGGCGGCCCGGACGCCGGGGAACCGGTTGGCGATGATCGACATCCCCACGCCGGAGCCGCAGATCAGTATCCCCCTCGGGAAAACGCCGGTAGAGACCGCTTCGGCCACTCGGGCCGCGAAGTCGGGGTAGTCCGTGGGCCGGTCGCTGTCCGTCCCTACGTCGGTCACGGCGAACCCTATCTCCGTGAGGAAGGGTTTGAGCGCCTCCTTCAGCGGATAACCGGCATGATCCGCGCCGATGATGATTTTTTCCATGGCCATAGGTCATTCCTCTATCTCCTCGAATTTCCGGAAAATCAGGACGGCATTCACCCCGCCGAAACCGAAGGTGTTGGACATGGCGGTCCGGATCTGCCGTTTTCCTCGCCTGGTGGGGAACGTAATCCAGATCGCAGGCGGGATCGGGGTGATCCAGGTTGATCGTCGGGGGGAGCACCCCTTCGCCGATCGCCTTCACGCAGAAGATCGCCTCGATACCGCCGGCCGCCCCGAGGAGGTGGCCGGTCATCGATTTGGTCGAACTGACGGCGAGCCTGCGGGCATGTTCGCCGAAGACCGTTTTGATGGCCTCCGTCTCGTAGGCGTCGTTCAGAGGGGTGGAGGTCCCGTGGGCGTTGATGTAGTCGATTCCGTCGGCGTCCATCCCCGCATCCTGCAGGGCGACCTTCATGCACCGGGCGGCGCCTTCATGCCCCGGCGGCGGGGCGGCCATGTGAAAGGCGTCGCTTGTGATTGCCGTAGCCGGCGAGCTCGCCGTAGATCCGGGCGCCTCTGTCCAGGGCGTGAGGCAGGGCTTCGAGAATCACCAGGCCGCAGCCCTCGCCGATGACGAATCCGTCGCGGTCGCGGTCGAAAGGGCGGCTCGCCTTTTCCGGTTCGTCGTTGCGGTGCGGGAGATCGCCCGCATGGCGTTGAATCCGGCGACGCACAGCGGGGTGACCGCCGCTTCCACGCCGCCGGCGATCATGCACATCGGCGTAACCTTCGGCAATGATCCGGGCGGCGTCGCCGATGGCGCAGGTGCCCGAGGCGCAGGCCGTGACGCTGCAGTTGATCGGCCCCTTCGCCCCGAAACGGATCGAGACATGGCCGGCGGCGAGATTGGCCAGCACCGCCGGGATGGTGAACGGGGACATCTTCCGGGGTCCGCCCAGGAAGATCGCTTCCTTTTCCTTTTCGATGGTGGCCAGACCCCCGATGGCCGAGCCGATGATCACGCCGGTCCGCTCCGCTTCGGCTGCGCCGATGGCAAGGCCGGCATCGGCCAGGGCCATCTCGGAGGCGGCCAGGGCATAGATGATGAAGTCGTCCAGGCGCCGCAATTCTTTTTTATTCACGTACTGAAGCGGATCGAAACCCTTCAGCTCGCCGGCGATCCTCGTTTCGAAAGCCGTGCAGTCGAACTTCGTGATGCTTGCCGATGCCGGATTTTCCCCGGCAGATCCCCTCCCAGGTCTCCGCGACGGAGTTGCCGAGCGGCGTGACGGCGCCCATGCCCGTGATCACTACCCTTCTTTTCAACTGCTCCCCCTGTTGCGACAAATCGGATTGCCGGCCGACAAGGCAGAAACGGCGCGACGGCATTGGCCGCCGGCCGCTACTCATTCCAGACGTGCCCTTGCTTTTGAGAAAATCAAGCACATCCTTGATGGTACGGATCTTTTCAAGTTCATTGTCGGCGATCTGGACGTCGAAGGTTTCCTCCATCTCCATGATCAGTTCGACGAGATCGAGAGAATCGGCCCCGAGATCGTCGATGAATGACGCCTCGGGAACGCATTCCTCGCGTGTGACATCCAGTTGCTCCATGATAATGCTGATGACCTTTTCTTCCAGTGTCATGAAAACTTCCTCCTGATGAAAATGACCCCTGCTCCGGCAGGGGTGGAAATATTGCATTGAAGGTTTATTCTCACTCAGCCGTTCAATGCCGCAGCGTCTTTTCCAGCGATTCTCCGTCCTCGACATTGAGAAGGCGTATTCGCCGGTCGATCCGCCTGATCAGTCCGGAGAGGATCCTCTTCGGGCCGAGCTCCACGATCGTGTCGACGCCCATCGCGGCCATCCTTTCGATCGTCTCCTTCCAGCGGACCGGGGAGGTGATCTGTCTGGCCAGCAGCTCCCGTGTGTGCTCCCGGGAATGAAGGAGGTCCGGGTTGCAGTTGGGAATCACGGGGATCGCGCAATCCCGGAATTCGACCTGTCTGAGCTCCGTCGGCAAACCGCTCGGCCGCTCCCTGCAGGAGGTGGCAATGGCAGGGGACGCTGATGGCGAGCTTGACCGCTCGGCCGCCTTCCTTTGCCTCGGCGGCGGCAATGATCTCTTCGATGGCCGCCGTATGTCCGGAGACGACGATCTGCCCGGGGGCGTTTTCGATCGAGAGGGCCACGGCATGGTTTTCGCCGTCAATCCGCCGGCACAACTCCTCCACCACTTCTCGCGGAAGGCCGAGGATGGCCGCCATCGCCCCTTCGCCCACGGGAACGGCCTCCTGATGGTACTTTGCCCTCAGGTGAACCAGAGCAAGGACGTCGCGCAGATCGACAGCGCCGGCCGCATAAAGGGCGGCATATTCTCCGAGACTGTGGCCCGCCATGACGATCGGCGGTGTGGCTCACCCGTCCGGAAAAAGCCAGCCAGGCGGCGATATCCACCGTGAGAACGGCGATCTGCGTGTTGACCGTCAGATCGAGGAGCTTCCTGGGGCCCATCGAAACAAAGAGAGACCATATCCCGACCAAGGACATCCCCGGCTTCGGCAAAAAGATCCCTTACTCGCTGATCTCCCCGGTAAAGATCCTGACCCATGCCGGGGTATTGCGATCCCTGTCCCGGAAAGACAACACCGTATTTACCCATGGGTGTTTCCTCGCCCGGCGGTTCAGGAGGCCTTTTCGATCGGGATGACTTCCCTTCCCTTATAAGTGCCGCAGGTGGGACAGACATGGTGGGGAAGCTTGGGCGCATGGCATTGCGGACATGCGGATGCCAGAACCGGCTTCAGAAAATCGTGCGCCCTTCTCATGTTTTTTCTGGATTTGGAATGTCTTTTTATTGGATTTGCCATAATATGTTACTCCTCTTTCCTTGATTATTTCTCGGATTGAACCTTGAATTGCTTCAAGGCGGCGAGCCGTTCATCAAAGGATTTGGTCTGACAGCTGCAGCTGGCCACATTCAGGTTGATGCCGCAATGGGGGCACAGCCCCTTACAGGTCTCCGTGCACAGTGGTTTGATCGGGATCTGCAGCATGATCTGTTCAAAGATCAACGTATCCAGATCGATGGTATCCTCTTCGTAATACGCAAAATCAAGATCCTCGGCGCTCAGTTCCCACTCCTCCTGCGGCTGGGCGGGAGGCGGAGAGAAGGTATATTTGAACGAGGAGCTGACCGGCAGACGTGGTCATCTCCAGACAGCGGCCGCAGGGCGCCTCCACGGTCGTGGCCGCGGTTCCCTCGATAAAGACCGTCTCCTTCATCCTCCTGACGGTGCAGGCGACTGTCAATCCGGTCCAGGACAAAATCGGTCGGCTCCGCTTCCGGAAGAAAGTCCCGGAACCATTCTCCAGTCCTTTTCGAACCGGAGATTCATCCCCCCTTCGGGGATCTTGCTGACGTTGATCTTCAAAAATTGCCCTTTCCCGACATCGAAAACGACGCTTTCCCCTTGCCGGGAGTCGCCGTATAAAGGGCTGAAGTAAATTATAAACCGGCTGGATTGTCAAGGATAATTTATCGGCTGTCCTGTTTCTCATGTCCTGTCTGATTTCCGAAAGGGTTCGAGGCAACGACAGTCGATCGACAACCTATCCCGTCTCCTTTTCACAGATTGCTTTGGATGACTTATAAACTGAATGGGATGTAATATCAAATGGAATTAGTGGGCCGCAGATCTTTTGTCAGTCAGATGGAATGACCGGTGATGAACGACAAGAGGACCCTTTCCTCATCCGTCGCTCGGATCGGCATGCCCCATTTCCGCCTTGACAAAAGGCCGGACGCGGTCCTATACACTACATGGATAAGATGACATCGCTTCACTCGCAGTGGCGGGATAGGGAATTTTTCGATAACACACCATAGGCGGGTCCGGAAAATAGTATCAGGTGGGTGAAAATGATAACTGAGAAGATGAGAACGCGTTTTGCCCCGTCGCCGACGGGATTTCTCCATATCGGCGGCGCCCGGACGGCCCTGTTCAACTGGCTCTACACGCGGAGGCACGGAGGGACATTCGTCCTCCGGATCGAGGATACCGATCAGGCTCCGCTCGACGGAGGAATCGACCCGGGCCATCCTGGATGCGATGACCTGGCTCGGTCTGAACTGGGACGAAGGGCCTTACTTCCAGGCGGAGCGGGTGGATATCCACCGGGAGATGGTCCAGAAGCTGATCGACGACGGGGAAGGCCTACTACTGCACCTGCACTCCGGAGGAGCTGGAGGCGAAGCGGAAGAAGGCCCTTGCCGAGGGCCGGAAGCCGAAATACGACGGGACCTGCCGCGACAGGGGATTGGCCAGATCGCCGGATTCGGTGGTGCGGTTCCGCTGTCCCGAGGTGGGCGTGACCGTCGTGCACGACCTGATCAAGGGGAACATCTCCTTCAACAACGAGGAGCTGGACGACCTGATCATCGAACGGGCCGACGGGTATCCGACCTACAACTTCGCCGTCGTCGTCGATGACGCCCAGATGGGGATCACCCATGTCATCCGGGGGGACGACCATGTGAACAACACCCCGAAGCAGATCCTGATCTACGAGGCGCTGGGGTACGAAGTGCCGCTGTTCGGCCATGTGCCGATGATCCTCGGTTCCGACAAGGCGAGGCTGAGCAAGCGTCACGGGGCGACGTCGGTGATGGCCTATCAGGAGATGGGGTATCTGCCCGAGGCGCTGGTCAACTACCTGGTCCGGCTCGGCTGGTCCCACGGCGACCAGGAGATCTTCACGATGGAGGAACTCATCCGCGCGTTTTCGCTGGAGGCGGTCGGAAAATCGGCGGCCGTCTTCAATCCGGAGAAGCTCCTCTGGCTGAACCAGCATTACATCATGGCCTATCCGGAAGAGAGACTGGTGGAGGCTGGTGACTCCCCTTCTGGGAGAAGCGGGGCTTCGACGTCTCGGACCGCCGGTTCGTCGCGCAGGTGGCGGCGGACCTCCGGACGCGGTCGAAGACCCTGGTGGAGATGGCCGATTCCGGTGCCTTCTACTTCCGGGAAGAGGTGGATTATGACCCGGAGGCGGCGGCGAAATTCCTGACGCCGGAATATGCCGGCCATCTGGAGGCGGTTGCGGAGCGGATCCCCGGCCTTGCGGATTATACGAAGGACGGGCTGGAGGCCTTTCTGCGGTCGCTCGCCGAGGAGCGGGGGACGAAGCTCAAATGGATCGCCCAGGCGCTCCGCGTCGCCCTGACGGGCAAGACCGTGAGCCCCGGCATCGACGAGGTGATGGTCACCCTCGGGAAGGAGCGGGTGATCCGGCAGGATCCGGCGGGCGATCGCATCAGATCAGGGCCGCCGGTTGATTTTGGCCTTGACATTTTTGCGGCATTCATTAGAACACTTAAGAAGACTAATCCGCTTCCCAGCTCACATGGTCCCATCGTCTAGTGGTTAGGACGCTGGCCTCTCACGCCGGAAACCGGGGTTCAAGCCCCCGTGGGACTACCAAATATATCAAGTAGTTATTTATGAATGGCCCTTCCCAATTTGCATGTGGACACAAAACCGGACACAAAACATGCGAATTCTATGATTTTTCATGATATCACGCCAAACTAAACTATTTGATATTATTACTATTAATTTTTTTCATTTTGGCGCTTTTCTCGAGACACCGACGCAAAAGACCCGTCACTTAGCTTTCCATATTCAAAAAAATCTTAACGAGTTTTGAAAATATTCACTTGACAAAATTTTTTCCTTGATACATTCTGCATACAAAATTCATTATTCAATTGTTACTTGTGCTGTCATGACTGTAAATTCTAAACAGGGATTGATTCTTGGAGGATGAGGGTGATTGTGAAAAAAGTTGGGAACCGATCACGTGAACCTCGACCAAAAAGTGTACAGTCAATTAAAGTCCATGATTCTCGATCAGAATCTCAAGTCCGGAAGTAAAATCTATCAGGAAAAATTGGCGGAAGATCTGGGGATCAGCCGAACCCCCCTGGTGAACGCGCTCAAGAAACTGGAACAGGAGCACTTGATTACCGCGATCCCGCGCAAGGGGTTTTATGTGCGCGAGTTTTCCAAGGAGGAAATGGTCTACATTTTCGAACTTCGGGAAGTACTGGAGGGGCTTGGCAGCCCGACGTGCTGCCCTCCGCATTTCAGACAGCCAGATCCAAAAACTCCAGAATTTATTCAAGGATTGAAGACATCCGAAGCCAGTGGAAGCGTGGAGAAATATGCCAAAGAGGATCGGCGCTTTCACAATTTCCTGATCAAAATCGGCGGAGATGATCTCTTGTCCAATATGCTGGAGACGTACAGCGTCATAACCTTTAGTTATCTGGTGAAGTTCCGGGGGGGGCTTGTGAGACCGCCCCGGGAAACCCTCCCGGAACATCTGGCGATTATCGAGGCAATCATAAAGAAAGATCCGGAAATGGCGGAGCAGGCTGTTCGTCTCCATTTTAAGCGTTCGCGGGAGAAACTGATTAAGGAGTTCGAAGAGGAATCGCAAAACAATTCTCAAGACAATTGATCGGATGCAGCATTGGAATTGTGGAAAGGGGATGAATGTTCAGATAGACGGAACAGGATGCGGATCATGTGACGACGTAGGCAGGCTTTTTCCTGCCCATAACCAGAGGAGGAGGTTGCTATGAAGAGGAAATCGTTGTTTGTCAGGATGCTTTTTTTCACAGTGGTCGTCTTCGTGTTGGGTGTATGCAACGTCTTCGGTGTATCGAACGTTGAAGCCCAGACGGTTCTGAAATTCAGCCACACCGACCAGCAGCAGGGAGCACGCCAGGGGGCTGCCGAAGTGTTCGCGAAGAAGGTCGAGCAGTACACGAACGGCCGCTACAAGGTTCAGGTGTTCTGCTGCAGCCAGCTTGGCAACGATCCGAAGAACATCGAGCAGCTTGCCCTGGGCGGGATCGACTTCACCGTGTCCAGCACCGGCTCCTATGCGCCGCATTTGGCCTCGTTGAATCTCACCATGCTGCCGTTCATCGTCGACAGCTATGAGCAGGGATGGAAACTCTATGATGAATCCAAGTGGCTGAAGGCGCAGTTTGATCAGGCGCCTAAGAAGGGCTTCCGTTTCCTGTCCACGTTTGAGGCGGGTTTCCGCTGCATGACCACCAAGGATCCGCTTCGCACCCCGGATGACGCCAAGGGCAAAGAAGCTCCGTACGTTCCCCAATGAAATGATGCGCTGGACCCTCGATGCGATCGGCTTCAGTGTCCAGATCATGCCGCTCCCCGAAGTGTACATGGCGATTCAGCAGGGGGCCGTGAGCGGCCAGGAAAATCCCATCGATACGATCTACTCCAACAAATTTTACGAGGTCGCGCCTTATGTGACCCTCACGAAGCACGTCTACAGCCCCATCCCGCTCGCCATTTCGGAAAAGACCTGGCAGAAGCTCTCTCCGGCTGACCGCGAGGCGGTCACCAAGGCCGCGAAGGAAGCGGCAGACTGGTCCCGCAAGACGATTCAGGCCAACGACGACAATCAGCTCAAAGAGATGGCGTCCAAGGGGGCCAAGGTCACCAATCCTTCCGCGGATCCTTTCCGGAAGGCGGTACAGCCGGTGTACGGCCAGGCGCGTGACAAGTACGGCGCCGCCGATGTGGACGCCTTTCTGGCGGATGCCGCAGCGGTGCGCAAGGCTCTTCCCGTCAAGTAATCCTGCCATGCTCTCAAATGAAACCGGAGGGCCGCCCCCATTGCGGAGGCGGCCCTCCAAAAGGGGTTCACTATGAGTCACTTCCGTTTACCGCCATCCCCGCCGGCGCCAATGTTGATCCGGTGGCTTGGTAACGCCGTCGACTGGACGATGGTTGTGCTCGGCTCCGTCATGGTCATCATGGTTTTCTTCAATGTCATCATGCATGTGGTTGGCAAAGACGTCGCATTGACCACGGAGTTTTGTGAGTTCATGATGGTCTGGGTCTCCTTTTTGGGGGGCGCCTCGGCGGCCCGACGCGGGCTCCACATGACGATCACCGAATTCCTCGACAAGCTGTCCGGCCCGATGCGGCGCCTGGCCGATGGAATCATCCAGGCCTTCTGCCTGGTGGTTCTCGGGCTGCTGGTCAAGTTCGGGATGGGCATTGTGATGGCGAACTGGGGCAATGAACTGACGGTCCTTGAATGGCCCATGGCGTTGCAGTATCTCAGCCTGCCCGTGGGATCAGCAGCGATGCTGATATTCGTCGCATTCGATCTGGTTCAAATCGTTCGCGGGAAGACGCGCGAAGAACGCTACGGAGGTTGATCGATGTTTGCACTCGTCATATTCCTCGTGTTTCTGGTCATTGCGCTGGCGGGTGTGCCGCTGATGTATGCACTCCTGGCCACCACCGTCGGGATGATCTGGCTGAACGGACTTTCCCATCCGCTCGAAACGATCTTCCTCAGCTTCATCTCCGGGGTGGAACCCTTCATCCTGATCGCCGTGCCGCTCTTCATCTTCGGCGGCAACCTGCTGGCAAAGGGGGGCGTCGGCAAGCGCATCGTCGCGTTTGCGGGAACGCTCTTCGGCTGGTTGCCCGGAGGGCTCGCCGTGGTCACCACGGTCTCCTGTCTCCTGTTCGGCGGCGTGTCCGGATCGGCCATCGCGGACACCGCGGCGATCGGATCCCTGGTCGTCCCCATGATGAAGGAGAAGGGCTATGAGGGGGCGTTTGCCGCAGCGTTGCTGTCCGTTGCCGGAACCCTGGCGCTGCTGATGCCCCTCTCGATCCCTTTTCTGGTCTATGCCTTCATTTCGGGCGTTTCGATGCGGCAGCTTTCCATGTCCGGGGTCGTCCCGGCGATCATTACCGCAATGGCCATCATCGTGCGTGTGCATGTGGTATGGAAAGAAGTCCGGCTGCGACACGGGCGGGAAGCGGTCGTCGGTCCGGGAAATCTGGGCCGCCTTCAAGGATGCGGGACCGGCGCTGGTGATGCCGGTCATCATCATCGGCGGCATCTGGTCCGGCATGTTCACGCCGACCGAAGCAGCCGCCGTGGCGGTGGTCTACGGTTTGCTCATCTCCATATTCTTCTACAAGGACCTTACCTTCGGCGACCTGCCGGACTCTGCTGCTCGAGTCCTTCCAGACGAGCGCCGTGGTATTGCTCGTCATCGGCGCCACGGGTTGCCTGTCCTGGCTGATGACCGTGGAACAGGTTGCGACGCAGCTTGCCGCATGGGTCCAGAGCGTCGCCCACCAGCAATGGGTCTTCCTGCTGCTGACCAACGTGGCCCTGCTTTTGCTGGGCACTTTCATCGAGCCGTTGCCGGCCATGCTGCTGAGCGCACCGCTGCTCTTCCCCCTCGCCCGGTCGTTCAACATCGACATGGTGCACTTTGGCGTCGTGATGACCGCCAATCTCTCCATCGCGCTGTACACGCCGCCCGTGGGCGGGACGCTGTTCGTCGCAGCCAAGCTCGCCGATGCCGGGATCGGCGCCATCACGCGTCACCTGATTCCCCTGATGGTGGCGACGGTCTCCATGCTGTTTGTGATCACCTATTTCCCGTCGCTGACCAAGGTCATTCTGTGGCTGTTCATGTGATGGCGGCAGGAGACGGCCCATGACCGTTCGTCACGGATGGAAAACCGGTTGCCCGGAGGGCGCATTCGAGGAAGAATGACAGATGATCGGCGTCAGTCCCGCGTTTATGGTTTCTCTCTACGGACCGGGGTTCTCCATCGGGAACTTCTGTGAGGGGCTTCGGCTCGTCAAGGAGATCGGTTTTTCCGCCTACCAGCCCGAGATCCTGGTCGGGACGGCGCTTCCGGAGTGGGTGCATGACGCCCGGAGCGTACACCGCACAGCGAGCGATCTCGGCCTCGTCCCGACGCAATTTGTGGCGCATTTTATGCTGGAGGAGTTCTCGAACCCGGAAAAGTTGAATCCCCGGAGCGGTATCGACGAATTGAAACAGGTGCTGGACATCATGCAGGTATTTTCCCCCATGCCGGGTGCTCACCATACCGGCCTCCACCTTCAGCGTGAATTGGGATTCGCCGGGAGCAACCGACTCCCGGTGGTGGCAGGAGGTGCATCAGCGACTCGTCGAAAAGATCGAACGGTATGTTGAGGTAGTCGCAGAAGCGGGGATGAAGCTGGCCTTTGAAATCCTGCCCTTTTCAGTCTTCGGAGGCACTGGCCGCTTTCTGGCTCTGTGTAACGAAATCGGCTCACCGGCCCTGGGTCTCAACTTCGACACCGGCCATGCGTGGGCTTGCCGGGAATTGGTTCCCCTGCTGCCGTTTGAACTGCAGGGAAGGATTTTCGGCACCCATCTGGGCGACAACATGAGCACTGAAAATATCAAGCTGGCGCCGGGGAAAGGGACGATCCCGTGGAAGCCGCTGCTGGCGAACCTGGTCGGCGCCGGGTTATGATGGGAGCTGGGATATCGAAATCGGCTGCAGGCCCGATCAGGTGATCGAAGAGTACGGGTTTGGACTGAACTATTTGCAGACAATTTGAAATAAATGGATGAAGGAGAGGATTCGCAATGAACAATGAAGTCAAATTTGCCCTGATCACAGGATTTGTCAGCAAAACCAAAGACCGTTTTCATGAGTACAACGAGGAAAAGTCGCTGGCGGAACGTCTGGAGATGGTGTCGCAGATGGAGGGGATGAGCGGTGTGGAGGTCATCTTTCCCTACGAGGTCAGCGACGCGGCGAGTTTGAAATCCCTGCTCATCAAGTATAAGCCTCGGCATTGCCGCCGTCAACGTCAACGTGAAGGCGGAACCCGAGTTCCGCAACGGAGGCCTGACCTCCACGGATCCGGCCATCCGGCGGCAAGGCCGTTCAGTTCATCAAGGACGCCAAGGACTTCGCCCAGGCCGTCGGCGCCGACAAGGTCACCTGCTGTCCCCTGGGCGACGGTTACGAATTCGCCTTCCAGTGCGACTACGCCCAGATGTGGAAGTTCCTCATCGAGACCTTTGGCGAGGCAGGGGCTTACAAGCCGGAGATCCCGCTCTTCATCGAATACAAACCCAGCGAGACGCGGGCCCGCTGTTTTGTGGACACCGCCGCCAAGGCCCTGTGTCTGCTCAATGACATCGGCATCAAGGAAATGGGCATCACGATGGACTACGGCCATTCGAAATACGGCCAGGAAAATCCCGCAGAGGCTCGTGGCCATGCTGGCGAAAAGCCGATTTCCCTATTATATCCACATCAACGACAACAACGGCCGATGGGACTGGGATCTGATGGCGGCATCGCACAACTTCCTGGAATATGCGGAATTCATCTTCTACCTGCAGGAATACGGCTACAGCGACTATTCTGACGTCGGACACCTCGCCGACCCGCTGGGATATCCGCGGCACCTTCGAGGCCAATGCGCGGATGACCAGGAAGATCTGGGACCGGCTCAATGGCCTGGACCGCACGGAGTTCGCCGGACTGATCCGGGGCGGCGACTTCCTGAAGACCTGGAAGTTCGTCGAAGCGAATATCTTTAAACTGTAAAGGAGGTGCATGCCCATGGCCAATCGTGACTTGCGTGTCGCGATCGATTGCGACGAAGCGGCAATCGATCTGAAAAAAGTCATCTACGACCACCTGAAGAAGCAGGGCGTTCATATTACAGACCTGGATTATCTGGGTCGGGAAAAGGCGGACTACCCTGAAATCGGCTTCCATCTGGCACAGGAGATCCGGAAACGCCATTACGACCGGGGCATTCTGATCTGCGGCACCGGACTCGGCATGGCGATGATCGCCAACAAGGTCGAAGGCGTGTTCGCCGGAACCTGCCACGACGTCTATTCCGCCGAGCGCCTGAAGAAGAGCAACGATGCCCAGGTTCTGACCCTGGGCGCCCGGGTGATCGGTCCGGAACTGGCCAAGATGATCGTCGACGCCTGGCTCGACTCGGAGTTCGCAGGCGGCGGTTCTCCCCCCAAGGTCGAGCAAGATGCGGGAGCTGGAGCAGGAATCATTTCACAGGACCTAGGATTAAGGAGGTTCAGCCATGCAAAAGATGATCAATGCGCCCGCAGGCGGCGGTCGATGAAATGGCTGCAGGGCTACCTCAAGGCCCATCCGGATCTGGTCGCCGGCAACGGACAATCCGCGCGTCCTGAAGTTCCGACGGGCGCCCGTACGCCGGCAAGGTGGGCATCGTCACGGGGGGCGGCTCGGGCCACAAGCCGGCCTTCATCGGCTACATCGGCCGGAACATGGTCGACGCCGTGGCCGTGGGCGAGATCTTCTCCTCCCCTCCGGCGCAGATGTTTTTCGACGCCTTCAAGGCCGCCAACGGCGGCAAGGGG
Source organism: uncultured delta proteobacterium (assembly GCA_963842685.1). Taxonomy (GTDB): domain Bacteria; phylum Desulfobacterota; class Syntrophia; order Syntrophales; family UBA5619; genus JAKAFS01. Next base: position 13,114 of record CAWJHT010000076.1, on the reverse strand, counting down.
GTGGCCTGCCTCTACGGCAACTACGCCGGCGACAACATGAACGTCAAGATGGCCATGGAGATGGCCAAAGAGGAAGGCATCGAAGTGAGGACCGTCGTGGCCAACGACGACGTGCCCTCCGCGCCCAAGGACCAGCGGGAGAAACGCCGCGGCGTGGCCGGCGAAATCCTGATGTGGAAGGTCGGCGGCGCCAAGGCGGCCATGGGGGCCGAGCCTTGACGAGGTCATCGCCGAGGCGCAAAAGGCCATCGACAATACCCGCAGCATGGGCATCGGCCTCATGCCCTGCACCATCCCGGAGGTCGGCCATCCCAACTTCAAGATCGAAGAAGGCAAGATGGAGGTGGGGATCGGCCACCACGGCGAGCCCGGTCTGGAAGTGGTCGCCCTGGAAACCGCCGCGCAGATGGCCGAGACGCATGACCGACATCATCCTGCCCGATCTGCCGTTCAAGGCCGGTGACGAAGTGGTGGTGCTGATTTCCGGCCTGGGATCGACGCCGCTGATGGAGCTCTACATCCTGTTCAACGAGGTGGAGAAGATTTTCCGACGAGAAGCAGATCCGGATTTACCGGCCCTACGTCGGGAACTACTTCACGTCGCTGGAGATGGCCGGCGTGACCCTGACGGTCATGAAGCTCGATGCGGGGCTGAAAGCCTGCATCGACTATGAAGCCGATTCCATGGGGTTGCGCCAGTTTGCAGGAGATAGGGTATGGAACAATTTTCAAACCTGCATGGAATCCGGATCGTTTTCGATCTGATCGCTGCCATCCAGGAAAACAAGCAATACCTGAGCGACATCGACGGCGCGATCGGCGACGGCGATCACGGCATCAACATGAACAAGGGCTTCACCCTCTGCCGGGATGAGCTTCTGGCCAATCCGGGCGACCTGACGCATGGACTCAAGACGTCTGTCGAAGATCCTGATGATGAAGATCGGGGGATCGATGGGGCCCCTCTACGGTACCTTCTTCAAATCCATGGCCGCGGCGTCGTGACGGGGTGGAGGCCATCGACACGGCGGTGTTCGGCAGGATGCTCTCTTCCGGCAGAGAGGGGATACAGAAGATCAGCGACGCCAAGCCGGGCGACAAAACCCTGATGGATGTACTGCTGCCGGCGGAAGCGGCCTATCAGAGCTGCTGCGCAAACCGGTGAACCGTTCCGAGTATGCCTGGACGAAGATGGTCGAAGCGGCCCGGCAGGGACGGGATGCCACAAAGGAGATGGTGGCGAAGCTGGGGCGCTCCAGCCGGCTGGGCGAGCGGTCCCGCGGTGTCATTGATGCCGGGGCGGCGTCCTGCTGCCTGATCCTGGAAACCATGGCCGGGACGATCGTCCATTTGCTTGCTTGCGGCTCCGGAAGCAGGATCATGAAATAAAGAGGAGGTCTGTTTCAATGCCTGTGCCGGATGAAAAGACCATTCGACGGGAATATGTTGATTTGTTGCATCGCTCCGGATTCCCGGTCACGGATGCGGAATGGAAGGCCATGGAGATCAGTGATTTTGGATTGGGCAACCTGCGTTCCGAGGGGTTTGCCTTTATCGATATCCTCCGTTCCGCACGCCTGAGAATCACGCTGATCGCATTGCTGCCGAACCAGACCCTTCCCCAGCATGTGCATCCGCCCTATGAAGGGGAGCAGGGGAAGGAAGAGACCCTCCGGGTCCTTTCCGGACAAACAAGGGTATACATCAAAGGCAAAGCAACCGCTCCCGACATGCTGATCCCTGCGGGAAAGGAAGCGTTTTATACCGCACGGCAGGAGATCCGCCTGAATCCCGGCGAGCAGTATACCGTCCCCCCGGGTATCGAGCACTGGTTCCAGGGCGGCCCGGAAGGGTCGGTCAACATCTGTTTCCAGAACCGGGTGGATGAGACCAAGAACCGCTTCTGGGATCCTCAGAGCTTCGGCTGCCCCATTGGCCCGAATGACCGTTGAATCTCTCGTTGGAAAAAGCGCAGGGAAAAAGTTTTTAGGATAAGGCGCAGGAATCTGTTTCAGCGCATCGTACGGAGAAATCCAGGTAAGGCGCTGACAGGAAAAGATTGACGGGCAGGGGAATCGATGAGGAAAAACCATGCAGGACACTGAATCGGTAAAAACACTGCCGACAGAACGGAAACAACTGTCCAGGTCGTCCGGCCGACGGGGGGAGACCGACGCGGGCGCCGGTGCCGCCGGGATAATTTCCTGGAACATCGCTGTTTTGCCCGGCGACGGCATCGGGCCGGAGGTCATCGGCGCCGCGCTTGCCGTGTTGAAGACGTTGGAGGGCAAGCTGGTCGAAAGTCCGCCTTGCTTTCCGTGAACATGCCGTCGGTGCCGCGGAATATCTCCGGCACGGCGACCCATTGCCGGCGGAGGCGTTTGCGGCTTGCCGCCAGGCGGACGCAGTGCTGCTGGGCGCGATGGGCCTGCCCAGCGTCCGTTGGCCCGATGGGCGTGAGCTCACACCGCAGATTGACCTGCGCGAGCGGCTCGATCTCTATGCCGGCCTCCGGCCCATCCGGCTGTACCACGCGCAGGACACGCCGCTGAAGCGGTACGGCGCGGGGGAGATTGATCTGGTCATTGTGCGTGAGAATTGCGAAGGGTTGTTCTCCGCCCGGCTCATCAAACCCGATCCGGCCAGCGGCGAAGTCCGCGATGTGATGCGCATCACGCGCCGGGGCGCCGAGCGCGTCTGCCGGGCGGCGTTTGAACTGGCGAGCCGGCGCCGCAAAAAGTGCACCCTGGTGGACAAGGCCAACGTGCTGCCTTCCATGGTATTCTTCCGCTCCGTGTTCGACGATGTCGCGCGGGAATACCCCGAGGTCGAGGCCTCACGCGTCTATGTGGATGCGATGGCCTTGTATCTATTGCAGAAACCACACGCGTTCGATGTGCTGGTCACGGAAAACATGTTCGGCGACATCCTCAGCGACCTGGCCGCCGGTCTCGTCGGCGGCATGGGCATGGCGCCGTCGGCGGACATCGGCGATGACTGCGCCGTCTTCCAGCCCTCGCACGGAACCGCGCCGGACATCGCCGGAAAAGGCATCGCCAATCCCATTGCCACCATCCTCTCGGCGGCCATGATGCTCGAATGGCTGGGGCATCCGGAGTTGCTCGACGGCGCCGCCCGCATCCGTCGCGCCGTCGAAACGGTGCTCGCCGACCCGACCAACCGCACGCCGGACACCGGGGGGCGACTGTCCACGCAACAAATGACGGAAAAGATTATGGAACACCTATGAGCGAGAATCCGAGCGATGGGTTTTCAACTTCCGGGGCCGAATCCGGCCGGGCAGAACAGCAGGAAAGCCATTCCATCCATCGCATCATTGACCTTACGCTCACGCTTCGTCCCGGCATGAGAGGCGTCGCCTGTGAGCCGAAGTTCAACTTCAGGGAACACGGCTGGAACGCGCAGACGCTTCACCTCTATTCCCACTGCGGAACGCACATGGATGCGCCCACCCACTCCGAGGCGGGCGACCGGACGATCGACGAGGTGCCGCTCGCACAGTGCATGGGCCCAGCCTGGCTGGTGAAGCTCGACGGCATCGCGCCCAGGACGCTGATCACCGTGGCCGACCTCGGCGGCATTGCGACGCGGTTCGCCCCCGGGGACAGCCTGATTCTTCGCACGGGCTGGAGCGCCTTCGTCGACGAAGCGAAATGGCGCGATGAACTGCCGCGCGTCAGCCTCGAACTCGCCCGCTGGTGTGTCGAACAGCGCGTGAAGCTTCTCGGCGTCGAACCGCCGTCGGTGGCGGACGTGAACCATCTGCCGGAGCTCATCCGGATTCACCAGACGCTGCTTGGCGGAGGCGTCTTGATTGTGGAAGGACTGACCAACCTCGAAGCGATCTTGCAGGAGAAGGTCTTCTTCGCCGCGCTGCCGCTGAAGCCGTTGCGCGGGGACGGTTCACCCGTGCGGGCGTTTGCCATCGAAGGCGGGTTATTGACGACATTATGAAAAATTCTGGGTTCGATCGTTAATCCAAAGAGTTACCCAGAGACTGAGGATGAGGACTTATAGAATGAGTTGTCAAAGGCGACTTTTTTTTAAAAAACAAAAGTACACATGAACCGGATGAGCCTTAAATATGGACACATGCACGGACACAAAACGTGGTGTCCGTAGTGTCTTTTATGACTCTAATGTAAGCTTAAACCTCTGAAATTCAGGACTGTTGGGGTGGTATAGAAGCCCTCTCACGCCGGAAACCGGGGTTCAACCCCCGTGGGACTACCAAAAGAATACAAGGGGTTAGCTGATAGCGGCTGTCCCCTTTTTCGTTTTTGGTTGCGGCTGGGTTGCGGATAATTGCGTCATCGTCCAGTTGTCCACGGCTTCCTTATTTCCCTCCGGGGCGAGATGCCCGTAAATGTCCACCATAACCTTGATGCTGTGGTGGCCCAGCTGGTCCCGGATATAGGCCAGCATTCTCCCGGTCTGAATCAGCATGCTGGCGTAACCGTGCCGCAGGTCGTGGATGCGGTCGTCTGCAGCCCCGCCTTTTCCAACCGTGGGGGCGGAAAAAGAGAATGCAACCTCGAAGGATTAGGGTTGCCTTCTGGTCTGCATCTTTCTTTTGAAATCCGTACGGCGCCTGCGCCATGTTCAGCGGCGAGAAGAGGCGTACAAACCGAACTGAACCGTGAAATCCGTTGCTTCGACAACCGGCCGGATATTTCGGCGCACCTTTTCCATCCTCACAATGCCGTACCGGGCCATCGTCTTGAGCGTACGGGAAAGGTTGCTGCTGCTCCGTCCCGTCGCCGCTTCCAGTTCCTTGAGCGATTCGGGTTTCCGCTCCAGGATGGTCTTCAGCAGCAACTGGTTCTCGTTGCTGAGGACCTGCGCCATGGATCGCACCGATTCAAACCAGATCTTGGGTTCATCGGGCCGCGGCCGATATTCCCCGCGGGCGATGGCCAGGGATCGCTTCTTGTAATCCTGATAGGGCATGATGCCGATGTGGAGCACTTTCTGAGCCATTTTTCTTCCTTTCATTTCTCCCCCATGATCCGCTCGACCTCGCGCCAGAAATCCTCCAGCAATTGGCTGGCCGACTCGTAGTCATAGGGCAATATCTTTTCGCGTTTGTGCCGGTGGTCCCAGGTGATCTTCCGGGCGGCGTAACCCTTCCGCGCCGGCCGGATGGCGTGGGCGTTGTCGAATCCCAGAACCCGCCGGTTGTACCGGTCGTGAAGGGTCAGGGAATATCGGACGCCATGAGGGACATGCGGCTCGGGATCCACCCGCCACACCTCGAACTTGGTCCAATAGCCGTTGTCCATCGGGAAGATCTCGCCGTCGAGGTTCAGCAAGCCGACGAGGGTTTCATCTTCCCGGGAAGATCGCTTTTCCTTCATGGATTAGATACATTATCATCAGATGATAATTATTGCAACCATTCGTAACAGACCTCGGCAATGAAATTGATGAACGGCCCTTCATCGCCTTTGTACGTTCTGTTCAGGGTATCCAGGTATGAGTGACTTGCAGTGATCTGAAATTGCCTTTGCGCCGTTTGTGGATGCGATAAAAAGCATATCCTCCTTTTAGTAAAAATCCATCTTTCATGTTATACATATCGTGTCGCAAGAGATTGTGACAGTATCGTTCCTTGCTTTACTTGCGGCCTCAGCGTAAGCGGATGGGGAAAAGTGATTCACAGCGCATCCTTGATCAATGATCCCTTCGGCGACCCCGGTGTGTATGTGGACTTCAAGTACCGGAGGCAGGCCTTTCTTTTCGACCTTGGCGATATCCACCTCCTTCCGCCACGCAAACTCTTGAAGATTGGCTACATTTTTGTTTCTCATACCCACATGGACCATTTCATCGGTTTTGATCATCTCCTGCGGATTTCCTTGGGGAGAGATCGGTGCATTCGTCTCTATGGACCGCCCAATTTCCTGCAGAACGTGGAGGACAAGCTCCGTTCCTATACATGGAATCTGGTCGCCAATTACACCAACGACTTTGAATTGCACGTGACGGAGATCCATCCGCAATATACAGTCAGCAGGCAGTATCGCTGCAGAAATGCCTTCGTTGCCGGAGGGTGAGGAACGGGCGGTTTATGATGGGACTCTTGTTCAGGGGGATTTCTTTTCCGTCAGGTCCGTATTCCTCGATCATGGCACACCCTGTCTGGCTTTTTGTTTTGAAGAAAATACCCGCATCAATATCAAGAAGAATGTCCTTCGGGAGATGGGGCTTTCTACCGGGGCATGGCTGCTGGACCTCAAGACGCATATCATGAAGAGGGAACCGGATGACTTTCCCGTGCGGGCATGGTGGCGTGATGCCGACGGTCGGATGGTATGGAGAATGGTGTCACTGGGTATCTTAAGACAAAAGGCCGTGAAGATCACACCGGGGCAGAAAATATCATACGTGACCGATGCCCTTTACAGCGAAGAGAATGCACGCAGGATCATAGAGCTGAGCGCCGGCTCGGAGCTGATGTTCATCGAGGCGCCTTTTCTTCATGAAGAGGTCGATAACGCCGCACAGAAGTACCATCTTACGGCAAGGCAGGCGGGTATGCTGGCGAGGCAGGCCGGGGCAAAGCGCATGGTGCTGTTCCATTTTTCGCCGAAATACAAAAAAGAGCGGAATGTCCTTAATCATGAGGCGACTGATGCCTTCAAGGGGTTACCCTGATTTATTGAAATAAGGGCAAAAGGTCTATATCTCGATCCGCATCCCCTCGCGGGCGAAAAAGATTTCAATCTCCCCCTCCCGATCGCGTTTACAGTACGCCGACGCCAAGGTATCAAGCTGCGCATCCGTGCGTTCAGGGTCGTGGTGAAAGAGGGCCAGCCGTTTCACCTGAGCCCGCTGCGCTGTTTCTATGGCATATTCAATGGCGGAATGGCCCCAGCCCACTCGCGACGATTCGTATTCCTTCCGGAGATACTGGGCGTCATAAATCAGGAGATCGGCCCCCTCGAAGAACTTTTCCAGGCGGTTGTTTTCCAGCGCGGCTGCATTCTCGCCTTCCATGACGATAGGATCATCGTTGGAAGGCCTATCAGGATCCTGTTCGAAGAGATTACGGTACGGTTCGGTGTCATACACGGTACAGAAGATCCGCCCTTGATACTCAAATCGGTAACCGAAACACATCAGGGGGTGGTTCAGGTACCGGGTAGTCACCTTTATGCCGTCGCCGAGATCATGGCATCCCTCCTTCAATTCATTATAGACTATCTCGGCGGCAAGCTCTGCCAGGCGGACCGGGAAAAAATGATAGGACATCTGAGAACCGATGACCCTTTCCAGAGAACCTTCGTAATAGGTCGCAGGACCGTATATCCGGAGTTTCGTCCCCGGGACATAAAGGGGGGTAAAAAAAGGAAATCCGAGAATATGATCGCTGTGAGTGTGGGTGAAAAACAGATCCGCCTCAATGGGTTTCCGCTGGTCATCAGAGGACATCATGTAGTTGCCGAGATTGCGTATGCCTGAACCGGCATCGATGATGATCTGTCGTCGAGAATCGCGGAAGTAAAGCTCCACGCAGGAGGTGTTTCCTCCGTATTTGACCGTGTGTGGTCCTGGAGAGGGGATGGCCCCTCTCACTCCCCAGAATGTGATATCCATCGTAATGTCATCCCTCCGTTGCCACCTTCAGGAAAATTCGGGCGTTGTCAATATCTTCCAAAACTCGGTCGTGAATCGCCGTAATCCGGGCCGGATCAATATTCATCTTTTTCTGGAGATGCTCCATCAGAGAATGATTCTCCGCTGCATCCCCCGCCGAACCGATTTTCCAGTAGTTGGTATAGAGATTCGCCAGGGACACAATGACAACGAAGGGATATTTCCTTTTCCACTGTTTTGCTGGTCATGATGGAAATGAAAGACATCCGAAAAATCCTGATGCAGCCGCCATTTTTTCGCAATCAATCCGCCTACGATACAGTGATCAAGTCCCAGATGCGTCTTTTCCGCATCGTAAAGGGGTTTCTGTTCCTGATTTGCCGCTTCGATGGCATTTTTGTATGCTTCCGGGCAGCAATGGTTAAGGGGGATTTTCCCCAGGTCATGAAGAAGCCCGGCGACAAAATATTCCTCCTGGTCCGTGACGGGAATTTCTATGAGGCGCGCAAATGCTCTCGATATGACCCCCACGCCGAGGGAGTGGACCCAGAAATCATCCATGGAGAGGCTGCGGAATGAATCTTTTTTGCCGATGCACTCCAGAACGGCGGTACTCAAGGCAAGATTCTTCACGGTGTTGATTCCCAGCAAAATGATCGCGTGGGTCAGGGAGGTCACCTCCCTGCCCATGGAATAATAAGCGGAATTGACCAGCTTCAAAACTTTACCGGTGAGAACCGGATCCAGGGAAATGACCCGGTTGAGATCATGTGATGAGGTCGCCGGGCGATTACAGACCTCCATGACCTTTGTCACCGTGGTGGAAAAACCGGGCATTCGTTCGATGTAATTTTGTATCTGCTGATTGATCATGAAAACACCGAAAATAGATGTCACCCGATATCTTGATGCCTTCCCGCTTCGGGAGTTTCATTCTTTGCATCAAAGCGACTTTAACTGATTTTTTTGAAAATGTTAAGGATTTTTCCTCCCAAATCTCGGTTGACAGGTATAAGCATCCTTAGTATCCTCTCCTGTACTATAAGGTTATCAGTTCCGGCCAGAACCCATGTCAAGGAGGCGCTCTATGATCGATCAACTGCTCGAAGGCAACCGTCTTTTTGTCGAAAACGAATTCAACCGCAACCTGAACTACTACACCAACATCGCCCATGCCCAGCACCCCCAGGTGCTGTGGATCGGGTGTTCGGATTCGCGCGTGCCCGAGGATGAGATTACCGGAAGCAAGCCCGGCACCATTTTCGTCCACCGCAATGTGGCCAATATCGTGGCTTTCAACGACGTGAACATCGCTGCCATCGTGGAGTACGCCATGGCACACCTGAAGATTCCCGATATCATCGTCTGTGGTCATTATAACTGCGGCGGTATCCAGGCCCTGGACGAAGGGGTGGAAGAAAACTACATCGCCGACTGGCTTTTGATCTCCGGCGGGGCCAAAGAAAAAGTGGACCGCATGGCCCGGGAACAATCGCTGACCCGCTCACAACGTCTTAACCTGTTGTCCGAGGAAAATGTCCGGCTGCAGATCAAGCACCTTACAAACCTTTCCCTCATCAAGAATATGCGCCAAAAGGGCGATCTGCCCCGCATCCATGGTTGGATCTATGCGATGGAAAGCGGCCAGCTCAAGGTGCTGGTGGACGGGAGAGTAGCAAACCGGGGTGGGGAATTGTGACGAATCGAAGAGAGATCATGCCGGAATTCAGCAGGCAGCTGTCAATCCCGTCCAGCTGTTTCGGCGCAACCTTGCGATTCTATTTTTTTGCATCCTTGCCGGGGCGGGAATCCTTCCCGTCAGGGCACATTCAAGTGCGAACACCGAAGCGGGGCAGGACGAAGCGGTTCAGGACAAACCACCCCACGACGACGAGGAGCAGAAGCAGGCCTTCATTCATAACTTTCCTCTCTTATTCTATTTTTTTCGTTCCCGGATGGGTCTGGTGTGCAATCTCCGCTCACGGCAGAGATAAAAAACGGGAAACCGGTAGCCCACCCGATTTCCCGTCGCGCTTTCATATTATGGTGCCGAAGCCGGGACTTGAACCCGGATGAGTGTAGCTCACTACCCCCTCAAGATAGCGTGTCTACCAGATTCCACCACTTCGGCATATCCATTGTCTCCGGCACGCCTGTGTTACAGCGCTACCGCATGGGACTGTTCGCCGGGAACTTACCCGTTTAAATAGGACTTTGTCAATATCAAAAGAACAGGCATCCATTTTCCCGGTATCGAGGTCTATTTTGCCGTCTGGGGTGCTGCCGGGGCCTGCGGAGCCGGGGCTGCCGGGGCAGCCGGGGCCGGCGGTGCTGCCGGCTGCTGCACGGGAGCCGTTTTCTGCGCCGCCGGTCGTGACGGCGCCCTCCATCAGGGAACTCCCCTTGCGGGAAGCCGTATAGGAGAGGCTGAACGAGGTCAGCATGAAGATGATGGCGACCGCGGTCGTCATCTTGCCGAGAAAGGTTCCGGGACCGCTGCTTCCGAAGATGGTCTGGCTGGAACCTCCGAAGACCGCGCCCATATTGGCGCCCTTTCCCGCCTGCAAGCAGCACGACGAGGATCAGGACGATACAGACGGTCACATGTACAATGGTGATGAGAATCTGCACTTTTTATACCCCTTGCAATGGATTCAATAACCGACAAGCTGGACGAAAGAATCGACATCCAGGCTGGCCCCTCCGACCAGCGCCCCGTTGATGTCCGGCTGGGCCATCAGCTCGGCGATATTCTTCGGCGTGACGCTGCCCCCGTAGAGGATGGCCAGCTCCGCCGCCGCTTTCCGGTCCGTACCGGCGGGCGATCCATTCCCGGATGAAGCGATGAACCTCCTCGGCCTGTTCCGGGCTTGCCGTCCTACCGGTGCCGATCGCCCAGACCGGCTCATAGGCGATCAAGAGTCGTCTCTATATCATCGGCGGTCAAATTATTCAATCCCTCTTTTAACTGACGTTCGATGACCGTTTTCCATCTCGCCTTCTTCCCGCTCCCGGAGGGTTTCCCCGATGCAGAAGATCGGTTTCAGACCCGCCGCAAGGGCGGCCCGGAGTTTCCGGTTGATGCGGTCATCGCCTTCGCCGAAGAGGGTGCGCCGCTCCGAGTGGCCGATGATCACGTACGTGCAGCCGGCCTCGCGAATCATCGCACCGGAGATCTCCCCGGTGTAGGCCCCCTTCTCCGCCTCATGGAGGTTCTGGGCGGCCAGACGGACGGGCGATCCCCGGAGGACCTCCGCCACGGCCTGGAGCGCCGTGAAGGGCGGGGCGATGATCACCTCCGGCTCCGGAGGGGCGTGCCGTAGCCGTCCGGAGGCGCGAGGCGAAATCGACCGCCTCCGCGACCGTCTTATTCATCTTCCAGTTTCCTGCGATGACCGGGCGAACCATATTGCCCTCCAAATGACATGCGGCTTACATCCAGAGCGAGGTCCCTCGTTCGAACGATAGCCGCTTTCGTTATGGTGGATCATAGCCAGCCGGCCGATATTCGTCAATGTTTTTTTCCGGATGAAAAGTTATGAATTGCAATATTGCCCGATTCGCATTAATCTGTGCACATGGATACGACAGAAAAGACACGGCCCTTGACGGCCCTGGAAATCAATCTGGAAAGAACCAAGGCGGTTGTGGACATCCCTGAGAAATACAGGATACTCCTGGATGTCGTCAAGAACCATTACGGGGTGTCGAAGCGAACGGAAGAACTGCTCGTCGAGCTTCATCACCCGTTTGTGAACTGGGAATACCTGCTGACACAGCTCAAAAGCCTTTCCATTGGCGATTTCTATGATTTCAACACCCATGAAGACGGATTATCCGCACTGAAAACGTTTGCGGATATCTATCTTGCCGTCATCTCTTCGGCCGGCGACGAAGAGGTTAAAGACAACGCCGTCCGTTATTGCTTTGAATATCTCAATACCGTTCTTTCCAACAGCGGCAACCTGCTGGAGAGAAACACGGCCCTGTTTTCACCCGTCTTTCGATCTCTTGCCGATCTGTCGCGGAAGCAGAGTCATCTGTTGAAGAAATCATCGAGTTATATGAAGGCCATCGCCAGACTGATGATGGAGAATCCGGATCACGATCGGACCCATGACATGAGGTCAGCCGACTCCTCTTCTCCGCCTTCAAATCGACATACCTTTACTGGCTTACGCAACCCGATCCTTCCCAATGGTTTTCCACGGAAGGCGAGACCAGGGAAGACAGCGACGCCTATCGCGAGCTGATCTCACCTCTTTCCCACGAACATATCCGCACGCTGCTCTCCCGCCTGGAGGTCCTCGACCAACAGGCGGCGACCGTTGCGGATCCGCATGGCACCGTACCTGGACATGCCCGACCATGCGCAGATCGCAAACGGATACCTTGTCATTGCCGATGCCCTTGAAAAATCAAGCGCTTTTGAAGGTCGCCGTTATCTTGTGAAACTCGATTTTCTTTTCAATATGATGAATGTTGACGGACTGTCGGATATACACAACGCAGGCCTGATCGAGATCAATCGCTGCCTGGGAAGGGCGTTGAAGGAAGAAAGCGACCGAAATGTCAATGATCTTGTACAAAAGATCTTCCGTTTATTGAAAAAAACGGCCGTCCAGAATCAGTACCGGAGTTCGATCCTCGATTGCATCACCACACTGGCAAAGGAAGTTTTTGAATCCAATAACCATCCTCTTGTGGATACCTTCATCGAGGAACTCGTTTCCTTCGGTTTTCAGCATCCGGATATTCAGGGACCTACCACTGAATGGCAAATCCAGGTAAACCCGACGCACATAAAAAACATCCGTTGCTGGCTTGAGATTATTGCCCGCAAACCAAGATGGACAAAGAAACTTCTCTCGGCCCTCATCATCAATCTTAAACTCAAGGGGGTTTTTGTTCGGGATACGGACCTTCTGCAGAAGGATATTTCCCTGTTGTTAAATACAGATATCCTGCCCGCCTACAACCTGGTCAAACAGCTCCTGAGAATTTTTCCGGTTTTTTTCAGCGAGATCGGCGCAGAAGGGGAGTTGCGGACGATTTCCACTGCGGTGGATGAGCTATCCGCCAGGAATGACAGGCTCATCTATTTTTTAAGAAAGCAGTCTCACGTCGAAAGCAATAGTCGGCCTGGTCTCCTTCATCGAAGACATCTTTCGTTACTGGAATTCCGGTGACAGAACATTTCTGAAGGATCACCTGCCGGCCGAGGTTTACAATGAGGTACCGGCTTCGGGCGAATATTTTGATGACCTGCATGTCATATTCGGCAGTCTGTTTCACAAGATCCATGATGAGGTTCGTACACTGCTGGAATGGGACCCAGCGAAAGTATCAAAAGAAATCAATCTGGTCAAAGGGGTCCTTGAAAGGGAGAAGGAGCGTGCCGGACTGATGATCAGGTTCTATCAACTGATCTATAAAAAATATTACCATCAACACATCGATATCGTGAAAGACCTTGAAGCATCCACCCTGCTCG
>CAWJHT010000075.1:0-49949 GCA_963842685.1 uncultured delta proteobacterium | reverse complement strand
AGACAGGAGGTAGGTGAATGGCAGATTACTACATCACTATTTTTCTCGACGCTGAGAAGAGCAAGAAGATTGAAGATGCCGGACTGGCCGGGGAGATCCGAGAGATCGACGGCAAGAAGGCGATCCGGGTAGAAGTGACCGCCAAGGAACACAAGAAGCTGCTCAAGGGTTTCCCGGATTTGACCCCCGATTCTTCCAATGCCTACGTGGTCCCCGAACAGGCGGAGACTCTCTTGATGAACATGATCGTTTCGGTAAAGAGCCTGGATGTGATGAAAGCCGCCATCTTGAAACTGTACAACCCCTTTGCCGGCAAGGAGCTTCTGCAAAAGACCTTTTGACGACGGGAGGCGCACATCACGTGGCTGAGCTTAACCCCGAGGAACAGAAGAAAAAGGCCATTTTCGATGCCATGTCGAAGAGGAGCCGGAAAAGGGTTCTTGACAAGGGATACGAACAGTGGGACCCTTTTCTTCCGCCGAAGGATCCGATAGACCTCCGGATGTCCCAGCGACGGGAAACGGCATTGTCCCTGATGAGAAGTGTTTTTGCGGGAGTGTCCTCAGGAAGAAGGCAGTAACGAATATGGCCAAGGGGCTTGGGAGACCTGCATGGGGATCATCGGCGGCGACGACCGATGGAGAGGGAGTTACGATTTTTCCTGCTGGTACCGTGATTTTTTGAGAAAAGGCGAGTGATGACGGAAAGGATTTCCACGGAACAGGTTGTGACGGAGCTCCGGAAACAATTGGCGGAGAACCCCGGCTGCGCCATGACCCATTACAATTTGGGGATCGCGCTGATCAAGCTGCACCAATGGGACGATGCCGCCGCGGAGTTTGTGGCGGCGATCGCCGAGAGTCCCGAACTGGCGGAAGCGTATATCAACCTGAGCGGGATCTGTTTCCACCAGGGAGAAATGGAAAAGGGGATTGAACTCTGCAGAAAGGTCATCGCCTTCCGGGCAGATTACGCGGTTCCTTACGGGAATATCGGCTTTGCCTATCTGCAGATGGGCGAGATCGACCAGGCGATCGACATGCTTCAAAAGGCCGTTCAAAAGGATCCGATGTTCGTTCAGGCCTTGAGCGATCTGGGCAGCGCTTTCCTTCGGCAGGGCAAGATCGAGGAGAGCGTCGCTCACAGCAAAAAAGCCATTGAAATCGCTCCGCGGTTCGCGGTTGCCCATAATAACCTGGCCGTCGCCTACCTTCAGATGGGAGATCCGGCCAAGGCGATGGAGCATTGCGAGAAGGCATTGGAGTATGGCGTACGAGGTACATCCGGAGTTTCTGGAAGAATTAGGGGTATTGCGAAAATAGTGTGGGTCATGGGTGACGAAAAGCAAAAGCGAGAAATAGACCTTATAAGGTTTTTTAACCTGGGGGAAATGAACCGAATGGGGAAATTCCTACAGAATACTTAACGGGAGAGGAGGTTTTTTGATGGCAAAGCGTAAGACTCCGATGCTTGATGAATTGGAAAAGGGAAAATGGCCGAGTTTTGTCTCCGATATAAGGCAGGAGGCCGAGTGGAGAAACAAGACCGACGTTGATCTGCAGACACCGAAGGAGGTTTGTGACGATCTGCTCGATCTTCTCGAGCTTTCCTTAAAGGACCAGGAAGGACACTGGAAACACGGCGGCGTCGCGGGTGTTTTCGGGTATGGCGGAGGCGTGATCGGCCGGTACTGCGACCGGCCTGAAGAATTTCCGGCGGTCAAGGATTTTCATACCCTTCGCGTGAATCAGCCCTCCAGTTACTTCTACAAGACTGATTTTCTGAGGCAAATGTGCGAGCTGTGGGAGAGGCGGGGCAGCGGCATCACCAACATGCATGGTTCGACCGGCGATATCATCCTGCTGGGAACGACCACCCCGCAGTTGGAGGAGATCTTCTGGGAACTCACCCATAACCTCAAACAGGATCTTGGCGGTTCAGGATCCAACCTCAGGTCGCCGAACTGCTGTATCGGAAAGTCCCGCTGTGAGTTCGCCTGCTACGACACCCAGGAGGCCTGCCGCAACTTCACCATGGAATACCAGGACGAATTGCACCGACCCTCCTTCGGGTATAAATTCAAGATGAAGTTCGATGGCTGCCCCAACGGATGCGTTGCCTCGATCGCCAGGTCGGACATGTCGGTGATCGGGACCTGGAAGGATGACATCCGTATCGATCAGGAGGCGGTGCGGGCCTATGTGGGCGGCGAATTCAAGCCCGATGGGGGGGCACACGCCGGCCGCGACTGGGGACCCTTCGATATCGTCAAAGAGGTGATCGACCTGTGTCCCACCCATTGCATGGGCTGGAATGGAAACAAGCTCGGGATCAACAACAGGGAGTGCAACCGGTGCATGCATTGCATCAACACGATGCCCCGGGCCCTGAGGATCGGAACAGAGACGGGGGCCTCGATTCTGTTCGGCGCCAAAGCCCCGATTCTGGAAGGCGCGCAGCTTTCGACACTGACCATACCGTTCATGCCGATGGAAGAGCCGTTCAATGAGCTCAAGGAACTGATTGAAAAGATATGGGATTGGTGGTCCGAAGAGGGCCGGAGCCGTGAACGGCTCGGTGAGCTGATGCAGCGCAAGGGTTTCGCGAAATTTCTCGAGGTCTGCGAAGTGAAAGCGGATCCCCGCATGATCAAGGAGCCCAGATCGAACCCCTACATCTTCTGGAAAGAAGCGGACATCCCCGGGGGATGGGAGCGGGACATCAAAGACTTCAGAAAACGACACCAGAAATAGGAGGTTCAAAAAATGGGTTACGATGCAAAAAATCCAATGAAGGACAGGATCACCGATATCGGTCCCAGGGATTACAAGGAGTTTCTGCCTCCCGTCATCAAGAGAAATTTCGGAAAGTGGTTGTACCATGAAATCCTTGAACCGGGCCTGCTGGTGCATGTCTCCGAGATCGGGTGAGAAGGTGTTCACCGTGCGGGTGGGCGGCGCGCGTGTGATGAGCGCCACCCATATTCGCGAGATATGCGATATAGCCGACAAGCACTGCGACGGCTACGTCCGCTGGACCACCCGCAACAACATCGAGTTTATGGTCGATGACGAAGCGAAAGTGAAGCCGCTGATGGAGGATCTGGAAAAAAGGAAATTCGCCGGCGGATCGCTCAAGTTTCCCCGCGGCGGCACCGGGGCGGGTCTGACGAATATCGTCCATACCCAGGGGTATCTCCATTGCCATACCGCGGCGATCGATGCGTCGGGCGTGGTCAAGGCGGTCATGGATGAATTATACGAGGATTTCGGGAAGATGAGACTGCCGGCTCATGTCAGGATATCCCTGGCCTGCTGCCTGAACATGTGCGGCGCCGTTCACTGCTCCGACATCGCCATTTTGGGCGTTCACCGCAAACCGCCCATGGTGGATCATGACAACTTGGCGAATATGTGCGAGATTCCTCTCGCCGTCGCGTCTTGCCCCACGGGAGCCATCAAGGCGACCACCGTGGACGACAAAAAGAGCGTGGTGGTCAACAACGACAAGTGCATGTACTGCGGCAATTGTTTCACCATGTGTCCCGCCATGCCGCTGGCGGATGCGGAGGGAAGCGGCGTGGCCATCCTGGTGGGAGGCAAGCTTTCGAACCGGATTACCGCCCCGATGTTTTCCAAGGTTGTGGTTCCTTTCCTTCCCAATGAGGCGCCTCGCTGGCCGCAGACGGTGGAGGCGGTCAAGAAAATTCTCAACACCTATGCGAAAGACGCGAAGAAATACGAACGCCTCGGCGACTGGGCCGCGAGAATCGGCTGGGAGAGGTTTTTCGAGAAGACGGATCTGCCCTTTACGGAACACCTGATCGACGATTACCGTTTTGCCTACACAACCTGGCGTACCAGCACACAGTTTAAATTTTAAGAAAAGAGGTGTTTGATGGGTGCCGAAGAGGACAAGAAGCTGATCATCGAGACATTGAAGGGCAAGAAAACGAAGACGAAGTTCTATCTGAAAGACTTCAATAATATGTTCCCTGATAAAAGGCCGAGGGAAGTCAGCAAGCTTGTAAACGAGATGGTCGCCGAAGGTCTCCTGGAGTACTGGTCAAGCGGCAGCACGACGATGATCGGGCTCAAGGGTGCAGGGATACAGCACGAAGCGGAAGACAGCGATGAATAGGAGATAGGGCGGAGAAATGATGGTAGACCGTCCGAGGGTAGTTTTCTCCGCCCTGCGAGGAAATTCAGGAAAGACCTTCTTGACCGTGGGGGTGGGGGCATGCCTTACGCTTAGGGGTAAGGCAGTTGTCTCCCTTTAAGAAGGGTCCCGATTATATAGACGCTGCCTGGCTTGAAATGGCAACAGGGTCATCCCTGTTATAATCTGGACCTTTTCCTGATGGGAAGGGAAGGGCTCCTCTCTTCCTTTTCAACCCGCCTGCGGCATGCCGACGGCGCGTTGGTGGAGGGAAACAGGGGTCTGTACGACGGCATGGACCATGAGGGAAGCTACAGCACGGCTGAGCTTGCCAAATTGCTGCAGGCGCCGGTCATCATGGTGGTGGACTGCAGCATGGCGACACGCACCGTAGCCGCCATGATTCTCGGCTGTCAACATTTCGACCCCGAAGTTGCCATCAAAGGGGTCATCCTGAATCGGATCGGAGGGACCCGTCACGAAGCCGTTATCCGCTCCGCCATAGAGGAGCGTTGCGGAGTGCCTGTTTTAGGGGCTGCTTCCCAGGATACAGGAGGAAATCTTTCCGGAAAGGCATATGGGTCTGGTGCCCCCGCGGGAACACCCGGGGGCCGCGCCGGGCGATAGAAGAGGCGGCCCGCATTGTCGATCGGGCAGGTCGATGTGGATAGAGTGTGGGAGATTGCCCGGGACGCCCCTGCCGTTGACTTCGACGTACCGGACAGGCGAGCAAGAAGAGCGGCTTATCTGCCCGTCGAGACAACCGAGAATCGGTTTTATCCGGGATTCCGCCTTCTGGTTCTACTATCCGGACAATCTGGAGCTCCTCGAAAAATTGGGGGCCTCTCTTGTCGCATGCAGTGCCCTTGACGACAAGGAACTTCCTCCGGTAGACGCCCTATACATCGGAGGCGGTTTTCCCGAGATCCCATGCCGCGGCGCTGGCCGCCAACACAGATTTCCGTAAATCTCTCCGCGAAGCGGTGGAGGCGGGGCTTCCCGTTTATGCGGAGTGCGGAGGACTGATGTATCTGGGGAAAGAGCTCCTTGTGGAAGAGAAGAGCATTTCCCATGACCGGGGTATTTCCCTTCCGCTTTGTTTTAGACAGAACGCCCGCAGGGTCACGGGTACACGATCCTCGAGGTCGATGCCCCTAATCCCTATTTCCCCATAGGGGAGATCCTTCACGGTCATGAGTTTCATTACTCCCATATCCCGGAATGGGAAGAGGGACCCTTTACCTTGGTTTTTAAAGTGAAGCGGGGACAGGGTATCCATGGGGGCAGGGATGGTCTGCT
Organism: uncultured delta proteobacterium; assembly: GCA_963842685.1. Classification (GTDB taxonomy): domain Bacteria; phylum Desulfobacterota; class Syntrophia; order Syntrophales; family UBA5619; genus JAKAFS01. The sequence continues at coordinate 44,492 of CAWJHT010000075.1, read as the reverse complement.
CTATAAGAATGTCCTGGCCACCTATTCCCATGTCCACGCCTCGGGAACGAAAGGCTGGGCCAAAGCATTATTGGAAAAGGCCTTTTGTTATCAGGAGAAACAAATTGTTAGAGCAACGATGGCGGTGAGTGGAGCCCCGGTTGTCACAGAGATTTCGGGAACGTCAAGACATTCGTGTTCTCGCCGGGGCTTATGGGTTTGTCTTAGTAGAATCAACAAAAATAATAAAGAGGGGGTAGTAAAGATATGCCGCAGTTAGAAATTGGAGGAAAGACTTACGAAGTGGATGAGGATGGTTTCCTGCAGGAACTGGACAAGTGGAGTAGAGACTTTGCACAGGGCTACGCTTCCATAGAAGGCATCGAGGGAGAACTGACCGAAGATCATTGGAAACTGATCGATTACATCAGGGACTATTATGCCCAGTTCGGCATCGCTCCCATGATCAGAAAGATGTGTAAGGATACGGGATTTGACTTAAAAAAGATCTATGCGCTCTTCCCCTCCGGACCGGCCAAGGGGGCTTGCAAGCTCGCCGGCCTTTCGAAGCCGACGGGATGCGTCTGATGAGACATCGATGACCGCAGTCGACATGACCGCAGCGGGAAGCCCTACGATGACGGTTGCGGACTGAGAATCGGGCTCCCGACGTCGAGTTCATCTTTGACTAATGACAAACTGGCGGGGAATGGCAAGGCTTTCCGCTATGAGATCATTGTGATACGGAGCCAATGCCTCATCCTTTCCAGAGCTTCCCGGGTTGCATTTTCGTTGAGGCAATGCGATTCATGATGCAAAAGAGAGTTTGCTTATGCCGAATGAATTCAGCTTGAATGGGAAAACAATCCGCTTGATGGTCGGATTTATCACCGACATCAAAGATATGGACGGGCTTGTCTATTACGCTCGGTCGGATTTAAAGCTGGGAGCCGGATTCGGCACTGCGATTTCCATCCAGGGGGGACCGAAAGTCCAAGAGGAGCTGAAGAAGATCGGCAGCGCCAATGTGACCGATGTCGTCGTCACCGGCGGGGGAAACCTTCAAGCCCGATACATCCTGCATGCGGTCGGTCCCCAGTTCCAGGAAGAGGACAGCGAGGAAAAACTGAGGGAAACCACGCTGAATGTGCTGCGGAAGGCAGAAGAGCATGGACTGCAGAAAATCGTCTTTCCCGCCATGGGAGCGGGATTCTATGGGATTCCGCTGGAGGTCTGCGCCCGCGTCACCATGGGAGCGGTAAGGGAGGTCTCTGGAAAAAGCGGTTGAACCTCAGGAGGTTGTTTTCTGTCTTCGGGACTCCGCGGGAGTTGAAGGTTTTCCAAGAACTATCTGCAAACGATGAGAGGATAGGATGAGCGAATCCCTTCGTTTTGTTTCCGATGAGTTGCAGTTGATGGCCATGGGTTTCATGGCCATGGTCTATATTTTCCGCATCCGTTGGCTTTTAAAATACAAGGCATCCCGGGACAGGCAGGCGCCTTCCGAGAGCAGGGATGCCTCTTCGTTCAAGGGGATTGTCTATTCCTGGGCGAATATCGCCATGCCCTGGTCCATGGAGAGCACCCGGCGCATGTCTTTTTTCTATCTTCAATTCGTGGTCTTCCATCTGGCCGTGGCCGCCAATATCACGATGTCGTTCGTCATTCCGTACGCGCCCGGTCTGATGAAACCCATGATCGTTGTCCGCCTTCTTCAGATCCTGTTTGCAGCGGCCTTCGCTTATCGGTTGCTACCGAATGTACCGCCGTCTCAGTAATCCGGCGATGCGCCTGATCAGCACGCCGGATGACTTACTTTTCCCTGGGCCTGCTTACGGTCTGGTGTTTCGTTTCCATCTTTGCGGCCCCGAACCGCCCGGATTTGGGAGAAGGTCCGCTGATGGTCTATTTCATCATGACCGCCTTCTTTTTGGTCTATGTGCCTTTCAGTAAAATCTCCCACTATCTCTATTATCCGTTTACCCGCTTCTATTTCGGGAGAACGATGGGCTACCGCGGCGTCTATCCGATCAAGCGGGTGACTCCGCAGCTGAAAACGACCCAACTCAGGAAGAATAAAATCGCCTTAGGAGTAACGAATGGCCCGAAACGCAAGATCCCATAAAGCCAATACGGTTGTTGAGAGGATGGGCAAGAAGCTGACCCGCCAGATGGTGGGTTCTTTGGTTGGCTGCGTTCATTGCGGCATGTGCACGGATTCCTGTCATTACGTCCTGGCCAATCCCGACGATCCCACCTATGCGCCGGCTTATAAGGCGGATCAGATTCGTAAGATTTTCAAGCGCAACTTTGACTGGACGGGAAAGATTTTCCCTTGGTGGGTTCACGCCGAGGACATCCGCACCGATGAGGATCTGGAAAAACTCAAGGACATCGTTTTCGGAAAATGTACCAACTGCCGGAGATGTTCCTTGAATTGCCCCATGGGAGTGGATTTTGCGACGCTCAACCGGATGGCCAGGGGCTTGCTCGTTTCCGTGGGAGTCATGCCGGAGGGCGTAGCCATCGTCAGCAAAGACCAGTGGGAGGTGGGAAACCAGATGGGGGTTCTGCCGCAGGACTACGTGGAAACCCTCGAATGGCTGTCCGACGAATTGGAAAATGAGTTCAAAGATCCCGCGGCCCGGATTCCCATCGACAAGATGGATGCCGATATCGTTTATGCCATCAATCCCCGGGAGGTGAAATACGATCCCCGGACGATCTCCGATGCGGCCCGCATCTTCTATCTTGCGGGAGAGAATTGGACCATGCCCAGCGAGGGATGGGACATGACCAATTTCGGCCTCTTCTCCGGGGACGATGAGCTGGGCGGGGCGGTAGCGCAGCGGGTCTACGACAAAGTCATTGAACTGCGGGGGAAGACGCTGGTGTTATCCGAATGCGGGCATGGATACCGCTCGACCCGGTGTGAAGGGCCGAACTGGTCGGGAAACGGGGTGCCCTTTGTCATCGAAAGCTCGGTTCTGACGATGCTTCGTTACATCAGAGAAGGCCGGATTCGGGTGGATAAGGCAAGAAACAAGGAGGTGGTAACGTTCCACGATTCCTGCAACAATGCCCGAAGCTGCGGATTCTACGAGGAACCGCGGGAACTGCTGAACCTTCTGGTGCCCGATTTCCGCGAGATGTATCCGAACCGTGCGGAGAATTTCTGCTGCACCGGCGGGGGTGGGGCGATGTCCATGTCGGAATATACGCCTCAACGCCTGAAATCGGCCAAGATCAAGGCGGACCAGCTCAAGGCCACGGGCGCGAAAACGGTGGTCACTTCCTGCCACAATTGCGTGGACGGCCTGACCGACGTGATCCGGCATTACAAGCTGGGCATGAAGGTGACGCAACTGGTCAACCTCGACGGCCAACGCCACTGGTGATCCCGGAAAAAGTCGTTGTTCCGGTTGAAGTGGCGATCCCGGCGGTCGGCTCTGCCGCTGCAGGGATTCAAGATCCTCGTCGTGGACGACGAACCGGATATCCTGACCTTCCTCGCCGCGGTCCTGGAAGATCAGGGAGCAACGGTCTTTCAGGCGGCCGACGGCGAGCAGGCGCTGGCCTTGACCATCCGGGAAAAACCGGATCTGGTGACGCTCGACCTGTCCATGCCGGGGAAAAATGGGGGATACGTATTCGAGGAGATCCGGAACAATCCGGAGATCGCCTCCACAAAGGTCTGCATCATCACCGGAAAACCGGAGTTGCGGCGGCTCATTTACGAGCGTCCCGTCGCCCCTCCGGAAGGATATCTGGATAAACCGGTCAATGAAGAATCGCTGTTGACGAATGTCCGGATGATCCTTGAACTGAAACATCCTCACGGGCACGCGTAAGTACAAAGATGACAAAGGAAGCCAATGACCGACAACCCCTATAAGGTCTATTTCGAATTGATGCCGGCCTACCTGACGATCCTGGATCGGGATCTTCGGATCGTCGAGGCAAACAGCCGATTTCGAGAGGATTTCGGAGATTTCGAAGGGCGGTATTGCTTTCAGGTCAATCAGCACCGGTCGGAGCGCTGTGAACATTGTCCGACGGAGCGCACCTTCCGGGACGGGTTGCGTCACGAGGTGGAAGAGAAATTCATCAACAACATGGGGCATGAAATCTTCCTGCTCATCAACACCACGCCCATCACCAACGAGGCCGGTGAAATCACCCATGTGATGAAAATGGCGACGGATATCAGCGAACTCAAGCTCCTGCAGGATCAATTGCGGAACAGCCGGGAACGATACCGAAAGCTATTTGAAGAGGTGCCCTGCTACATCTCCATTCAGAATTCCGACCTGCGGATCGTCGATGCGAATCGGCGGCTTCGGGAGGATTTCGGGGCTTCGCCGGGAGATAAATGCCACCAGATTTACATGCACCGGACGGAGGCTTGCGTTCCCTGCATCGTGAAACAGACCTTTGAAGACGGCCAAGTCCACCAGACGGAGGAAGTGATGACGTCCCCGAAAGGGGAACAGGTCAACGTCCTGGTGTATACGGCCCCCGTGCGCGATACGGAAGGACAGATCAAGAACGTCATCGAAATGAGCACCAACATCACCCAGATTCGCCAGCTCCAGTCACAATTGACCTCTCTGGGGCTGATCATCAGTTCGATCTCCCATGGGATCAAAGGGCTCCTGACAAGTCTCGACGGCGGGGTGTACCTGGTCAACACGGGACTTGCCAAAAACGATCGGGCGCGTTTCGAACAGGGATGGAAGATGGTGGAGCGAAATATCACCCGGATTCGGAGAATGGTGCTGGATCTGCTCTATTATGCCAAGGACCGGGTGCCGGAATTGGAAAATACCTCCGCTCCGGCGCTGGCGGAAGAAGTCTGTGAAGTGATGCGGGGAAAAGCAGCGGAACTGGGGATCGACTTCAAGTGCGAGGTGGATCGACAAGGCCGGTGAATTTGATGTGGATCCCAAGGCGGTTCGAACCTTACTTATCAACCTCGTTGAAAACGCCATCGATGCCTGCCGGGTGGACAAGAAGAAAACCGCCCATGAGGTACGCATAGGATTGAAGGGCTACCCGGAGTATATCGAATTTGACGTGGACGGACAACGGCATCGGCATGGATCAGGAAACCCGGGAACGGGCCTTCACCCTCTTCTTCTCTTCGAAAAGGGGAAGCGGAACGGGGCTGGGTCTTTTTATCTCCAACAAAATCGCCCAAGCCCATGGCGGAGAGATAAAAATTGAATCGGAGCTGAACAAAGGCACCCGCATGATCGTGAAACTTCCGCGGAAGCCTCCGGCCTCGGAGACCGAGGCGCCCAAGGTGTGATCAAGGAGGGATTTATGGCCGGCCCGAAAAGGATTTTGATTGTGGATGACGAGCAGGATATTCGGACCTACCTTTCCACGCTGCTCGGGGATCAAGGATATCGAAACCGATCCAGGCAAAGGATGGGGAGGAGGCGATGCAAAAGATACAGGCAGGATCTCCGGACCTGATTACGCTGGATATCTCCATGCCGGAGAAATCAGGGATCAAGTTTTTTCGCGAGATCAAAACGGACGACCGGTGGAAACATATCCCGATTATCATTGTCACCGGGGTCTCCGAGGACTTGAAGACATTTCATCTCTTCCCGTCATCAGGTACCGGCCCCGGAGGGGTTTGTTTCGAAACCCATCTACCAGGAAGAGATACTGGACCTTGTCCGTTCACTTACTCAAGTAAGGAAACGTTGTCATGGGATTCTATCTGTTGTCTTATCTGTGCATTGCTGTGTTCATCCTGGCGACCGCGTATCTCGTTTACCGGCAAATCACCCTTCCCGTCCATGTCCGCTGGGAGATCTACCCCGTCCAGCATGAAACGACCGCCAAGGCGGCCTATGGCGGCTCCTATCTGGAGGAGATCGAACTGGTGGGAAAAGAAACAGGAAAGATCCCTGTTCAATGAATTGACATACATGGTGCCGGAAATCCTGTTCCTCCGGGGGTTGTGGAAAGAAAACAGGAGCCTCTGGTGGGTCTCCTTCCCCTTTCATTTCGGACTGTATCTGATGATCGCCACCTTCGGCTTGCTGCTTCTTCACGCCCTTGTCGTCCTGTGGAGCGATTACCCTGCCGCCTCGGGCGGCGCCGTCAAATCCCTTCTGGACGGCCTGATCGTTATCACGGGATGGACCGGTCTGATCCTGGGGATCATCGGCAGCCTGGGGCTTCTCTACAAACGGTTGGCCGATCCGGAACTTGCGGAATTATTCCTCTTTTGCCGATTATTTCAATATCCTGTTCATCCTGCTTTTCTTCCTTTCCGCCCTTGTCACCTCCCTGTTTGCCGATCCGCTGCTGGAGGGTGCGAAGGCCTATGTCTTCGGCCTGCTGACCGGCGGAGCTTCCGCTGAACGGCTATGCTCCGGGTCAAAGCATCTCCGGGGGAGCTGGCCATCGTGTCGGCCTCGCTTCTGGTCGCCTATATCCCGCTGACCCATATGTCCCATATGTTCATGAAGTATTTCCTCTATCACAATGTCAAATGGGACGACGCCCCGAACCGGCGGGGCGGGACGATCGAAGCCGCCATCATGGAGAACCTGGAACTCAAACCGACCTGGAAGGCAAAGCATGTTGAAGCGGACGGACGGAAATCCTGGCGTCGACATCGCGTCTTCGGCGCCCAAGGAGATGAAATGAACAAGACCCTGAAACCCTCCGACATGGCCAAGCCGTCCGACTGCCTGTGTCACATCGAACCGGGCGAGCTTTCGCCGTTGCCCGCTCCCTATGAGGATTTCAATCAGGTGACCATTCCCCCCCTGAACCCGGAAAAGGTCAAGAACATCGAGACCTCACTGGACGACACGGTGGCCATCGGCATCCCCAAGCCTGCGAGCAAGGAAGAAGAGGAGGAACTGGTCCGCCGGTTTCTCTCCGGCCTGAAAAAACTCTTTGAAAAGGAGAACAACTGGACCTTTCTGCAGCCCCTGATGCTCTCGATGGAACACTGCGCCAAATGCCAGACCTGTTCCAACGCCTGTCCCGTCTATGAGATGAGCGGCGGAAAGGATATCCACCGGCCCATGTTCCGCGCCGAGGTCCTGCGCCGGATTTACAACAAGTATCTCAAGCCGGGCGGAAAAATCACCGCCAAGCTGACCGGCGACATCGATCTGAACTGGACGACGATCGCGCGTCTGGCCGAACTGTCCTATCGCTGCACGCTCTGCCGGCGCTGCGCCACGGTCTGCCCGATCGGCGTGGACAACGGGCTGATCAATCACGAGATCCGCAAGCTCTTCTCCCAGGAGATGGGGATCGCCCCCAAGGAGACTCCACGAAAAGGGCACCGTTCAGCATCTTCGGGTCGGCTCTTCCACCGGCATGAACCCGCTGGCCGCAAAGGACAGCGTCGAGTTCATCCAGGAAGAGATGGAAGAGATCACGGGCTACAAGGTCGAGATCCCCTGGGATGTGGAAGGCGCGGATATCCTGCTGCTCCACAACGCGGGCGAGATGCTCGCCTGGCCGGAAAACGTCGGGGCCTTTGCCATCATTTTTCAGGCGGCCGGTCTTTCCTGGACCCTGTCTTCGGAAGCGGCCGGTTACGATGCGGTCAACTACGGTTTGTGGTATGACGATGTGCAATTTTCACGCGTCGCCGTCAAGCATGCCGACATCGCCCGGAGGCTGAAGGTCAAAAAGATCGTCATCGGCGAATGCGGGCATGCGCATAAAGCGCTGACCGTCATCGCCGACCGCCTGTTGACGGGAGATCTCAATGTCCCGCGGGAATCGGCCATGGTCACGCTGGAGGAGATCGTCCTGAGCGGAAAATTGCAGTTCGATCCCCGCAGGAACGATTTTCCCGTCACCCTGCACGATCCCTGCAACGTGGTGCGGGCCATGGGCATCGTCGAGCCCCAGCGGCGCATCCTCAGAAAGATCGCCCCGCGATTCCGGGAAATGACGCCTCACGGCGTGGAGAACTACTGCTGCGGCGGCGGTTCCGGTTTTGCCATCATGTCGGGATACAATTTTGCCGAATGGCGAAACCTGGTCAGCTCCCGCAAGAAGTTCCTGCAGATCCTCAATGCCTTCCAGGATGAACCCCGGGAGATCCCGAAATATGTCTGCGCCCCCTGCTCGAACTGCAAAGGCGCCATCCGGGACATCATCAACTACTATCACGCGGAGGAGCGCAGCCGTCTCTATTACGGCGGCCTGGTCGAATTGATCGTCAATGCCATGGCCGACATGAAAAAACCGATCATCCGATTCGGCGATGAGCCGTCGTGGAAATCATGAGAGAAGAACAGGCATCATGAACCTTTTGATATCGCTTATCGCCATCCTGATCCTGACCCTGTCGGCCCTGGGGATTGCCTTCAGCGCCACCCTTTCCTTTCTGCTGACGGTCGATCCTCCCCTATGCCGCCTTTGCGGTCTTCATTGCCGGATTTATCTATCGCATCGTCAAATGGGCCAAGGCCCCCGTTCCCTTCCGCATCACGACCACCTGCGGCCAGCAGACCTCCCTTCCCTGGATCAAGAACCAACCCTCTGGAGAGCCCCTCCACCTTTGGGGCGTGATCGGGCGGATGGCCCTGGAGATCTTCCTGTTCCGGTCGCTCTTCCGGAACACCGACGTGGCGATCGTGGGGAAACGGCCCGTCTACGGCAGCGCCAAATGGCTCTGGTTTTTCGGGCTTCTCTTTCACTGGTCGCTGCTGATCATCGTGCTTCGGCACCTGCGTTTCTTCATCGAGCCGATCGCCCCCTGGATCAACGGCCTCTCGGCTATCGACGGATTCTTCGAGATCGGCGTCCCGACCCTCTATCTGAGCGACGCCGCCATCCTTGCGGGGCTGACGTTTCTGTTTCTCCGCCGGATGGTCGTCCCGCAGCTGCGCTACATCTCCCTGGTCACCGATTACTTCGCGCTCCTGCTGCTCCTGGGCATCGTGACCACGGGCCTCCTGATGAGGCACTTCTTCCCCGCCGATCTGCTCCAGGTGAAGAACCTGGCCCTGGGATGGGTCACCTTTTCGCCCCGCCGTCCCCAAGGGGGTCGGTACGGTCTTCTACATTCATCTGTGCTTCGTTTTTACGCTGATGGTCTGGTTTCCCTTCAGCAAGCTGATGCACATGGGGGGGATCTTCCTGAGCCCGACGCGAAACCTCGCCAACGACAACCGCATGAATCGGCATCTCAACCCCTGGAACGCCCCGGTCAAGGTCCACACCTATGAGGAATACGAGGACGAGTTCCGGGAGAAGATGAAGCTGGCGGGACTGCCTCTGGAGAAGGAGTAGCGATGGCCTCTGCCAAGACACCCAAACCCGACGAACTGATCGCGATCCGGTACGAACCGCCGGAGACGCCCTGGATGGAGACCCCCACCGTCTTCCGGCCCGGGACCTGGAGCTACAGCGGCACCGCCAAGAGCCTGACCGCCCTGGGCCTTCCGAACCCACGGGCCTGGCAGCCCTCCGACGAGGACTGGAAGCTGCCGGAGAACTGGCAAGTCGATCATCCTGGAGGGGATGCGGGAGCGCCTGGAAAAGTACCGGTCGTTCCGCCTCTTCATGGATCTCTGCGTCCGGTGCGGCGCCTGCGCGGACAAATGCCACTTCTACATCGGCTCCGGGGACCCGAAGAACATGCCGGTCCTGCGGGCGGAGCTCCTGCGTTCCGTCTACCGGCGCTATTTCACCGCATCGGGAAAGCGCTTCGGCAGGCTCGCGGGCGCCCGCGACCTGACGATCGACGTCCTCAAGGAGTGGTTCTACTACTTCTACCAGTGCACGGAGTGCCGCCGCTGTTCCGTCTTCTGCCCCTACGGGATCGACCAGGCGGAGATCACGATGATGGGCCGGGAGCTCCTCAACCTCGTCGGCTGCAACATCAACTGGGTCACCGAACCGGCGGCGAACTGCTTCCGGACGGGAAACCACCTCGGCATCCAGCCCGGCGGCGTCAAGGACATGCTCGAATTCCTGGCCGACGACGTGGCGGACCGCACCGGGGTGCACGTCGAGGTCCCCCTCAACAGGAAAGGGGCGGAGATCCTCTTCGTTATCCCCTCGGGCGACTACTTCGCCGATCCGGGGACCTACACCTGCATGGGCTATCTGATGCTTCTCCACGAGATCGGGCTGGACTTTACCTTCAGCACCTACGCCTCCGAGGGGGGAACTTCGGCCTGTTCACCTCCCACGAGATGATCAAGCGGCTCAACGCCAAGATCTACGCGGAGGCGAAGCGCCTCGGGGTCAAATGGATCCTCGGGGGCGAGTGCGGCCATATGTGGCGGGTCATCCACCAGTACATGGACACGATGAACGGCCCCGCCGATTTTCTCGAAGAGCCGGTGTCGCCGATCACCGGGACGCGGTTCGAAAACGCCCGGTCGACGAAGATGGTGCATATCGCCGAATTCACCGCCGATCTGATCCGGAACGGGAAACTGAAGCTCGATCCGTCCCGGAACGACGCCTACCGGGTCACCTTCCACGATTCCTGCAATCCCGCCCGGGCCATGGGACTCTTCGAAGAGCCTCGTTACATCATCAACCAGGTCTGCAACCATTTTCACGAGATGGCCGAGGACACGATCCGGGAGAAGACCCTCTGCTGCGGCAGCGGGGCGGGGCTCGGAAACGAAGAAAACGAAGAGATGCGGATGCGCGGGGGGATGCCCCGGGCCATGGCCGTCAAGCAGGTGAAGGAAAAGCACGGCGTGAACCGCCTGGCCTGCATGTGCGCCATCGACCGGGCAGCCCTGACCTCGCTCATGGACTACTGGGTGCCGGGAGTGACGTGTCATGGGCGTCCACGAACTGCTGGCCAACGCCCTGGTCATGAAGGGGGAAAAAGGAGAGAGGACGACGGACCTGCGCGGAGAACCGCTGGAAGGAAAGAAGCAGTAGTCGATGAAACTCTATAACCGGGGAATGATCATCGCCGGGATCGTGGTCTTCTTGATCGTGGCCACCTTCCCGTTCTGGTACGGCAGAGGCAAGGCCGTTCCCCCGCCCGACCTGAAGCTCGATACGCCCGCCATCCAGCGGCTCAAGGAAAAACGCTGCGTCGAGTCGACGACCTACATGAGAGCCAACCACATGAAACTCCTTGCCGCCTGGCGGGACGACGTCGTCCGGGAAGGGAAGCGGACCTACAGGGCGGCGGACGGGCGGGTCCATCCCATCTCTCTCACCGGGACCTGCCTGGAATGTCACAGCAACAAGAAACAGTTCTGCGACCGATGCCACGATTATTCCGGGGCCAAACCCGCCTGCTGGAGTTGTCATATCATACCCGAGGAGGTCCGGTGATGGCGCCCACTCGAAGAGAATTCATCAAGATAGCGGGATTTTCGGCCGTCGGCCTGGTTCTTCCCCTCGCTGCCTTCACTCGCCTCGGCCCAAGCCGGAACCCCGGCGGCAGGCAGCGTATCCCCGGCGGCTCCGGGACCTCTTCCGGCGCTGAAGGCAAAACGCTGGGCGATGACGGTCGAACCGAGAAAATGCCGACCCGGTTGCACGGATTGCATCACCGCCTGCCATCTGGAGCACAATGTGCCCGATTTCAAAAACCCCAAGGATGACGTCCACTGGATCGGCCTCGAAAGAGCTCGGGCATGTCTTTCCCGCCGAGGCCCATCCCCGCCTGCCGGAATCGATCCTGAAGCTCCCCGTCCCGGTTCTCTGCAACCACTGCGAGAACCCGCCCTGCGTGCGGGTCTGTCCGACGCAGGCGACCTTCAAGAGGCCGGACGGGATCGTGATGATGGACTACCACCGCTGCATCGGGTGCCGGTTCTGCATGGCCGCCTGCCCCTACGGGTCCAGAAGCATGAACTACCGCGATCCCCGGCCCTTCATCGGCAAGATCAATCCGGCTTTTCCGACGCGGACCAAGGGCGTGGTGGAAAAATGCAATTTCTGCGAGGAGAGGCTCGCCCGGGGGATCCTTCCCGCCTGTGTCATCGCCTGCAAGGACAAGGCCCTGGCGTTCGGCGATCTGGAAGATCCCCGTTCGGATGTCCGGCTCATTCTTGACAAAGGCCTGTCTCTCCGGCGAAGACCGGAACTGGGAACAGGACCGCAGGTCTATTATATTTTGTGAGGCTGCCGTGCTCGAAAAAGCCCTGAAAGGAAGTCGCGGATACGGAATCTGGGTGGCATTTCTGCTGCTGCTGGTGGCTGTCGGTTTTTTCTTCTACCTAAGGCAGCTCGATTACGGTCTGGGGATCACCGGGATGAGCCGGGACATCTCGTGGGGGCTCTATATCGCCCAGTTCACCTTCCTGGTCGGGATTGCGGCATCGGCGGTGATGCTGGTCCTGCCTTACTATCTCCACGACTTCAAGGCATTCGGGAAGATCACCATCCTCGGGGAATTTCTGGCCGTCTCCGCCGTGACGATGTGCGTCACTTTCGTCTTCGTCGATCTGGGCCGGCCCGACCGGGCCGTCAATCTCCTTCTCTATCCTTCTCCGAGATCCGTTCTGTTCTGGGACGTGATCGTCCTGAACGGTTATCTTTTATTGAACATCGTCACCGGCTGGACGGTCCTCGAGAGCGACAAGAAAGGCGTTCCGCCGCCGGCCTGGGTGAAGCCCCTGATTATCCTCTCCATCCCCTGGGCCGTCAGCATCCATACCGTCACGGCCTTCATCTACTCGGGTCTGCCGGGAAGGGGCTTCTGGCTCACGGCGATCATGGCGCCCCGCTTTCTCGCCTCGGCCTTTGCCTCCGGACCGGCCCTGCTGATCCTGCTCTGTCTGATCCTGAGGCGGTTCGGCCGGTTTGACGCCGGGGAAAAGGCGATTCAGACCCTGGCCAAGATCGTGACCTATGCCCTGGCGACGAGCATCTTCTTTGTCCTGGTGGAGCTCTTCACCGTCTTCTACAGCCAGATCCCGGGACACATGCATCACCTGACCTATCTTTTCGCGGGGCTGGACGGCCACCACACGATTGCCCGCTGGATGACCCTGTCGGCGCTCACCGCCTTTGTCTCCCTCGCCCTGCTGATCGTCCCCCGAATGCGGAAGAACGAATCCCTTCTGGCCTTGGCCTGTATCGGCGTGTTTGTGTCTCTCTGGATCGAAAAAGGACTGGGGCTGGTGATCACCGGTTTCGTCCCCTCCCCTCTGGAGACGATCACCGATTACACCCCAACGGGTCCGGAGCTGGCCATCACGATCGGCGTCTGGGCCTTGGGGCTGCTGATGATCACGCTGCTCTACAAGATTTTCGTTTCCGTAAGAAAAGAAGAGTGAATGAGATTCTCTTACCCCTCCCAAACGACAGACACGATTCCGCCCCGAATCCTTCGCGCGGTAAAGGGCCTGATCAGCGAGGTCAATCAAGACTGACAGATTTGGAATGTCCGGCTGCATAAAGGCGACACCGATGCTCACCTTGATCCGGATGTGGACCGGCGGTGTATCGCCTTTTCCCCGGCAAATCGGGATAGAGAGGTCGGCAATGGATTGGCGGAGGCGTTCGGCAATCTGGATCGCAACGGGAAGATCCGTTTCCGGCAACAGGAGGGTGAACTCCTCGCCGCCATAACGTCCCGCGACATCAATCCCGCGTGTGTTCTGGCGGACGCAATCGGCCAGCGCCCGCAGAACCTGATCGCCGACGGGATGGCCGTAAGTGTCGTTGACCCTTTTGAAGTGGTCGATATCGAGCATCAGCACCGCAAGGGGCCGCCCAAAACGCAATGCGCGTTCGAATTCACGTTCACCGAGCTGGAAAAATCCGCGCCGGTTGAACAGGGCCGTCAGTTCGTCGGTCACGGAAATCTGTTCGATTTTGCTATAGAACCGCGCGTTGCGGATGGCGATCGCGGCCTGCGCGGCAAACATGCTGAGCATATCCATATCCGTCTCCGTGTATCTGTGCGGTAGATATGCCAACATATTGAGAACGCCAAGGAATTCTTCACCCCAGCGAATCGGCACCGTCATCAACGCTCGGGATGGAAAAGAATCATACTCCGTTTTTCGCCCCGGCCAGGAGTGATAGTCATTGACGAACAACGGATCTGCCTGTCGCCCAGACCTGACCGACAGCGCCCTCCCCTCGTTGACGTGTTTTTCCGCCGAGCACCAGTCCCTGTCCGGCAATCGCAACCCTTTCTATCAGGTCCGATTCCGGATTGTAGAGATAGCAATTGCAGGATTGTACCGCCGATCAGGCTCAAAGCCCGCTCGGTGATAGATTGGAGCAGTGTGTTAAGATTCAGCTCGGCCATGAGGTCGACCCTCGTCTCGATGCAGCGCGGCCAGCTGTCTGGAACGGCGCTCGTTTTCTTCCTGCACCCGTTTTCGTTCGGTGATGTCCTCAACCACGATCATGTTGCGCCCGGGTTTTCCCCCGGCTTCCAGAGCGGCGATACCGTGATATTCACCCAGAGGATCGCCCCGTCCTTCCGGAGGTAGCGCTTCTCCAGGCTGTAGTGTCCGATCTTCCCGGCCAGCAGCAGCGCCGTTTTCTCCTCATGCAGATGGAGATCCTCCGGATGCGTGATCGCCAGGAAGGTGGTGGCCAGCATCTCCTCCTCTGTCCTGCCGACCATCTCGCAAAGGCGACGGTTCACCGTGAGGAAACGGCCCGTGGCCATATCGATCTCGGCCACACCCACCGCCGCCTGCTCGACCAGGGCGCGGAACCGACCCTCGCTCTCCCGCAGCGACATTTCCGTCTTCTTGAGTTCGGTAAAAAGCTGCGCGTTGACAATCGCCCCGGCAATCTGATTGCCCACCCGTTCAACCAGTCTTACATCCTTATCCGTATAGGCATGCGGTTTAAAGGATCTCAAAAGCAATGCCCCGATGATCTCTCCTTTTGAAAATAGGGGAACATTCATGATCGACCGAAACCCGGCCTGAAATGTGGACACTAACCTGGGGAAACGGTCTTTATATTCATCGAAGTCTTCCGTCTGGATGAGGAGACTCGACTTTGTGCGCAGCACTTCGAAATTGCTTGAACCTTCGAGAGGGTAGCTTGCCCCGGCTTTCCGATCTGCAATCCCTACTCCCGCTATGTAGTCATTGGTCGCCCTATTCATTTCCGCGTTAATGGTCGTGATGACAATGCGGTCAAAGGGGATGATTTTACGTACCTCCTCGGCGAAGCGTTCATACACCTCGTCGATGTTCAGAGTGGAGCCGATCATGCCGCCCGATTTCGGCGATGACGGCCATCTCTTCAGCCAGTCGCTCGGCTGATTCCCGGTTCCGGCGTTGCTCCTCCTCCGCCCGTATACGATCTGTTACATCACGGAAGCTCCACACCCTGCCGGTGATGTCGTTTCCCAATCTCTGCGGTTGAGAAAATCGCTCAAAGACACGACCATCCTTGAATTCCAGAACGTCAAAACTATCCGCTTCCGGTTGAGAATACAGTTGCCTCACCTGTTCAATAAAACCTCCCGGATCCTTGAGCTGACTCAGCACATGATCCAGCAATAGTTTGTCATCCTGCTTTGCCGCAAGCGATTCCGGAATGCGCCACAGGGAGAGGAATTTTTTATTGCTTATAATCACTTTCCCGTTAGTATCGACAACAAGAATCCCGTCGGCAGTGGATTCCAGGATGGAAGTCAAGAGCGACCCGGCCTGTTGAGCGGCTTCCTCCGCCTGTTTCCGCTCAGATTCGCGTCTCTTTAGATCAGACAGCTCGCTGCGCAGGGTCGAGACCTCTTCCAACAGCTGCCCTTTTGTCTTTGTTTTGTCTTTCATTCATCCACCTCTTTGGACGCTCCTGCCGGACAGACGGTCATGCACTTGAGACATACGATGATCGTGAGTGGCACAATACGGTGCGTTACCGTGATGTACCTTGTCTATTATCGCGGAAATACCGTGTGGAGCAGAAAGCAAAAATCGTTTTCTCATACACCCGATATGAGGATTAGTCAAAAATATATCAAAATAATTCTTGACTTTCATCTATTGCCTCGGGTATAGAGTGCGCGTACCCTTTTCCCGGCAGGGTCGGGCAGGGTGTCACAAGAGTTGGATATAGACATTTTGAAGTGCAAAGGCGGCCGCTATGCTCTTAAAGAGTCTGGCGGTTTTTTTCTTTCTGTCATCGTGTTCATCCGACTTTGAGAAATATTGAGAAAGGAGGATGCAAATGATGTCAGAAGGTACAGTGAAGTGGTTCAATGAGCAGAAGGGCTTCGGGTTTATCGAGAAGGATGGCGGCGGGGATCTGTTTGTCCATTACAGCGCCATTCAGGCCGGCGGTTTCAAGACTTTAGCCGAGGGCCAGCGCGTCAGTTTCGATGTTGCGCAGGGCCAGAAAGGCCCGGCAGCAGAAAACGTAAAGCCCGTGTAGTTTTACGTCATGACCGATGAGGCACCCCGGCGTGTGAGAATCGCGCCGGGGTGCCTCTTTTTTTCTTCGCAGTGATTGCAGAACTCATGAAAGGCAACGGGTGGTAAACAATGGCAAGAACAAAATTTACCTTCGAGAAGCGGCAAAGGGAAATCGCCCGGCAACAGAAACAAAAAGAGAAGGCGGCCCGCCGTGCAGAGGCCAAACAATCAAAAGACGAAACAGAACCGGGAGCCCAAAGCGGAGAGCCGGGTGCGGGTGAGACGGGCGATGCGCTTCCGAGCTCTGAAGAGAACCCTGGACAAGGGGATGTGATTCCCCGATAATCTTCAGTTTTCCTACCCTATCCCTCTTCGGGCACTTCCCCGGCTGGCGGTCATTCGCCTTGCCCTTTCCGATGACCTCAGCTGTTTTTTAATACCCCCCTCTTCTTTTTCCCATTCAGCTTGACAAAGATTTTAAATGACGTCAAATAGTCGATCAGGGAGGAGCCATGAAACTGGAACACCTTTTTTCGCCGATCCAGATCAACAGCATGACCCTGAAAAACAGGGCGGTCATGCCGCCCATGGGAACGGGTTATGGAAATGCCGACGGCACGGTGGGCGACCGTTTGATTCAGTATCTCGCCCGGCGGGCCAGGGGCGGCACGGGGCTCATCATCACCGAGGTCTGCGCCGTCGACCCGCGCGGAAAGGCTTTCCTCAACGAGATTGGGGCCTGGAGCGACATGTTCATCCCCGGACTGACGCGGCTCACCGAGGCCATCCACGGTGAAGGGGGGAAGATCGCCCTCCAGCTCCACCATGCGGGCAGGGAGACTTTTGAAGCGGCGGCAGGGGGAAAACCGGAAGCCCCCTCTCCCATTCCGAGCGTCGTTCTCGGTCAGCCCTGCGAGGAGATGAGTACGGCACGAATCGCCTTCGTCATCGACGCCTTCGCCCGGGCGGCGATAAGGGCGAAAAATGCGGGTTTCGACGCCGTGGAGATCCATGGCGCCCACGGCTACCTCCTGAACCAGTTCCTCTCCCCCTTTTCCAATCAAAGGACGGACGAGTACGGCGGCTCCGAAGAGAACCGGTCTCGCTTCATCCTTTCAACCGTCACAGCCGTCCGGAAGGCGGTCGGTTCCGACTTCCCTGTGATCATCAGGGTCTCTGCCGACGAATTGATAAGAGGCGGCTACGATCTTGAATTCATGAAACGCCTCGCTCCCCGCCTCGTCGCGGCCGGCGGCGACGCGATCCACGTCTCCGTGGGCGTCTACTCCACACCGGGGAGTCTGAGCATCGCCTCGATGGATACGGAAGCCGGATTCAATCTCTTCCGGGCCCGTGCGATCAAGGAAACCGTGAATATCCCGGTGATCGGCGTGGGCAGGATCAACGATCCCGAACTGGCCGAGAAGGCCATTGCCGAAGGGAGTGCCGACCTGATCAGCTTCGGCCGTCAGCACCTGACGGACCCCGATTTCATCGGGAAGGCCGAGGCAGGCCGATTCGAAGAGATCCGCCGGTGCGTCGCCTGCAACCAGGGCTGCATCGAACGGCTCACCTTCGAGATGAAATCGGCCACCTGTACTTTCAATCCCGAATGCGGAAAGGAGTACAAGGGGACGCCAACCCCGGTGGGGGGAGCAAAAAGGCTCTGGGTGATCGGGGCGGGACCGGCCGGTCTATCCGCCGCCCTGGCCGCTGCCGGCCGGGGGTATGAGGTGGAGATCTTCGAAAAGGAAGCCGTCCCGGGAGGACAGGTCCAGTCGGCCAGCCGGCCGCCCCACAAAAAGAGTTATCTGGACTGGGTCGACTGGTCCATCCGTCAGATGGAAAAATACCGGGTGAACATCCACTATGACCGGGAAATGACCGCGGAGAGGTTGATGGAGGAGAACAAGCCGGACGCCGTGGTCCTCGCCGCCGGTGCTTATCCCGTGACGCCGCAGATCCCGGGTATCGACGGTCGCCAGGTGGTCGACGCCCGTGATCTCCTCGTCGGAAAGGTTCAAGCCGCCGGCCCAGCCGTCGTCCTCGGCGCCGGCTATGTGGGCATGGAGACGGCCGACTTCCTCATCGCCGGCGGTATCAAAGTCACCCTCGTCGAGATGCTGAACTCCGCCCCCGTCGGAAGGCATACGGCCCACGGCTACTGGCTTCACAAGCGGATCAGAGAGGGGGGAGGCAGGATCGTCCTCGGGGCGACGGTCATCCGGATTGAAGCGGACGCCGTAATCTACCGGCAGGAAGACGAGGAGAAAAAGATACCGGCCGCCCTGGTGGTCACGGCGATGGGGGCCAAGCCGGACAATGGCCTGGAAGGCGCCCTGAAGGCATCCGGTATCCCTTACAGAATCGTCGGGGACGCCAAAAGCCCGCGGCGTCTCCTGGAGGCGATCCACGAGGGGGATCAGGCCGGACGGGAAATTTGAGCGAGAATCTCTTAAGAAGTTGGATGATCATCAGCCCTCATTCCCGGAAAGGAGGTTCTTTATGCAGAAAGCGAAAAGCCGTTCCTTGAGTGATATCGTTGAAGAGCAAATGACCAAGTGGCATCGCCTGAGGATCGAACAGAAGCAGAGACAGGTCAATCCCCGTCCCTGCATCACCATCTCAAGGGATCCGGGAAGCGGCGGCACCGAGATTGCCCGGCGCCTGGCCAAAGACCTGGGAATGGATCTCATCGGTTCCCGGATCATCCAACAGGTCTCAGAGCGGGCGGATATCAGTGAGAAGGTCATCGCCTCCCTGGACGAAAAGGAAGTCCGGCGGCGGGACTTCTGGATCGATTCCATGTTCCGGACTCGCCACATCTGGCCGGATGAATACCTCCGCTACCTCACAAAAGTCATCGGTACGATCGGCAAGCAGGGCAACACGATCATCATCGGCCGGGGGGGACAATTCGTACTGCCCCCCGAAGAGACCTTCCGCGTTCGCCTCATCGCCCCCCGGGAGATCCGTATCCGCAACGTCATGAGGGATTCGAATACCGACTTCGAGACGTCGGAGCGCTATGTCTACAAGACGGAAGCGGATCGGAATGCCTTCCACTGCCAGCATTTCGGCGCCGACTGGACAAACCCCACCTACTACGACTTGACTGTCAATACGGGCTACATGGGCATCGAGGGCGCCATAGCGGCAATCAAGGCGGCCTTCGCCGTATGGAAGGACCTCCACTATAAAGAGGATTCTGCAACCCGCGAAAAGTGACAGTCCTCCTTTGACAGGGCGGCGTTTTATTCATCCTCCGGTGACACTGATGATCCCGAAAAGAAAAAAGTCGCTGATTTTTCTGCTGCTGATGATCATCGTCTGTTACCGGTCTGCCGATCTGCGCTTCAGGAGCCGGACTGCCCCTCCTTGCAAAAGATGCGGTCATTCTGGCGTTCGGCGACAGCCTGACCTTCGGAACCGGGGCCGCACCCCGCGGAAAGTTATCCGGCGGTTCTGGAGCGCCTGGTCGGGAGGCGGGTGGTCAATGCGGGGATACCGGGCGAGATTTCCGAAGAGGGGCTGGAACGGCTGCCGGAGGTGCTCAAGCGAGAAAAACCGGCACTCCTGATCCTCTGCCACGGCGCCAACGACCTTCTTCGATTTCTCGACAAGCGGCAGGCTGCCGCCAATCTGCGGGCCATGATCCGGCTGGCACGGGAGAAGGGAGCCGCCGTCGTTCTCATCGCGGTGCCGTCGCTGGACATCACTCTGTCTTCAGAGCCCCTTGACCTGGAGATCGCTACAGAAAAGGGAGCCGACCGTCCGCATCGCGGTGCCGTCGCTGGGCATCGCCCTGTCACCGGAACCCCTTTACCGGGAGATCGCCTGTGGAAATGGGGCTTCCCCTCGAAGAGAAGGCCCTGACCGCGATTTTGTCCGATAGCACCCTCCTGTCCGACCCTATCCATCCCAACGCCGCGGGGTACCGCCGGCTGGCCGAGTCGATTGCATCCCTCCTGAAGAAAAGCGGCGCGGTGAAGTAAAGCGTCTCTCCCAGTACCCCTCCACTGAATGTCATCAAAAAGCACGTTTTGCAGTCGCAGGGAGTGGGAGAAGCGGCTTCATTACAGATGCATATCCGCCGCTGCCTCTCGGTATGCCCTCAACGCTTCGGCGGTAAACAGGACAAAGAGGATCCTCTCAAAATGTCCTTCCGCCGCCTCGTCGCGGGCCGCAGAAAGGGCGATGCGCGCAGCCTCCGGCAGGGGGTAGCCGTACACCCCGCAGCTGATGGCGGGAAAGGCGATGCTTTTCACGTCATTGAGGCGGGCCAGACGGAAGGAGTTCAGATAGCAGCTCCGCAGCACCTCCGACTCGCCCCGTGTCCCGCCATGCCAGATGGGACCCACGGTGTGGATCACGTGCTTTGCCGGGAGACGGTACCCCTTGGTGATTTTGGCGTCGCCCGTCTCGCAGCCGTTCAAGGTCCGGCACTCGGCCAGGAGCTCCGGCCCGGCGGCCCGGTGAATGGCCCCGTCCACTCCTCCCCCGCCAAGTAGCGAGGTGTTGGCGGCATTGACGATGGCATCCACCTTCAGCGTGGTGATGTCCGTCTGGATGATCTCGATCACGCTATTCATGGTGTTTCCTTAAATTTGATCTTCTGTCGGGAAGATCACCACTGCATCAAAGATCCTATTCCCACGCAAGCCAATCCTATGTAAAAGGCTTTTTTATCAATATGGGTATACGTTGGAACGAATTTTCCATCCTTCCTTGCCCTCTCTACGCAATCCTCCATAAATTTATCACCTGTATATTGTGTTTCTGTTTTTACAGAAAAAGCAAGACAGACTGTTCCTATTATCGTAAGAATTATCCCTATATGCTGATAAGTGAATATTACGCACATATTCCCTCCTTTCATAATTCGTATGCATGCTTAATTATTCTTAACGAATTCTCAAGGTCAGATTTGTCATTTATCTTCAACGTGGGATATTTTCCGAATGTGGTTTTTCCAGGTTTTGAATAGACAATTTTCCCATTTTTATCAATGTCAATATAGTCCATCGTCCGAAGATGTATTAAAAGAGAGCTTCCAATGGGGTGTAGCCACACAAGACCTCTTCGTTTATTTTTTGACTTTATTATTGAAGTATAAGTTCTCATCGTGTCATTTTCTTTCGTCTCAATGTCACTACCCAACCCCTTTACCATCATATCCAACTGGTCGAACAAAACGTTTCTTTTAAAAGTCGTGTTATCTGCCATTATAGTTACATTAGTAGATGATCTAGGAATAATCTTCTTTATTATCTGAATCTGTTCTTCAAAAAAGTTAATAAATTCTTCTGATTGGTACTCACCTTTCAAATCGATAGAGTATTTTGCATTTTTACCAATGATTACTGATATACTATTCATCTTGCACATCTCCTTTCTGTTGTTCTATTTATGTCATATGATAACATAATTTATATTTATTGTCAAGCATTTTATTGCACGTGAAGTAAATTGGTAAAACAGGTAGCGATTCTATATTTATTACGAATAAGCGTCATTCTGCTAAGAAGTTGCAGACTCATACGAGGATTCCCAAAACAGCCTGATATGGAGGCTTCACCCTTTTCCATTGACACCTGCGGGACACCTTCTTATACTACCGCAAGCTTTCCCTCCGTAAGATGAAAAGACCGAGTCTCGGGGCGTGCCCTGCCCCACAATGCTTCGCCGGATTGCGGAGCCGGCCGCAGCGTGAACAGGATTTTCGGAAGGACAGCCAGGAAAAGGCCATGATCTCCCGACGCGATTTCCTCAAGACAATGGCCGGGATCGCCCCGATCCTCGGCGGGGCGGGGTTGTGCCTTTCCTCCCCCCTCTGGGAGCGCCTGCTCACGGACGATCAGAGCGGCCTCCTCTTCGCCCTCGACCCGCAGACCGCCCTGATCCGTTCGGCCCCAAGGGCGCGTTACTGGACCTCCGTATCCCTCGCCGGCGCCGACTGCCGCCAATGCCATGGCCCTCAGGAAAAGCTGTCGGGAAGAAGGTTGCGTCACGAGGCGGGGATCGTCAAATGTCTCCTGTGCGCCCAGGGCTGCGTCATCAAGGCGGGCGACCGGGGCCGCTGCCGCGCCCGGATGAACGTCAACGGCGAGCTGAAGAGCCTCGTGTACGGCCGTCCAATTACCGTCCATATCGACCCGATCGAGAAGAAACCCTTCTACCATTTTCTCCCGGGCGCCTCGGCCTTTTCGCTGGCGACCTCCGGCTGCCCGCTGCGGTGCAAGTTCTGCCAGAACTGGGAAATCTCTCAGGCCTCCCCGGAAGACTATCAGGTCCCACCGACCCCCCCGTCGCTGATCGTCCGTTCCTCCCGTGTCCGTGAGGCGTCGGTCATCGCCTTTACGTACAACGAGCCGACGGTCTTTGTGGAGTATATGACCGACATCGCCCGCGAGGCGAAAAAGCAGGGACTCCGCTCCGTCCTGATCAGCTGCGGGATCATGAACGAGGCGCCGCTCGCCGAGCTCTGCGAGACGCTGGATGCGATCAAGATCGACCTGAAGGGGTACGATGAGGCCTTCTACCGCGACGTCTGCGGCGCCGAGCTCCAGCCCGTGCTGAGGAGCATCAAGCAGATCGCGCGGAGCCGCACCCATCTGGAGATCGTCAACCTCGTCGTCCCGACGCTCAACGACTCCGAAAAGATGCTCCGCGGCCTGATCGACTGGGTCGTGGGCGAGATCGGCCCCGACGTCCCCGTCCATTTCACCCGCTTCCATCCCGACTACCAGCTCCGGAACCTGCCTCCCACACCGGTCGCGACGCTGGAGCGGAGCCGGGAAATGGCGATGGGCCGAGGAATGCATTACGCCTATGTGGGAAACGTCCCGGACCATCCGGGAAACCATACCTACTGCCCTTCCTGCGGGAAGGCGGTGATCAAACGCACAGGATTCTTCATCGCGGAAATGCATGTCAAAAAAGGCCTCTGTGCCTTCTGCCGCGCGAAGATCTCCGGCGTCTGGACCTGAAAGGAGATCTGTCATGAGTTTCATACAACTGGGTATGCCGTTCGTCGTTGTCAGCCTCGGGCTTGCCGTGGCCTGCCAGGCGGGAAAGGAGGGAGGCGAGATCCGCCCCCCCGTCGTGGCCGGAAAATTCTACCCGGAATCGGCGGCCGTCCTGAAGGCCGCCATCGAAAAATTCATGAAGAGCGCCGCGCCGGCGCAGGCGCAAACGCCGCTGGCCATCGTCGTCCCCCATGCCGGCTACATCTACTCCGGCCAGATCTGCGCCGACGGCTACAACCAGGTCCGCAGCGGGGCCTATGAGGTGGTCGTCATCTTCGGAACGAACCACACGGCGCCGGACCTCCGGAAGATCGCCCTCTACCCGGGCGCCGGTTTTCGGACCCCCCTGGGGACCGTCCCGGTGGACGAGGAGATTGTCGCGGCCCTCATCGCCGCCAGTCCGGACTGCAAGGCGGACAAGGCCCCGCACGTCCGCGAGCATTCCATAGAGGTCCAGATCCCCTTCATCCAGGTCCTCTTCCCCCGGGCAAAAATCGTCCCGGCGGTCGTCGGCATGGCGGACGTCGGTCTCTACACCCGCTTCGGCGCCGCCCTGGCCAAGGTGTTGAAGGGGAAAAAGGCGCTCATCGTGGCCAGTTCAGACCTCTCCCACTATCCCTCGGCGGCGGACGCAGAAATCGTGGACCGCAAAACGCTCGCCGCCGTCGCGTCGCTCGATCCGGCGGCGCTTCACAACACCATTCAGGCGCAGATGGCCCGCCGCATCAGAGGTCTCGACACCTGCGCCTGCGGCGAGGCCCCGATCATGGCCGCGATGGCCGCCGCGAAGGCACTCGGGGCGAAGGGCGGGAGGGTCGTGAGCTACGCGAATTCGGGTGACGTCCCCATCGGCGATCGGGAGCGCGTTGTCGGCTATGGGGCGGTGGTCTTTACCGCCGGTCTTGAAATGGACAAAGCGGCGTCGGAGATGCCGGCGGCCGCCGACCAGACCCTCTCCCCGACCGACAAGAAGGCCCTTCTTGCCTTCGCCCGGGAGACGATCTCCGGCTACCTGACGACGCAGATGGTCCCCCTGCCCAGAGGCTTCAGTCCCGCCGCGCTGGAACCGCGCGGGGTCTTCGTGACCCTCAAGAAACGGGGGAATCTGCGCGGCTGCATCGGCCGGATGGTCCCGGACCGGCCGCTCGCCACCCTCGTCGGTGCGATGGCCCTTCAGGCCGCCTTCGAGGATCCCCGCTTCCGCCCCGTGACTGCTCCAGGAGCTGTCCGACCTGGAGATCGAGATCTCCGTCCTCACGCCGATGAAACCGGTTTCCGGCCCCGAAGCCATCGTCGTCGGGCGGGACGGCGTCCTCCTCCAAAAGGGAGGACGGTCGGCGGTGTTCCTTCCCCAGGTCGCCCCGGAACAGGGCTGGGGAAGGGACGAGATGCTGGATAACCTCAGCCAGAAGGCGGGACTGTCCGCCTCTGCCTGGCGTGAGGGGACGCAGTTTTCCACGTTCCAGGCGCTGGTCTTCGGTGAAGCGGATACCCGATGATCGCCGCCGTCGTCTCGCTGCTTCCTGACGGGCTTTGTCTCGCTGATCGGGCAGATCGTCCTTCTCAGGGAGCTCAACGTCGCCTTCTTCGGCGTCGAGCTGATCTATCTGATCGCCCTGGGCGTCTGGCTTCTCCTCACCGCCCTGGGGACGATCACCGTGCGCCGTAGATCTTCCCCTTCCCCGGATCGGACGGCGACCCTGCTGCTTCTCTTCGCCCTTTTCCTGCCCCTCGGCGTCGTCTTCCTCCGGGCGAGTCGCCTGGTCCTCGGCGGCATCCCCGGCGCCTACCTCCCCTTTCCCCGTCAGATGGCGGCGCTGGTCATCGCACTCGCACCGGTCGGTTTGCTCTCGGGCCTCCTGTTCCGCACCGCCGCCGTGCTCTATGCCGGGAAAGGCCGGACATTGGCCGGCGCCTATGGGATCGAAAGCGTGGGCGCCTTGGTCGGGGGACTTCTGGCCACCCTCTGCCTCCGGTGGGGAATCCAGAATTTCCCGCTGGCCGTCGCCTGCTGCCTCATCGCGGCGATAGCGGCCCTGTTCCTTTTCCGGAAGGGGGAGCCTTCAGTCGCCGCGGCATTGCCGCCGGCCTTGCGACCTTGATGGCGATCCTCCTCTGGCAGGCCGCGCCCCTTGACCGGCGGATGACGGCCTGGAATCATCCCGGGCTCCTCGATACCCGGGACTCCCCCTACGGGCGGATCACGGTCGAAACCCACGCCGGACAGGTCTCCGTTTTCACCGACGACTCCCTTTCCTTCGAAACCGAAGGGACGGAGACGGAACTCTTCGCCCATCTGTCAGCCCTGCAGCAGGCTAACCCGCAACGTATCCTCGTCCTCGGCGGGGGGCTCGACGGGACGGTGCGGGAGCTCCTCCGGCATCGGCCGGCGCGGATCGACGCGATCGAGATGAACCGCGTCCTGATCACGATGGTCCGGAGCCGCCTGCCGGACACCATCCGGAACTCCCTTTCCGACCCCGCAGTCCGCCTCATCACAGCCGATCCGCGGCGTTTCCTGAAAGAGAGCGGCCCCGCCTACGACCTGATCCTCATCGGCATGCCGGAACCCTCCTCAGGCCAGACCAACCGCTTCTATACGCAGGAATTCTTCCGCGAGTGCGCCGCACGCCTCACTCCTGACGGCGTCATCGGGCTGCGGCTCCCTACTCGCAGAAAATTTCTGGACTCCGCAATGGATCCGCCGGACGGCGAGCATCCACAGTGCCCTTGCCTCGGTCTTTCCGGAAGTCCTCGTCCTGCCGGGAACAACCACCGTCATCACGGCCTCCCGTAGCCCCCTTCCCCGGTCAGCGGATATTCTGAATGAACGCCTCCGGACGCGAGCGATCCAGACCCGTCTCGTTTCTCCCCCTTATATCCGTTACCTCTTCACAAACGACCGGCGTTTCGACCTGGAGAAACGGCTGAAGAAGGCGGCAGTCCCGATGAACACGGACATCCGGCCGGTCTGCTACCCCTCCGCGGTCATGATCTGGCTCGCCCGGTTCTTCCCGAAGCTGGCGCTGACGGACCTCCCCGGCTTCGGGGAAGAGGCGAACGGTCCAGGGATTCTCTGGTGGCTGATCGGCCTCGGCCTGCCGCTCCTGTTTCTTGTCGGTCGCCTGCGTCCTGCCTGGCGCCGCACCCTGCTGGTGACCGTGGGAGGATTTCTCGGACTCGTCTTCGAGTCGGTCCTTATCCTCGCCTACCAGGCCAGGGAGGGCGTTCTCTACCAGGATATCGGGCTCCTCCTGATGATGTTCATGGCCGGCCTCGCCGTCGGCGCCTGGATCATGAATGAAGCGATCCGGTGGACGGGCGTTCGGCATAAGCGGTCGCGCTGGTGGGGCGTGGGCCTTCTCGCCGGCTTCGGTATCCTCGGCATCGCGGCCTTAGGGTACGTCACCGGAGAATCTCCGGGCGGTCTCATACCGATGGGCGGTCTTATACCGCCGGCCGCGCTCCTTGCCGCCGCCGGCTTTCTTGTCGCCGGAATCCTCGCCTATGCGAGCCTCTACGGGATACGGGATCAAAAGCAGGTCATCGCCCCCCTCTACGCGGCCGACCTCCTCGGCGGCTGCCTGGGATCGCTCCTGGGAAGCCTCGTCCTCATCCCCTTTCTCGGCCTCGACGGGACCGTCATAGGGATGATCGTTCTGGCCGCCTTTACCGTTCTTCTCGTCTGACGTAAAAAACCGAGGGTTGCGAGAGCATGCTCCGCTCGATGAGGGAGCGGGTGAACAAAGGAGCTGGGTCACAGGAACATGGCCAAACCGGTTCTCTCTGAGATTAGATGTCCCCTTTGCGGTCGGCGCCATGGACAAGCAGGGGAACGAGATTTCCCCGGTCATCAAAAGACATGGGACGGGGACCCTCAAGAATCTCAAGATCCGGTCTGTTGGTGATTTCATCCTTATAGATCTCGGAAACCTCCATCTCATCCACCTGGAGCGTGTTTTTGATGCGGACGACACGGCTCCTCTCCGGAGGGGTCAGGCCGACGGACCCCAGGGCAACCTCGATGCATTCCCGATCCGTTTCAAAGTGCATGGGGATCGCCGCTTTCTCGAGGCTGATGCCGGTGATGCAGTTCATGTACGTGGACAAACGGTCGATCTTGTCCACCAGCCTCTTGGTGGTCACGTCCGCAAAACCGATGCCGTTGGCGTTTCCATCGGAGGAAGGGGTTAAATCCCTCACAAAGAGCCGCTTGGCGTTCACGGGGTGGGGGAAGACGCCGAGGATGTCGCGATTTCGCCCGGTGACATTCGGATCGATGCCCGTGCCGCTGATGTCCTTTCCCATCTCATCGATGATCAGAAGGTCGATTTCATTGAAGGGCAGACGGGGCATCATCTTTTTGGCCAGGACGAGCAGTTCTTTCTCCCTCTCCTCCAGTTCTTGCGGGGAAAGCGCGGCGATGACCGCCGTCTGATCGTATCCGTTTTCCACGAGACCCAGACCGCAAAGAATGGGGGCCTTTTTCAGGACTTCCCTGCCCGCATCGACGATGATCCTGGGAAAGGTGTATTGGATCGCCGCCTTGTGGTAATATTCGGCGCCTTTTTGCTTGCCCATGCCGATGGCCATCATCTTCATCAGGCCGCTCTCGATGGGGGCCTTGAATTTGGTGTGGGGCTTGATCCGATTGATGACGATGATCCCGTCCGCCTCGAAGGCGTTCTTGTCGATAAAAACCGGCACCCCATCCTGGGTCCTGGAGATCTCCACCGCGTCCATGGAGGAGAGAACGGGAGCGCCGGTGAAGGCCTCGGTCACTTGATAATGGGCCAGCATGGCGGTCTGCCCCTCCGCCGTAGCCCCGCCATGGCTTCCCATGGCGGGAAAAATAAACGGCCTGGCCCCGAGGGATTTTAAATAGTCCACGACGGTCTTCAGAATCAGAGCGATGTTGGCGACGCCGCGGCTGCCGCCGGTCAGGGCGATCCGCTGCCCCGGCCTGATCCGTTGTTCCAGGGCGAGCTTTTTCAATTCCGCCTGGACCGCACCGGGAATATCCGCAACCATTGTCCGGTCAAAGGCCTGACGCAGGCGAATCATGTTTGGAAAATCCACTGTAAGAACCTCCTCAATTGATGAACTTCAGAATCAATACCCTGTCATGAGCAATGTGAATCTCCACTTGAGAACACCTCAGTGAAATCCTTTGCTGTCTTCTGATCGGCGATCATATGCGTCACTCCGGAAAAAGGCAAGTCTCAATCACAGTTCAGTCGACATCTCGCTATCAGCTCGCTGCAGACGCATCAAAAAGCGCGGTGAGAATTCTCGTTACTGCACATCTACGATCGCCGTCCTCGCGATATGCTATCCTCTGCGACACGGACAGAATTAGACCTTCATAGTCCGTTATAACCGTGCAGCAGAGTAACGTGCCTTTGTCTGTCACGGAGGCATGTCCGCCGCAAGTTCCGTGGCCCCTGTGATCCCAACCTTTAAGGAGGAGACCATGAACGAAAAACGGATGCCCCTTTCCGCCATCGAGACCCCGGCGGTCATTGTGTATATGGATGTTCTGGAATCGAACATCGCAGAGATGTCGCGGCTCGCCCGAGAAGCGGGGGTCAGGCTGAGGCCCCATACAAAGATTCACGAATGCCCGGACATCGCCAAGATGCAGATTGCCGCCGGCGCCTGCGGCATCGAGGTCGGAGCGATCGAGCGGGCCCTCTGCATGGCCGAGGCGGGGATCGACGACATCCTCATCGCCCATCCGTTTTACGGCGATCACAAACTGGCCATCCTGCGGCGGCTCCTCGATAAACCGGGGCTGAAGATCACCGTGATGGTGGACATGATGGAACAGGCGGAAGGGATTTCCCGGGTAGGGACCGACCCTCGGCAGGGCGATCCCCACGCTCCTCAAGGTCAACACGGGAGGAGACAGGTTCGGCGTTCCTCCGGGCGAACCGGCGTTGCACATGGCAAAGCAGCTCTGCCGCCTGACGGGCATTGCCTTCGAGGGGATCTACGTGCACGAGATCGGGCGGAAAGCCGACCCCGGAGAGTATGGAATCGTCTGGCACTCGAGTCCGCAACGATGGCAGTGGAAACGGCAAGGCTGCTTGCGAAGGAGGGGATCCCCGGCGCGCATGTGTCCGTCGGGGCCTCGCCGACGCTCCGGGCCACGTGCGCCCTCCTGAAGGGGAAGCAGTTCCCCGAGATCACGGAGATTCACCCGGGACACTGCGTCGATCGGCGACATGTGGCACGTCCGCGCGACTGGTCAACCCGCGTGAGGCGTGTGCGGCCGCGGTCCTGTGCACCGTGATGAGCGCCGCCGATCCGAGGCATGTCGTCATCGACGCGGGCTACAAGACCTTCGGGGCCGATTCGCTCATCCAGTATCGGGACATGCCCGGATTCTTCTGGCAGGGAAAACCGAGCTTCGGCTCGGTGCAGGGCCGAGAGGATCTCTGGCCGGGACGGATCTCCGCGGAGACGGCCTGCGTGCAATACATGGAACACGGATATCGCTCCCGAAAAACGGCTCAGGATCGGGGATCGCCTGGAAATCATCCCCAACAACGCGACGCTCTCGATCAGCACGCAGGAGAAGATCTACGGTGTCCGGCACGGCATGGTCGAGCGGATCTTCGCGGTGGCCGGAAGAAACGGCAGGACTCCGGCCGCACGGGGATAACTGCACGTCTTCTCCATAAATCGGCAGACGGCTGACCCTTGATCGGCAGCTTATGCAGTGCTCTGCCACCCTACAACCGGAAAGAGAGGTTTTCCTGTACCCGCCTCTCACGCGTTTTCCATCTCGGAAGCGGTGGCGCTCCGTGTCTGCAACCGACTCACTGCTCCAGCGCCGCCCTCATGATGGTGAAGAGCTCCGTATTGTGGAGAAATCCCTTGATCCGCTCCGAGCCGGGTCCCGTTCCGAAAGCGAACAGCGGGGAGGCCGTGTGTGTCTGGCTGCCCCAACCCACCCGGAGATAGGGCCTCAGGACGAACGCCAGGGAGTGGGACGTGACATAGCTGTAGTTCGCAGGGTCCAGCTTCCGGAGGTTATCATTGGCCACCGTCTTGGCTTCATCGTCGGTGAGCTCGATGGCGAGATGCTGCTTCACGACTTCCTTGACCTTTTCGGGAGTCGGGTTCTTACCGATCATTTCGATGAGCGGATCGAAAGAGAGCTGGATCTTCTGGATCGCCTTCAGGT
The DNA here is from genome assembly GCA_963842685.1 of uncultured delta proteobacterium. Classification (GTDB taxonomy): domain Bacteria; phylum Desulfobacterota; class Syntrophia; order Syntrophales; family UBA5619; genus JAKAFS01. The sequence continues at coordinate 13,971 of CAWJHT010000075.1, read as the reverse complement.
CGATCCCGACGTACTCCTTGCTGTCCTTGCTGTGGCCGATGAGGGCCATTCCGCCGGTCTCGTGATCGGCCGTGACGATCAGCAGGGTGTCGGGAGTCCGCCGCGCGAAATCCAGGGCGACACCCACTGCGTCGTCAAAGGCCACCGTATCCTTGATCGTTGCGGCGGCGTCGTTCCGATGGGCGGCGTGGTCGATCCGGCCGCCTTCGATCATGGCAAAAAAGCCTTTCGGGCTCTGCGACAGGACCTGGAGGGTCTTCACCGTCATCTCGGCCAGGCTCGGCTCCTGGGTCTTCGCCCGGTCGATCTCGAAGGACATGTTGCCCATATTGAAGAGGCCGAGGATCTTGCCGTTTGGCGCCTGCTTCAGTTCGTCGGCCGTGCCCACGACGGCGTAGCCGGCCGCCCGGGCCTCATCCAGGAGATTCCGGCCGTCTTTCCGCTTACCGCCGGCGACGCTTCGGGCAGGAAGAACTGCTTCCGGCCGCCCATCAGCACATCCACGCCGAGTTTGAGCTCCTGCGCCGCCACCGACGCCTCGTCGGAGCGGTGCGGGACGTGCGCCGCGAACGAGGCGGGGGTCGCGTCCGTAATACCCGAGGTCGTCACCAGCCCCGTGGCCTTGCCGCCCGCCTTGGCCATCTCGAGAATCGTCGTGCAGGGGGTCTTCCCGTCGGTTCCCATCCCGACCGCGCGCGCCGGCACCCTCACCCCGCAGGCAATCTGGGTGGCTGCGGCGGCCGACTCGGTCACGATAGCGTCGGCCGTGTCATTGACAAGATACGCCGTCCGCCCGTCCTTCATCACCTCCACCATGCGGAGTTCCTTGCCGAGGATCCTGTTGCTGTAAAGCCAGGCCGCGCCGAACTGGCTCGGTCCCATCCCATCCCCGATGAGGAGGATGATATTCTTGGCCTGACCGGCCAGAGCGCTCCACGGCAGGAGCAAGAAACCAAATACGAGTAGAAACACCAGCGACCGAATCGGCATTCGTCCGTTCATCACACCCTCCTGTGGCTTTTAGTCTCCAACGACAAAACACCCCACCCAAGCCATGAACCGCAAACCTTCGAAATTGTCTCCGGCCCATGGTTTGCCATTCTTCCGCTCCCTCGTTTATTTACTTGATTAGCATTGACTTGTAGATGCTGGAGTATATGCGCATGGTTTTTTTATGTCAAGATCATAAAATAAAGCCGAACGTCTTCACATTTCATTGACAGGCAGGTAGTAATTCGGTGCGTTAAAACATGCAAACGATGAAGTGCATGAATCTTTGAAATTTACTTTAAACCCCGACCTCATGAAGGCCTCGCGCTGGGAGTGGATAACAAATGACCCTCAAAAAAATCGATGCCGGTGATCTTCAAGTGGGCATGTATGTGATCATGCCGACGTCCTGGGACGAGCATCCCTTCCTGAAAAACAAGTTTCAACTGACCTCCCAAGCACAGATCGACAAAATCATCCATTTCGGACTTGCCCAGGTCCTGATCGATACCGAACAGAGCCTGCCTGCAGCGCTGTCGTCCATCGAACGTATGAAAAAGTACGAGACGCCACCGCCGGAGGAGAGCGCTGAAAAAGCCCGAGGAGCCCAGTAAAGAGGAAAAAATGCTCAGCATCGCCAGCGATAAGCTCCGGGAAGCCATCCATGACCGTTCGCTGCCCGCTCCGGAAAAGTCACGGATCGTCCGGGACAATGCCATGACGATGATGAACAGCCTCCTGGAACAGCCGACGTCGAAGAACATCCGGACCGCCAAAGAGGCCATCACCGAAATCGTCGAACTGATCCTGACCGACGATGATGCGACCTCCTATCTGACCAAGATCACAAGCCACGATTTTTACACCTATACCCATTCCGTCAATGTCGGTCTTCTGGCCGTCTCGATGGCCAAAGTCCTGTTCCGTGGTTCCAATGCGCACGACATGCATGAGCTGGGAGCCGGCTTCTTTCTCCACGATCTGGGAAAGGTTCAGATCGATCTGGCCATTATCAACAAACCCGGACGATTAACCACCTGATGAGATGAACGTCATGCGCAATCACCCGACCATTGGTTTCAAGCTTCTCCACGATGCCCATCAACTGACGGAAGAGTGCAAGACCATCGTCCTTCAGCACCACGAAAGATACGACGGCACAGGGTATCCCAAGCAGCTGCGGGGGAATGAGATCCACCTCTACGGGAAGATCTGCGCTCTGGCCGATGTGTTTGATGCCCTGACGTCGAACCGTCCGTATCGGAAAGCGATGCCCCCTTTCGACGCACTGATCCTCATGAAAAAGGAGATGATCAACCATTTTCAAAAGGACCTCTACGAGAAGTTTGTCGTTATGCTCATGCTGAGTCATGGTGTTAGATCCCGTTAAATCTCCTTGACATACAAGACCATTTTTCCTATCCTCACGGCACGTAAAAGCAAGTTCTTATCAATACAATTGAAGGCACGGCGGTCCCGAATATCCGTCATGAAGACCGGTAAGAGTGTTATGGAAACAATCGATTTCAAGCTGGAGCGGCTTCGCTCACTGCTGACGGAAATGGGAGGCGTGGTCATCGGCTATTCCGGCGGCGTCGACAGTACGATGCTGGCGGCCGTGGCTGCGGAGGTCCTGGGAGACCGCGCGTTATGCGTCCTGGCCTCTTCGGAAACCTACCCCCAAACGGAAATTGAGGAAGCGCTGGAAACCGCCGGCAAGCTGGGTCTCTCCGTGATCCGCATCGACACGGACGAGCTCAAAAACGAAGCGTTCGCAGCCAACACCCCCGACCGATGCTTTTTCTGCAAGACCGAGCTGTTCGGCAAGCTCATCGCCATCGGTCGGGATCACGGCATCCGATGGGTCGCCGACGGCGCGAATGTCGACGATCTGGACGACTACAGACCGGGCAGCCGGGCCGCCGCGGAACTCGGGGTCAGAAGCCCGCTGCGCGAGGCCGGCTTCACCAAGAATGACATCCGGGAAATATCGCGCCGGATGGGTCTGCCGACCTGGAACAAGCCGTCTTTTGCCTGCCTTTCCTCCCGCATTCCCTACGGTACCCGGATCGAGCCCGATATTCTCCGCCGTCTCGACAAGGCGGAGCGGTTCATCAAGGAGCTGGGATTCCGGCAGGTGCGGGTTCGGCACCACGGGGAGATCGCGCGAATCGAGGTCGAGCCCGAGGAAATCACTCGCCTCGCGTCGCCTGAAATCCGGCGGCAGGTGACGGAGAAGTTCAAGGAATTGGGGTATCTTTATACCACACTGGACCTGGGCGGCTATCGGATGGGAAGCATGAACGCCGTTCTCAACAGAAAAGAATAGGGCATAAATGGATAGCAAACGACTCAAAATCCTCCTCGAAAAGGTGAAATCCGGCAAGATGCCGGTCGATGAGGCGCTCGACAGCCTGCGCACCCTGCCCTACGATGACCTCGGGTACGCAAAGCTCGATGTGCACCGCGGCATCCGCACCGGCTTCCCGGAGGTGGTTTTCTGCCAGGGGAAGACCTGCGAGCAGTCCGTGGAGATCGTTAAAAGGCTCGCCGGGCACCACTCGAAGATCCTCGCGACCCGTGTGGCGCCGGACGTCGCCGAGCGAATCGCCGAAGCGGTCGCAGGCTGCACCTACCACAGCGCCGCCCGAATCCTGGTCGTCGACGGACAGAGGGGAAAAACCAAAAAGACGGTTCCTGACAAAAAGTACGTGATGGTCCTCTGCGCGGGGACGGCGGATTTGCCGGTGGCGGAGGAGGCCGCCATCACGGCGGAGGTGATGGGGAGCCGGGTCGAACGCTCCTACGACGTCGGGGTCGCCGGTCTGCACCGGCTGCTTGACCAGAGGGACAGGATCATGCAGGCGAACGTCCTGGTCGTCGTGGCCGGGATGGAAGGCGCGCTTCCGAGCGTCGTCGGCGGCATGGTCTCCTGCCCGGTGATAGCGGTGCCGACGAGCGTCGGCTACGGCGCGAGCTTCGGAGGGCTCGCCGCGCTGCTCGCGATGCTGAATTCGTGCGCGGCCGGCGTTGCCGTCATGAATATCGACAACGGCTTCGGGGCCGGATATTTTGCACATATTGTAAACCGATGAAGATTGCCTATTTCGACTGCTTTGCGGGAATCAGCGGCGACATGACGCTCGGGGCGCTCATCGGCGCAGGGGCGGACCCCGAGCGGCTCAGGGATGAGCTCGCCGGCCTCGGCATCGGCGGATACAAAATCGAGGTCGGCCGGAAGATCTCCGGAGTCATCGATGCGACGGACGTCCGCGTCATCCTCGATGAAGTCCATCCCCATCACCGGCGTCTGAAGGACATCCTGGAAATCATCCACGCCGCCCCCCTCTCTGACCCCGTGAAGCAGACGGCGGAACGCATCTTCAGGAGGCTCGCCGAGGCCGAAGGCCGGGTGCACGGCTGCTCTCCGGAAGAGGTGCATTTCCACGAGGTGGGCGCGGTAGACGCCATCGTCGACATCGTCGGTACGGCCCTTTGTCTCGAGATGCTCGGCTGGCCGAAGGTCGTCGCCAGCCCGATGCCCACGTTTCACGGCTACGCGAAAGGCGCTCACGGCGTCTTCCCTCTGCCCGCGCCCGCCACTGCGGAGATCCTCCGCGGCGTGCCCTGGCGAAAGCTCGACATCGAGGGGGAACTGGTCACGCCGACCGGTGCGGCGATCATCCGGGAGCTCGCCGTGGAATTCGGACCGCTTCCCGCCATGACCGTCGAGCGCATCGGCTACGGCGCCGGAAAGAGCGATTTCGGAATCCCGAACGTCCTCAGGGTCATGGTCGGCGAAGAGCATCCCGGTCTCGCCTCTCCCCAAAGCGTCACGGTCATCGAAACCAACATCGACGACCTCAATCCCCAGTTCTATGAGACCGCCATGGAGCGGCTTTTCGCCGCGGGTGCGCTCGACGTCTTCCTGAGCCCCATCCAGATGAAGAAGAACCGGCCGGGCACGCTTCTGTCGGTGATCTGCGATCCTCTCCAGGCAGAGTCCATGGCGGCCGTCGTCCTGGCCGAAACCTCGACGCTGGGGGTCAGAATCTCCCGCTGGGAGCGCATCTGCCTGGATCGCCGCTGGGAGGAGGTCGTCACGGAATTCGGCACGATCCGGATCAAGATCGGAGAGAGGGACGGCAAAACAGTCACGGCCTCTCCCGAGTACGAGGATTGTAAAAAGGCAGCGATGGAACATCAAGTGGCCATCCGAAACGTGTATGAAAACGCCGTGGCCCTGTATAGGGCCGGAAGATCTCGGATATCGTAAAGGCCTGGAGCAATGGAGCGTCCATGGTCTTGCTCGACGTCGGTGTTAACGAATAACTGAGGGGACGATCTGATGGCAGGAAAAGCCGCATACGAGGCGCTGGAGCAACGTTTTAAGGAGCTGGAGGAAGAATCCGCCCGTAACGCTCAACTGAAAGAGCGGCTGCTCCTTGCCGAACAGGCACTCGAAAAAAAGGAACAGCAGATAGAGGAATATTTTATCAAGGCCAATGCCTTGGTGATGGAAACGGAACTGGCCCGCATAGAGCTCAACCAGATATTTAACGCGGCCACCGACGGGATGTGGATCGTGGACGATCAATTCAACGTGGTCAAGATCAATAATGTGCTTTCCACTACTTTTGGGCAAGAGCATAAGTGATACCGTCGGCCGGAAGTGCTATGACTTGTTCCAGGGTTCCCTCTGTCAAAGTGATGACTGCCCGATGAAGCTGATTCTGAAAGGCGAGAAACGAGGTCGAGTGCGACATAGAGCGGAAATCAGGAGACAATGTGAGTTCTTTCATCCTGACTGCGTCACGCTACCGGGGCCTTGACGGCGGTTTATTGGGCATGGTGGAGAGCTTTAAGGATATCACCGAACGAGAAAGCGGATAGCGGCGGACCTCCAGAAGGCGAATCAGGAATTGCACCGTCTCACCATCATCGATGGTCTGACGCAGATCGCCAACCGCCGGCGGTTCGACGAATGCCTGAAACAGGAGTGGGTGCGGATGGCACGGGCGAAATTGCCTCTGTCCATCATCATGTGCGATGTGGATTGCTTCAAACTGTACAATGACCATTACGGCCATCTGCTGGGTGATGATTGTCTGCGCTCCGTTTCCCGCGCAATCGGTTATTGTGCCAAACGACCCGCCGATTTGGCCGCGCGCTACGGCGGGGAGGAATTCGCCGTACTTCTACCGAATACGAACACCGAAGGCGCCGTTTTCGTCGCTGAGTCCATCCGGATGAAGGTTCAGGATCTCATGATCGACCATGTCGTCTCCCCGGTCCATAAATACGTGACACTGAGCCTGGGCGTCTCCAGCGTTGTTCCTGAATACGGTGCAAATCCCCAGACACTTCTGGAAGCGTCGGATAGCGCGCTTTACGAAGCCAAGCAAGCGGGCCGCAATCAAGTGTGTGTGAAATCCATCGGCGCCTCTGATCAACGCCTGCATTTCCAGAAGAGCGCATAAAAAACCCGCTCGCGATTCCGAAGATCCCTTTTCAACAATACTTTTTCCCAGCGATCTGTGGATCACTATCCTCAGCGCCTCTGGAGCGACAGCGGAAGTTCCAGGCTGTTTTCCTCGAGCAGCGTCCTGTTCGAGAGGATCTCCGCCGACGGACCGTCGGCGACCACGACGCCGTCTCCGATCACGATGCAGCGCTCGCAGACGTCGAGGATCAGGTCGAGGTCGTGAGAGGCGATGATCTTGGAGTGCTTGAATGTCTTGAGCAGCGTGATCAGCGATCGCCTTGATTTGGGGTCGAGGTTCGCGGCGGGTTCGTCCATCGCGAGGATATCGGGCTCCATGGCCATGACCGAAGCGATGGCGACCGCGCTCTTCTGTCCGCAGGAGAGGTGATGCGGCGGCTTGTCCTGAAGAGCAAGGCTGTTGCACCATGCTCAAGGCCTTGTAGACCCGCTCCCGCACGGACGCCTCATCCATTCCGAGGTTGAGGGGGCCGAAGGCGACATCGTCAAAAACCGTCGGCATGAAAAGCTGGTCATCGGGGTTCTGAAAAACGATCCCGACCTTCCTCCGGATCTCCTGCCTCGTTTTCGCGGTGAGGGGAAGATCGCCGATGGTCACCGTTCCCGACGTCGGCATCAGGTAGCCGTTCATGTGCTGGAGAAGCGTGGATTTGCCCGCCCCGTTGGCGCCGACGACGCCGACGGATTCGCCGTGGGTGATCCGGAAATTGATCCCCTTGAGCGCTTCCGTCCCGTCGGGATAGCGGAAGAAGACGTCTTTGAACTCGACGATGTGATGGCTCATCGAAACAGCTCCTGCGCAACGCGACCGATCCCTTCGGTGATGGGGAAAAAACGGAAAACCCAGAGAAAAGCGATCATCGCCGCCAGGAATGCCAGATCGGGCAGCACGCATACGGGACCGCTTGAGACTCGGGATGTCTCCCTGAAACCCCCGGGAGAGCATGGCGTAGTAGATCCTTTCCGCACGATCCACGGTTCTGAGAAAAAGAATCCCGATCAGACGCACGAACACCTTCATGCCTGTGCCGCGCGTCCCGAACGACCGCATGTCCCGGGCGCGGATGATCCGCATCGCCTCCTCCATGAGGACAAAGAGATAGCGGTACAGGAAGAGGAGCTGCGAAACAAAGAGCGCCGGAAAGCCGAGTCGCCTGAGTGCATGACAGACGCCGGGAAACGACGTCGTCGCGATGAGCAGGAGCGCCGCGCTGATCGTGAGCGCAAACTTCAGGAGAATCGAAAGAAAGGAGATCCATCCCGCGGATACGGAGATTCCGGGGATGACGGCGACGGTCCTGGTATCCAGGAGCGGGTTGAAGATGCCGATGAAAATCGCGAAGGGTGAAACGACGATCATCTTCCTGATAATGAACCGGACGGGGATTTCGCCGATGGTCATGAGCAGCACCGGAAACAGAAAGAACGGGGCCAGCGCAACGACCTCATACTTGGGAAAGGAGATGACGGTGAGCAGAAACAGCATCGTGGCGATCACCTTGGCCCGCGGGTCAAGACGGTGCACGAAGGTCTCCCGGTAGGAGAGCCGGTCCAGTCGGCCGATATCGAAATATTGCTCGTCAAAGGTCATTACGTAACTTCTCTTCCCCGGAAAGACCTTGATCCCCATGCCGATGAGCAGGATCATTCCGAGGACGATCGCCGCACCGATGATGCCGGCCGCGGAGGTTCCCGCGTCGATCCCCGGCCAGGCAGGGGCCGCTTCTTCCTTTTTTGGCTCATTCCCTGCCGGCTTGAAATTGTAATCGGGAAGGAAGGCCGTCTTTTCCTGGATGCCTTTGAGCACCGGAGCAATCCCGTGCTCCTGCTCCGGCAGTTCGCCCTTGCCGGTGACTTTCTCGATGGACCATTCCAGGCCGTCCGGATGGGTCGAAGCGAACCAGGAGAGCGCCCCGCCGGTGATGACCGCCAGCACCGCGAATGTCATCATGACCTTCTTCAGCGAAACCTCCGCGCCAAGGGACCGTGATGCGGCCATGCTCTCGAGGATCTCGGGTCTGGCGCTGCGCACATAATTGATGACCCCGGCCGTGACAAACCCTTCGACGATGCCGATGGCCAGGTGGATCGGCTGCATCAGCAGGACAAAGGCGCCGAAGGGCAGTTCGCTCTTGCCGGACAGAAGCGTCTCCATGACGACGGAAAAGGCGCCGAGCTGCAGGGCCAGCAACGACGCTCACGATGGATGCGACAAGGATGCGCCCGGGATTTTTGACTGTCTCCGACCAAGGGTTTGTAGATGAACGGATAGACGAGGTAGCAGGGATAGAACGCCGAGGTTCCAGATATTGCAGCCGAGGGCAAGCAGTCCGCCGTCGGCGAAGAAGAGCGCCTGGACCGTCAGGACCGAGGCCATGACGAGAAAGGCGGCATGGGGACCGAGGAGGATGGCGAGGATCATCCCGCCGCCCAGGTGTCCGCTCGATCCCGTCCCGGGGATCGTGAAATTGATCATCTGCGCCGCGAAGATGAAGGCGCCGAGGACCCCCATCAGGGGGATCATTCGGTCATCGATCTCGTTCCTTCAGCTTCTTCGAGGCATACCCGCTTACCGCCGACCGTTCCGGCCCACAATGTCGTCCCCACGGCGGGGGAAAGCAAAGCATCTGCCATGTGCATCGTTTTTCCTCCATGACATGAATACACAATTCGTAACACGAGCCGAGTAAAAAAATAATACCGCTACTCGATCTCCCGCCCCGTGCTGGACATGCTCAGGGTCGCGTGACGGACCCCCTTGATGGACCTAAGCGCATCGGCCAGCTTCTGGACCTCTTCCGCCTTCCCCCGGGCGGCCACGATCTCCAGGCAGTTGTGGTGATCGAGGTGGATGTGCTGGGTGGAGATGATCACCTCCTGGAACTCATGCTGGGTGTCCGTCACCCGGCTCATGACGTCCCGCTTGTGATGGTCGTAGATGAGGGTGATCGCGCCGGCCACATCGTGGCCCGCTTGCCATTCCCTCTGGACCAGTTCCCGGCGGATCAGGTCCCGCAGGGCCTCCGAGCGGTTGGTGTACTGTTTTTCCCGGATCAGGTCATCAAACCTGTCCAGGAGGGATTTTTCCAGGGAAACCCCGAAACGAACCAGTTCAGACATTTTCAGATCCCCGTATCACGTTTTTCGGTTTTGTATCACACCCGCAGAATCTGTCAAGCGATTTTTGAAATAGCTAATTGACACCTTTTTATAAAACTTATAAGGGCCCTTGATCCTGAGCCGGTGGCAACCGTGGCTGGCTTTTATCGCGGTGGAATCGATGATTCATGAAAGACAGGAGGCGTATTATCAGGCCTTGCGGCAGTCCGACAAGTAGACCCAAGCCACCCGCTTCATCGTACATTTTTGAGCGTGAGACTTTCATAGAGAAAGATGGTATTCAGAAATTTCCGTATATTAATCAATTGCCTCTGATTTATTTGTTACGTCGAGACCACCCCCCTGAAGGTTGTGTGGGCCTATGCTTCCCCTCTGCCTGACCATCTGAAGAAGTAGCTATCCGATACGACGACAGGCCGCGCCCGCCTGGGCGCGGCCTTTTTCACGGTCGCCCGAAACCTTCCCCAACAGCCTACGCACCACGCCGCGGGACGATGGGTGTAGCCATGTCCTATTCCCGGACCGGTCGGCGCGAGTGGCGTTCCTGACATCCAAGTCCAGCCTAAGCCCTATTCTTTCTTTGACCGGTTCGGCTTTTTTTTATCACACAATGACCTCCGATATATTGGTTGCTTCGAGTGGCGCAAGGGAAACTTACCCTCGAAAAAAAAACCACACCCACTCAATTCAAATTCAAATGTTGATACTGGGCTTCCGACGCAGATTGCTGTATACGGGCCGTCACATGCAATGTCTAAAAGAATCTGCTTGACGGAATCACGTATGTAGTGTATTGTAGTACAGGAGGTAAAAAATATGAGAACCGTCTTGTCAGTAAGCTTGCCGGAGAACATGGCGGCGGAACTTGAAGCCATTGCCAAAGCAATGGGCAGGAACAAGAGCGACATTGTAAAAGAATCCTTAGGATTGTTTCTTTGGGAAACGAAGTTCCGCAATATAAAAAAGAAACTGTCCATCAAGGCTAAGGCTGCCGGTATTGTTACCGAAGAGGATGTCTTTAAGGCGGTATCATGAAGGCAGTTTTCGATACGAACGTTCTTATCGCCGCCTTCCTCACGGAGGGAATCTGTGCCAAGCTCCTGATCCGGGCACGCAGGCGGGATTTCGACATGATTTTATGCGATGGAATACTTCAGGAATTTAAGCGTGTCCTTAAGAAAAAGTTTGCCGCCTCTCCTCATGAAATGTCCGAAGCACTGATTATTCTTTCTGCGGCAGCGCAGGATATTCTCGGACAGACTGATTCAATTGCGCCCATCTGTAGAGATCCGGATGACAACTTGATTCTGGCCTGTGCCAGAGATGCGGTTGCAGACTACGTTGTTACCGGAGATGAAGACTTATTGGTTTTGAAGAATTATGAGGGCATAAGCATCCTAAACCCCAGGGAATTTGAGAAGCTTTTTCCAGATTGAGAAAGGGACACGCAAAAGTTTAGCAGATGCAAGTCGCGAGTTGGGCATATCGAGCCAGCTCATTGAATAATGGGACGAAATGCACGAATGGTTTTTCGTTTCATGTTAGCATTCTTGCGAAAATCATGGTAAGAAGAAACCGAATGCTTGCCCCTGTGGAGGCGTGAGATGAATAATCACATAATATTGCCGAAAGAACAGATTGCCGATTTTTGCCGCCGTCGTCACATTCGGCGGCTGGCAATCTTCGGCTCCGCTTTGCGTTCCGATTTCAATGAGTCCAGCGACATTGACATTCTGGTGGAGTTCGAACCGGAGCACATTCCCGGCTTGTTTGGAATGGCACGCATGGAACGCGAGCTTTCAGCACTCTTAGGCGGGCGCAAGGTGGATTTGCGCACACCGGAAGATCTGAGCCGTTATTTCCGTCAAGAGGTTCTGAATGAGGCGGAGGTCCAGTATGCGCAAGGATGACCTTATCCGTCTGCGGCATATGCTCGACGCAGCCCGTGAAGCCGTCGAGTTCGCCCAAGATGGCCGCCGCGAGGATCTGGTCGGTGACCGCAAACTGACGCTTGCCCTGGTTAAGGACGTCGAGATCATCGGGGAAGCCGCCTATCAGATTTCGGAGGATACGCGACGAAACCTTCCGGAGATTCCCTGGGATGATATTGTCGGCATGCGCCACCGTCTGGTTCATGCTTATTTCGATATCAACCTGGACATCCTCTGGAAGACGGTGCAAGAAGACCTTCCACCGCTTGTGCAGATTCTTTCCGCGGCTTTGGGCGAGAATAAGTGCGTCGGGCGGTATCCAGCAATACAACACATTGGAAGATCGTTTGGTTCCTGCTGGCCTGGCTAAACAGTCTCTTGGGCTACAAACGCAATAATGAAATCGACGTTTCCAAATACAAGTCAATGCCTGGCAGTTTTGGCAATAACATTGATTTTGACTTGAAAGGCGCATGGTTTTCAGCATGATTTTTTAACGGGAGGGTAGTATCCGGAACTTCCTGTAATGTTGTTTTTGTTATAACCTTTTTGTATTCAACATTATAAACGGTAATAATCATATCGTATGACATGATCCCTTTGACATAAAGGACACCTCCCTCTATACTTCAATGGCACCACACGGTAAATGAAGAAACAAACATCAACCTGTAGCATTGAGGAGAATACGACGTACTCACTCACCAATTTAGTATATCCCCCATCTTTGCAAGAATTGAAAAACATTCATTAATCCGCAAACTTTTCCGAGAAGTGTAGAGAGAAATCCTTAAAGAACCGTTCCAGTAGTATCTTGGGGAAAAACATCGAACGAACATCGGCTGTTCATGTTCCAGATATTGTTTTGGATCCAGAGCTTCTGGTCGACTTTGCTAACTGCAAATACAAGGCAGCGCGACGGATCGAAGTTCCGTCCTGTCCGAGCGCTCACAGTGAAATAGACACTATTCAACGTTTTCAACGAGCCCGGTTGAAAGAACGATGGTGCCCAACAACCAATAATGGGTATGTCTAGTGCATCTAATACGTGATCTTAACGACGATCTTTTCAAGAACCAGTTTGACCTCGAATACAAGGCGTTTGTCCAGAGATTTGGCGAGCTCCTGAAACCCATAATTGTCACGATTGATCGATTCGGATTGAAACGACGGTTTCTTTCAAAGCACAAAAAAGTGGTAGAGAAGTTTTTCAGGGATTGCGTAGATTGTGAAGGAATATCGGAGTTGACACGAAAATACCAAACACGATTTGCAAAGAACAGAAATCGTTTGTTCACGTTTCTCGATCACGACGGTGTCCCTTGGAACAACAATAATGCAGAGAACGCCATCAAGGGATTTGCCACAATGCGACGTGTAATCGGTGGGTCTTCAACAGAAACAGGATTAAAGGATTCCTTAATGCTGCTAAGTGTCTGCCAAACGCTAAGAAACAAGGGATGTAGCAGCCTCGACTTCCTTCGTTCTGGCAATACTTCCTTGAAGCAATACTTAGGCCGATAGCGATTACAGAGTTTTACAACACCCTATGAAATCAGGAGATATTTTTCTCTATGCTGATGGGCCTTAAAGAGTTCAGCCGAACAAGCCTTGTCACCATTGCCGTTCGGCCGTTGATTGATTATTAAGCCATTCTATGCTATTGTTTCTGAAAAGAGGGAGGTAACTATATGTCCACAATGATAATTAAGGAAGAAGCACACAAGATTGTCGATCGAATGCCTGCAAGTGCCACATGGGATGATTTGATGCATGAAATTTATGTGCGGGAGGTCATTGAGCTCGGGTTGGCCGATAGTAAAGCGGGCCGCACAAAAGATGTAAAAGAAATCCGTGCAAAGTATGGCTTGCAGGAATGAAAGTTCACTGGACAAATACTGCTGAAGAACATCTTGATGCCATCTTCGATTATATTGTGCAGAATTCCCCGGAGTATGCCAAACGCATGGTTGATCGTATTACCCGGCGATCCCAGCAGATTGCAAAATATCCACTTTCAGGCCGCAGTGTTCCTGAATACGACTTCAACCAGATTAGGGAAGTGATTGAAGGCCCCTACCGTATTATTTATCACATCAAATCAGACCAAATTGATATTCTGGCAGTTATCCATGGTGCCATGAACATACTGCACTCGTCAGAAGAAGCAGATCATTGAGCCGAACCAATCGATCACATGACGCTCGTTCATCGTATAGGTGATTATTGTCTCCTTTAATCCGTAATCTTCAGTTCTTATGAATGACCACCACTGCACCTTTGTAGGTGGACACGATAATCCACACTACAGAAATTCCCTTTAACAATTCCCGACGATTATGGAGTGTACTCCGCTACGGCGGAGAACCCTAGGGGAATCACGCTTTCAATAAATGCTAAACTCAAAAGCACTGCCTCACTCACAAG
>CAWJHT010000074.1:0-56443 GCA_963842685.1 uncultured delta proteobacterium | reverse complement strand
GCGTTGACCTTCTTGTCCCGGTCGATGTGTATGTCCCGGGATGTCCGCCGAGACCGGAAGCGCTTCTGGAAGGTTTCCTGAAGCTGGAAGAAAAAATAACGGGGACCAGAAGATTCCCCCGGGTCGAGAGTGTATGGTGAGCGGTATTACTGAAGAGATCAAAGCGTGTGTCATGGGCGCCGAGCCGGTCGAAGTCTCCTATCCGGAAAAGGGGTATCACTATGCCCTGGAGGCAAGTCCGGATAAGCTGCCGGACTGTGGTCGGTTTTTTGACGAAAAGCGATTCACCCTGGAATGCCTGCTCTGCACCGATTATACCGATCATCTCGAACTGGTCTATTTTTTCAACACGCCATCTCTCACCCTGCCGCGTGAAAGTCACCCTGAAGATCGATCCGCAGCAGCCCGTTGCCCCGAGCGTATCGGCCATATACGACTGCGCCTACTGGTACGAGCGGGAAATCCACGAATTTTACGGCGTCCTCTTTACGGGACACCCCAACATGACCTATCTCTTCCTCCACGACGGGATCGATCACTATCCGCTGCGGAAGGAGCAAGGTTCCCGTCCCTCCCGAAGACCAAGCGCGGCTCGATTCCTTCAAGCCCGGGAAGAGGAGGATACCTTCTTCATCAATCTCGGCCCCCAGCATCCCAGCACCCACGGTGTTTTACGGGTGGTGCTGAAGATGGACGGGGAATACATCGAGCAGGCCGAACCGGTGCTCGGCTATCTGCACCGCATGCACGAAAAGATGGCGGAAAACAGAAGCTACCAGCAGTTCCTCCCCAATACGGGCCGGATGGACTACCTGGGCGCCGATGTCCTTCAACCTGGGATATGTGTTGGCCGTGGAAAGGCTCTGCGCCATCTCCGTCCCGGACCGGGCCAAATTCGTGCGGATCATTGCCACGGAGCTGAACAGGATCTGCAGTCACCTTTTGTGGCTCGGCGCCTATCTGGCCGACCTGGGCGCACTCACCCCCTTTCTGTTTGTCTTCGACGACAGGGAACAGATCCAGGATGTCCTGGAAGGGGTCACGGGATCGAGGCTGACCTACTGCTATTTCCGGTTCGGCGGTCTCTACAACGACGTGGACGATCAGTTTATCGCGGGAACCAAGGCCTTCGTCAAGCGGATGTGGAGCCGCTTCTGCACTCTATGAAAAGCTCGTCACGGGCAACGTCATCTTCATCAACCGGACCAAAGGGATCGGAACCATCACGAAGGAGCAGGCCAGGAAGTACGGCGTTGCCGGTCCGGTCCTCCGCGCCGCCGGGATCGCATGCGATCTGCGGAAAGATGGAACCCTACTCGGCATACGATGAAATGGAATTCAATGTCCCCGTGGGAGAGCACGGCGATGTCCTGGACACGTACAAGATACGCATTGCCGAGATGGAAAACAGCCTGAGGATCATCGAGCAGGCGCTGGCCAAACTGCCCGGCGGCCCGTTCATGGCGGAAAAGGTGCCGAAGAAACTCAAGCCGCCGCGCGGTGACATCTACCAGGTCGTGGAAACGCCGCGCGGAGAGCTGGGAATCTACATCGTCAGCGATGAAAGCGACAAACCCTACCGGATGAAGTGGCGCGTTCCCTCTTTTTCCAATCTGATGATCTTCCCGGAACTGGCCAAGGGGATGCTCCTGGCGGACGCCGTTGCCATCCTGGGGAGTCTTGACCTCGTGATACCGGAAATAGACAGGTGACATAGGGAATGGTAAACGAACTGCTGAATATGGCGAGCTCGGAGGCGGGCAAGATGGTCATCGGTCTTGTCGGGGTGCTGGCATTTGTCGTCGTCAATGCCCTCATGCTGACCTGGGCGGAAAGGAAGATCGCCGGGCATATGCAGCGGCGGATCGGTCCCAAGGAGGTGGGCCCCTACGGTCTGATCCAGCCCATCGCCGACGCGCTCAAGCTCCTGGGGAAGGAAATTCTCACCCCGCGAAGGTGGACAAGCCGCTTTACTTCCTTGCCCCGACGCTGATCTTCGTCCCCGTGCTCGTCTCCTTTATCGTGATCCCCTTTGACGCCTCGCTGCAGGTCACGGACATCAATGTGGGGATCCTGGTGATCCTCGCCTTTTCATCGATTACCATCCTTTCCATCCTGATGGCCGGATGGGGCTCCGAAAACAAGTACTCGCTGATCGGCGCCATCAGGAGCGTCGCCCAGAATATCGCCTACGAAATCCCCCTGCTTTTGGCGCTTCTGCCGGTGATCATGCTGGCCAATTCCCTCTCCCTCAAGGAGATCGTGGAGAAGCAGCAGGGCCTGTGGTTTGTCGTTATCCAGCCGCTGGCCTTTATCATCTATTTTATCGCCGGAGTGGCCGAGACCAACCGGACCCCCTTCGACCTTCCCGAAGCGGAAAGCGAACTGGTGGCCGGCTACCATACGGAATATTCGGGGATGAGATTTGCCCTGTTCTTCCTGGCCGAGTACACGAACATGTTCATCGTGAGCGCCATCGCGGCGACTTTTTTTCTCGGGGGCTACCAGGGACCGTTCCTGCCCGGCATCGTGTGGTTTCTCCTCAAGTCCTATCTCCTGGTGTTTGTGATCATATGGCTCAGGTGGACCTATCCCCGGGTGCGTTTCGACCAGCTCCTGAATTTTGCCTGGAAGGGGCTCATCCCCTTGGCCTTCATCAATCTGCTCATTACCGGAGGACTCCTGAAGATATGATCCACGGATTCGTCAAAGGCACTGCCTCCCTTATCGCCGGCCTCGGCGTGACGATCAGGGCCTTTTTCCAGCCGGTCGTCACCTCCCAGTATCCGCGGGAGTTGTTGACGATCAGCCCGCGCTTTCGCGGGCATACCAAACTGCTCGCCGACACGGAGAATCCGGAGAAAAACAAGTGCACCGCCTGCGGCATATGCGTAAAGAGCTGCCCGTCCGGATCCATCAAGAAAGTGGAGGGAGAAAAGAAAGAGGGGGAAAAGAGAAAGACGGCCACCGAATATCTCCTGGATTACACGACCTGCAGCCAGTGCGGCATCTGCGTGGAGGTCTGCCCCTTCGATGCCCTGGACTTTTCCCACGATTACAACTCGGCAGGCTACAAACGGGAAGATTTCCATTTCGATCTGGTCAAGGAACTCAAGAGGAATAAGGCGCAATGACTCCCGGAGAATGGATTTTCATACTGGTGATGGCGACGACACTGGCGGGGGCGCTGGCGGCGGTTTTATCGGGTTCCCTCATCTACGCCATGTTCGGTCTGGTCACGGCGATGTTCGGCATCGCGGGCCTTTATATCTACCTGAATGCCCCCTTCCTGGCCATGATGCAGATCCTCATCTATGTGGGCGCCATTTCCATCCTGATTGCCTTTGCCATCATGCTGGCCGGTCCGATGTACCGGAAGCCCAAGGAATGGACCTCCCTGGCAAAATTTGCCGCGGCGCTGGCCGTTGCGCTTCTTTCTCTGCTGTTGCTGGCAAAAGTGATCATCGGGGACCTTCCGAACCGCAAGCGGCGCCAAACCTCTTGTCGTGACCACCCAAGAACTGGGCAGGGTATTTTTGGACAAGCTCACCCTTCCCTTTGAGCTGATCTCTCTGCTCATCGTCGTCAGCATCATCGGCGCGATCATGCTGGCGCTCTTCTCGAAGGGCGAAAAGGGGGAAAATGACGGAGATCTGATGTATAACAATCTGCATATTTACCTCTTTATCGCCCTTTTTCTTTTAGGATGCGGGCTTGCTGGGCATGATATACCGGCGCACCCTGATCGGGATGCTCATCTCCATGGAGCTGATCATGAACGGGGCCGGTCTGAACCTTGTGGCGCTGAACAGTTTCTCCTCTCAGGGAAACGCTTACGGGATTGCCTTCACCCTGTTCATCATGGGGATCGCCGCAGCGGAGGCGGCCATCGCCCTGGGAATCATCATTGCCGTATTCAGACGGTTCGGCCATATCGAAGGCGGGGAAATAAAGGAGATGAAAGGCTGACCTATGGTGATTGAAGCTGCACAGCCTCTGTTACCGATCGCGATCGTTCTTGTCGTTTCGGTCCTGATTCTCCTCTCGAGGAAAAGTCCGAACGTCCGGGAATTCTGGTCCATCGCCGGCGCCGTTCTGACCTTCGCCTCCGTGGTCATGATGGTTCCCGCCGTCTGGCAGGGCCACCGGCTCGTTTACACGCTTTCCACCATAGCGCCCGGGATCTCCCTGAATTTCCGGGTGGACGCCCTGTCGCTCATCTTCGGGATCGTCTCCTCGTTCCTGTGGATCTTTGCCTCCGTTTACAACATCGGCTACATGCGGACGCTGAAAGAGCACGCGCAGACGCGCTACTACCTGTGCTTTGCCGTTGCCATCTTCGGGGCCCAGGGTGTCTCCTATTCGGGCGGCCTTTTTTCCCTCTACCTCTTCTATGAGATCATCACCCTCTTCACCTATCCGCTGGTCGCCCATCATCAGGATGAAGAGGGCTATGCCGGCGGAAAGAAGTACCTCGTCTATCTCATGGGAACATCGAAGGGGCTGCTGCTGCCCGCGGTCATCCTGACCTATGTCATGACCGGGACGCTCGACTTTTCCGATACGATCACCTCCGGCGTTTTTCCCAGCGGGGCCGACAACGTCTGGATCACCGTGACCTACGTGCTTTTCATCTTCGGGTTTGCCAAGGCCGCCATCATGCCTTTCCATAACTGGCTCCCCTCGGCCATGGTCGCGCCCACGCCGGTCAGCGCACTGCTGCATGCCGTCGCCGTCGTGAAGGCAGGCGTGTTCTGCATTTCGCGGGTCATGCTTTCCACCTTCGGGACGGCGCTTCTGCAGGATTCCGGTCTCGGCCTGCTGACGGCCTATTTCGTTTCCTTCACCATCCTTGCCGCTTCCATCATCGCCCTCACCAAGGATGACCTGAAGGCGAGGCTCGCCTATTCGACGGTCAGCCAGCTCTCCTATATCGTCCTGGGAGTCGCCCTGCTGGACAAGAGCGGGGTTCTGGGCGGGATCATCCATATCGTCAACCACGGATTCAGCAAGATCACCCTGTTCTTCTGCGCCGGCGCCATCTTCGTGGCGAGCCACAGGAAAAAAATCAGCGACATGGCGGGGATCGGCTACGCCATGCCCTTTACGATGGGGGCCTTTGCCATCGCGTCGCTCAGCATGATCGGCGTGCCGCCCGTGGCGGGCTTCGTGACCAAGTGGTATCTCTTGAACGGCGCACTGGAGATCGGCAACATGCCCATCATGATCGTCCTGATGGCCAGCACGATCCTGAACGCCGGGTACTTTGTCCCCATCACGTTCAAGGCCTTCTTTACAGGGGACGGGAAGAAATGGAAACAGGAGGGAATCGGGGAGGCGCCGCTCACCATGGTCATTCCCCTCGTGATCGCGGCCCTCATCTCAGTGGGATTGGGCCTCTATCCCGATGCCTTCAGTTACCTTATCGGGAGGCTGTTCTGATGAAGTTGGCGGAGTTGATCGGGACCCTCAGGGAGAACCTCAAAATTCTCAAGACCGTGATGATCGTCTATCTGGCGGTTCTTGTCGTCTTCGATGTTTTCCTCTCGAGGGAACACGCCCATTATCTGATCGATAAAATTTACGCCTACTGGGCCCTATTCGGAACGGTCGGTTGCTTCCTGCTGATCAAATTCAGCAAGGGGATCGCGCATCTGTTTCTTGCCAAGGATGAGGATTACTATGATTGACGGCTTTATGACTTTTTCGAGGGCATTATGAATAGCTGGCTGCATCCGGCGCTTTTCTTTTTCGCGGGGAGTCTGCTGCTGCCCTTTTTTCAAGGAAAGGCCAGGAAGGCGATCCTCCTTCTTATCCCCGTCCTCGCCATTATCGCCGTTGCCTTGGCCGAGCAGGGGATCTACGGTCAGTACCGCTTTTTGAACGTCAACGGCGTCTTCGGAAGGGTCGATAAACTGAGCCTGATATTCGCCTGGGTGTTCACCATCATGGCCTTTCTCGGCGCCCTCTATGCGCTCCATGTCAAGGAAAGCGGGCACCACATCGCCGGATTCCTGTATGTGGGAAGTTCGCTGGGCGCGGTCTTTGCCGGCGACTACCTCACCCTGTTCATCTTCTGGGAGATCATGGCCTTTTCCTCCGTCTTCCTCGTCTGGTACCGGAGGACGAAAAAGTCGATCGACGCGGGATTCCGCTACCTCCTCGTTCATGTCTTCGGCGGACTCCTCTTTTTTACCGGGATGATGCTCTACTACGACAAGACGGGGAGTTTTGCCTTCAACAGCATCGCTCCGGCCAACGCGGGGCTCGCCGAATACCTGATCCTCTGCGGGTTTGCCCTGAATGCCGCCGTACTGCCGCTCCACGCCTGGCTTCCCGACGCCTATCCGGAGGCGACCGTCGAAGGCGCCGTATTCCTCTGCGCCTTTACGACGAAAACGGCGGTATACGTCCTGGCGCGCGGATTTGCCGGATTTGAGATCCTGGCCATCATGGGAACGGCCATGACCGTCTTCGGCGTCTGCTACGCCGTCATCGAAAACGACATCCGCCGGGTGCTGGCCTATCACATCATCAGCCAGGTCGGATACATGGTGGCCGGGATCGGCATCGGAACGCACCTGGCCGTGAACGGGGCGGCGGCCCATGCCTTCGCCCACATCCTCTACAAGGCGCTCCTCTTCATGGGGGCCGGCGCCGTACTGTACATGACGGGAACGGCAAAGCTCACGCGCCTGGGGGGACTCTACAAAACCATGCCGCTGACGATGATCTTCTATATCGTCGGGGCGGTGTCCATTGCGGGATTCCCCCTCTTCAGCGGCTTCGTGAGCAAATCCATGATCGTGGCCGCGGCCCATCATGAGGGAAGGCTTTGGCTGATGAACTTCCTCAATCTGGCGGGAATAGGAACATTCCTCTCCGTCGGACTGAAGGTGACCTACTTTGCCTTCTTCGGAAAGGGAGAGCCGGTCACAGGCCAAGGAACCGCCGACAAACATGCTCTGGGCCATGGGCCTCACCTCGCTTCTGTGCTTCATCATCGGCGTCTATCCCGGACGTGCTTTACGTCCTGCTTCCCTTCGCTACGGAGTACCGCCCCTACAACCTGCCGCACCTCTCCGAGGCGCTGCAGATCCTCTCCTTTACGGGTCTGGTCTTTTTCCTGCTTTTGTCCAAACTGTCGCCGGAAGAAAAGATCAATCTCGATGTGGACTACTTCTACCGGAAGGGAACGGCTCTGTTCCTGAAGTTTGATGAAAAAGTGATCAGCGCCGGTGACAGCCTCTGGGGAGAGCTCTACAGGACGCTGGGGCTCAGTGCGCTTTTCAAAAGCGCGAAGGCGTCATACGGCTTCGATCAGAAGGTGATCGACGGGATCGTCGATGGTTCGGCGACCTCCACCGTGGGTCTGGGCTCCGTGGTGAGGAAGCTGCAGACAGGCAGAATACAGACGTACATCGGTTTGTCGCTGATGATTTTTTTCCTGGTGGTGTTGTTTGCGGTGATATAGACCATCCAGAGAGGAAGGCCGCCTGGCCCCTCTTGTGTCTTTTGATAATGAAGGAATAGGACGCATGGAAAAGTACCTGATAATGAACCCCCTCGATTTTCCCATCCTGTCGACGATTATTTTCCTTCCTTTGGCGGGGGTTGCGCTGATTCTTGTTTATGAGAGGGGAACTGGCGATCAAGATGACAGCCCTGATCACCAGCGTCGCCACCCTCCTTCTTTCCGTGGTGCTTTATGCCCATTTCGACCCGCGGACTCCCCGGTTCCAGTTCGGAGAATTTCTGCCCTGGATACAGATGTACAACATCAACTATACGCTGGGGATCGACGGCATCACGGTCCTTCTGATCGTACTGACCGCCCTCATCACCCCGGCCTGCGTCCTGTGTTCCTGGACCGCGATTACACAGCGGGTCAAGGAGTTCATGATCTGCGTGCTGCTCATGGAAACCGCCATGATCGGGGTTTTCTGTTCCCTGGACTTTATCCTTTTCTACGTCTTCTGGGAAGCGATGCTGATCCCCATGTATCTGCTCATCGCCGTCTGGGGCGGACCGCGGCGGGATTATGCCTCCATCAAGTTCTTCATCTACACCCTGTTCGGGAGCGTCTTTCTTCTGGTCGCGATCATCGCCCTGTACCTTGTCAACGGAACTTTCAGCATCCCCGAGGCCATGTACAGGAATTACCCCTTCAATTTCCAGGCCTGGGTCTTTCTGGCCTTTGCCATCGCCTTTGCCATCAAGGTGCCCATGTTTCCGTTCCATACATGGCTCCCGGCGGCGCATACGGAGGCGCCCACGGCGGGCAGCGTGCTGCTGGCCAGCATTCTCCTGAAGATGGGCACTTACGGTTTTATGAGGTTCTGCCTTCCCATCACCCCGGTGGCGAGTTTCGCCTTTGCCCCTTATATCGTTGCCCTTTCCCTCATCGCCATCGTCTACGGGGGTTTTGTCTGTCTGAGCCAGACCGACATGAAGAAACTGATCGCCTATTCCAGCGTGGCGCACATGGGATTTGTCACCCTGGGGATATTCACCTTTACCAAGCTCGGATTTGAAGGGGCGATGCTTCAGATGATCAACCACGGGATCACCACGGGAGCGCTTTTTCTCTCCGTCGGGATCGTTTACGAGCGGACCCATAGCCGCGAGATAGTACGATAACGCGGGACTGGGCAAAATCATGCCCGTCTATGTGGGATTTTTTGGTCTATTTGCCATCTCTTCCTTCGGATTCCCCGGCACCAATAATTTCGTGGGTGAGCTCTACGTCCTCGTGAGCACGTTTGCCTGGAGCAAGACGGCGGGATTCCTGGCTGTGGTAGGCGCCGTCCTGGCGGCCGCCTATATGCTCAGATTGCTCAAACAGATTGTCTGGGGCAGAGAGGACAAAAGAACGATCCGGGACATGAACCTCCGGGAGGTGATCTACCTGTTCCCGCTGGGCGTCTTTGTGATCTGGATCGGCCTTTTCCCCCGGCCCCTTGTCCGGATGATGGAAAATACGCTCGGTCATCTGCTCTGGCAATTGCAGGTTTTTTCCCACTAAAGGGGTTGGCTTATGATGTGGTTGTTGCCTGAACTCACCATGCTTTTGTTTTCCGTTGTCTTTCTTTTCCTGTCCCTTGCGGGCAGGAAAGAGTCCCTCTTTTTCTGGGCCAGGGCGATGGCCTTGGTGGGACTTGTCATTACTCTTACCAGTGTTGCCGGTGAGGGAGAACTCTTTTCCGGCGCCTATCAGATCGATCTTTTTTCCCAGATCTTTAAAGTGCTCTTGTCCGCCGGTTTCTGTTACGTGGTTTTCATGTTCGGCAGCGAAAACGAGGTGGACAGCCGCTATTTGCCCGACTACCTCATGTTTTTGTCTTTTTCCACTCTCGGTCTGATGATGCTGGCCAGCGCCGTGGAACTGATCTCCATCGTGATCAGTCTGGAAATTTCTTCCTTCAGCCTCTATGCCATTGTCCCCCTGCGCAAGTCGCAGAGCAAGTTACAGCTGGAGGCGGCGGTGAAGTATCTCTTCTTCGGCGCCGTATCCACGGGCGTCATGCTTTTCGGGATGGGTTACCTTTACGCGATGGCCGGTTCCACTTTTTTTGCCGACATTATCCGGGCGCTTCCGGAGTTCATTTCCCAGCCGATGGGCATTCTGGCCCTGGCACTCACCATGACCGGGTTTTTCTTCAAGCTTTCCCTCTTCCCGCTGCATTTCTGGGCGCCCGACATCTACGAGGGGGCCTCCAATACGACGACCACCTTTATCGCCACGGTCCCCAAAATAGCCGCGGTCGCCCTGCTGATCAGGATCGCCATGCTGGCGCCTTCCGTTTCCCTGCCGCTGGCCAATATCCTGATCATTCTGGCGGCCCTGTCGATGACCGTGGGTAATCTCATCGGACTCATCCAGAAGGACGTCAAACGCCTCCTCGCCTATTCCGGCATCGCCCATGCAGGGTATCTGATGCTCGGCATCATATCGCTGAACAGCGGCGGCGGTGCATCGGCCATCTATTATATCGCGATTTATCTCTTCATGAACCTGGCCTGTTTTTATGTGATCACCCTGCTGTCGAAAAACGGTGACAACGTCATGGTGGATGATCTCGCGGGTCTTGTCGAAAAGGTCGCCGCTGCTTGCCTTTACCCTCGCCGTTTCCGCTTTCTCGCTGGCGGGCATCCCCCCCACGGGAGGATTTACCGGAAAGTTTTTTCTTTTCGTCAGCGCCTTTCAGGAAGGCTATCTCACTATCGTCATTATCGGCGCGGTCAATACCGTGATCTCCATCTTCTATTACTTGAACCTGGTGCGGATGAGTTATTCCAGAGAACCGGAATCCCGGCCGAACATCCCTCTTTATTTCCATGAAAAGGTGCTCTGCTACAGCCTCATCTTCATGATCCTCTATATGGGGCTCGTCCCTTTCGGACTGCTGGACATCTTCCAGAGTGCCTTCTAAAGTCCGGTAACCCCGGACATCCTAAGATTACGATCTCGTAATAAAAACTCAAACGTCGTGAAAATAGGACGGCTTCGTAAAAAGGTCGAAGGCAAGGCGCGCGAATCCAGAGGAATGAGGCGTACTGTTGCGTACGCCGCAATGACGAAGGATGAAGCGCAACGCGGCATCCGACCTTTTTATGAAGCCGTCAGAATTATTCCTTGAACTTGGGAAAGAAAGGGGATATACAGCGCATACTTCGTAAAATATAAGGAGAACAGCCATAATGGCGACGATGCTGAAAGATTCTTTACAGAAATACAAACCCATAAGGTCATGAGCCCCCACTACACGGAGCTTTTAGAAATCCTCGAGGAGATCCTGATCCTTCGCGAAGAGTACCGCCATCGGATGAAGAGGGAGATCTTCCCCGTCGATGAAAAACTGATTGCCGCCAAAATGGCGGGAGGGCTTCCTCTCGTCGATTTTTCTTCGGTCATCGGCGACCTCACGGAACCCAGAGAGTATTTTCTGGCCCTCCTGGAGATCGCAGAGAAGCGGTCGCCCGGTGAAACGGGAGAAATGGCGAGGAAAATCCGCGAGGGCGAGATCAGCTTCAACGACCTGATCTACGAATCCTTCAACCCCCTGCCTCTGGAAGAAGAGGCGGCAGCGGAAGAGGAAGAGGAGGACTCCTTCGATCTGGTAGAGCTCTTCATCGAAGAGAGCCTGAGACCGGCCCTGGAGAAGGTCGTGGCGTGTATACGGCGACGTCGTCAGGAAGGCGGAATGGTCGGAGGGCTACTGCCCCATCTGCGGCCGGGAACCCAAGATCGGCGAGATCCGGGACGATGAGGGAACCCGTTACCTCTTCTGCAACCAGTGCGGCTTCGAGTGGAATTATCGGCGGATCAAATGCCCCTTCTGCGGCAACGAGGAACAGCAGACCCTCGCCTATTTCACGATCGAAGAGGACGACCGGTACCGCGTCGACGTCTGCAACGAGTGCAAACGGTACATCAAGATCGTCGACTTCCGGGATACCAAGGAGAAGGCGGACCTGGACGTGGAGGACATCGCCACGCTCCATCTGGATATGCTGGCCAATGACGAGGGTTACGATTAACCCCGCGACGTTCGAAAACACCCATGGACGACCGGCATATGGCGGAGATCATCCGCCTTCTGGAAAAAGAGCTTGAACACCGGGAACTCCCCATTGTTTCGCAGCTGGCCGAGGAGCACCGCGACCCTTTTGAGATCCTGATCTCCACGCTCCTCAGCCTCCGGACCAAGGATGAAGTGACGGCGGCGGCCACGGAAAGGCTCTTTGCCCTGGCCTCCACGCCGGAAGAGATGCTCCGGCTTTCCGAAGAGGAGATCCGGAAGGCGATCTACCCCGTAGGATTCTACCGGAACAAGGCCGAGACGATCCTGCATGTCTGCCGGGAACTGATCGACCGTTTTCATGCCCGCGTCCCGGACACGCTCGATGCGCTCCTTACGCTCAAGGGGGTGGGGCGAAAGACGGCCAACCTCGTCGTCTCCCTCGGTTTCGGAGGGGCGGGTCTCTGCGTGGACACCCATGTGCACCGGATCTCCAACCGCCTCGGCTACGTCCGGACGAAGAACCCCGAAGAGACGGAATTCGCCCTCCGGGAAAAACTCCCCCGGGAATACTGGTCACGATACAACACGCTCCTGGTCGCCTTCGGGAGAAACACCTGCCGCCCCATTTCACCCCTCTGCAGCGCTTGCCCGGTGGCGGCATACTGCGACCGAGTCGGTGTGAAAAAGAGCCGTTAGGGGTCGGTTGCCGTTCCGGCGGCATGTGATATACCGGAAAGAAGGCATTCCTTCGCATTGACACATTTTTATATGGTGATACAATCCACTGTCAGAGAAACAAATCCACCCGCCATATCGGGGGGCGAAGAGAAAGGGGAAAATAAAATGGCGATAAGAGTAGGGATCAACGGTTTCGGAAGGATCGGAAGGAACATCATCAGGGCCGCGGGAGGAGATTCGTCCATTGAATGGATCGCGGTCAATGATATCGCGGACGCCAAAACGCTTGCCCACCTTTTTAAATATGATTCCGTACATGGAATCTACAAAGGCGATGTCCAGGCAAAAGAGCATTCCATCATGATCGACGGCAAAGAGATGAAAGTGTTTGCCGAGAAGGACCCTGCCCGGTTGATGTGGAAGGAGATGGGGGTCGATATCGTCATCGAATCGACGGGTCTGTTCACCTCCAGGGAAAAAGCGCAGGTGCACATGACCTCCGGCGGCGCGAAAAAGGTGCTGATTTCCGCCCCCGCCAAAGACGAGGACATCACGATCGTCATGGGTGTCAATGACTATCGATACGATCCGCAAAAGCACCACATCATCTCCAACGCCTCCTGCACCACCAACTGCCTGGCGCCCTTTACAAAGGTTCTGCACGAGAATTTCCGGGTCAAAAGAGGGCTGATGACCACCATCCATTCCTACACGAACGACCAGAGGATACTGGACCTTTCCCATCAGGACCTGCGCAGGGCCAGGGCAGCCGCGATGTCCATGATCCCGACGACGACCGGGGCCGCAAAGGCCGTCGGACTTGTGCTTCCGGAACTCAAGGGGAAGCTCAACGGATTCTCCATGAGAGTGCCGACTCCGGATGTCTCGGTCGTGGATCTCGTTGCCGAAATCGAAAAAAGTGCGACCGTCGAAGAGATCAACGCCGCACTGAAAGAGGCGGCCGCAGGTAAAATGAAGGGGATTCTCGCCTATTCCGACGAACCGCTGGTCTCGATCGATTATCTGGGCAATCCCGCATTCCTCCATCATCGACGGAAAATCGACCATGGTCGTCGAAGGCAATCTGATCAAAGTCCTTTCCTGGTACGACAACGAATGGGGATTCTCCTGCCGGATGATCGATCTCATCAAGCTTGTAGCCAAAAGTCTCTGAGAGAAGACAAACCGCTGGAGTATTTTGAAAACAGCCCCCTGTCCTGCCCTCTCGAAGCAATGGGGAAACGGGAAAAGGAGTGATGCATATGGCTAATGTTGATGTTTTTGAAAAGAAACGACCGGTCCTCGGCATCAACAGCCTGGGGAGAATAGGCAAGCTCACCCTGTGGCATCATATCGGAAGAAAATATTTTCAGGAGATCGTCGTCAATGTCGGAAGAGGGGTGGGAACAGGACTTTCCGCCATCGCTCAGCTGATAGAAAAGGATGCCACCTACGGAAATATCCAGAGGTTCTTGTACGGCATCAAGGCCAAACGGATCATCCAGATTGTCGATGAAAAGAAGGGCAAGCTCCTCATCGACGGCATCCCCGTGACCATACTGCGCGAGGCACGAAATCCGGCCGACATCGGCTGGCGAAACTACGGGGTCGATGTGGTGGCGGAATGCACGGGCAAATACCAGGACCCCACCGTTGCCTCCGGATGATAAGAACGGCTCCATCAAGGGTCACCTTGCCGGCGGCGCAAAAGTCGTTATCAATTCCTCGCCGTTCAAAATAAAAAACAAAGGATTGCCGATGCCGGATGAAGCGGTCACGCTGATCTACGGGATCAACCACACGGCCTTTGACTATAAGAAGCATCAGGTCGTGTCCGCGGCTTCCTGCACCACAACGGGTCTGGCGCATATGATCAAACCGCTCCTGGAAAATGAAGCCACCAGTAAAATCCTCACCGCATCCATGTCCACGGTTCATGCGGTCACAAATTCGCAGAGCATACTGGATAAAACGCCGAAGTCCGGCGAAAAGGATCTGCGCAAAAACAGAAGCACGCTGAACAACATCATCCTCACCTCCACCAACGCCGCCGAGGCGCTCAGCCAGGTGATCCCGGAGGTGAAAGACATCGGTTTCATGGCGGATTCGATCAGGGTGCCGACGAATACGGAATCCTTGATCGTTCTGAATGCCACCTTTCAATTTCAGGGAAATAAAAACGGCAGCAATGGCCTCCTCCTGACCCGCGAGGTGCTCAATGACATCTATCGGAAGGCCTCGGAAAACGATCCTGAACACCTGGTGCGTCTTTTCGGAGGAGCAGAATGTCTCGACCGATCTGATCGGAGTGGATGCGGCGGTGGTGATTGAAGGGCAATTCAACCATAGCCGAACGGCATTCATCGATATCGATCTCTCCCATGTCCCCGACCTGCCGGAGGCATTTCTCAAGACCTTGTCCCAGTCGACCATGCGGATACCCGTCGTCCACGCCAAGATATTCGGCTGGTATGACAATGAATACGGCAGCTACACGAACAGGCTCGGCGATTTGACCGCTTACATCCACAAGAGCCTGTTCCACTGAAAAGTGAGGCGTTGGGGATACCTAAAGGATTATTTTAAAAGATTCGTCGGCGCCGATGTCGTGCTTTCCCGTATAGACGGCCCCGCTCCAGCCGTCGATACTGATGAAATCACCGCCGTGGATGGTTTTACCGTCGACCTTGCTGTACCCTTCCGACTCATAGACGTGAAGCTTGTTGAAGCCCACGACGCCGACTTTGTTCAGCTGAGGAATCGTGACCGCCGCATGGGAGGTGCCGCCGCCTCTCGCGGTCAGAATGCCGTCGACCTTCAGAATAATGCCGACATCGTCGGGAACCGTATCGGGACGGATCAGAATCAGGGCGGTTTCCGGTTCTTTTTCCCTGAAATGTTCGATCTCCTTCTTCGGAATAGACCGCCCTGCCGGTCAAGGCGCCGCCGCTCACCCCGATGCCCATGCCGAGAAAAGACCGTTCAAGTTCACCGTCGCCGACAAAGGTTCTCACCTTCCCCGTTTCCCTCTGAACCATATCCCGCGTCTGGAGGATGTAAAGCCCTTTTTTCGTGGCATTCTCAAAGGTAAATTCGATCTCCTGATGGTTGAATCCCTTTTCGTAAACCAGAAATTCCGCGATCCTGACGAGTTCGTTGTATATTTCCGGAAATCTCGTTTCCAGCGAGATCAGCGACTCCCTTTTCTCCGACGATCCTCTGTTTTTCCGAAATGGGAAAGGTCTCCACGAGACCGGAGACGATATCATCCCCCTGAACGCAGAAGATGAAATCTCCATAGATGGCGACATCCTGCGATGAACCCTTGGGATCCCGCGTCAAAGATCACCCCGGAACCCGAGTTTTCATTCAGGTTGCCGAACACCATGGCCTGGACGATCACGGCCGTGCCCCATTCGTCGGAAAGATGCATCTGATGGCGGTAGATCCGCGCCTGTTCGGAATTCCAGGAGGCGAAAACTTCCAGGATGGCGTGCTGGAGCTGCTGATAGGGATCGTCCACAATCTTGATGCCCCTTCTTTCCATGGCCTCTTTATAGGAAAGGGCGAGCAACCTCATCTGTTCCGGATTAAACTGGAATCTTCTTCGTCAACCGCGTAACGGTTTTTGTAAGAGGTCATGATTTCATCGAAAATATTTCTCTCCAACCCCTGGAACATCCCCCAGGTCTGCAGGAATCTCCGGTATGAATCCCATGCCGCCCATTGATGATCGTCCTTGTCGGGCGAATCCCTCCGCGATCGTTTCATTGATCCCCACATTGAGAAAGGAGCACATCATCCCGGGAAGTGAAATCGTTGCGCCGCTTCTCACGGAAAGCAGCAGGGGGTTCGTCGGGATTGCCGAATGTTTTTCCGGTAATCCGTTCGAGCTCCTTGATCTCCTTGTAGATCCTCCGCTTCAGATCCTCGTAAATATATTTATATCCCATGACGCCTTCATAGCCCCGGAACACCTCCGTGGTGATGACGAATCCCGGCGGCACCGGCAGGTTGAACGATATCAGTTCTTTGAGGAAGTAGGCCTTGTTGCCGATGAGGATCTGGTTGTCCGTATCCCGTGTTTTTCTTGTAGAGGGTCGAGATGGCCAATTCCGGGATATAGGCCATGACCAGATTGAGGATCTTTTTATTGTCCTTGAATTTTTCCAGCTCGGCGCTCAGCGTCCGGATGACGGCATTGACGAAGTTATCCAGGACCTGCAGGCCGAAGGCGGAGGCGATGATGGAACGGACGAAGTTTTCCGAGTATTGATAAAAGGCCTTCTGGTCCTTCTGTGCGATGGCTTTTTTGTCCCTGTACTCATCCTGATCGATCATCCGGCCGATAATGACAGGCAGGTTGGAGCGATGGGCATCGATATAGTAATCGCGGGTGATATCCTGAATGCCTTTGGCGATGAACTGAAAGATATCGATATACTGATCGATGGAAAACTGCCGTATCTGCAGGGCGCTCGTAATATACCTCAGCTTGGTCGACAAGCCCTTCCGTCGCCAGACCTTCCAGATCGAGCGCCTTGATGTAGAGCCAGAGATATTCGTGGATTTTCATCAGGGTGCTTTTGGTGATGAACTTGAGGTTCAGGGATTCCACCAGTCTTTCAAAAAGCATCGTCGCAAAGCTCTTCAAGGCGAAACGTGAGCCCCATGGCTTCGAATTTTTCTTCCCGATAGGTTCCGTACATGGAAGGGATTCCGGCGGCAATATGCCGTTTATAATAGATATTTTCAAAATGAATCCGTCTTTTTGGGATGAAAGGATCTTCTCCTTCAGAACGGCGAGCATCGCCAGAACGATGGTCAGGCTTTTGTAATAGTCCTTTCTTGCCAGTGAGCGCTTGAGAGAACGAATTTTCCGAGGATCCAGCAGACTGGACGCTTCAAGGTCTTTGAGGATATCGATGTGCTGATGGAAATATTTTTTATAAATGAGCTGATAGAACCGGATCATCAGTTCGGCGCGTTCCTTTTCCCTCTCGCTGACGCCGGTGATCCAGATTGATCTCTTTTGATATCTTCTCGCTGGTCCCATTCAAGCAGTTTCGCGAACGTCGTCATGGATCTTCTGAAACAGGTTGCCGAATATGACATGGAGGTCGTCAAAATATTCACCCGAAGCCTGAACCTCTCTGTAAACCTCGGCCGGCAGGTGATCCTTCAGAAATGTCTTGTCGCCGGAGTTCCAGTAACGAAAAATGTCTTCGATAAAGGGGACCAGGCGGCTGTTGCTTTCGACGTGAGACTGCTTCCTCAGAAAATAGATGAGCCTGTCGTTCCTGGCGGAAAGCTCATCCACCGCCGTGGAGATCGTCCGCAGCTCCCCTTCTGCGCCGATCTCGGTGAAAAAAATCGGGAAGATTCTGAGGAGCTGTTTCACCAGGTTGTAGGCGGGCAGGATATCGGCATTCAGCAGCCGGGAGATATCCTTCTGGAGAAGATCCGTATCCCGAACGAAAACCCCCTTGAGTTTCAGATTGATGATAAGGGCCGAGAGAAGTTTCTTTGTCCATCTCGGTTTCCGGGCAATAATCTCCAGCCAGGCAACGGATGTTTTTAATGTGGGTCGGGTTTACCTGGATCTGCCATTCGGTGGTCGATCCCTGAATATCGGGATGCTGAAAACCGAAGGCAACGAGTTCCTCGATGAAGGTATCCACAAGAGGATGGTTATTGGATTCAAAGACTTCCTTTGGCCAGTGTGGTTATGCAATCGAGGATCGAACTCCGGTACTGATTCTGAACGGCCGTTTTTTTCAATAAGCGGAAGATCTTTTGTACGAAATCATTGACATTCTGATCACTTTCTTCCTTCAACGCCCTTCCCAGGCAGCGATTGATCTCGATCAGGCCTGCATTGTGTATATCCGACAAGCCGTCAACACTCATCATATTGAAAAGAAAATCGAGTTTCACAAGATAACGGCGACCTTCAAAAGCGCTCGATTTTTCAAGGGCATCGGCAATGACAAGGTATCCGTTTGCGATCTGCCCATGGTCGGGCAAGTCCAGGTACGGTGCAAGCGGGTCCGCAATGGTCGGCGCCTGTTGGTCGAGGACCTCCAGACGGGAGAGCAGCGTCGCGGATATGCTCGTGGGAAAGAGGTGAGATCAGCTCTCGATAGGCGTCGTTGATCTTCGCCTGGTCTCGCCTTCCGCGGAGAACCAGTGCGAAGGATCCGATTGCGTCAGCCAGAAACGGTATGTCGATTTGAAAACGGACGAGAGAAGCCCGCTGACCTCATGAGGGTCCGTCTTGATCGGATTCTCCATCATCAGCCTTGCGGTAGCTTTCATATAACTAGAAGATTTTTTCAACAAATTATTCTGATTCCGCGAAAGATCGGCAAGCGACCGAAATACGGGTGAAAACAGGGCCGTGTTTCTCTCAAGTTGACTGTCGCTTTTGGAAAGAACGGTATTGAGATATTCGAAGCAATAACGGACGGCGTTGTCCCTGACCTCTTCATCCCTGGCCGAAGAGATAATGACAAGATAAATATCCGCCAACTTTTTCAGTGCAGAAAATCCGTCTTCATGGGTGTTGAAATCATAGAAATCACCAATGGAAAGGCTCTTGAGCTGGGTCAGCACATATTCCCAGTTCACAAAGGGGTGATGAAGCTCGACAAGCAGCTCTTCCGTCCGCTTTAACACCCCGTAATGGTTCTTTGCGACATCCAGGAGTATCCGGTATTCGTCGGGGATCTCCACAACCGCCTTGGTTCTTTCCAGATTGATTTCCAGGGCGCTCAAGTGCCGTGTCTGTTTCTTTCGTATCCATGTCCACAGATTAATGCGAATCTCGCAATATTGCAATTCATAACTTGCTCATCCCGGTAAAAAAACATTGACGAATATCGGCAGGCTGGCTATGATCCAAGCGAATAAAACGGCTATCCATTCAGAACGAGGGACTTCGCTCTGTGTGTAAGCCGCATATCATCTGGAGGCCAATATGGTTCGATCGGTCATCGCGGGAAACTGGAAGATGAATAAGACTGTGGCGGAGGCGGTGGAGTTCGCCTTGCGTCTCCGGGCGGCATACGGCGCCCCGCCGGAGCGGAAGGTGATCATCGCCCCGCCGTTCACGGCGCTTCAGGCCGTGGCGCAGGCCATCCGGGGATCGTTCATCCATCTGGCCGCCCAGAATCTCCATGAGGCGGAAAAGGGGGCCTACACCGGTGAGATCTCCGGCGGGATGCTTCGCGAAGCCGGCTGCGCGATGCGTCATCATCGGCCATTCGGAGCGTCGCACCCTCTTCGGCGAAGGCGATGACCGCATCAACCGGAAGCTCCGGGCGGCCCTGACGGCCGGCCTGAAACCGATCTTCTGTGTCGGGGAATCGCTCCAGGCAGCGGGAAGAGGGCGAGACGGAAGCGGTCATCGAACGTCAGTTAAAAGAGGGATTGAATAATTTGACCGCCGATGATATAGAGCAGCTCTTGATCGCCTATGAGCCGGTCTGGGCGATCGGCACCGGTAAGACGGCAAGCCCGGGACAGGCCGAGGAGGTTCATCGCTTCATCCGGGAATGGATCGCCGGCCGGTACGGACCGGAACGCGGCGGCGGAGCTGGCCATCCTCTACGGGGGCAGCGTCACGCCGAAGAATATCGCCGAACTGATGGCCAGCCGGACATCAACGGGGCGCTGGTCGGAGGAGCCAGCCTGGACGTCGATTCTTTCGTCCAGCTTGTCGGTTATTGAATCAATCGCAAGGGGTATAAAAAGTGCAAATTCTGATCACCATATGTACATGTGATCGTCTGTATCGTCCTGATCCTCGTCGTGCTGCTGCAGGCGGGAAAGGGCGCCAACATGGGCGCCGTCTTCGGAGGATCCAGCCAGACCATCTTCGGAAGCAGCGGTCCCGGAACCTTTCTCGGAAAGATGACGACCGCGGTCGCCATCATCTTCATGCTGACCTCGTTCAGCCTCTCCTATACGGCTTCCCGCAAGGGGAGTTCACTGATGGAGGGCGCCGCCAAACCGGCGGCGCAGAAAACGGCTCCCGTGCAGCAGCCGGCAGCACCGCCTGCCCCGGCTGCGGCTCCGGCGCCCGCAGGCCCCGGCGGCAGCTCCACAGACGGCGAAATAGACCTCTATGCGGGAAAAGGACTGCCTGTTCTTTTGATATTGACAAAGTCATATTTGAAACGGGTAAGTTCCCGGCAAACGTCGCCACAGTAGCGTCTGCAAGCAGCGGTGCCGGGTCAGACTGGATGTGCCGAAGTGGTGGAATCTGGTAGACACGCTATCTTGAGGGGGTAGTGGGCTACACCCGTCCGGGTTCAAGTCCCGGCTTCGGCACCATAAGAAAAACAGGGGGTTAGCTGATTCATCGGTTAACCCTCTTTTACTTTTGAGGGGTACTTGGTCAACGTTTTGGTCAACACTTTTCAAAAAGCCTTCCATTTGGTCAACAGCTTTCCGGGTATCCGTCGCATCAACGGTGTCATATCGGAGAAACATTTCCCTTGTGGAATGACCCGTGATTTTCATGATAACCGATTCCGGGACTCCTGACTTTCTCATGTTCGTATTGAAGCAATGGCGGGTATCATGGAAAACGAACCCGTCTTTCGTTCCACTGTCCGTAAGGTATACCGGCATCACGGCAAGCCCTCGTTAAAGCGGTCCGGATGTCCTTCACTGGCTTTCCTTTGAAAAGGAAAACATGGTTTTTATGAATTGCCTCGTCATGGATTGCCTTTGGAATCTTCTCCAAGATTTTATTCAACGCATCGCAAATGGGAATTCGCCGTGCTTCCCGGTCCTTTGTGTCGGCAGCCTCAAGCGCAATGATCCGGCTTTTCATATCGACCTTATCCCAGGTCAGATTTATAACCTCACCCTTTCGCATCCCGGCATAATAACCCGTTGCGACAATAGCCTTTGTGTGAAAAGGTAGGGCCTTCATAAGCTTGTCAAATTCTTCAATAGAAAGAACCCTTTTCCGTGCATTGGAATCGCCTTTTAAAAGCTTCTGGACCCGCTTGAATACCTTCACCACGTCGCCGCCGACAATGTCATTGTCAAATGCCTTGTTGATCATCGCCCGCGCCATAGCAATCTGTTGATCAACGTATGAATCAGCCTGCCCTTGGGCTTTGCGCTTTGCCTGATAGTTTTCCAGGTCCATGGGCTTCAGTTTATTGACGATCATATCCCCAAATTCTGCATTGAAACTGTTCAGATTGATTTGCAGAATGGGATATCTCGCCAAAGCCTTCACGCGTTCAAGCTTCAGATACCATTTTGTCAATTCATTGAAGCTCATCTTTGCATCAGGTTTGACATCAAAGATCCGGTTTTCCTTCTTCTGAGCATCGCCGCTTCCCTTCTGCTGCTCGCGCATCCTCGATAGAAAAGCCGACAGACTCTCGCTTCTGCTTACCTCCCGGCAAGCGGTAGTTGATCCAGAACCGGACACGCTTAGATTTCTTCGCCTTGACCAGATCCTCGCCACAAGTGCACAAACGGTTACTTGCGTTTTGCTTCTTGTGGCAGATCGGGCACTCCGCTAAAATTGCCATTGACCTTACCTCCTTTCATTCACTCTCTTGCTTGTCCAAATGCGATAGTAGAATCTTCAACGTCTTGCTTGCCCGGCGATCCCCCCTTTCCAGCATCCAGATGTAGTTTCCGCTCGTACCGACCATTTCGCCAAAAGCCTTCTGAGACATTTGCAGCTTCTGGCGAAAAACCCTTATTTCTTCTGACGTCCACATTTTCATGATCTTCCTTATACTAACTCTGTTAGGTAATGTAAATAGGTCCTAAAATAATATTCACTGACTATCAATTGACTAATAAATTGTATTATTGCGTAATATATAATGTTTATCATAGTGCCTTATGTTTTTTTATGTAGCGGGCAATTCATCAAGATATATGTCCAGGTCTCTTATGTCGAAGAGCACCCTGCCCCCGATCCGCTTCGGCTTCACTGGAAACGGGATTGTCGCTTTCCGACCGATACGGTTCCTGATAGTCTTTGCCGCGAGTCCAAGGTATCTGGCTGCTTCATCAACCGACAGCATTCTTGGCCTGATATTTGTCTCTTTATTCATGCAATCACCTCCTTTCTGCACCCCCCACACCCATACCCGGTAGTCGGGAAAGGGGCTATTCATCCTATACATCCTATCTTCTATGGAGCCTCATTATGTGCGCGTGTCTGGGACTCCCCCGAAAAAATTTAGAAAAAATTATTGTCCAAATTCGCCGCGCCGTCTGATCCCCTTTCACACCACACTACCGCCATTGCACCGCTCATGTCCCTCTCAAGCCACCAAAATAGGGTGTTACCACCTCTTTTATGAGATCACCAACATCCTCAATATACATTGTTGCCAGAAACCGGGCTTTATCATTTACCCCGATGTTTCCAAAGGACCATTGCATATCCGGAATGGGGTCAAATCGAGAAGCTCGCGGCAAAAAAGTTTCATTACAGAGGAGTTGGGCAAGCGTATTATCCCGGTACTGCAAGAAATTCATTACCTGGTCTATGGTCTGCAGATAGTTTGTTTCATTCTTGATAATGTGGCGGGAATTTCGGGAAATCTTCTTGTGGGTATGTTTAATAGAGTCGAAGAGTTTTTGAAAACCTTCCCGAGAAAAAATTGTATTGATCAGTTCAATACCGAGGTCAACCTGAAACACTTCATAGCCGCGCGATTTCAAAAAACACTTTAAATAAGGCGTTGCCGGATACGGAGTATTCAGCTGGGTAAAGGGTGGTGTGATGAGAAGTATTTTTATAGGCATAGTTAAAAGAGTATAACCGTCAAAGTACTTGAATGCTTTGTTTCAGCTTATGCGTAACTGCTGGCCTGCTCATCGGCCCACGGCACGTGCAGAACCTGGATACCAATCGTTCCGTCGTTTACAGAAAGCACCGCATCACAGGCTTTCCCCGGCAGGCTGAAGACGAGTTCCTCCAGGCTGATCGTTCCGGCCCGCATCTGCGCCAGCAGGTTTACGGGGTCATGGTTGAAAGCCACGCGGAGGGAAGGCGGATGCTGGCGATCCGACTCCATCGGTCGGGCATCCATCAGTTCCGCGGAATAGCCGAAGTAGCTGATGATGTCCCCGGCGATGCTTCCCATCAGGGTATTGCCACTTTCCTCGAAGAGAGACCTAATGAAATCCCGTTGGGTTTGGGTGAGGTCCTCGGAAGGGTGGGATTCGAGCCAGACAGTGAAGCGCTCAAACACATCCGATGGCGACATTTCCAGGGCTTCCATGATGATGCCGAACCAGGGCACGGCCTTGCCCTGGTTGTAAAGGACATCGCAGCCGTGAGCGATCCGCGCGGCCAGTGCAATGTCCTCCCGGCTGAAGGTCGGCGAGGCGATAACCTCATAGGGGTTGGACGCCTCGTGCTCCAAATTCAGAGCAGGTGCGGTTTCGGCCAGGCGGGTGCCCGGGAGGATGGAGAGACGGAAGATGTCCAGGTGATTGGGAACGAGGCTCATGGCGAAATCCAGGCTGGCGCGGAAGCCTTCCAGGGAGTCGCCGGGCAACCCGTAGATGAGGTCGAAGCCGTAGGTCACGTCCGCATTGTGAAGGAGGAGAATCTTGGCCTCAAAATCTGTGGGATCGAAGCTGCGGCCGATGTTCCGGAGTACGTTGTCGTGGGCACTCTGTAGGCCGATCTGCAGAGAACAGCGGATGGCCGCAAAGAACCCGGCCATTTCCCGGTCGATGAATTCGCTGCGGATCTCGAAGAAGAAGTGGATATCCGGGGCCTTCACCGCGATGAGCTGCAGCACCTGCTTCGCGGTGGCCTTGTGGTAGTTGAAGGTAGGGTCCAGCACGAAGACTTCGCGGATTCCGCTGGCGGCGAAGAGATCTAACTCGGCTTCCACCCGGTCCATGGGAACCCTGCGGATGCCCGCCGTGCCACGGGATTCGAAGCAGAAATCGCAGGTAAAGGGGCAGCCCCGGGACAATTCCCAGAGTGCGCCACCATAGTCGGCCGGCCTCAGCGTGCCATCCAGGTATGGGGAGGGCAGAGTGGCGAGATCCTTCACGGGAATCGGTCTTGAGGAGGCGGCGATTTCTTGGGGTGTCGCACCCTTGATGAGGCGGCCCAAGGTCTCGACGATGAGATCCTCCCCTTCGCCCGCCAGGACGAAATCCACCGCGGTATCGCCCAGGACGCCCACCTGATCAGCCGTAGCTTCGGGGCCTCCGGCGAAGATTACGAGGCCCGGTCGCCGTTGTTTCAGGATCGAGGCAATCTCCACAACCAGGCTGCGGTTCCACACATACATCGAAAACCCGACATGGTCAGGATCCGATTCGAGGATTCGGTCCGCACACTCGACCGCCGGTTGATCCAAGATAAAGATTCAAAATGCGGGTCTGGATCTCCTCCCCGAAAGCCCTCCGAAGAACCGCCGTGAGCATGGCAGGGCCAAGTGGCACGGCCCGGGGAGATGCTTTGATGTGGATGGCCGCCAGGACCAGCTTCATGGTTCCACCTTCTTGGGGTCAAGGGAAAAAGGGAACAGATTGTTTCTATCCGGTAGTCTGTAAACAGTTCCGTCGACCTTCATCAATCAACACGGAATCACTGATAACCATATGTAATCTTGCATACTATTCAAAATCCGTCAATTACCGCTTCGGGAAGACACAAATACCATGTCATCCTGATAAAAGCACGTTCGATAATCTGCACATTTCAACCCGTTTTCATTAATCCGGCCCAATCAACCAAACCGAAGAGTAATATTTGCTATCTATAAATATGAATCATTGAATATATCCTATGTTGGCAGGCGTAAAGCGCACTCGGGCCAATAATACTCTGGATGCCGGTCCGCAATAACCGAAAGACGCTTGCGAATATCCGCCCCAAGGTCAAAGTGGATGTCCACGGTAAGTACTTCTTCTGTTGCCGTAGATGAGCGCCGATACAGGTTTTGTTAGCCGATCTTTTTAATGACGAGCGCCGTACGAGCCGGAAGATAGATCTTAACGTAATGCCGCGTGTTGCCGTCAGCCGTGACCTCTGGTTTTGTAAAGTAGCGTTGTCCTTTTTGAATGCGTCCAGAGCCGCCAAAACCTTTTGCATCGCTGTCGAAAATAAGGTGATATTCACCCGGCGGCAGCTCGACGGGATAGTCCGGTAATGATTGGGTCGGATTAAAGTTGAAGAGGAAAATGAAACCGGCACGATCAAAGCCTAAAATCTGACTGCCTTGATGTTCTACAAGAAGCTTCGGCGCCGGTGCATCAAGAAGCCGATATTCTGCTGCAAGAGCCATCATAGCCTGATCGAACTCGGCTAAAAAACGGTAACGCAGATTGGAGTCATCACGCAAGTTCCATTGTCGACGAGCATACTTGTACGACCAGTTATTCCCTTCGCGCGGGAAGTCGATCCAGTCAGGATGTCCGAACTCATTGCCCATAAAATTCAGGTAACCGTTGCCGGCAGTAGCAAGGGTAACAAGACGGATCAGCTTGTGCAGAGCCATACCGCGATCAACCTCCAATTTCGATTCAAACACGTTCATGTGCGAGTACATGTTTGCATCGATCAAACGGAAAATCAAAGTCTTGTCACCGACGAGAGCCTGGTCGTGAGATTCTGCATAGCCAATCGTTTTCTCGTCTGCCCTGCGGTTGGTAAGCTCATAAAACAGATGGCCCATAGGCCATTGCTCATCGGGAATTTCCTTGATCATTTTAATCCAGAAGTCGGGTACTCCCATAGCGAGGCGGTAATCGAATCCATAACCGCCTTTCTCGATGGGAATAGCCAGCCCCGGCATGCCGCTTACATCTTCGGCAATGGTGATGGCTTCAGGTCGTACGGTATGGATGACTTTGTTCGCCAGCGCGAGGTAGACAGCCGCATCCTCGTCGACGTTGTCGCCAAAGTAATCATCATAGGAAGTGAAGGTTCTTTTCAGCCCGTGATCATAGTAGAGCATGCTTGTTACGCCGTCAAAACGAAACCCGTCAAAGTGGTATTCGTCTAACCAGTAGCGGCAATTAGAAAGGAGAAAATGGAGTACCTCCGGTTTGCCATAGTCGAAGCAGCGGGAATCCCATGCCGAGTGGAACCCGCGGGGACCTTCATGGAAATATTGATAAAGCGTCCCATCGAAGCGGCTGAGGCCTTCCTGTTCGTTTCTGGTAGCATGGGAGTGCACGAGATCCATGATGACGGCAATCCCCGATTCGTGTGCGGCATCAATCAGACTTTTCAGTTCTTCGGGGGTGCCAAAACGGGAAGACACAGCAAAGAAATTGGAAACCTGGTATCCAAATGAACCGTAATAGGGATGTTCATGGATAGCCATGAACTGTATCGTATTATAGCCCGCCTGAACAATCCGGGGGAGGATTTTTTCCCTGAACTCGCTGAAGGTCCCGATTTTCTCTTCACATTGTGCCATGCCGACATGTGCTTCGTAAATCCTCGGCGCTTCGGGCAACCGGCAAAAGTTTTTTTGACGCCACTGATAGTCGGAACGAGGAGTCCACACCTGGGCGGCAAAAAGTTTGGTATGGGGATCCTGGACGGCACGACGGGCGTATGCCGGGATACGCTCACCGTAACCCCCCGGCCAGTGAATCAGCAGTTTGTAAAACTGACCATGCTCCAGCTTGTCAGCGTGAAGCCGTAACTCCCAGTTTCCATTTTCACTGATCCGCTGAAGGGCATATTCCGGCTCCTTGCGCCAGTCATTGCAGTCGCCGACAAGATAGATTGCCGTTGCATTTGGCGCCCATTCTCGAAAAACCCAATCATCACCATCGTGATGGAGTCCGAAGTACATATGACCGGAGGCAAAATCAGCGAGAGTCATACGGCAGCCGGTAAGACGCTGTTCCATTGTCTTGATTTTACTCAGCCTGCGCTGGATTATAGATGAGTAGGGTTTTAGCAAACGATCCGCCCGGATCCATTCTGTTTCCTGGGCATGTGCCGCTTTAACCGTTTTCTTTTTTAATTGTTTTTTCATTTTCCCAGGTATCTTCTTGAGTGGCAAATGCTGTCCTTGATCGCCGATGATAGAAGGGCTTATGTCATTTAGTCAAGGTTAAATCCGATCGTCTTCAGCTTCATGGCCGTTTCTGCAGATGTGGTCATATAAGAGTGTATAGCAATCGAATCCGAGGAAATCACCACGAAGAACTGTTTCACTTAAGACCATAAAAAGTGTCCTCTCGCTCCCGTCGCGAAAATCCGTATGACATCATCCCGTTCGTCAGGTGAAGGATATGGCCGTCTTGACGGCCCGGTTCGCTGATTTGCGCATGTTGACTTCGATCATGTCCTGATACCGCGTGAGCGGAAATGTGTGCGTGACCATCTCGTGGAGATGCACCCGACCCGCAGCGGCAAAGCGGAGGGCCGTCTCGAAGACATGTTCGTGCCGGCCGTCAACGAGATTGACGCCGTGCGCATAGACCCCCTTGATCGTCTGGAGCTTCAGCCACAGCGGCGTCAGATCCAGTTTGACCTCGTCCCCGATGCCCACGACGCTCAGCGTTCCGCCTCCGGCCATGGCCCGCATCGCCGCCCGCAGCGTGTCCGTATGTCCGACGCAGTCGAAGATCTTCGTAAAACCGCCCATGAGGATGCTTTTCCCCAGGAGCGGTTTGTAAGATTCGGCGCCGGTGAACTGCCGGGCGGCGCCGGGGATGTCGCCGTCCGTCACGACATGGTCGGCGCCGGCCTTGGCCGCCAGCTCCGCATGAAACCGTGAGGGCTCGGCCACGGTGATGGAACAGGGGATCTCGAAGGCCCGGATCGACTGAACGATCAGGTTGCCGATGACCCCGCCGCCGATGACGAGCACCTTGTCATCGGCCACCGGCCGGTTATCCATGACGGCCTGAAGCGTCACGCCCAGGGGCTCTGTCATGGACGCTGTTTCCAGAGACATCCCGGCCGGCAGCTGGTAGATCTGGCTTTTGTGAGCCACGAGATACGGGGCAAACCCGCCGCCCACGTCCTTGCAGATCCCCGTGAACATCCCCGGGGCCAGGCGACCCTTGGCCGTGTTTTCACAACTGCCGGGCCGGCCGGCCCGACAGCTCGGACAGGCCGGATCGATCCCCCGGGCCGTGCATGTCAGCCCGGGCGACATCGTGACACGATCCCCGACCCTGCGATCCGTCACCCCTTTGCCGACCTCGACGATCTCCCCGCACAACTCATGCCCGAGCACACAGGGAAAGGAGGTAAAGGGCGAGGCGGTGGGGGAATCCTTGAGGAAAATCAGACTCTGATCGGAGCCGCAGAACCCGCACATCAGCGTCCGGAGCTTCACCCAGTCCGGTCCCGGCAGGGCGGGTTCCGGGATATCGACAAATTTAACCGTCGCCAGCGGCCCTTTGTAGAACAGGGACGGGAACAGCGCGCCCAG
Organism: uncultured delta proteobacterium; assembly: GCA_963842685.1. Taxonomy (GTDB): domain Bacteria; phylum Desulfobacterota; class Syntrophia; order Syntrophales; family UBA5619; genus JAKAFS01. The sequence goes on along the minus strand of CAWJHT010000074.1, from coordinate 27,813 downwards.
GGGTTTGAGAACAAGGAACTTCGCCGCAGATGCGGAAAATTGCAGTGCTTTCATGGAGCCTCCCGAATCAATATCTTACTCCATCTTGAGCGCCTGGTAGAAGATCACCGACGCCGGGCTCATCACGGTCGGATCGGTCATCACGTTGACGCAGGCCGGCTTTCCGGATTCCAGCGCCCGTTTTATAGCAGGGATGATCTCCTCGTCCTTCGTGACGAACTCGCCATGGCCCCCGAGTCCCTCCACCATTTTATCGTAACGCCGAAGATCCAGCTCCGTGCACTGGAGCCTGTCCTTGCCGATCGACAGCTCCTGCCCGTGCTTGACCATGCCCCAGGCGCAGTCGTTGTTGATGACGCAGACGACGGGGATGTTGTGGCGGAGCATGGTGTCGAACTCCATGGCGTTGAACCCGAAGGAGCCGTCGCCGTTGAGCAGGATCACCTTCTTGTCGGGGTGGGCGAGCTTCGCGGCCATGGCAAAGGGAATGCCGGTGCCCAGGCACCCGAGCAGGCCTGCCGCGGTTCCCACCACGCCGGCCCTCAATTTCGATGTGAAATGCACGAGTCCGAAGTAAACCGTATCGCCGCCGTCGGTCACATAGTACGCGTCATCGCCCACGACCTTCTGTATCTGGGCGGCCAGGCGTATGGGATGGATGGGATCGGACGGCGTCTCCCGCGCCTTCAGCTCGGAATCGATGAACGCGGCCGACGCGGCGCGCAGCGTTTTAAGCCAGGCGCTGTGATCGTTTTTCTTCACCTGGGGAAGGAGCTGGTTCAGCACCGAGTTGACGTCCCCCACGAGCCCTGCGTCGGCCTGCCGGTTGCGGTCTATCTCGTGCGGGTCGATGTCGATCCTCACGACCTTTGCCGAGGGCGGAATTGCGGCCCCTGACTGCAGCAGCCAGTTGAGGCGCAGGCCCGCGATGACGATCAGGTCGGCCTGCGCCAGTGTCACCATCATCCCGATGTTGCCGACATCCCAGATGGACTGCGGGTGGTTGTCGGGAAGCTCCCCCCTTCCATAATTCATCAGGATGAAGGGGATTCCCGTCTTCTCAACGAACTGTTTCAGCGCGTCGCCGCAGCAGCTGAATCCCACGCCGCTTCCTCCGAGAAACAGCGGCTGTTTGGCGCTGTTGATGAGATCGGCCGCCTGTTTCAGGTCGGCATCGTCGGGGTGTACCGTGTATTTCCGCGTGGGATGCTTCGGCAGCGGCGCCTCCTCCTCGGGTATGCTGATGTTCAGAATATCGGGCGGGAGCTCGAGGAACACGGGCCCCGGCCTGCCCATGGTGGCGTATCTGAACGCCATGGAAAGATATTCGGGTATGCGCTTCGTCTCGTAACAGGTGGCGGCCCATTTCGTGATGGGCTTTACCATGTCGATCTGGTTCATCTCCTGGAGGGCGCCCCGGAGATCCTCCTTAAGGGGGTGCTTTCCGCACAGCACCACCAGCGGGGCGTTGTCGAGATACGCGTTGGCAATTCCGGTGAGCGCGTTGGTGAAGCCGGGACCGGCGGTTACCAGGCACACGCCCGTCTGCCCCGCATAGACCGACCACGCGTGGGCCGCCATCGCCGCCACCTGCTCGTGACGCACGTCGATGGCGCGGATGCGGTACTGCGTGAACCCGTCAAGTATCGCCTCAATGTGCCCGCCGGAGAGGGCGAACACCGTTTCAATGCCTTCGACCTCCTTCAGATACCGTGCGACAAGATGACCGCCTTTAATAGCCATGAGAGACCTCCTTTGAGAGATTATGCTTTCGTATATCGCTTAAACAGCCCCGATTAGGGGCAATCATCCCATCACCAGCTTCACGCCGTCGGTAAACCACTGAAGATAGGGGACCATGCCTTCAACGCGCACTTTTCCTTCAGCGGCCGCCCTGAAGGTGTCGGCATCACCGGTTTTTGACGTCATCACCCTGAACGCCGTCCCCGCGTCGGCCCAGACGAGCGCGACGTCGCATTGATGATGCGTGCCGCTCACCGAAGAGAAAGTGCCCTTGTCGAAGATAAAGAGACGGCCCCTTTTGCCGTCGGCCGTTTTAATAAGGACCCTGAGCTGCATGATGCCCAGATGCTTTCTGTAGGCAGTGTTCTTTTTCGCGGCAGCTTTCAGCTTTTGTGCAAGAACGAAAAGAAGCAGTGTAAACTTCATCGCAACCTCCCGGAGCGTAGTGTGCGCCCGTTGCTGCGGCGCCGTCTATTGTTTCGAGTACACGTCCTTCACCCACTATTTCTTGGTAGTAAAACTGACTTTTGTTTGATAAGGTTTTGCTTTCGATGGATGGAAGTATAGGAGGGCTGTTTTTGCTTGTCAAAGGATATTCTGCATCGAAAAGTAAGGGTTGATGATGCGAGTGGGAGAGGGAGGTCGAGGAGACCCCCGTCAACCGGATGAACCTTTTCTAATTTCTATCTATCGGAGGGAAAGTATTGAGGCCGTACTCCCTCAATTTGTTCTGCAGGGTGCGGCGGTTGATGCCGAGGACTTCCGAGGCCCTGGTGCGGTTGCCGCCTGTCTCGGCGAGCGTTTTGACGATCAGTTCCCTCTCCATCTCTGCGAGGCTCATCCCGTAAGGAATGGCGGAACCCTCCTTTTCCCCTTCCCCGGAGAGCCTCTGGATCTGGGGGGGAAAATCGACGGGGGTGATCATCTCTTCCCTGGCCATGATCACCGCCCGCTCGATGCAGTTTTCCAGTTCCCGGATGTTTCCCGGCCAGTCGTAACGGACGAGCAGATCCAGCGCCTTGCCCGAGATGCCTTTCATGGGCTTCCGGTTCTTCTCCCGGTAGACGGCCAGGAAATGGTCCGCCAGGGGAGGAATGTCTTCCTTCCGTTCGCGAAGCGGCGGCATCGTGATGGGAACCACATTCAGGCGGTAATAGAGGTCCTCGCGGAAACGGCCCTCCTTGACCTCTTTCGCCAGGTCTTTGTTCGTGGCGGCGATCACCCGGATATCCACCTTGATCGTCCGGGCGCTCCCCAGCGGCTCGAACTCCTTTTCCTGAAGCACGCGCAGAAGTTTCGTCTGGAGGGCCGGACTCATCTCACCCACTTCGTCGAGGAAGATCGTCCCCCGATGGGCGAGCTGAAACCTCCCCTCGCGGCGGGAAACCGCACCGGTGAAGGCGCCCTTCTCATGCCCGAAAAGCTCGCTCTCCAGAAGCGTCTCCGGAAGGGCGGCGCAGGAGACCTTGATAAACGGCTGCCCGGCGCGGGGGCTGTTGTGATGGATGGCGTTGGCAATCACCTCCTTCCCCGTCCCGCTTTCCCCCATGATGAGCACCGTGGCGTCGGAGGGGGCGACCATGGCCAGCGTGTCCAGAAGGGTGATCATCTTCCCGCTCCGGCCGATGATCCGGGAAAAATCGAAACGGTCGCCGATCCGCTCCTTGAGAACCAGGTTCTCCGTGCGGAGGTGATAGTTCTCCAGCCCCTTTTCGATCAGGATCTTCAATTCCTCGATGTCCAGGGGTTTGGTCACATAATCGAAGGCCCCCGCCTTGAGCGCCTCCACGGCGGTTTTCACCGAGGCGTAGGCGGTCATGATCAGAACGGGCACGAGGGGGCTGATCTTCCGGATCTCGGTCAGCGCCTCGATCCCGTCCATGTTCGTCATGCGGATGTCCATGAGGATGAGGTCGAAGGCCTCCGTTTCCACGGCCTTCACGGCGTCCGTGCCGTCGGCCGCTTCCGTCACGCGATAGCCCTCTTCCTTCAGGACCGCCCGGAGCATGATCCGGTGGCTCTCTTCATCATCCACGACCAGAATTTTAGGTTTTTCACTCATATATCGACACCTTTTCTTAAATTGACAATCGGATCCCGGAAGCGCGCATTGGAGATTTTTCGGGGCGCCCTGCCTCCGCAGCGAAGCGAGGAGGTGCAAGGGTCGAAAAATGTCCAGCGCGCGGAGGGATCGCGATTGTCAAAAAGAGCGCATATCGTTCCTTCAAACCTCTCGGCGGGAAGAACCGTTTCCGTTTCCCTCCAGAGGCAGGCGTATCCGGAAAGTCGTTCCCTTTCCCGGCTGGCTCTCCACCCTGATATCGCCCCTGTGGCTCTCGACGATCTGGTGGACGATCGCCAGCCCCAGACCGGTTCCCTTCTTCTTCCTGCTGAAGAACGGCTCAAAGACCTTCTCCAGGTCGCCCTCCGGAATCCCGGCCCCCGTATCGGCAACAGAGACCTCGACCGCCGGAGGAGGACCGCACCGGCGAAGGCCGAGGCGGATCTCCCCTCCCGCCTCCATGGATTCGAGGGCGTTGAGAAGGATATTGATGAACACCTGGGAGATCCGGTCGCGGTCCACCGAAACCGCCGGCAGGCCGGGCTCATAGTCCTTCACCACCGCCACCTTGCGGGCCTCGAGATCGGGGGCCAGGAGCTTCAACGCCTGCTCGGCGATCAGCCTCCAGGGAGTGCGGCTCCCGGTGGGGCTCTTTCGGTCCGGCAAAGTCCAGGAGGTCGGTGATCACCCGGTTGAGCCGATCGACCTCCCTGACCATGACCGAGGCATATCCCTGTTCCTCGGGCTGTCCGCTGAAGCGCTTCACGAAATACTGGGCAAACCCCTTGATGGAACTCAAGGGATTGCGGATCTCATGCGCCACGCCGGCGGCCAGCCGCCCGAGCGACGCCAGGCGCTCGCTGCGGTGCACCTTTTCCTGGAGATCCCGTATCTCCCGGAGGTCCTTGATGAGGAGCACCGACCCCATCTCCTGTCCCTTCTCGTCCCGAAGCGGCGCCACGCTGAGGCTGAGGGGAATCCTGCCGTCCTTATCCTTATGGATCTCCATCTCCCTGTCCCGCACCAGCGCCTGCCCCTCCGCGGAGCCCAGAATCCGACCGATCCCTTCGCCCAGGACCGAGGTGATGGTCTTTCCTTCCAGGCGTTCCCGGCCGGAGCCGAGGATTTCGACGGCCTGCCGGTTCAGGGTGACGATCTTCCCTTCCCGGTCGATGGATACCAGACCGTCGGCCATGCTCTCCACCACGTTTTCCGTGTAGGTCTTCATCCGGTCCAGCGTGCGGTCCACCAGGTAGTAGTTCTGAACGATGAAAATGAAGTAGAGCGCTCCGGTTCCCAAAACCACCAGGATCGCCGCCATCAGGAGGGTATGGTGCCGGTCCTCCTGGCGGGCCGTCTCGAAGGTCGCCAGGCGGAGACTCAGGGCGATCATCTTGTCTTCGGCCCACCGGCGCAGCGGCCCTTCCTGCAACGCCGATTTGTCCTCAGTCTCCCGACGCAAGCGAGGGTGGAGTCTGGTACGAAAAGGGACGGAACGGCTGGATGACTTCGAAGGCCTGCGCCCCGCCAGGCTGCTCGCGGTAACGCGTGATCATCCCCTTTTCTTTGAGCAGGAGACGCAAGGAAGGAGCCCCGCCGACTTTTTCCGCAGCCGGACCCGCCGGGCGGCTGGTCGCCACGATGTTCCCCTCTTTATCGAAAATGACGATGGCGGCGACTTCCGGCTCCCGGGAAACCTCTTCCACCAGCTTCTGCAGGCGTTGGGCGTCGGGAGGGGTTGAAGGAAAGTCGGCGCGGACGCCCGCCTCGATGGCCCGGATGATGACAAGGCCTTCCCGGAGAAGGGAATCTTCCATCCGTCCCCTCTCCCGGCTCATGTTCCGGTAGGTGGAAAAGGCGATGACCAAAAGAAGGGTAAGCACGGCGGCCACGATGGTCCAGGCGGGAAAGTAAAGAGATCGGTAACTTTTTCCCTTCTTCATCGATCACCCGCTCTCAGATGCCGGAGCCTCTTTCAAAATCCTCATCGCGGGTCTGCGCCTGGGTGATCCGGCTCCCCGGCGGCACGCTGTGGACGAGCCAGACGTTCCCGCCGATCACCGAGCCGCGCCCGATCGTCACCCGGCCGAGGATCGTCGCGCCGGAGTAGATCGTCACATCGTCCTCGACGATCGGATGCCGGTCGATCCCCCGGACGGGATTCCCCTCCTCGTCCAGCTGAAAGCTCTTCGCCCCGAGGGTGACCCCCTGGTAGAGCCGGACCCGGTTGCCGATGATGCAGGTCTCCCCGATGACCACGCCGGTGCCGTGATCGATGAAGAACCGCTCCCCGATCACCGCGCCGGGGTTGATGTCGATCCCCGTCGCGCTGTGGGCCGCCTCGGTGATCATCCGGGGGATGATCGGCACGCCGAGCAGACGCAGTTCATGGGCCAGACGGTAATTCGTGATCGCCACGAGCCCCGGATAGCAGAAGATCACCTCGTCCTGATTTGCGGCCGCCGGGTCGCCCTCGTAGGCGGCCTTGACGTCCAGGGCGAGCAGTCGCTGCACCTTCGGCAGTCTGCCGGAGGAATTCCCCGGTCAGCTCGCGCGCCTTCTGGTCGCAGGAGGGCAGGCACTCCGGCCCCTCCTCGCAGGAGAAGCAGAGCCCCCGCTTGATCTGCTCCTGGAGGTCGCGCCGGATATGGTCCAGCGTCGAGCCGACATGAAACCGGAGGCTCTCCGCCTTGAGCTCGGAAAAGCCGAAGTAGCCCGGGAAAAGGACGGAGCGGAGCGACTCGATGATCTCGCCGATCACCTGCCGGGACGGGCAGCGCCTGCTCCTGCCACCGCTTCTTCATCCCCGCGGTGGAGCCGTTCTTCAGAGAGCAGAGCGCCTCCACCAGTCCCGAGAAATCGTCCTCCGCCGTCTTTCCGGTCAGCGCGACCATCTTTTCTTTTATATTCGTCATCGTTTTTTCCTCATCCTGACTTTTCAATTCAACTCTCTTCATTCATGATTTCCACGGAATCGCCGTCGCCGATCTTCCCGCCCCGGATCACCCGGGCGAAGACGCCCTCCTTCGGCATGATGCAGGCGCCCACGGTTTTGAAGATGGCGCAGCCGCTGTGGCAGGTCTTCCCGATCTGACTGACTTCCAGAACCACTTCCCCTCCCACGCGGAGCCTCGTCCCGACGGGCAGGGAAAACAGCTCCATCCCCTCAACCGTCAGGTTCTCGGCAAAATCGCCGGGGTTCAGCTCCAGGCCGAGGGCCTTCATCTTGGCGATGCTGTCCACGGAAAGGAGGCTCACCTGCCGGGCGATGCCCTTCTCCGCGTGCGCATCCTCCCCCATGCCGTAATTTTCGATGAAGATCCCTTCCCCGCAGGGTTCCTTCCGGGTGCCCGTCTTCTCGCTTCGGCAGACGGCGACAATCGTCCCTTTCATGGCCTTAATCCTCTCTTTTCTGAATTGACCTCATCCCTTGCCGCCGGGGACCCCGCAGCCGCCGCGCCGGTCTCACGCCGCGGGAGATCGATCCGCTCCTCGCCCGGCGTAGACATTCATCCCGCCCCCGCGGACGAAACCGATCAGGGTGATCCCCAGCTCCCGGGCGAGGTCGACCCCCATGTCCGTCGGCGCCGATTTGGAGATCAGGACGGGGATGCCGCTCCCCGCCGCCTTGAAGAGGATCTCCGAGGAGATCCTCCCGCTCGTGACCAGGATCCGGTCGGTGACGGCAATCCCGTCCAGCAGGCAGCGGCCGAGGACCTTGTCGACGGCGTTGTGCCTCCCGATATCCTCCGCAAAGACCAGGATCTTCCGGGTGTCGCAGAGGGCCGCGCTGTGGACCCCGTGCGTGGTCCGGTAGAGTTCGGAGGCGCCCTGAAATCGCTCGGCTCAGCGCCAGCACCTCCGCCGGGGTCACCCGGAGATCGGACAGGACCTTCTTTTTGCGGTCCAGATCGGCGTAACTGTAAAAGGCCATCCCCCGCCCGCAGCCGGTGGTCAGGACCCGCTTCATGAAGAGCTTGCCGTCCGCCGTCTTGTCCGTCGGCCGTGCGGATCCGGACGATCCCCCGCTCGTCGTCGAGCGTCAGCCCCGTGATCTCCTCCTTCGCCTTGATCATCCCCTCGGAAAAGAGGAAACCGACGGCCAGCGCCTCCAGATCGCCGGGGGAGCAGAGGACCGTGACGAGCTGCTCGCCGTTGAGCATGATCGTCAGGGGAAACTCGCGGGCCGTCCATTCCGTCCTGATCCCGCTCCCCTCGCGGTCGATATGCAGCGCTTCGACGCTCTTCCGGTTTTCCATGTGCGGGCCTCCCTTCAGCGGCCGACGTTCAGCATCGCCTCGATGCACCGCCGGGCGCGCGCGGCGATCGCCTCCGGCACCTCGATCGGATGCGTCCATGTCCTCGAGCGACCAGAGGACCTTCTCCAGGGTCGTCTTCTTCATGTTCGGGCAGATGACGGACTCCGAGATCGGATGGAAGATCTTGTCCGGGATTCTCCTTCTTCAGGCGGTGGATGATCCCCGGCTCCGTCCCGACGATGATCTCCCGGGCCTGCGTCTCCTTCGCATACCGGCTCATCCCGCCGGTGGAGATCGTGATGTCCGCCAGGGCCGCCACCTCGGGGCGGCACTCCGGATGGACCATCACGACGGCCCCCGGATGGAGGGCCCGCGCCGCCTGCGATGTGCTCCGGCAGGATCCGGGCGTGGGTGGGGCAGAACCCCGGCCAGGTGATGAATTCGCGTCCGGTCTTTCCGGCCACGAAGGCGGCCAGATACCGGTCGGGGACGAAGATGATCTCCTTGGCATCCTTCAGGACCTCCCCGACCATCCGGACGGCGTTCGCCGACGTGCAGCAGAGATCGCACTCCGCCTTGACCTCGGCCGAGGTGTTCACGTAGCAGAGGACCTTTGCCCCGGGATGCTTCGGCCTTCAGGTCGCGGAGCTGCTCGGCCGTGATCATGTCCGCCATCGGGCAGCCGGCGTTCTTGTCCGGCAGCAGGACGGTCTTTGCCGGCGAGAGGATCTTCGCCGTCTCCGCCATGAAATGCACCCCGCAGAAGACGATCACCTCCGCATCCGTCTGCGAGGCCTTGATGCTCAGCTCCAGGGAATCGCCGACGAAATCGGCGATGTCCTGAACCTCGGGAATCTGATAGTTGTGGGCGAGGATGACCGCCTTGCGTTCCTTCTTCAACTTTTCTATCTTTTCAATGAGCTCCACGATATACCTCCTGAATGATTCCTCCGCCCAGAACGGTCGCGTCGTCGTACAGGACGACGGACTGTCCGGGGGCGACGGCCTCCTGCGGCTCCGCAAATCGGACCGTGAGGCGGCCGCCCTCGTATGAAACCCGGCATCGCGCCGCCCGGTGGGCGTAGCGGATCTTTGCCCAGGCCTCCTCCGGGAAGGCATCGACCAGACAGTTGACCTGATCCGCCACCAGGCCCTCCGACAGAAGCTCCCCCTTCTCCCCCACGACCAGGCGGTTTCGCGCGGCGTCGATCGCGGTCACGTAGAGGGGCGCCGGCGAACTGATCCCGAGGCCGCTCCGCTGACCGATGGTGTAACAGGCGATCCCCCCGTGCCGACCGAGGACCCGCCCCTCCCGGTCCACGATCTCGCCGGGTTCGATCGCCGCCGCGCGGCCCCGGAGAAAAGCGCCGTGACCCTCCGCCGGGATGAAACAGATATCCTGGCTCTCCGGCTTGTCGAAGACGGGCAGACCGGCCTGCTCGCGCGATGCCCCGCACCTCGTCCTTCGTCTACCCGGCCAGGGGGAAAAGGACCTTTGCCAGAGCCTCCCGCGGGATCGCATGGAGGAAATAGGTCTGGTCCTTCCGGCGGTCCTTCGGCGATCTTCAGCCGGTATCGGCCGTCTTCCTCCTCGATGCCGGCATAATGACCCGTGGCGATGCCGTCGAAGCCCCAGGCCAGCGCCTTTTCCAGAAGCGAGCCGAACTTGATCGACCGGTTGCAGGCCACGCAGGGGTTGGGGGTCCTCCCCCGGCAATACTCCGCGACAAAGGGCCGGATGACCTTCTCCTCCAGATCCGCGGCAAAGTCAACCACATAATGACGGATCCCGAGCGCCCGGCAGACGCGCCGCGCATCCTCGATCTCCTGGGGACCGCAGCACTTCGCCCGCCCCCCCTCGGCCGGGACGACGCCGAGGCACATGGTCACCCCGACCACCTCGTGGCCGCTCTCCTTGAGAAGCAGCGCCGCCACCGCGGAATCGACGCCGCCGCTCATGGCGACGGCCACCTTTTTCATCACGCCTTCCTGCCTGTTCTCAATATCATTTCAGATACACTTTTTTCGCAAAATCAAAGATCCTAGCGCAACTTGGGAATCGGATTCCGGAAGCGCGCATTGGAGATTTTTTGCAAATGCCGTTACTGAATTGCGCTTCGGAACGGTTCTCATTACCTCCCCGCATGGTGCGGCGACAGGGACCGCAGCCGCCCGACGACCTGGGGCAGCGTCTCCAGGACCGTATCGATGTCGCTCTCCTTCGTGTACCGTCCGAGGCTGAAGCGGAGCGAACCGTGGGAGAACTCCTCCGGCAGACCGATGGCGGTCAGGACATGCGACGGTCTCCACGCTGGAGGAAGAACAGGCCGAACCGGTCGAGCAGGCGATCCCCAGCATGTCGAGGCTGAGGATCATCCCCTCCCCTTCGACATGCGCCGCGGAGAGATTGATGTTGTTGGGGAGCCGCCGCGTGGGATGGCCGTTGAGGCGGATCCCGTCGAGCCGTTCGAAGAGGCCGCTGGATGAAGCGGTCCCGCAGGGCGGTCAATCTCGCCGCCTCCTCGGTCAGCGACGCCCCCGCCAGCTCCACCGCCTTCCCGAAACCGACGATCCCGGGGACGTTCAGCGTGGAGGCGCGCCGGCCGCTCTCCTGCTCGCCGCCGTGCATGAACGGGGCGATCCGCGTCCCCTTCCGGATGTAGAGCAGCCCCACCCCCTTCGGTCCGTAGAGCTTGTGGGCCGAGGCGCTCAGGAGATCGACGTTGAGTTCATCCGCCGTAAACGGGAGATGGCCGAAGGTCTGAACGGCATCGGTATGAAAACAGACGCCCCTCTCCCGGGCCAGCCTGCCGATCTCGGCGATCGGCTGGATCGTCCCGATCTCGTTGTTGGCGTGCATGATGGAGATGAGGATGGTCTGGTCGGTGATCGCCTCGGCCACGTCGGCCGGGTCGACCAGGCCGTCCCCGTCCACGGGAAGATAGGTGACCCTGAACCCCTCCCTCTCCAGGAACCGGCAGGTCTCCAGGACGGCGTGGTGTTCGATCGCGGAGGTGATGATGTGGTCGCCCTTCTTCCGGTTCGCATAGGCCACCCCCTTGATCGCGAAATTGTCGCTCTCCGTGCCGCCGCTGGTGAAGACGATCTCCGCCGGGTCGGCGCCCAGAAGCGAGGCGATCTTCTCCCGCGCCTCTTCCACGGCCGCCTTGGCCTCCTGGCCGAAGGCGTGGAGGCTGGACGGATTGCCGTACACCTCCCCGAAGTAGGGCAGCATCGCCTCGATCACCCTTTTATCCGTCGGCGTCGTCGCCGCATAGTCCATGTAGATCGGATGCATGTTCCTCCCCAAGACACCTCTCTGTTCTCTCCCGGCCGGATCGCCAAACCGGCGTCAGGACGCCGTTTCAGCCTCCTGACCGAGGGACAAAAGAAAGATCGCGCCGAGCGCCCGGAGGTTGGGCCAGAAGGTGATCGTTTTTTGCCCGTTCAGAAAACAGGCCTTCTCCACCGCAAATCCCTTCTCCGCGCAAAAACTCCGGAAATCGCTGATGCTCAAGAATCGCACGTTGGGCGTGTCGTACCAGCGGTAGGGAAGGGACGGCGTCATGGGCGCCTTCCCGCCGAAGCAGAGACAGATGCGGGCGTTGATGTGGGCGAAGTTGGGAAACCCGACGATGACCCTGTTCCCCACCCGCAGCGCCTCCCGGAGGAGGAAGAAGACCTTCCGGATCTCCTGAAGGCTCTGGTTCAGGATCACATAATCGAACGAACCGTCGGGATATTCCGCAAGACCGCTTTCGATGTCGCTCTGGCAGACGGAAAGCCCCTTCCTGACGCACTCGTAGATCGCCTTCTCGTCCAGCTCGATCCCCTGGACGCGGGCGTCCTTGTCCCGCGCCAGGAGGTGGAGCAGATCGCCCGTGCCGCAGCCGAGATCCAGAACGCGCGATCCCGGTTCGATCATGTCGAAAATGACCTGATGATCCGGACGGATGCCGTTAGCGATGATTTCCATTCCCATTCCTCTCGCCGCGATACGTCTTCTCCAGGAAATGGTGGATCAGGGTCGTCTGTCCCTCCAGCTCCACCAGAAAGGCGTCGTGGCCGTAGGTCGATTTCAGCTCGCAGTAGGTCGCATCGACCTGTTTTTGCTTCAGCTGCCGGACGATCTCCTGGGACTGATACGAGGGATAGAGCCAGTCCGACTGAAAGGAGATGACCAGAAACCGGGTGTCGACGCCCCGCCGTTGATCAGCTTTCCGCCCGAGAGATCGAAATAGTCCATCGCCTTGGTGATGTAAAGATAGGAATTCGCGTCAAAGCGCTTGACGAAATTCGCCCCCCGGTAATGGAGATACCCTTCCACCTCGAAGTCCGCATCGAAATTGAAGCTGAAATGGTCGTTCTTCAGCTTCCGGGAAAACTTCTCCTCCATCGACTGGTCGCTCATGAAGGTGATATGGCCGATCATCCGGGCCACGGCAAGCCCCCTCTCCGGCTGGCCGGTCTCGTAGTAATTCCCGTCCCGCCAGGCCGGATCGGCCATGATGGACTGCCGGATCACCTCGTTGAAGGCGATCTGCTGCGGCGAATGCTTCAGCGCCGTGGCGATGGGGATGGCGGACCGGACCCGCTCCGGATAGGAGGCCACCCACTGGAGGGCCTGCATCCCGCCCATCGAACCGCCCGCCACGCAGAGCAGCTGTTCGATCCCCAGAAAATCGATCAGATGCCGCTGGGCGTGGACCATGTCGGCGATCGTGACGAAGGGAAACTCCAGGGCCGTAGGGTTTTCCCGTCCGCGGATCGACGGAGGAAGGTCCCGTGCTCCCCTTGCACCCCCCGATCACGTTGGAGCAGATGACGAAATAGCGGTCCGTATCGAAGGGTTTCCCCGGCCCGATCATCGCATCCCACCAGCCGGGGGCCTCTTCTCCCCGGTGAAATCCGGCGGCGTGGGCGTCTCCGGAAAGGGCGTGCAGAACGAGGATCGCGTTGGATTTCTCGCGGTTCAGCCGTCCGTAGGTTTCGTAGGCGAGCGTCACCGGCCCCAGGACTTCCCCGCTTTCCAGCTTCAGCGTCCCGGGCGGCTCGGCGAAGGTAAAATACTGTGTCTCGACGATCCCGAGGGAGCGGCCGGCGTCCTCCGGTATCGTTTGCGGTGATCCCTTCTTCAATGCAGCTTTCATAGTTTCCGTCTGCCGCCGTCTTGGTGTTTCCTCTCCGGCGCCGAAACCAGGGACGCCTCGGAGGCGGCAGACTGTTCCTCTCGTAAAATGTTTATAAAAGGCTTCCTACGCTTCCTTGAACAACCAGGTCGAGAGATAACGCTCCCCCGTATCGGGAAGAACGACCACAATCAGCTTTCCTTTATTTTCCGGTCTTTTGGCAACCTCCAGACCGGCCCAGAGGGCGGCGCCGCCGGAGATGCCGGCCAGGATCCCCTCTTCGCGCGCGAGACGCCGGGCGGTGATCCCCGCATTCTCATTGGACACGGTCACGATCTCGTCGATGATCCCCCGGTTCAGGACGCCGGGGACGAATCCCGCGCCGATCCCCTGGATCTTGTGCGGTCCGGGCTGTCCGCCCGAAAGGACGGGCGACGCCTCCGGCTCGACGGCGATGGCCTTGAAGCCCGGCTTCCTCGCTTTGATCACCTCGGCGACACCGGTCAGCGTGCCTCCCGTCCCGACGCCGGCCACGATGAAATCCGCCTTCCCGTCCGTATCCGCCCAGATCTCCTCGGCCGTCGTCTTGCCGGTGGATCTCCGGATTCGCCGGATTGTTGAACTGCTGGGGCATCAACGCCCCGGGCGTCGAGGCCGCCAGTTCCTCGGCCTTCCGGATGGCGCCTTTCATCCCCTCGGCCCCCGGCGTCAGGACCAGCTCCGCCCCGAAGATCGCCAGGAGCTGCCGCCGCTCCATGCTCATCGTATCCGGCATGGTCAGGATCAGGCGGTAACCCCGCGCCGCCGCCACGAAGGCCAGAGCGATCCCCGTGTTCCCGCTCGTCGGCTCGATGATGACCGATCCTTCCTTCAGCAGCCCTTTTTTCTCGGCGTCGTCGATCATCGCGACGCCGATCCGGTCCTTCACGCTGGAGAGGGGGTTGAAGGACTCCATCTTGACGACCACCTCGGCCGGATTCCCCGCAGTCATCCGCTTCAGGCGGACCAGCGGGGTGTTGCCGATTGTTTTTGTGATATCTTCATAGATCTTCATGATTCGCTTCCTTTCTTGCGTTGCGCTTTTCTCAGAGCCTGATCGATATCCTCCTTGATATCCTCCACATTTTCCAGGCCGATGGAGAGCCGGATAAAATCTTCCGTGACACCCGTCGCTTCCTGTTCCTCCGGCGTCAGCTGCTGATGGGTCGTCGAGGCCGGATGGATGACGAGGCTCTTTGCATCGCCGATGTTGGCCAGATGCGACAGGAGCTGCACCGATTCGATGAACTTCTTTCCCGCCTCCAGCCCCCCCTTGATCCCGAAGCCCACCAGCGCCCCGAAATGGCTCCCGAGGTACTTCACCGCCAGGGCATGACTGGGATGGTCTGCCAGCCCGGGATAATTGACCCAACTGACCAGAGGGATGCCCCTTCAGGAATCTTGCCACTTCCAGCGCGTTTTCCGAATGCTGTCGCTGCCGGAGCGGCAGCGTCTCCAGCCCCTGGAGAAACAGAAATGCGTTGAACGGGCTCAGACAGGCCCCGATATCGCGAAGCAGCTGCACCCGTGCCTTGATGATGAAGGCGACGTTTCCCATACCGGGAAAGTTCCCGAAGACCTCCCAGAATTTCAGGCCGTGATAGCTCGGGTCCGGTTCGGTGAACTCGGGGAATTTGCCGTTTCCCCAGTTGAATTTTCCGGCATCGACGATGACGCCGCCGATGGAGGTGCCGTGACCGCCGATGAACTTCGTCGCCGATGTGGTCAGGATGTCGGCCCCGTAGTCGATCGGTTTCACGAGGCCCACGCCGATCGTGTTGTCCACGACGAAGGGGACCCCCGCCTCATGGGCGATCTTCGGCGATCGCCTCAAAATCGGGGACATCCAGCTTGGGGTTGCCGATCGTCTCGGCATAGACGGCCCGCGTCTTCTCCGTGATCGCCTTTTTGAAAGCCTCCGGATCCCGGGAATCGACGAACTTCACCGTTCGCCCCAGCTTGGGAAGCGTGTAGTGGAACAACTGGTAGGTCCCGCCGTAGAGATTGTTTGCGGCGACGATCTCATCGCCGAGGCGCGTGATCTTCAGAAGGGCCATGGTCTCCGCGGCCTGCCCGGAGGCCACCGCCAGGGCGCCCGTCCCCCCTTCGATCGCGGCGATCCGTTTTTCAAAGACGTCGGTCGTCGGATTCATCATCCGCGTATAGATGTTTCCGAACTGCTGGAGGGCAAAGAGATTCGCCGCATGCTCCGTATCCTTGAAGACATACGACGTGGTCTGATAAATGGGCACCGCCCGCGCCCCCGTCGCCGGATCGGGACTCTCCTGACCGGCATGCAACGCCAAGGTATCGATTTTCTTTCCCGACATGATGTACTCTCCTTCCTCTGTCCGACTGTAAGATTGATTCGTTTGGTATGCAATAAAAAACCCGCTGAACCATCACCGGTCAGCGGGTTGTCGCCTTCATGGATCCTAAAACGGATCTTCACATGAACAGACCTCCCCGTCCGGTGTAATAACACATGCACATCATAATGTTCATCAAATTATTATCCCGCTTCATTCTTCAACTTCTCCTGTCTGTCTTTCACACCATTGCGGCCAGCGTCGTGTTCTCCAGCGTCTGCTGCATGCTCTTCGACGCCTCCTCCCAGATGTCCCGCGAGATGCAGGAAGGCGACCGCTCGCAGAGCGAGGGGTTGTCAACGCAGTCGACCAGGCACAGGGAGCCTTCCAGGACCTGGAGAATCTCCTTCAGGGAGATGCGCCTCCGGCGTCTTTCCCCAGGACATAACCGCCGTGCGCCCCCCGCGTGGAGTTGACGAGACCCGTCGTCTTCAAGGGGTTGATCAGCTGCCAGAGGTACTTCTCGGAGATCCCCTTGTCGCTCGGCGATATCCTTCAGAAAGATCGGGCCGTCTCCGTAGTGGAGGGCAAGATCGAACATCAAACGTACCCCGTAGCGTCCCCGCGTCGACAATTTCATCGAATAACCCCGTTTTCATCTTTTCCATCTCTACCGTTTCGGTGGAGATTATAGCCATGAAAATCCTCCTGTCAAGAAAATTCTTGAAGAATCTTTCATTGATTTATGGTGAATTCTTCTTCAATGAGGTTTATCATCCTTGACTTCCAAAGCCATTTCGATTTATGAGAGCCGCCTTATGAATCGGTTTATTTGCGTAGACGCCGGCAAGGATCGGTGAAAGGCGCCTGAAAGCGAGTCAGGAGATCGTCTATCCATGGATGCACAAAAAAGCAAGGAAAGGGTCGCCCTCCTTTCCGTCATTTCCAACACGACGCTCGTCGTCATGAAGCTGATCGTGGGGGTCCTGATCGGATCGGTATCGGTCATCTCGGAGGCGATCCATTCCGGCGTCGATCTTGTGGCCGCCATCATTGCCCTCTTTTCGGTGAAAACCTCCAGCCTGCCGGCGGACGGGAGGCACCCCTTCGGCCACGGAAAGATCGAAAACATCTCCGGGACCGTCGAGGCCCTGCTGATCTTCGTTGCCGCGGGATGGATCATCTGGGAGGCCGTCCGGAAGCTCCTTGAACCGCAGCCGATGGAGACCGTCGGCTGGGGCGTCGCCGTCATGTTCATTTCCGCCGTCGCCAACTACTTCGTCGCCCGGATGCTTGTTCAAGGTGGGGAAGGAGACGGATTCGGTCGCCCTCATCGCCGACGGCTGGCACCTCCGGACCGACGTCTACACCTCGGCGGGCGTCATGGCCGGCCTCGCCGTCATCTGGAGCGGAGAGCTCCTCTTCCCCGGGCGCCATTTCCACTGGCTGGACCCTGTCGCGGCCATCGGCGTCGCCGTTCCTCATCATCAAAGCGGCCTGGGACCTGACCCGGCAGTCGGCAGGCGGTCTGATGGACGAGACGCTTCCCCCCGAGGAGGAGGAGGAGATCCGCCGGCTGATCTGCTCTCAGCTGCCGATGGTCCACGGCTACCACCAGCTGCGCACCCGCAAGGCCGGCCACTTCCGGTTCATCGAGGTCCACATCCAGGTGGACGGCAAGATGTCCGTCGAAACCGCCCATGCCCTCAACCAGGACCTGGTCCGGCGGATCAAGGAGCGCTTCCGCCAGGCGACGGTCACGGTGCACACCGAACCCTGCAACGGCCAATGCGCCGAGAAATGTCTGGCGGGCTGCCTCCTGACGGAAACGGAACGGACCCGCCTCCGGCAAACGGTTGCCAAACCACCGAAATCGTGTAAACAGAACAAATCATCTTCATACTATCGGAGGACAAAGACATCATGCGCATCGCCATCATGGGACAGGCCGCCTTCGGCGCCAAGGTGTTGGAAACCTTGGCGGACCGCGGCGAAAACGTGATCGCCGCCTGGCTTCCCCAGGGGAAAGCGGGGGCAAAACCCGACCCGCTGAAGGTCGCCGCCGACAGCCGGCGGATCCCCGTCTATCAGCCGGAAACCTACAAATCGCCGGAAACTTTACGGGAATTTCAGAGTTCGAATCCCGATCTGCTGATCATGGCCTTCGTCACGGACATCATCCCCCAGGCCTTTATCGAGACGCCCCGCGCGAGGGTCGATCTGCTACCACCCCTCGCTCCTCCCCCGCCACCGCGGCGGGAGCGCGATCAACTGGGCCCTGATCATGGGAGACAAGGAAACGGGCCTTTCCATTTTCTGGACCGATGCCGGTATCGACACGGGACCGATCCTCCTCCAGAAGCGGGTCCCCATCGATCCGGAGGATACGACCGGATCGCTCTACTTCAACCGGCTCTTCCCCCTCGGCGTCGAGGCGATTGCGGAATCCGTCGATCTCATCAAGGCGGGGCGGGCGCCCCGCCTGGTCCAGGACGAAAGCCTGGCCACCTATGAGCCGCTCTGCAACGACCAGGTCGCCCGGATCGACTGGGAAAGACCGCGCGGAAGAGGTCCACAACCTCATCCGGGGCTGCGATCCCCAGCCGGGGGCCTACTACATTCTTTCAGGGGAAAAAGGTCCGCTTCTTCGATGCCCGGCGCGGCGATGCCGTTTCGGCCGCCCGGCCGGGGGAAGTCATCGGAGCGGATGCGGATGGATTCACCGTGGCCGCCGGACGGCGGGACGATCCGCATCGGCAAGGTCCGGACGGATGCGGGGAAACAGGACGCCGCCGCCTTCGCCGCGCAGAGGGGGCTGAAATCGGGCGATTCTTTTACGAAAGACTGATGCATTAGACATAGGAGGCCGTGATGCACGATCGAGATCGGCGGCTATCGCCCGGGCGCGACTCGGCCGCGTCGCCGAAATGCATGCGGAATATTACCACCGCCACTGGGGATTCGGCCTCTTCTTCGAGGCCAAGGTGGCGACGGAACTCGCGGAGTTCCTCTGCCGCTTTGAAAAGGGGCGCGATGGCTTCTGGACGCTCCTCAACGGTGACCGAGTGGAGGGGGCGATCGCCATCGACGGCCTGAAGGCGGCAACCGACGGGGCGCACCTCCGCTGGTTCATCGTCTCTCCGGAACTCAAAGGCAGCGGCTGGGGCCGTCGGCTCATCACGGAGGCCGTCGCCTTCTGCGACCGGCAAGCGTACCAACGGATCGGGCTATGGACCTTCGCCGGCCTCGATGCGGCCCGTCACCTCTACGAAGCATTCGGTTTTCACCTCGTCTCCCAAGGGGAGGGCGAGCAGTGGGGAACCCGTGTCGTCGAGCAGCGATTCGAACGCACCCGGGGTGCCACGACATCATCCCATGCGGATTTCCAAAAGGAGTAAGGGTTATTCTTCTTTGATCAGTCGGTACAGCAGACGGTCGATGGGGTCGATGAGGCGCTTGAAACTGCCCTCCGTGGCTCATCGCCGATGCGAAGAGCTCCTGCCTCAGGCGGCTGATCTCTGCATCCGCGCACTCCACGGGGGAAAGAGGGGCGTTCATCATGTAAAACCGCTCCCTGATCAGAAGGCGCTTGGCCTTTTCGCAAAAGGGGATGAGCTGCCCCCGGATCTCCTTCAGATCCTCTTCCCAGCGCGACGGATCGATTGATCCGGGACGCGCCGGCCGGCCGTCAGGATCTGAAGCGCCGGGATTGCTGAGACGTCTTTCGATCTCCCCGATCATAACGGCCAGCGTGGAGTATTCCAGGCCCCGGACGCCGCGGCGCCACTGGAGAAGCAGGGGATTCCGCCAATACCACAGGAAATTTCTTGCACCTGTGGCGATCAGATCGGCGATGGCCGCCTGGATTTCTTCGACCGATTCAAGAATGTTCTTCGGAACATCCTGGAAGGACCGTCCCGGCTCACGCTTCCCGTCCATCGGAGGATCGGAAGGACGGCAGGAAGACAGAGAAGATCCCAGAGATTTCGCAGAACGACGGCGCCGTTCCGGTCTCCGGGCGTATCGAAATGGACCAGCGACAGGATCACCCTCCCGCGGCCGAACCATCCCTCCAGAACCCCGGGCTCACCGCGCAAGCGCGACGGGTCCAAAAGAATCCCGTAGCGCTGCTCCAGATCGGACCAGCCGATGATCCCCCCGTCCGCCACATTGATATCCGCGCTGAAGGCGTCCGCTTGCGCCTCTTCATATCTGGCCAGGACCTTGACATTCGGATCCTCGACCTGGAACTGCGAGGGCCACCAGACGAAAAAGACGGGTGTATCGATCTCTTGCCAGATCGCATGAGCGGCGCAGGAAAGGCGGATCGGACCGCTGAAGCTGGGGACCCTTTCCCTCGGAGGCTTCCTTGTGATCGGCAGGAGACCGAGCCCGTTTTCCGTGGCCATTCCCGCACCGCCGCAGATCCCCAGGTA
Source organism: uncultured delta proteobacterium (assembly GCA_963842685.1). GTDB lineage: Bacteria > Desulfobacterota > Syntrophia > Syntrophales > UBA5619 > JAKAFS01. Next base: position 7,836 of record CAWJHT010000074.1, on the reverse strand, counting down.
ACTGCCGCCGCCGGCGACAAAACGCCGGATCTCCTCCATCCCCTGATCTCCAAGGGCGCTGATCTTGTTCGACGCCCAACCGCCCGGGACAAAGATCATCCGGTAACGGGAGAGCGCCCCCTTCCGAACATCCTCCGACCGGAGAAGATCGAAAGGGCAGCCCCGCCTCTCTGAGCGCCCGCCAGGCCATCAGCCCCCAGAGGAACGATTCGTCCCAGAGCAGGGCGCAGGATCTGGTCGGAAGTTTTTCCGCCTCATCAAGAGTATGATCGACGTCCACGGCCTCCCTATCTCCTTTACCTCGGTATTCATGACAACGTGCTATCCGCAAAATGATCTATATCTATTTTAGCTCTTTTATTCCAAGTAAAAAATCGCATAACCTTAAAAGGACAGGGAATGACAGGTCCTGGAGAATATCCTCTGCACAAAAAAAGGCATTCACTTTTTTCTTGCAAAGGGACCGTTGCTCTGCTATACATGTCTACACATTTGTTTCAAAAATCACATGAGGAGGCGAATAATGGGTTTATCTCGTAGAGATTTGATGAAAAAGGCAGGGATGGCGGCAGTGGGGACCGGATTTGCCGGTTTGACCCTTTCCATGGCGAATAAAGCCATCGGTGCGGGGGACCCGCAGATTAAAATACCCGATCTCCCCTGGCCCTATAAGAAACTCGACCCGGTAGCCGCTGCGGAAGAGGCGTATCGGGGATACTACAAGGGGGCGTGCGGCTATGGGGTATTCGAATCGATTGTCGCTCAGTTGCAGAAAGAGGTCGGCTTTCCCTATACAATGACTGCCCTTGACCCTGTTTGTCGTGGGGCAGGGAGGGGTGGCGGACGTGGCATCCCTCTGCGGGGCGTTGAATGGAGCCGCCCACGCCATATTTTTAGTCACCGGCGGCATGGATAAAAAGCCGAGAGAGGCGTCCTATTCCATCATCCAGGATGTCTTCCTTTGGTATGAGCAGACGGCGCTTCCGGATTACCGGCCGAATAAGCCCAAATATGAGATCATCAAGTCGGTCTCCGGCTCCAATCTCTGTCACGTTTCCGTGTCCAAATGGTGCAAGGCTTGCAAAGTTCAAGTCCTTTTCCAAGGAGCGGTCCGAGCGGTGCGGCTGGATCACCGCTGCGGTCGCAAAACACACAGCGGAGGTTCTCAACGACTATGCCGACGGCGCCTTCAAGATGGCGCATCCCCTTTCAGCGGCCGCGGAGGCGTGCAGGAGCTGCCATGATAAGGGGAGCAAGCTTGAAAACACGAGAGCTGTGACGGATTGCGGCGGATGCCACTTCACTCCAACCATGAAACCCGAACATCCAAAAATGTAGGGTGTCTGGAAAGACAAAAAAGGTCCCCTTCGCACCCTGTGATTTTGGGCTGTGCAGGGGACCTTTTTTCTTCTGATTAACCTGGTCGTATAAAGAGGGACGCTGTCTGGTTTTAAGGACATATACGATGGATCAAATGGAAAATATCTACCTCACAAAGCACCGTCAGATCATTGAAGCCATAAACGCGGAGATACAAGAGAATCGCCTGAAGCCTTACGACCGCCTCCCCTCGGAAAAGGAGTTGTGCGAACAATGGCAGGCCAGTCGGAGCACGGTGCGCAAGGCGATGGATCAGCTCACGGATCGGGGAAAGATCTTTCGTGTCCCGGGAAAAGGCAGCTTCGTCTCATTCCCGAAGATCTCGCATCAAACGTCTCAAATTCTGAGCTTTTCGGAAAAAATGAAAGCGCAAGGTTTGGATGTCGAGACGAAACTCATACTGAAAGAGATCATTGAACCCGACGAGGAGATCGCTGCGGCCCTGAAACTGACCAAACCGGCTCGCGCTTTGAAGATTCAGCGGTTGAGGATTGTGAAAGGCGAGCCCATGGCCCTGCAAACCGCTTTCATGCCCGCGAACATCTGCGAAGGTCTCATGAAAGAAGACCTCGAATCAAAGTCCCTGAATCGCCTGTTTCAGGAGCAGTGCAACATCCGGTTGTCTCGCAGCGATATATGGATCGAAGCTCCGATCATTTCCAAAAAAGAACAGAAGCTGCTGGGAAATCCCCGTGTCCCCCTTTTTTTGGCAGTCGTCGGTGTGACATTCGACCAGTACGACAAACCGGTGCGATTCAGCCGCGGTGTTTTTCGCGGGGACCGGGTACGGCTGAAGATCAGCGATATGGGTGTCTTTGAGCTGGACTATTCGAGCCTTCTGGGTTAAGGATCAAGGCATCGTAGAACAGAGGGTAAAGTATGACCAAACGTTTCGAAGGGATTTATCCGCCGGTCATCACGAGCTTCACGGAAGAGCGGCGACATTTATGAAAAAGGGATTCGCAATGTGATCCGCTATCTGATGAGCGAAGGCGTTCACGGCTTTTTCATCAACGGTTCCTACGGCAGCTGTGTTCTGATGACCATCGAGGAACGAAAAAGGGTCGCGGAAATCATCCACGATGAGGTGAACGGACGGCTCCCCATCATCACCCATGTCGGCGAAGCGTCGACGCGGGCGACGATCGAACTGGCCAAACACGCCGAGGGTCTTGGCTCGGCGGCGGTGGCGGCCGTTGTGCCCTATTACTATTCCGGAGCGAACGCCTACGATGAGGGCCAGATTATCCGTCATTATGCCGATATTGCGGCATCGGTCCGTGTGCCGACATTCATCTACAACAATCCCAAGACCAGCGGCTACACACTGACCTCCGAATTATTGGCCAAGCTGGTGAAGGTCGGTGTCCTCGGGATGAAGGATTCCAGCGGCAGCTTCACCCTGCTCGGAGAGTTCAATCAGGCGGCTACCCGGGAAAATGCCGACTTTGCCTGCATGTCCGGATCGGTAGGTCTGATGCAGCCGGCATTCAACATCGGCATCAAAGGATGTGTCTCGGGAACCGCAAACGCCTTTCCCGAGCTCGCCGTTTCCCTGTACAAAGCGCTGGAAGCCCACGACTGGGAGAAATCCAAGGAACTGCAAAACCTCGTCATTGCCGAGCGGAAGATCCAGGCTGCCGGCGGATTCCGTCCGGCGGGAAGCTACACCTTCCTCAAATTGAAAGGGATCGATTGCGGCACGGTCCGCCGACCCTGGCGGGAACCGAATGATCAGGAAGCCCGATACATGAAAGAGGAAGCCATCAAGCTCGGCCTGCTCAGGGGAGACGGTCTCAGCGGCAGATGAGAGAGACCTCGCGAGACAAGCGCTTTGCGGATGGACAAGAAGAACATTCACCCCGACCGAAGCGATGTTCCAGTGAAGTGAATTAACCCAACCCTTATCACCCGGTAAATAACAATCAGCCTCCCTGTCAGATCTCATTGAACGCAAAAAGGATGCCGGACCTGTCGACAGCTTTTGGCCTTCGACAGGTCCGGCACATTTTTATGGTCAACTCCCCAATGCCGCTTAGAAGGTCGGCACCGGGAAGAGGACGCCTCCGAAGATCAGGTAGGACAGAATGAGCGTCCAGACGATGTTGAAGGCCTGAGCGGTGAGAAACACAAAGGCCGGTTTTCCGCCGCCCATCGCAATGAGTTCGCTGAACTTGGTCTCCAGACCGATGCAGAGGAACGCCAGCGTGAACCACCAGCCCCGGAGCCCCGCGGTGGTGCCCGTTACGCCTTTTGCCTGAGCTTCCGTCATGAAGAAGGAAAAGACGATGGAGGCGACGATGAACCCGAGGACGAACTTGGGGAAACGGGTCCAGATCTGCATGAGGCTCGGCTTCTCCCCGCCGGCTGCCTGCCCTTTGAAGGCAAACCAGAGGGCCAGGAAGAAGGCCGCAAATCCGATCAGGACGTTCTGGGCCATCTTGACGACGACGGCCACGCCCATCGCCTCCGGACCGGCGATGGCGCCCGCGGCCACGACGGCCCCCGTCGTGTCGATGGTCCCGCCGAGCCAGGCCCCGGCAACGGCCGGCGACATCCCCGACCGACTTGGCAATCAGGGGCATGAGGATCAGCATGGGAATGGCGCACAGCAGAACCAGGGAGATGGTATGGCTCACCTTCTTGGAGTCGCCCTGGACGGCGCCGCCGGCGGCGATGGCGGCCGAGACGCCGCAGATCGACACGGACGAGCCGATGATGGCCGCAAATTCGTCGTCAAGTCCCACTTTGCGGGCGAACCAGAGACAGAAGTAGAAGACGACCCCGATGACCAGAACGGACTGGACCATTCCATAGGCGCCCACCTTGGCGATGGTGCCGAAGAGGACCTCGGCGCCCAGGAGGACCAGACCGATCTTGATAAAATATTCCGTCTTGATGGCCGATTTCAACCACGCGGGCACGCCGACGGTGTTGCTGATCAGAAGACCGAAGATCAGGGCCCAGAAGACGACCTCCAGGCCGTAGTATTTGACGATATCGTTTTCGGATACGAAATAGGCGAGGGCCGAGAGGATGAAAACGATGGGAAACCCGGCCATGAACTTGCCGACCGGCATGCCCATGAAGGCCATGCCGATGATGCCGAGGATCGCAAACCCGATAAACAGGTAGAGCGCCTTCATGAGGTTGTCACCTCCGAAGACTTTCGCCACGGTCGCCCCGGCGTCGCCCTTGATGTCCGCGGCCACCTTTGCGGCCTTCTTCTGGAAGTCCTTGTCCTTGACCTCCTTGGCCGCCGCTTCCATCTTGCCGGCGGCTGCGCCGATCGCCTTTCGGTCCTTGGCGTCCAGAGCCGCTTTGAGCGCCACCGCCTGTTCCTTCAGGGCGGGTTCGCCCTTCGCTTCCGCGTCCTTGGCTGCGGAATCCACTTTTTTGGCATACCCGGCGATCTTGTCCTGGAAGGACCCATCCCCGATCCATTTCCATCTGGGCAGCGACATCGTCGCCCCCGCCAGGAAGAAGATGAGGATGAAAAACCCGATCCAGACGGACATCCAATCATCGCTTTTCCACAGAACAGACCAGTTGATACCATTATTTTTCTCCGCCATTAATCCATACCTCCCTTCATAAATAAAGATTGTCGTGAGATCACTGTGAACTGAAGGTGCGCAATGAACCTTCATCCATGAGGGACCGTCTGATCTTCCCGTCCCCATGCACACTCTCAAAAAAAAGAGAACAGAAGCATCAAAACAGCTGCGGCATATCCCGATTCGATAGGCGCAGGATGCCAAACGTGTAGACATGTATAGCAGGGCAATCGTTTTATTGCAATAAATAAATAAAATATTTTTCATCCCGTTCAGAGTATGCCTGCCTGAGACACGATGGTCATGCCTTAAAAAAACCTTAGTGATTTTGACAAAACTGGGCTAATATACGCTGAGAATAGGAGAGAAAATGATTACCCCTGAAGAGGAAGCCTATGTCCTGACAAGGGCTTATGTTCCGGAACACATCGTGAGCCTCATGACCCTGATCTCGAAAGGCGATCCCTTTCTCATTGAGGACCATCTGGGTTTTGTAAAGGACAACTGGCTCATCCTTGTCGGATATCCTCTCGAAGGGAATTTTTCCCGGGAAAGGTGTGAGAGGATTCTAAAACAGGCCGTTGACACATTCCAACCGGAGGTCCTCTGGTTCATCGGACCCGAATCCCCCTCTTCCCTTTTGAATTCCTGTAATGAGAGGCAAACGGATCAATACTACACGTTTGACATCGAGAAGACATACCGAAGCCTTCCCTCCAGCGGGTGGCCGATAAAGCCTCAGAACAATTGATCATCGAGAGGGGTCGCTCTATCTCCAAGGAGCATCAGGCGCTGATCTCTGAACTCCTGGAGAGGGAAACATTGCCGGACCGAGTGCGGGAACTCTACCGTGCCATGCCCGAGTATATCGGCCGCTCGTCGAGCGCCTGGACGATCGACGCGCGTGATTTAAAACGGAAACCTTTGCGCTTTCTCCGTCATCGACCTGGGGGCAAAGAATTTCTCCGCCTACATCCTCGGTTCGCATTCCAAAAAGCACTATGTCCCCCATGCCTCCGACCGTCTTTTTCTCGAAATGATCCATCTGACACGCGAACAGGGAAAAAGCACCATCAATTTAGGGCTGGGAGTCAATGAAGGCATACGAAGGTTCAAGAAAAAGTGGGGCGGCAAACCGTTTCTGAAGTACGAATTCTGTGAGCGCCGTTATGGGGCGGCGAGGAAAATCTCGCTGATCGATGCGCTCATGGGGAAATTCAGCTACACAAAAAGCGTGGTGAGAAGTCAATGAACCTATTCCCCTGGCAGGAAAAACGGTTGAGGACGGTTTGGAGGGTGGAAAAAAACGGCAGGGACTCTTTCCTCGTGGGAACGGCCCATTTTTCCCCTATCAGTTTCCGGAAAGCACTGACCCGGCTGGTCCAAGGATCCCAAACCGTCCTTTTCGAAGGGCCTCTCGATCAGGAGAGCATGGCCGGGGTTGCCCGATACGGCTCCCGCGGAGAAGACACCCCCTCCGTTTACGATGCCCTTGATCCTGCCGTCATCCGGGAGATCAACCGGCAACTGGCCGACCGATCGGGACGGGCCACTATGGCGGGTTCCTTTCTGGATCTCATCAATGTGAAGACTTCCGGTTTTCTTGAAGAGCACGCACGGGGAGTCCGCCCCTGGATGGCTTTTTTCACGACATGGTCCGCCTTTTTGAACTATAAACATTCCATGGACGTGGAAGCCTTTCACATCGCCCGGGAACTGGGGAAAGAAATCGCATTCCTGGAAACGATCGAGGATCAGCTCGAAGCCCTGGATGGAATTCCTTTTGACAGAATTGTGAATTATTTCAATCGATTTCAGCATTGGAGCGCCCACAGGGAGCGGTTCTCAAAGATTTTCCTCGAAGGGAATGTGCAGAACTACCTGTCCATTACGGGAGAATTCCCGACCCGCTGCGAATCCATCATCGGGAAGCGTGATCCCATATTCTTCGAGGGGATAAGGGCCTCCTTCGAAAAAGGGCAAACAACCGCCTTTGTCGGAGTCGGTCATATCCCGGGGATCCGGAAAATGTTTCTCGACGAGGGATACCGGATCACTCAGGAAGAGCCATGATCACCGCCGCGCAAGAGGACTATATCGAACGTACGCATACGTGCCGGAACACATTCCCCGATACGTCACCCCGATTTCACAGACGGAACCGCATCTCTTCGGAGACTTTCTCGTCTATGCAAAGAAGGGCCATTTCATTCTCGTCGGATATCCTTTGAAGGAAGCCTTTGAAGAGAAACGTCTGGAAAAGGCCCTTGAGGAGGCGGTACAATCGTCTCAAACCGGTAAGTGTCTCCCTGATTGCCCCTGCGATTCCCCCTTCCCTTCAACAAGGTTCTTCTCCTTCCACCGACCAGTACTATCGCCTGGACCTGTCGACCCTTTCCGTTTCTCAAAAATCGAGAAATATGTTAAGGCGGGCGGGAAGAGAACTCTCTGTAGGAAAGAACCCGCATTTTGATCAGGAACACAAAAAGATCGTTGAGGAATTCCTGAAGAGCCACTCAGCGGATGAGGCAACCCGGTTCATCTTTCAGAGAATCGATGCCTACCTCTCCTCATCAAAGACGGCATCGATCTTCGAGGCGAGAACCGGCGACGGGGATCTCGTTGCCTTCGACATCGCCGAATTCATGCCGAGGGACTATGCCGTGTATATGTTTAACTTCAGATCTCAAGCCCGTTATATCCCCGGGGCTTCGGATCTTCTGCTTTCCGCGGTGATGCAGCAGGCCATCGCGGAGGGGAAAAAATATATCAACCTGGGGCTGGGCATCAATCCGGGTGTCGCCTTCTTTAAAGAGAAATGGGGAGGGGCCGTCTTTCTCCCCCATGCCTTCTGCCTGTACCATCCACCCAGAAAGGGGCTTCTGGAGATGCTTCTCCA
>CAWJHT010000073.1:0-30292 GCA_963842685.1 uncultured delta proteobacterium | reverse complement strand
TATGATTAGGGAGTCCTCGTGCATCGCGATCACCCGGCACCCGAAGACGTCGATCGCCCGGAGGATCTCCATGCGGTTCTCTTCCGTGAGGCGAAGGCTGATGAGCATCAGTTCCCGCTGGACGGAAGGGGTTCCCGTGAAATCCGTCACGGAGATCACATCGACGAGCTTGTCCAGCTGTTTCTTGATCTTTTCCGTGAAATCGCTCTCCGCCCGGCTGGTCAGGGTGATTCTGGAGATCTCCGGGTTCGTCGTCTCGGCGACGCAGAGGCTCCGGATGTTGTAACCCCGGCTGCTGAAGACGCCGGCGATCCGGGAGAGCACCCCCGGTTGGTTGTTGACGAGCAGTGAAATGGTATGTTCTTCAATGGCCATAGTTCCTCTTCCTTTCCTTCTTTTCTTCTTTTCCTAACAAGCGCCTAGGTTTTGTCTTTGCGACAGACGCATTGGAGATTTTTCGGGTACCATGCCACCGCAGCGGCGCGATTGCCGGGAAAACTGTCTGAGCGCGTCAGCGCGAGTTTTTTCCCTGCAGAGAAGCGAGGATGTGCATGGTCGGAAAATGTCCATCGTCTCAGCTAAGACAAAGCCTATACGCTTCCCCTACTTCCCGCAGATCATCTCCACATTCGAGCAGCCCGGGGGGATGATCGGGTAGACGTAGTTGTCCGGATCCACCATCGCCTCCAGCATGTATGGGCCGTCCGCGCTACTCATCCTGGCGATCGCCTCTGCCGGGTCTTCGTCTACGGCGACCCGCTCCGCCGGGATGCCGAAGCCCTTGGCTACCGCCACCAGATCGACCCGGTCGCCGAGGTCGCTCGTCGTGAAGCGGGCGTCATACCAGAGGTCCTGCATCTGCCTGATCATCCCCAGATGGCCGTTATTGATGACGACGATCTTGATCGGCAAACGATAATAGCTGATCGTTGCCAATTCCTGGATGTTCATGTAGAAACCGCCATCGCCGCAGATGACGACCACATCTCTGTCGGGGGCGCCCACCTTGGCGCCGATGGCGGCGGGAACGGAGAAGCCCATCGTTCCCATCCCGCCGCTCGTCAGCAGGCTTCGGGGAGAGTGTGTCTTCCAGGTGCGGACCGTCCAGATCTGGTTGAGGCCCACGTCCGGGACGACGATCGTCTCCTTGGGCATGGCATCCTGGATATTCCGGATGAGCGTACCCGCCTGGCCGCAGCCGCCGTTGATCAGCTTTTCCTCCTGCGCCTGCCGCTCCGTCCTGATTCGCTCCATCCAAGCGTCTCGGTTTCGGGGAACGATCAGGGGGATGAGCTCCGTGAGCACCTCCTGGATATCCCCCACGAAGGGGAGGTCCACATGGATGTTCTTCCCTATCGAGGTGGGGTCGATGTCGATCTGGGCGATGGTCGCCAGCGGGGCGAATTCCTCGATGACGGAAGTGCTCCGCTCCGTGAAGCGGGTGCCGACGGCGAGGATGAAATCCGAATCGTGGATGATCCGGTTGGCCAGTTCGTTGCCGTGTGTGCCGATAAAGCCGAGATTGAAGCCGTTCGCGGAGGAGACCGAGCCGATTCCCATCATCGTCGTGACAAAAGGGAGCTGGCCTTGCTGCACGAGCTCGCTCATCTGGGTGCACGCGTCACCCAGCTTGACTCCGCCCCCGATGATCAGGACCGGTCGTTCGCTCCGGTTCAGGGCCTGGGCGATCCGCTCCAACTGCTCGCGGTTCTCTATCCGTTGCGGCGTCGCCGCCTGAGTTTTTTTCGGCTGCAGGCTGCAACGGGCAGTGAGAATGTCCTTCGGGATGTCGACCAGAACAGGTCCGGTCCGGCCGGTGCTGGCAAGCTGGAATGCCTGGCGGATGGAAGATGCAAGCTGGTTTACGTCCCGCACCATGAAACTGTGTTTTGTGATGGGCATCGTGATCCCGATAATATCCGTCTCCTGGAAGGCGTCCCTTCCCCAAAGGTCGCTGTTGACCTGGGCAGTGATGGCGACCAGCGGCGTCGAATCCATATATGCGGTGGCGATCCCCGTCACCAGGTTCGTCGCACCCGGACCCGACGTGGAAAGGCAGACCCCCACCTTGCCCGTCGCCCGGGCGTAGCCGTCGGCGGCATGGGCTGCCGCCTGTTCGTGCCGCATGAGGTAGTGCCGGATGGGGCTGTCCGCCATGCGGTCGTTGAGCGGGAGGGTGTTGGCGCCGGGATAGCCGAAGATCACGTCCACGCCTTCCTCCACGAGGGTTTTCAAAACGATGTCCGCACCGATGAGTTCCATGAGTTGCTCCTTTCCAAATCCAAAACAAAAAAGCCGCCGATTCTGCCGAACCGCGGCTTTTCATAGCAAACAAAAAAGCCGCGGCCTTGCGGGGCTCGCGGCTCGCATCCTTTTTGGTCAATCCATCAAAGACGCAGAGCAGCAGCCCCGGTGCGTACGAGTACTACGACGCCAAGTACGAGAAGCCTGCTGATCGACAACGACTGATGGATCATAAAATGCCCTTTCCAATATTCACGTATTGACGACTCTTCTACAGCAAACAGGAGGAAGTTGTCAAGACGAATTTTCACGAGTAATTTCATGAGGTGTATTGCCATGAATACATTGTGACCAAGGAGGGATTATAGGTTTCCACCGTCTGTGCAATAGGTTGAAATAAATTCTATTTGACATAAAAAGACGCTTCTCCTATCCTCACTTCACAAAGGTGAAAGTTCTTTCCAGGCGATCAGACGGCCGAACGGACATTCGAAGGCCGGATACTTTTTATCCATCCTGATGCGGAAAATGGGTAAATAGTATCCGGCTCTTTTTACGGCGGGGTCGGGAGTGAGAGTTTATATACATGATTTCAGACTGTTGTGTAGAAGCTCTTTCTGGCACGCGAGTTGCTCTTCAGTGGTGATGTAAAACATGACCCGGTATGATGCCGGTGTCGGAAACAGGGAAGGGTATTATGAAAAGAACGCTTCTGTTCCTCGTCTGTTTTTGGTTGCTTCTGCCGGCGGTGGTCGGCGCGGAAGACCTGATCAGGAAAGGCGAGACGCTGGATCTTCAGCGCTGCATCGCCATCGCCCTGGAGAGACATCCCAGCATCCAGGCGGCCGCCGGCACTGTTACCGCCGGTGAAAGCAGAGTGGGTCAGGCACGCTCCGGATTTTACCCGCAACTGAACGGATCCGCCGGCTACAGCCGGACAGATCCAACCTCCTCATCTGCCATATCCGTATCTTCCCTATCCTCCGCCGGGCAAGCCTACGACAGCTACTCCTCCGGCATCTCCCTGAACCAGAATATCTACGATTTCGGTAAAACATCCACACAGGTGAAGGTCCAGGAATTCAATCGGGATTCATTCCGTTCGGATCTCGATAACGTCCTCATCCAGGTGACCTTCGGAGTCAAGCAGGCCTACTATGGGCTTCTCCAGGCCAGGTGGAATCGGGACGTAGCCAGGGAGGTCGTGGGACAGTTCCAGCAGCATCTCGAACAGGCCAAGGCGTTTTTCGAGGTCGGCACGAAACCGAAATTCGACGTCACCAAGGCCGATGTCGATCTCTCCAATGCGAAGCTGAACCTCCTCAAGGCCGAAAACGCGTTTCGTTTGGGGTCGGTTGCACTGAACAACGCCATGGGGATGCCGGAGGCGCCGGATTACGAGATTGTGGATCAATCTCCCTTTTCAGAGTGAGAAGATCGATCTGGAGGAAGCAGCCCGGAAGGCCTATGATCGCCGGCCGGATCTGAAGGCCATCGCTGCGAAGAGAAAATCCCTGGAGCAGAGCATCGAACTTGCCCGGAAAAGCTATTATCCGTCTGTCTCGGGCACGGCCAGTTACGGCTGGGGTGGGAGTGATTTCCCTCTGGATCAGGGCTGGAGCGTCGGCGCCCAGCTAAACGTGCCCCTGTTCAACGGCTTTTTAACGAAGTATCAGGTGGAGGAGGCGCGGGCCAATCTGGACGTCCTTGCGGCGAATGAGGCGTTGCTCCGACAGACCATCTATCAGGATGTCAAACAGGCGTGGTTGAATCTCGATGAGGCGGCGGACCGGATTGTGACGGCGGAGCTCTCCGTCCGTCAGGCCACTGAAAATCTCGATCTGGCCAACGGCCGGTATGCCTCGGGGGTGGGCAGTCCCATCGAGGTGACCGACGCCCTCGTGGCGGTAAGCAATGCGAAGACGGCGCATATTTCAGCGCTTTACGATTACAGGCTGGCGCAGGCGAGCTTGGAAAAGGCGACTGGGGAAAAATGAAAAAGAAGATTGCAGTGGCAGTTGTGTTGATTATCGCTCTGGCAGCAGGCGGGTGGTTTTTTTTCAAAAACAAGGGGAACGGCGTCCAGTTCCGGACGGAAAGGGTGACCCGTGGGGATCTGCGCGCCACGGTGACCGCCACCGGAACGGTGAGCGCGGTGACCACCGTCCTTGTCGGCACCCAGGTTTCGGGAACGGTCAAAGAGATCTTCGTGGATTTCAATTCTCCGGTCAAGAAAGGGCAGCTGCTTGCCCAGATCGATCCGGAACTATCCCAGGCGAGGGTGGCTCAGGCCAGGGCCAATCTGCAATCCGCCGAAGCCGGGGTGGAAAAAGCCGCGGCAGTCCTCCAGGACGCCAATCGGACGTTCGAAAGGAATCGCACCCTTTGGGAACGGAATTATATTGCCCGCAGCGAACTGGATACATCCGAAACGAACCAGCAGTCTGCGGCGGCGCAATTGAGTGTCGCCAAGGCTCAGGTGGGACAGGCCCGGGCAGCGCTCCAGCAGGAAGAGACCAATCTGCAGTACACCCGTATCCTCTCGCCGGTGGACGGTGTGGTCATCTCCCGGAATGTGGATGTCGGGCAGACCGTGGCCGCAAGCTTCCAGACGCCGACTCTCTTCAGCATCGCCCAGGATCTGACCCGCATGCAGATCGATACGAACGTGGACGAGGCGGACATCGGCCGGATCAGAGTCGGCCAGACGGTCCAGTTTACCGTTGACGCCTATCCCGACAGCCATTCCCGGGAAAGGTCGCTGAAGTGCGTAACGCACCCACGACGATCCAGAATGTCGTCACCTATAACGTCGTCGTCAAGGTGGCCAATCCGGAGCTGAAGCTCAAACCCGGCATGACGGCCAATGTATCCATCATCACCGCTTTGGAAAAGGATGTTCTCAAGGTGCCGAATGCCGCAATCCGTTTCAAGTGGCAGCCGGCGGGCGCTGAATCGGACCGGGGAGGCGCGAGGTGGCGGGTGCCGAACAGGCGAAGGCCGGAGGGGCGGCGAATGCGGCGAAAACCCAGGGCGTCTGGGTTCTCGACGGGAAAAAACCCCGCCGGGTGCCGGTGACCCTGGGGATCAACGACGGGAATAACACCGCCGTCCTCTCCGGGGAGCTCAAGGAGGGGGATGCGGTGATCATCGAGGCGACGGGACAGGCGAAAAAGGGCGCTTCACAAACCGGCGGTCCGAGGTTCTTCTGATGAGTGTGGAGAGGATAAGCATCCGCATGGCGAGTTTGGGGAACGCGGGGACGGGATAGCGCAATGGCATCTGATCGAAACGCATCATCTGACGAGGATCTACGAACTGGGAGACAGCACCGTCCATGCCCTGGACGATGTGTCTTTGACGGTGGCGCATGGGGAATTCCTGGCCATCATGGGACCCTCGGGTTCCGGCAAGTCCACTTTCATGAACGTGATCGGCTGCCTCGACGTTCCGACCGGGGGACAATACCTGCTGGACGGAACGGATATCGGTCGTCGGGGCCGCGATGAACTGGCGGAACTCCGCAATAAAAAGATCGGATTTGTTTTTCAGGGATTCAATCTCCTTCCCCGCACCTCCGCCCTGGAAAACGTCGAATTGCCCATGCTCTATGATGGGTGCTCTCCCAGGGAACGCCGAGAGCGGGCCATGGATGCCCTAAAGGCGATGGGTCTGGAAGGACGGGAGCATCACCACCCGAACCAGCTCTCCGGAGGCCAGCAGCAGAGAGTGGCGATCGCGCGCGCCCTGGTGAACCGGGCGCCGCTGATTCTGGCCGATGAACCCACGGGGAACCTGGACACAAGGTCCAGCGTCGAGATCATGGAGCTTGTCGTGAAGCTCAACCAGGAGTCGGGGATCACCATCATCCTCGTGACCCATGAGCTGGACATTGCCGCCTTCAGCCGGCGGATCGTCAAATTCCGGGACGGGCGCGTCGTCAGCGACGAGCCGGCCAAGCAGGCCGGATCAGTCGATTGAGACTCATGATGAATGGATACAGATTGGCGAAAATGCGGATGATTGGACGGAGGCACGGATGATCGGCATACCCTCGACTTTCAAGATATCGCTCCGCGCCCTGAAGGTCAACAAGATGCGCTCCGCACTGACCATGCTCGGGATCATCATCGGCGTGGGTGCGGTGATCACGATGCTGGCCGTCGGAACCGGGGCAAGGGAGAGGATTTCCGAGCAGATGGCAAGCATCGGCAGCAACCTCCTGATCGTCTTGCCGGGAAGCAGCACGTCCGGCGGCCTCCGGATGGGGAGCGGCACGCAATCCACCCTGACGCAGGACGACGCCGAAGCCATCGCCCGGGAGTGCCCGGCCGTTTCCGATGTGGCCCCCATGTACAACGGTGCGGCCCAGGTGGTGTACGGCAATCAGAACTGGTCGACGGGGATCTACGGGACCACTCCCGGCATCCTGCCCGTCCGGGACTGGTCGCTCTCCTCCGGAAGGATCTTCACGGAGCAGGACGTGCGGAACGCCACCAAGGTCTGTGTCCTGGGGCAGACCGTCGTGGACAACCTCTTCGGCAATGCGGACCCCGTAGGACAGATCATCCGGATCAAAAAAGTTCCCTTTACGGTCATCGGCGTCCTGGCGCCGAAAGGGCCAATCGGACCGTGGCCAGGATCAGGATGATACGATCTTCGTTCCCCTCACGACGGCGCAGAAAAAGATCTTCGGGACGCCGTTCGTGGGGATGGTCCGCGTGATTACGGTCAAGGCGAAAAGCGCCGATCAACTGGCCGCGGCGGAAGAGCAGATCACCGAACTGCTCAGCCAGCGCCATCGGATCGACCCTCGTCAGGAGAACGGATTTCACGGTGCGCAACCTCACCCAGATGATGGAGGCCAGAGAGCAGGCCACTCAGGTCATGGGTCTCCTTTTGGCGGCGATCGCATCCGTCTCCCTGTTGGTGGGGGGAATCGGCATCATGAATATCATGCTCGTCTCCGTGACGGAAAGAACCCGTGAAATCGGCATCCGGATGTCCGTGGGGGCCAAGACCTGGGATATCCGGCTGCAGTTCATCATCGAGGCCCTGACCCTGTCCCTCATCGGCGGCGTGGTCGGCATCATCCTCGGCATTTCGGGATCGAAGATCCTTTCGGCCCTGGCCGGCTGGGCGACCGTCGTTTCCCCTCTGTCGGTCCTTCTGGCCTTCGGATTCTCGGGTCTCGTGGGTCTTTTTTTCGGCTTCTATCCCGCCTACAAGGCCTCCCTCCTCAACCCCATCGACGCCCTTCACTACGAGTGACGGCCCCGGAATCATGGCGACAGGGAGAGGTCCCATCCTACCGCTCATACTTGCCAACGGTTATGATCATCACTGGGTGCTCGACAAGACTTTCGCCGAATGAGTTCTCCGTGGCTCAGCTGGACGTCGGTCATGTGGAGCATACGCCAAGGTCTTGCGGTCGATATCACTTGAAGGTGTACTGGATGACCGCACCGACCGATTTGCCGTCCACATGACGCCGGCAATGCTATAGCCGGTTTGAAGGGTAATGATGAACGTTTTGCTTCCTCCGTGACTCACTGATGAAGTGCCGGTAGGGGAGATGCGCCACCTGTGCCGGTTTCTGTTGCGGTGAGGATGTAGCTCCTAAGAGTGAATGTGGCAGCGATTGTGTGGTTGGCGGTGATATTGCTGAAGGTGTACTGGGTGACTGCACCGACCGATTCACCGTCCACAATGACGCCGGCAATGCTATAGCCGGTTTGAGGAGTAATGATGAACGTTTTGGTTCCTCCGTGACTCACTGATCAAGTGCCGGCAGGGAGATGGCGCCGCCTGTGCCGGATACTGTTGCGGTGAGGATATAGCTTCTAAGAGTGAATGTGGCAGCGATTGTGTGGTTGGCGGTGATATTGCTGAAGGTGTACTGGGTGACGCGCCGACCGATTTACCGTCCACAGTGACGCTGGCAATGCGATAGCCGGTTTGAGGAGTAATGGTGAACGTTTTACTTCCTCCGTAACTCACGATGAAGTACCGGAAGGGGAGATGGCGCCGCCTGTGCCGGTTACCGTTGCGGTTATGACATAGCTCCTAAAGTGAATGTAGCAGTGATTGTGTGGTTGGCGGTGACGTTACTGAAGGTGTACTGGGTGACGGCACCAACCGATTTACCGTCCACCGTTACGCTGGCAATGCGATAACCGGTTTTAGGAGTAATGGTGAACGTTTTACTCCCTCCGTAACTCACTGATGAAGTGCCGGAAGGGGAGATGGTGCCACCTGTACCGGTTACCGTTGCGGTGATGATATAGGTGGTGACTATACTTGTGTTGAACGTAGCCGTGATGGTGGTCGCTTTGTTTATTGTGGCTGCGCACAGCCCGGTTCCGCTGCACGCCCCCCCCGACCAGCCGGCAAAGGTTGATCCAGTATCCGCCTTTGCGGAGAGAGACACAACGGTGGCTGGGTTGTAGAAGGCAAGGCATGTATCGCCGCAATTTATCCCTGTCCCTGATACGGTGCCTGTTCCTTTGCCTGGTTTACTGATCACAAGAAGGTATTGCTGAATCGGCGTCCCTTTGCTTACCTCATTGGAATATACGCTTTGCTTACCGGCATGATTATAGGCGGTAGCGGCAAAATAATACGTCTGTCCGTCATTCAGGTTGCTGACAGTGTAGCTCGTTGTATTGCCGACGTCTATGCCTTGTGAATAGGCTCCTGAAGCCGTCCCGTAATGAATCATGTATCCGGTCACGTCTGTAGAAATAACCGGTGGATCCCATGTCAGGGTTGCCTGAGCTGCGTAGGAAATCGAATAGGATAGAAAAAAACAGAGGACTAACGGAAGAAAAAGGATGCTTGAAAATACTGATTTCATTAATAAAACCTCATCGTCCTCTGGAATATCCCCTGTGGACAATTCACAGGGGAACCGATAGAAAAATTCGGAATCAACTTCGTTCCGTGGATCGACGTACCATTTTGCTACTGTGCCATATAGCAAATTAAGTGCCAATCAGTTAACAGTATTGGTTACACAGGATATTTTGAAAACGACCGCTTTTTATATCATTCCTCTATGTCTGTATGATTTTCCCTTCAGAAGGAAGGTGTATATACCGACAGAAAAATGACATACCGAGTAAAAACAGTTTAATTGATTGCGATTCATCCTTTTTCTGAATGAAGGGTTTTCCGTTCCTATCGCCTCTCACTTTCCCAAAATGGTCTCTGATGCGGCTTTGAATCGTTAAATTTTCCCATCTCCCTGAGGACGGGCGTAGCTCGGGAAAGCGCTCCTCGCGGGAGTCTGAAGGTGCGAAAACCTATCGTGAATACTGACTGTCCGGACCAATGGAGTGCAGATATAGATGTATGAAATAACCTTCTCCATTATTCTTGAATCTGTAGGGAAAATCCCTTCACTTACGTGATGTCGGGCAAGGGCATCATTTGTAAATACTTATTAAATTCTAATATGTTAGCGTAAAGGCTGAGCGGCATGCTCTTTGCTAGATAGATCAAAGGCTAAGACACGACTGATTTTGGAGGCGACACCATGATTCCCATCCTCATTACCTCTTTCATCATGATCTGTTTTTGTTTCAGCTTTATCGTCTATTGCGCACTGGCCAACAAAAAACAGACGCCATCCCCCGGACAAGATTCTAGGGATTAGTTAAAGGAGCGTACGATCATGAAAGTATTGGTTGTTGATGACAATCGGTTATTAGCTGATACCATTCAGGAAATACTGGAAAATGACGGTCTCGATGTCATGTCTGCAAAAGATGGCCTGGACGGATATTCGACCTACCTTCTCTTCAAACCCGATATGATCATTACAGACATCCAGATGCCCCGAAAAAACGGTCTGGAAATGATGAAGCGTATCAGAATCCATAACCCGATGATAAAGACGATCTACATGAGCGGGAACATAGGCTCTTTTAAGCCGTTTCTCATAGAGGAAAAAAAGAGATATCCGGTCAGTTATTTTGAAAAACCCTTCTCTTTGGAATCATTGATGCGGGTGGTTACGGAAGCCGGCAGTCAATTAACGAGAAGATCTACAACGGCTTCGTTGAATTTTTTACCATAATGGTTGGGATTTTCCCGCGCTGTGAGAATAACGATCAACCCGCATTATTATCATTTCTACCGCAACAAAAGGCACTGTTCTGATTCTGCAAAACACCCATACCCTTTAAAATCCTCTTATATCTGAAGCCCTCGGCCTGGTAGTCGGCGCATTGAGCCTGAACATCACCCGTGAGCTCTGCCTTTTGGTCTTGGAGATTCGCTTCCATAAAACGTTGTATTAAGCTGATATATTAAAGGAATGTTGCAGATTATCCGTCTTGAGGTGGATTTAAGAAAGACAAAAGAGTATAGTTTCTCAGTGAATCCCATCGTGATGAAGACAGGACGCTGGAATGGGGATGTTCATGCCACGGCGAAGGGATCAAATCTCATTGGGACGGGCGATGGATTGGAAGGATTCGAAAATGTTGTACCGAGGAATCGGACTAAGGAAGAAGATGAAATTTGGGATATTTCCACGATTGACGGCTGGTTATCTGGTGGTCTTATTTCTCTTGGGCGCATCAAATGTATACGCCATTTTGAAGCTGGTGCAGTTCAATACCCTCATTCTTAAAAGCTACAACGAAGATATCCGCCTGCTCGACTCCGAGAAAAAGTTAGTCGATTCCCTATTTTCCCAGCGCCGATATGAGCAGAAATACATCCTCACAAAGGATACGATTCTATACAACCAGTTCCTTGCCGCCAAAGAGGACTTTGAGAGAATGCTTGCCGAGCTCAACGCCATCCCGGTTTCTCCCGTCTAAAACGATTCCTTCAAAATAATCAAAGAATCCCATCAGCGTTATCAATTCCTGGTCGAAGCCGAAGTCAAAAACCTGAAAGATAACCAGAACTATGATGGGAACTGGTACAAAACAGAGAAGGAGAAAGCCGCAGATACCATCCTGGAAGAAGTTGAAAAAGCTTGACGAATTCTCCCGCAAAGAGTTTTATGATAAAACAAAAATAGTGAGCGAAGCCGGAGCCTTGGCCCGAACAGTGGCCGTCATTTCCTTCATGATTACCGTTCTGCTGGTTATTCTGCTCTCTTTCCTTATCACGAGGAGCATTACGAATCCCCTCCTGAAGCTGGTGAAAAAGACCAGAGATATTCAGACCGGCATCTTCGATTGCGATCTTGATGTTTCAGCCCCTCCGGAAATCAAGGAGCTCACGGAGGCATTCAATCTGATGTGCAACAGGCTCAAAGAAGTGGACAAGATAAAAACGGACTTCTTTGCCATGATATCTCATGAACTGAGAACCCCCATCACCACAATCAAGGAGGGAACCAGTCTTCTTCTTGAAGGGACATGCGGATCGACAACTGAAAAGCAGAGCAGGCTATTGACCATCATCGCCGCAGAGAGCAACCGTTTGACCAGTCTGGTCAATTCCATATTGGATCTGTCCAAAATGGAAGCGGGGATGATGGAGTATACACTTCGAAAGAAGAAGCATTGAACCTCTCATCGAACAGGTGATCAATGAAATCGCTCCCTATGCGGAGGCCAAAAGAATTCATGTGGAGAATTCAGTAAATACAGATCATTCCCTTGTGTAGAATGGATTCGGAACGCATTCTCGATGTGCTGCGGAACCTGGTCGGAAATGCGGTCAAATTTACCCCGGAAAAGGGTCAAATCTCGATCACAGCAAACCTGCTAAATGGTGGATTGAAGGTTTCCGTATGCGATTCCGGTCCGGGTATTCCCAAGGAAAAGTTGTCGGCCATATTCGAAAAGTACGAGAGTTCGGATCAAAAAAAAGGAACGGGACTGGGATTGGCCATTGTCAAACACATTGTGACGGCTCATGGAGGAAAGGTATGGGCAGAAAGCGATCCGGGAGAAGGAAGCAGATTTATCTTTGTGTTGCCATCCTGATATTTCTCAGTCCCCTGGCCTGTTCACTCAGCAAGATGATGAGCACGAAGATGGTGGACGCAACGGGAGATGAGGCCAGGGCGCATCTGGTTCAGGGCAAGACCTATCTTGCCCAGGGAGAATATGGAAGTGCACTGAAGGAAAACGAAAAGGTGATCTCTCTGGCAGGCAAGAATGTGCCGGTGGACGAAGCCCTTTTTTATGTCGGCCTGATTCATGCCCATCCTGCCAATTCGGCAAGGGATTATGGAAAATCCATTGTCTCATTCAGGAGACTGATAAGAGACTATCCGGGGAGTCCTCTGGTTGAACAGGCGAAGACCATGGTGGGCCTTCTGCAGGAAAATGATAAGCTCGACCGCACGACAGACAGATTAAACAACATCATCGATGAGCAGAAAAAAACAGTCGACAGATCAAACAGTATCATCGATGAGCAGAAAAAAACGGTCGACAGATTAAACAGCATCATCGATGAGCAGAAAAAAACGGTCGACAGATTGAACAACATCATCGATGAGCTGAAAAAAGTGGATATCGGCGTCGAACAGAAAAAGAGAGAAAAGGCAAAATAGGAGAAATCCATGTCTTCAGGAAAGATACTGGTGGTCGATGACGACCGCAACCTCATCGAGGTGCTGAAGGTTCGCGTTGAATCGGCAGGCTATGAAGTGACCACTGCGCTGAAAGAAGAGGCGGCCATTGAAGCGGCCAAAGAACCAGATGTTTGATCTTGCGATCCTCGATCTGCAGCTGGAACGGAGCGATGGTATTTCGCTGATGCAGAAACTTCATCTCCTCTTTCCCGATCTGCCCGTCATCATCCTGACCGCGCATGGAACGATCGAAAGCGCCGTTGAAGCCATGAAACGGGGGGCATACAGTTATGTCACGAAGCCCTTTAACGCGCGGGATCTGCTCCTCCAGATCGAAAAGGCCCTGGAAAATAGGGTGCTCAAGAAGGAAATTCGGCGGCTGAAGAACTTCCTGGAAGAGGAGTATGATTTTGGAAACATCGTCACCAGAAGTGAGAAGATGCAGAGGGTGCTGGAAATCGTCTCCAGAATTGCCGACAACGATTCGACGGTTTACATCCAGGGAGAAAGCGGCACCGGCAAGGAATTGATCGCAAAGGCGATTCATATGGCGAGCGACAGGAAGGACAAGCCCTTCATCGCCCTGAATTGTGCCGCCATACCCGAGACCCTTCTCGAAAGCAAGCTCTTCGGTCATGAGAAAGGGGCCTTTACCGGGGCGACGCAAAGCGCGAGGGGTTCTTTCACCCAGGCCCACACCGGCACCATCTTCCTGGATGAGATCGGCGATATGTCCCTCACCATCCAGGCCAAGGTCCTCAGGGTTCTTCAGGAACGCCAATTTTACCCGGTGGGAAGCGAAAAACTGGTCGAGGTCGACGTCCGGGTGATCGTTGCCACCAACAAGGATCTGGAGGAAGAGGTGAAAAAAGGCCTCTTCCGCAATGACCTTTATTACCGGATCCATGTCATCCCGATCCAGCTTCCCCCTTTGCGGGAGAGGAAAGAGGATATACAGCCCCTTGTCGAGCATTTTCTGAAGAAATACAACGACCGCATGAAGAAGGAGATAAAGGGCGTGACGCCCGAAGCCATGAAGAAGCTCCTGCTCCATGACTGGCCGGGAAATGTGCGTGAGCTGGAGAATACGATTGAGTTTGCGATGGCCATGACCCAACTGGATTACATTACCGAAGATTATATCCTCCAGTCCCAGGCTTCTTCAGCGGATGGAACCTCTGAAACCCTTAAAGGACGCAAAAAACGCGTTTGAAAAAAGCTATCTGATCGGTCTCCTGCAAGCCTGCAAGGGTAATGTGAGCGATGCAGCGGAACTGGCCGGTAAATACCGGGCCGATTTCTACAGTCTTCTCAACAAACACAATCTGAATGCCGCGGATTTCAGAAATACCGAGTAGGAGTAGCTATTGTCTATCCTACGGCCCGCTTAGAGGAAATACCCATCTAAGCGGAAGTTTTTTCATATCAACCTCATCGATTCGCGCCTCACTTCTCAAGGCTCACCAAACCGTAACTTCCGCTGAAGGGTGTGGTCAGCTCAATGGCTTGGCCGGGGATCGGTGTGATGAATGTTTCAGGATTCAGATCGCGTTCCTGCAGTGTCGAGGCGAGTTCGTTCACGGCATCGTTAAATCCGTCCGCTCCGAGCTGGAATACCTGGAAGTGGGCAGCGATGCTGACCTGCGCGCCCAGATCCAGGTGCGCCTGGACTGCCTCTTCCGGCCCCATGTGGACACTGGAGTAATGGATCGTAAGCGTGTCTTTCGATTGCTTCGGCCGGAAGGGAGCGATGGGGAGGAGCGCCACGCGGATCGGCGAGAAGCGGCGTGCGATCTCCCGGAAATGGGGACCATAACCCGTGTCCCCGGCATAGAAAACGTTTCCCGACGGACCTGAGACGACAAATCCTCCCCAGAGGGTTTTGTTGCGGTCCCAAAGGGTGCGTGCGGAAAAGTGCTGCGCCGGAACCAGGGTGACCGTCACATCCGGAGACAAGCGGACCGACTGCCACCAGTCAAGCTCATCCGTATGGGGAATGCCGGTGTCTTGGATGAGATCGAGGTTGCCGAGCGGGACGATGGCGCGAGGGACGCCTTTTTCCGCGAGACGTTTCAACGTAGGAAGATCAAGATGATCGTAGTGATTGTGGGACACCAGCACGACATCAATAGGCGGCAGTTCTTCAAAGCGGATGCCCGCCTTCCTGTGGCGCTTGGGACCGGCCCATGACACCGGACTGCAGCGCTCCGACCAGATGGGATCGGTCAGGATATTGATACCGTCCATTTGAATGAGAAAGGTGGCGTGACCGACAGGGGTAACGGAGAGTGAACCCTTCGGGACGCGAGTGGCAGGGGGTGTTCCAGGCGTGACGTCCATGACTTCCGGCCACTCGGGCCAGTCG
The DNA here is from genome assembly GCA_963842685.1 of uncultured delta proteobacterium. Taxonomy (GTDB): domain Bacteria; phylum Desulfobacterota; class Syntrophia; order Syntrophales; family UBA5619; genus JAKAFS01. The sequence goes on along the minus strand of CAWJHT010000073.1, from coordinate 15,134 downwards.
GTGCCAAAAATCCATCGCCATATCCACCCGGATCGGCTGCGTTTTTGCTCCTGTCCCGGAGACAGCGGAGGTTGCTGGCACACCGGGATTGAAGTACAGGTGACCGTCGAAGTGATCCGATACCTGTTGTACTATCCCGGTGGAAGGGCCTGGTTCCGCCGCTCGTGCCTGGGGCGGCAGGAAGCAGAGGAATGCAAGTAATAAAACGAATAGATTCAATATTTTTTCATATAAAGGGCGCTTGCGTGCAAGTTTATCAAGACTGGTTTTTTACTATCGCAGGCGGCAAATCGTCTTAGAAGTTGGGGTCCATGTCAAACTTTTTGACCCCTTCGGGGAGATGGGCGGGGTCGACCGTTTCGGCGTTTTCCGGCGTCGTCCCTTCGAGGAAGCATTCGAAGATCGCCCCTTTGGTCCAGAACTTGGCCGGCGCGCCGGTTTTCGGATCCACCTTGGTGAAGACGATCCCCTCCGGGACGGGGAAGACCTCGACCGGCATCCCCTCGAGGGCCTTCTCCGCAAAATAGAGCCAGATCGGCGCCGCGGCGCGGCCGCCGACCTCCTGCCGGCCCATGGGTCGCTCCTGATCGAAGCCCACCCAGACGCCGGCGACCAGCGACGGCGTAAACCCCATGAACCAGGCGTCCCGCGTGTCGTCCGTCGTCCCGGTCTTTCCGGCGACCGGCCGGCCGAGTCTCTTCACCCGCTGCCCCGTTCCGCTTTCGACGACGTCCTGCATGACGTAGCTCGTCATGAAGGCGATCCGCGGGTCGATCACCTGCTCGACCTTGGGCTGCGTCTCCTCGAAGACATGTCCGGTCCGATCGACGATCTTCTTGATGAAAAAGGGCTGCACCCGCTTCCCCTCGTTGGCCAGGACGCCGTAGGCCCGGACCAGCTCCTGGAGGGTGACCCCGGAGGTGCCGAGGGCCATCGAGAGGTTCCGGGAGAGGGGCGAGGAGATCCCCATGTTGGTCGCGTAGGACGTGGCGTAATCGACGCCGATCTCCTCGAGGATCTTGATCGTGATGATGTTCCGGGAATGGATCAGGGCGTTGTGCAGCGTCGTCGGGCCCTGGAATTTCTCGTCGAAATTCTTCGGTTTCCAGACCCCGTCGGGACTGGAGGGATCCGGATAGACGATGGGGGCATCCACGATCACCGTCGAGGGGGTCATCCCCTTGTCGAAGGCCGCCGTGTAGATGAGCGGTTTGAAGGCCGAGCCGGGCTGGCGCCGGGACTGGGTCGCGCGGTTGAATTCGCTCCGGTTGAAATCGCGCCCCCCGACCATCGCCCGGATGGCGCCGGTCTTCGAGTCCATCGCAAAGAGGGCCCCCTGGACCAGCCCCTTTTCATAGTTCTCCCGTTCCTCCATCTCCTTGAGACCCTTCTCCACCGCATCGCGCGCCGCCTTCTGCATCTGGATGTTCAGGGTCGTGTAGACCTCGAGGCCCTCCTTGTAGAGGACGTCGCTGCCGTATTTCTCCTGGATGTAGCGGCGGATATTCTCGATGAAGTAAGGGGCGATCTTGTCCTTCGGCTTGATCGAACGAAATCGGAGCTTCGTGGAGAGCGCCCGGTCCCTCTCGCGCTTTGTGATGTAGCCGTCTTCCAGCATCCGGGTGAGGACGTAGGCCTGCCGCTGGTAGGCCCTCTCCGGGTGGAGGTAGGGGGAGTAGTTGCTGGGGGCCTTGGGGAGTCCGGCCAGCATGGCCGCTTCCGCGAGCGTCAGGTCGCGGGCGCTCTTCCCGAAATACCCCTGGGAGGCGGCCTCGATCCCGTAGGTCCCGTGGCCGAGATAGATGTGGTTCAGGTAGAGGGTGATGATCTCTTCCTTGGTCAGATACCGGTCGATCTTGTAGGCCAGGAGCGCCTCCTTGATCTTCCGCATGTAGCTCCTCTCCGGGGAGAGGTAGAGGACCTTGGCGACCTGCTGGGTGATGGTGCTTCCTCCCTGGACGATACGTGCCCGCCTCGAGATTCTTGAAAAAGGCCCGGGACATGCTCTGCATGTCGAAGCCCTTGTGCTGGAAGAAGCGGGCGTCCTCGGCGGCGACGAAGGCCTGGATCACGATCTTCGGGATGTCTTCGTACTTGATGACCTTCCGGTCCTCGAGGAAGAACTCGTCGATCAGCTCGTTGTTGTCCGCATAGACCCGCGTCGTGATGCTGGGACGGTAATCCTTCAGGGCGGCGATGCTGGGGAGCTCCTTGAGGAGCAGGTAATAGAGCAGGCTGCTCCCCGCCAGGGCGGCGCCGACAAAGAGGATGAGGATTACGACGATGATGATCCCCAGGAGGGAGCGTCGCGAGGACGATCTTCCGGCGCGGGGCGACACGCTTGACGGGGGTCATGGGTTCTTTTCTTCCATCTCTTCCGGCATCCCTTCCTCGGGGACTTCGGCCTCTTCCGGTGCGGGTTTGTTCCTGCGGGCGAATTTTGCCACAAAAATGCTCACCTCGTAAAGAACCATCAGCGGGATCGCCATCAGGATCTGGCTGATGGCGTCGGGAGAAGGGGTCAGGATGGCGGCGACGATGAAGATGATCAGGATCGCGTAACGTCTCTGTTTCGATAGCATCTTCGCGTTGACGATGCCGAGCTTGGCCAGGAAGAACATGAAGACCGGCATTTCAAAGCAGAGGCCGAAGGCCAGCAGGAACTTGAGCGTCAGGCTGAGATACTCCTTGAAGGAGATCATCGGTTTGAGGAAGTCCGTGGAAAAACTCACGAAAAAAGCGAAGGCCGGCGGCAGGGCGATGAAATAGCCGAACAGGACGCCGCCGACGAACAAGAATCGTGGAGAAGAAGATGAAAGGGAGGACGTATCTTTTCTCGTCCTTGTACAGACCCGGGGAGACGAAGCGCCAGATCTCGAAGAGGGTGTAGGGGGCCGTCAGAAGCAGGGAGGCGAAGAAGGCGATCTTCATGTGGATGAAGAAGGCCTCCGGGAGCCCGGTAAAGATCATCGAACTCTGGGCCGGCATGGCGTCGACGAGGGGTTTGGTGATCACCCGGAAAGACCAGTCCTTGAACAGGTAGCAGACGCCGAAACCGATGCCGACGACGATGAGAGGAGAGATGCGGATCAGCCTCGTCTTCAGCTCTTCGAGGTGAGAGATCAGGGGCATTTTTTCTTCTTCGGGTTTGTCGTTTTCCATGAGATGTCTTGCCGGGATTCCTGTGAGGGGTCAGGCCTGGGGTTTGGGGTCGGTCGTCTTCGGGGCGTCATGATCCGCAGGGGTGGGTGCGGCGGGAGGGACCGGGGCTTCCTTTTCTTCCCCCTTGCCGTAGAGCAGCGAATCCTTGAAACCGTCCATGTCCTTTTTCAGCTCGTCCGTCTTCAGCGTCTCCTTGATCGTATCGGTGGCGCTTTCGGTCACCTTGCGGAATTCGGAGAGACCCTTTCCCAGAGCCTTTGCGATATCGGGCAGTTTCTTAGGGCCCACCACGAGCAGGGCGATCACCGCGATCACCAGCAGCTCCGGCATACCGATACCAAACATGATCTCACCTCTTCCATACGGACGGTTTTGAAAACTCTACCCTTTCCGTCACATCAGCTGATTTATACCCGCAGTCGGAAATGTTTGTCAATGCTTTTTCCGGAAGGCCTCCGGCTGCAAAATCTTTTGCTATTTAATGGCTTTTATGTTAGAAGCGATCTCCAATCGGGAGCGATGTGCACCCTCGGGGAAAGGTGGCCGATGTCGAAGAACACGGGGATTGTGAAGGACTGGCGGTATTTGCGGCACGGCACTGAATTTTCCCATCCCGAGACGCCGCAACGGCTCGTTTCGATCTACGAGATGCTCGACAATCCCGACATGGCCTGGAAATTCATCGGGATCGACGCGAGGGAGGCCACGCGCGAGGAACTGGAGAGGGTCCACCGGCCGTCCTACATCGATTTCATCGCCGCCACGGCCGGACAAGCGATGTCGATGCTCGATCCCGATACGGTGGCCACCGCCGAGACGTACGATATGGCGAGGCTGGCGGCCGGCGGCGTCATGAACGCCATCGACAGCGTGATCTCCGGGGAGACGGACAACGCCTTTGCCCTGGTCCGGCCGCCGGGCCATCATGCCCAGGCGGCGGACGGCGGCGGGTTTCTGCATCTTTAACAATATCGCCGATCGGCGCGCGGCATGCCCTGGCCCGGCACGGGATGGAGCGGATCCTGATCGTCGACTGGGACCTCCATCACGGCAACGGCACCCAGGAGATCTTTTACGAGGATCGGCAGGTCCTCTACTTTTCCACCCACCAGTCTCCCGGCTATCCCGGGCACGGGCGGCCTGGAGGAGATGGGGCGGGGGACGGGGCTCGGCTACACGATCAATGTCCCGCTGCGGCCCGGGGCGGACGACGCCTTCTACGTCCGCGTGTTCCGGGAGATCCTGTCGCCCGGTCGCCCTGGCATTCAGACCGGAGATCATCCTGGTTTCCGCGGGATTCGATACCTATATCGGCGATCCCCTGGGGGAGATGAAGGTGACGCCGGAAGGCTTCGCCTGCCTGACCCGGATCCTGCTCAATCTGGCGGATGAGTGCTGCGGCGGCCGTCTGGTCCTGGTCCTCGAAGGGGGGTATCACATCCAGGGCCTGACCAAATCCGTCCGGGCGGTCCTGCTCGAACTGCTCGGGGAAACCCGGGTGACGGAGGAGACGCTGATCCGGATGGCCGCCGAGACGGATGAGAAGGCGGACCGTCTGATCGGGCGGGTGCGGGAGACAGATCGAACCCTTCTGGCCGGTTCTGTGACCAAGCGGGTGGAGGATCATGGTGACAGGAGCAAACCTTGATCCGAGCTGAATGAAAAGAGGTGATTCATTGGATAAGATCAGCAAGGATGAAGTGGCCTATGTGGCCCATCTGGCGAGGCTTTCGTTCGGCGAGGAGGAGATGGAGAAATTCACCTCGCAGCTCAACGACATCCTTCTGTATATGGACAAGCTGAACGAGGTCGATACGACCGGCGTCGAGCCGATGACCCATGCCATCGCCCAGAAGAACGCCTTCCGTGAGGACGCGGTCGGTGCGTCCCTCCCGGTAGAGGCTTCGCTGGCCAACGCGCCGGAGGCGCGGGGGAGCTGCTTCCAGGTCCCGAAAGTGATTGAGTAAAAGGACTGAGTAGTCATGGAATTGTACGAGTTGACCATTCACGAACTTGCAGGACAAGCTCCGGGCGGGGGAGACCACCTCCGCCGAGATCACCGCCTCCGTCTTCGGACGGATCGACGCCGTGGAAAAGGATGTCCGCGCCTACATCACCCTGATGCGGGAGACGGCCCTCGCCGAGGCGGCACGCGGCGGATGAGAAGATCAGAAAGGGCGAGATCGGACCGCTCACCGGCATCCCCATCGCCCTGAAGGACATCTTCTGCACGCAAGGGGGTCCGGACGACCTGCGGCTCCCGGATCCTCGAGCAATTTCATCCCGCCCTACGACGCGACCGTCGTGGAGAAGCTCCGGGCGGCGGGCGCCGTCTTCACCGGGCAAGACGAACATGGACGAGTTCGCCATGGGTTCCTCGACGGAGACCTCCTTCTTCGGCGTGACCCGGAATCCCTGGGATCTCGAGCGGATCCCCGGCGGCTCGAGCGGCGGCTCCGCGGCGGCGGTGGCCGCCGACGAGTGCATCGCCGCCCTCGGCTCCGACACGGGCGGCTCCATCCGCCAGCCGGCGGCCCTCTGCGGCGTCGTCGGCCTGAAGCCGACCTACGGCCGGGTCTCCCGCTACGGCCTCGATCGCCTTTGCCTCGTCGCTGGACCAGATCGGCCCCTTCACGAAGGATGTGGAGGACTGCGCCATCCTGATGAACGTCATCGCCGGCTACGACCCCCGGGAATCGACCTCGGTGCCGGAGGAGGTCCCCGATTACCGGCGGTTCCTGGGCCAGGGGATCGAGGGCTGGACGGTCGGGATCCCGAAGGAGTACTTTATCGCCGGGATCGACCCGGAGGTCGAGGCGGCCGTCCGGCGAGGCGATCCGGGTCGTCGAGGGGGCCGGGGGCGAAGTGCATCGAGGTCTCGCTTCCCCACACCGAGTACTGTCTGGCCGTCTACTACATCGTCGCCCCGGCGGAGGCGAGCTCCAACCTCGCCCGCTACGACGGCGTCAAGTACGGCTTCCGCGCCGGAGAGGGCCGCGATCTGCTGGAGATGTACAAGAAGACCCGCTCCGCGGGCTTCGGCGCCGAGGTGAAGCGGCGGATCATGATCGGGACCTACGCCCTCTCGTCGGGCTACTACGACGCCTACTACAAGAAGGCCTCCCAGGTCCGGGCGCTGATCAAGCGGGATTTCGACGAGGCGTTCGCGAACTGCGACGTGCATCCTGACCCCGACGACGCCCACGCCGGCCTTCAGGATCGGCGAGAAGACCGACGATCCGATGCAGATGTACCTCTCCGACATCTTCACGATCTCGACCAACCTGGCCGGGATTCCGGGGATCTCCGTCCCCTGCGGCTTCACCGCAGGCGGGCTTCCCATCGGGGTGCAGTTCCTGGCGGGCCACTTCCAGGAGGGGCGGCTGATCCAGATCGCCTCGGCCTACGAGAAACAGGCAAAGATCGAGAAAAGGAGACCCACGCTGTAATGGAATTCGAACCGGTCATCGGGCTGGAGATCCATGCCCAGCTCCTCACGGAGGCGAAGATCTTCTGCGGCTGCTCCACGAAATTCGGGGCGGCGCCCAACACCCACACCTGCCCCGTCTGCCTCGGGATGCCCGGGGTGCTGCCCGGTCCTCAACAGGAAGGTCGTGGAGTTCATGATGAAGATGGCCCTGGCGACGAACTGCCGGATCAACCGGGAGTGCAACTTCGCCCGGAAGAACTACTTCTATCCCGACCTCCCCAAGGGATACCAGATCTCCCAGTACGCCGCAGCCGCCCGCCGAGCACGGCTGGGTCGAGGTGGAGATCGACGGCGGGAAGAAGCGGATCGGGATCACGCGGATCCACATGGAGGAGGATGCGGGGAAGCTGATGCACGACGAGCACAACCCCGTGAGCTACGTCGATCTGAACCGGACGGGCGTGCCGCTCATCGAGATCGTCAGCGAGCCGGACATCCGGAGCGCCGAAGAGGCGGCGGCCTACCTGCGGCGGCTCCACGAGATCCTCGTCTATCTCGAGATCTGCGACGGGAACATGGAGGAGGGGAGCTTCCGCTGCGACGCGAACGTCTCGCTGCGCCCGAAGGGGACGGAGGCCTTCGGGACGCGGACGGAGCTCAAGAACATGAACTCCTTCCGGAACGTCCAGCGGGCCCTCGAATACGAGATCAAGCGCCAGCAGTACGTCCTCGAGGGGGGCGGCGCGGTGGTCCAGGAGACCCGCCTCTGGGACGACACGGCGGGCGTGACCCACTCCATGCGGAGCAAGGAGGAGGCCCACGACTACCGCTACTTCCCCGATCCGGACCTCGTTCCCGTGGTGATCGACGACGCCTGGATCGAAGCGATCCGCGAAAGACCAGCCCGAGCTCCCCCTGGAGAAGCGGGAGCGGTTCGTCCGGGATTACCAGATTCCCGCCTACGACGCGGGCGTCCTCACCGCGAGCCGGGCGCTCGCCGACTATTACGAAGAGGTGGTCCGGCTCTCCGGCCAGCCGAAGATCGCGAGCCAACTGGGTCATGGGCGACGTCCTGCGGTTCCTGAACGAGGAAAAGAAAGAGATCCGGGAGTGCCCGATCGCCCCGGCCTCGCTCGCCGGCGATGATCCGCCTCATCCAGGAAGGGACGATCAGCGGGAAGATGGCCAAGGAGGTCAGCGAGGAGATGTACCGGACCGGCAAGGCCCCGGAGGCGATCATCGAGGAAAAGGGGCTCGTCCAGATCACGGACGAGGTCGCCCTGGCCGAGACGATCGCCGAGATCATCGAGAAGAACCCCGAGCAGGTTGCCCAGTACCGGGCCGGAAAAGAGAAGGTCTTCGGCTTCTTCGTCGGTCAGGTGATGAAGGCGACCCAGGGGAAGGCCAATCCCCAGCTCATCAACGACCTCCTGAAGAAAATGCTTGCGGGCGACGAGTAGCGGTTGCGCCGGCCTCCTTGAAGAGCGCCGGAAGGTCGCCCCGTAGGCAATGGTTGGCGGATGGCAGGTCTCCGTGGGAAAATTCGGCATGGAACAGAGATCCGGACGATTTTCTGGAAAGACGACGCCGTGGTCATGATCGATCAGCGGGCCCTCCCGCTCACGGAGACGCTACGTCACCTGCACCGACTACCGCGCAGGTCATCGCGGCGATCAACGATCTCACGATCCGGGGCGCCCCGGCCATCGGCGTCGCCGCGGCGATGGGGATCGCCCTGGGCGCCCTGCGGATCGAGGCCGATACCCCGGCACAGTTCCGCGAGGCCTTCGCTGAAGATCTGCGGGGAATTCGCGGCCAGCCGCCCGACGGCCCGGAACCTCTTCTGGGCGATCGAACGGATGAAACGGTGCTTCGACACGGTTTCAAGCGCCGTTGCCGAGATGCCGCCGGATTCGATACCACCGCCGCCAGCGGAAACGCAAACAGGCTTCCCGGAAATCCTTTCCCGCCGCCGGAGCGATGCTTTCTGACCGACGGCGCGGCCTCCCGTCTCTTCGCGGCGCACCGCCGATCCAGTGTCACCGATAAAAATCCTGAGTCGATTGAGGCTGAAAAAAAGGATGATCCCTGGCGAAGGATCCGCGACGCCCTGGTTGCCGAGGCCGATCCGGATCGGCGAGGAGGACATCGCGATCAACCGCCGTCTCGGCGCGAACGGCGCGGGATCTGATCCCCGACGGCGCCCGGATCCTCACCCACTGCAACGCCGGGGCGCTCGCCACCGCCGGTTACGGGACGGCCCTCGGCGTGATCCGCGCGGCCCGGGAGGAAGGGAAAAAGCTCCATGTCTACGTCGATGAAACCCGCCCCGTCCTCCAGGGGGCGAGGCTGACCGCCTGGGAGCTGATGCGGGAAGGGATCCCCTGCACGCTGATCACGGACAACATGGCGGGCTTCCTGATGCAGCAGGGGAAAATCGATCTGGTCATCGTCGGCGCGGACCGGATCGCCGCCAACGGCGACACGGCCAACAAGATCGGGACCTACGCCCTGGCCGTCCTCGCCCGGGCGCACGGGATCCCTTTCTACATCGCCGCCCCCCTCTCCACGATCGATCCGGCGCTTTCCGACGGCGGTGCGATCCCCATCGAGGAGCGGAAACCGGAAGAGGTCACCCATGTCGGCGGCGTCCGGACCGCCCCGGAGGGGATCGCCGTCTGGAATCCCGCCTTCGATGTGACGCCGCACGACCTCATCACGGCCATCATCACCGAGGCGGGAGTGATGAGACCGCCTTTCACCACAGAAATCAAAAAACTCTGTTCATAGTCCTGTCTTGATGGACAGCCTTCAGGTGCATCCGGTTGAAGCGCACTTTTGATTTAAAAAGAAGGAAATGAGTCGCTGAAGAGGCTTGTGTTCACCACGAGTCGATACCCGGCGACATCGCCACGCATCAATGAATACCGTTTCAAAGTACAGTAACACCTGAAGGAGGATCCATGGCCGCAGTCTTTGCATTTCATGGGGGCAAGGCAGTTGAAAAAAACCACAATCGATACAGCCGGAGCAGACGAGCTGCTCATACAGATGCCGCCAGAAATCCTACTGACGTGAAAAATGCTCATCATAGATCCTGAAGAAGGTCTCGAAATCGTCATATACTGTTTCACCTTTTCCTTTTTATGGAAGAGATTTAGAAAGGCCGGTATTACTAAAAGGGCGACAAGGGCGTTTAACAGCATAATCATTGCAATGAAAATCCTAGGTATGCAAGAACCATAAATTTTGAAAAAACAAGCACGGCAAATCCGCAACTAATAGCGGCGGCGTTTAAGAAAATAGCCCGCCCCGAAGTATCCATGGTGGCAGCGATGGTCTGGGAAAGATTTCTGTTGCGACCCGATTCTATTCGATATCGGCTAAGAAAACGGATAAATAGTCCACGCCTATACCGATGCTAACGCTGCGGTAAGCGCCGATGTTAAGGGGAATTCGCGCTATCACCATAAGGGCAAAATTAAAGGCAATGGTGATAAAAAGAGGGAGCACGCCGATTGTTGCATAAACAAGTGACCTGAAAAGGACGATGAGCATAAGATAAACAACGATAAAACTTACTGCCAGACTGTATATCTGCCCCACCACAAGATACTTGACGACTTTCTGATTTATTATTCCGGCGCCTGTTTTTTGAACTTTCGTAATCATCCCCGAAGATCTCCTTGGTCAAGGAATCGATTCGGTCGATGACTTTGCCGTAGGTACCCGAACTGGTGTCTTTGATGTTCAGTTCAACGTTTGCATGTTGATAATTTGTGTCCACCGTTCTTGTTAAATACGAACCCTCGGCTATTTCGTACATGAGAAGGTATTGCCCAATGTATTGCAACCCGGCGTTAGGAGTGGGGTTGACGCCGATGTCCCTGGCGGTGCCGGGAACCCTGTTATATGATGGGTCCTCATTGTGAAGAACTAGATGGAGGCGCGAAAGGTAGTCAGCCACAGACAGGGTATTACCGACTTCTTCCATTTCTTCCAACCGAGACTGAAATAGTGCAATTTTTTCCAGCAAGGCGGGATTTTTAAGGCCGTCTTTTTGCCCGCTATCGATCTGTACGTGGATGGAGCCGGTTCCCGGAAAGTTATGATTAATAAAATCGCTTGCAATAAATATCTCAGAGCTTTTTCGGAAAAATTCGATAGGATTATTGTTAACTCTGAGGTGGGAGGCGACAAAGCCTACAACGGTCAAGCCAAAGATAAAAAGGATGACCAGGGTTTTTGCATATTTCAGACCAAACTCACCGATGGCTCTGGAAAAATTGTGTAGCGCGCCTTCCTGGCGACTTCTTTTGAAAGAACATTTTTAGGTTTACCAAGAATGACCAGGCACGCCGGAATAAAGGAGAGTGAGAAGATCATGGCGGCTAAAATTCCAAACGCCACAGAGGCACCATACTCTCTAATGGGTACGATATCAGCGGTAAACAGAGCCAGAAACCCGACTGCGGTTGTCAAGGACGTCATCAATACAGGACCGTTCATCTCCTTCATGGTGCACTGAACAGCATCCAGATTATCTTTTCCATCCCTTAGATGATGGTAATATTCGTGAATTATATGGATTCCGTCGGCGATTCCCATGGCGATGAGTATAACTGGAATGCTGATTGAGAGGGTGGTGATTTTAACAGCAAGAAGGCTCATCATTCCGAAAGTCCAAATGATGGCTGCCAGTACAACAACAAGGGGAATCCAGACGCCACGAAGGCTATGGAATGAAAACCAAAGCAGGCAGATGACTACCAGAAGAATTATTGGCACCATCACCATGTTATCCTGATCCATATATTTATCGCTCAGCCCGTTGATGATGGGGAAACCGGCGATATAATATTCACCGAGCTGTTCATCGGCATCGAGAAATGCTTTTATTGCGTCGTTGGCGGCGGCGCTTTTATCCTTCTCCCAGGCATAAAAATTTGGCTGGGCCAAAATGAGAGTGGATTTTCCATCTTCAGAAACAAGAAATTCTTCCGCCAAGGGAAAGGAGTGAACGGCCTTTTCAATATCGATAGCTTCTTCTATGTTTCGAGGAATTTTTTTCATAAAAGGTTCGATTATAATTTCGCCGTCCACGCCGGTAATATTCTCAAATGTCGCCAAGGATTTTACTTCGTCGGTAAAACCGCAATCTACAAGATACTTTGATGTTCGATCCACCTTTGCCAGCATTTTGGGTGTAAAGACACTCTGTTCGCTGTGCAGGGCGATGACGATCTGATCCCGGATATTGAAATGCTTTTTGAATTCGTCAAAGTATACTCTTATCGGTTCGTCAGCAGGCAGCATCCCTTCACCGGAGTGATCTCTTTCAATGTTTCTGCCGAAAAAGCCAAAGATTATGGTTATAAGAATGGTCAAGAGGACCACAGTTTTGGGATAACCGGTAAAAAGCCGGGTCATTCTAAGAGTCGTATCGGTTTTTTGTATCATCTGTTAATCTCAGCTAATCCCCTGATATAGTCAGGGATGGGGCGTGGGGGCGAAGACCTCACAGTTTTGGCGAATCAACGCAGTTGATGAGCATTGTGACTATGTTGAAACCTGTTCATAGGACGATGAGATATGGATGGCTACAACAAGTGTTCCCACGCCACATATCGATGTGAGTATCCTTTCGTATGGGTTCCGATATAGGCTATCAGAAACTGTATTTTAAGGTGAAAAATAACCGGTCATTCTTTCCAATATCTTTCATGAAGTAGTTATCGCCACTATGATAGTCGACCAAACCGCCGGAACAAGAAAAATGGTCTGTTAGAGCATAAGTGATCCAGAATTTTTGTGCGGAACCATCTGAGAAGTCAACACCCAGGTTGAGGGAACGAAAATATATTTTCAGCCGGTCGTGATAGAAAGAACGGGAGAGTTGCAATACCCAGACCAACGTGTTGCGCTTGGGGAGGTCAAACTGGTCAACGCCCGACTGGTCTAGATTATATGTATATTGATAGAGTACTTCCAGATGAATTCGGGTGTTGGGTAGCCCTGTATATTCAAGGCCCGCTAAAAAATCCATTCGTGATTCTTCTGCATCCGGAAGGGCGTAATATTTGAGGCCGTCCAGGTAGGCGGTCTCAAATTTAAACACCCAGTCATTCTTAATGGTATCCCCTGCAATACCAATAAGGGTGTGACGATTTATTTTGCGAGCGCTGATTGCTTCAGAAAGACCAATGAGTTGTTGCTCCCGGGAGAAAGGAGGCTGCATGCAGGGTCACGTCCCACCCGTAAAATTTGTTGCCGAAAGCCAAAAAAAACCCCTGACTCCCAAGGTCGGAAGAAACCTTTTCGTGTGGCGGCGGGGGAAAAGTGAAAGGGTAGAAATCATTACCATAGGCAGGATCTTTATTGTTCCGATATTCATGAAGAATGATCCCGGTAAAGCGCCAATTGTTGAAATAGTAGTCCAATCGCGACATGAAAACCGGCAAGCTGTGCTCCTCGTCGACCAGGCCAGGCTCTCGGTTATCAATCGGATTAAGAACATCCACCACCCAAAGGAAATCTGCCTTGCCCCAGACAACGATCTGCCGGCCGAGACGGAAATCCAGAGAATCGGTCTCAACCTGGCGCTCACATATCCTTCATCAGTCCTCAGTTCCTTTTCATACACGTCGAGAACCTCATCGGTGAAATTTGCCCTGTTCCTGAAGGAATAGGCTGCATCAGAAACCATGGCCGCTGAGACGTGCCTGCCATTTCCTGTTCAGTTTCACATCATAATTCAGGTTCACTCCGGAACGCAAGCTGGTGAGGCCACGGTAATTTGTTGTCGATGAAGATGGGGTATGGGAGTGCAAGCCATAGGAGGTGAAAAATTGCGCAGTGCCCGAGAGGTGCGAAACAGGATACGATTCCGGTTCAGTGGGTGACTCCAGCCCCTCTCTTGCTTCCGTAATCATTTGTGATTCCGGGGATTCGAAAACGTCTAGAATCTCGCCTAAGTCTGTGTCTGCCAGTGCCATGAGAGGAGAAAGCAGAAAGAAAAGCCCAAGAACAACCGGTGAGAGCGAGAAAATCGGCCGCATGGTTATTTCCTCTACATATCTCTCACAGTCCCTTTTCCATGGAGCGGACGGTGAAAAAATCGTCGTCAATGGTCTGATTGAACTGGATAGACTGGGTCTGTAAAATGGTTTGATGAGAATTTTCTTGTCTGCCACAACTGTGGCATGGATTTCCATTGGAACCCATATCGTATCGATTTTTTGCAGTTTTTTTACTTCAACGTATTTGAGACTGGTAGTATTTCTCATCCAGTGAACTGCACGGATAATAACAAAGTTGTCTTGTCTAACGTAACACCGACTTGCTGTAACCCGTATTGGCACTGATTGTTTCATTTTTTGGAATGGACTCGATCACCCAGACCGGATGCGAGTTGACCTGGGACTCCTTCGTGAGGGAATAAGAAAAATTTTCAACAATGTGTCGGGTCAGGTCTGCATAGGATATTCTAATGCATGAAGGAAGCGCTTTTGTTGGAAGAGGAGATGCGCCTCGGTTTTATGCAATGAGGGAAGATAGATCCACTGCTCATCATCCTGGTTTGCCTGGGTATAGTCATAGGTGAGTAAGGCTGTATTGCGAACATCCGCCGGCTCAAGAAAAAAATTATATTTTTGTTGACCGCTTCCTTTTGTTGCTTGAAGATTTTAATCCTGCGAATGCGTTTTCCCCCGTCCTTGCCAACAAGGGTCATTTCGATCTCAGCAACAACGTTTACACCCTCTGGCTGGGAATACACGATGTGCATGATTTCACCAGCGGAAAGGGCTACGCAGCGTGCAGGAAAAATGGGAGCCAAGTAACCCAGAAGCCCTGTAAGGAAGAAAGGAAAAGCCTGTTCAAATTCATAGAAGTTCCTTCTGCCTCTTGCCATATCCCGCCACCGTCAGCAACGGGGAAAGATGAAATCGGCGAGTAAGGCAATAATTATGGTGACCCCGACCACGGTCCCGAAACATCGGTATATCCATAACACAGATTATTAGCTATTTAAAGGGGAATATCGCATGATTATAGAGGAATACATTTTTTTCATTTCGGATATTGTGGTAATAAGGACTAACGACGAATTTCGTAAAAAAATGTGTAATTTGTCCAAGATTCTGGTCGAAACAAAGCAGAGCAGTCAAAATCATGAAATACTTGACTTCAGCTTGCTATATTGTTTTGGATACTCACTGTGTGAAGATACGTGAAGACAAGTCCATCTCAGGAAACATCACCCATAATTCAGTATTTTCAATACCCTCTGATTGAAGAGTTCCGGCCGTTCAACTACAGGATTGTGAAGGCTTTCGGGCATACCAACAATGGTCAGATTATGAAAACACAGGTGCGCTATGTTGATGAAGTCCTTGACAGGCCCAAAGCTTCCGACCACCCTCAATGTAAATAACCGGCAGGTTCGTGCGGTAGGATTCCTTGTGGATCTTCAGGATCCTTTTAGAAAACCGGTGAATGGCCTTCAAAAAGCCCAATGCGCTTTCAACAGGAGTCCGATTGA